>JAJKHS010000141.1 GCA_021154885.1 Thermoanaerobaculum sp.
AAGGATACGCTGTACGAGTACCTGGCCCATCTGGAGGACAGCTTCCTCGTCTCCACGATAGCGGTCGCCTCCCCCTCGCTCCGCGTCCGCCAGGTCAATCCGCGGAAGTGCTACCCCGTCGATCCTGCTCTCTCGACGGCCCTCTCCTTCCGGGCCTCCGGGGACATCGGTCACCTGCTGGAGACCGCCGTCTACCTGGAGCTGAGGCGCCGGGGAAAATCCCTGGCTTATGTCGCGACCGGCTCCGGCTATGAAGTCGATTTCCTGGCGGAAGATCCCAGGGGAACGCGGGAGCTGGTCCAGGTCTGCGCCGATCTGGAGGATCCGGCGACCCGCCAGCGCGAGTTGCGAGCCCTGGCGGAAGGGCTGGCAGAGACCGCCTGCGAGCGGGCCACCCTGGTCACACTGCGGGAAGAAGGCACCGTCGAGGTCGCCGGCAACAGTGTGCGTATCGTGCCGGCCTGGCGGTGGTTTCTGGAAACTGAGACAGTCCTCGAGCGATGAGCCCGTTCCGACAAGCCACCCTAAAATAGCTATTGCGCTATGCGCTAAACAATGCTACCTTCTTGAAAGCCCGGCAGGTCGCCGCTGCCGGGCCCTGGGCCCTGGAGGCCCCTACCGCATGCGGACTGGCGAAAGGACTGGCGTCTGAGCTCATCCTGAGCTTCGGACCGTTTCAAGGAGAAGTACCGTCATGAGAAAGTCCAGCAAAGTCCGCTTGATGTTCCTGGCCGCGTGTCTCGCCTGCTTGCCTCTGGTGGGGTCGACGACGGCCCGCGCCGCAGCCTGCATCCCCGCGGGCGGAATCGACGACACGCTGTATCGGACCGACTGCTGCAGCGGCCGGGCCGTGCCGGGGAGCACCTACTGCACGAACCCGGCGGACTGGTACACCACGTGGGAGTCATGCACTCAGGTCTGCGCGCAGTAAGCAGATCCTCGCCGAGATAGTACGCTAACAGGGCGCGGTGCGACGGCCGAGTGGCCGGAGCGCCGCGCCCGCCGTCGCGGCTGGCGAAAACGTGAACCGGGACGCTCGCGCTGTTCGAGGAACGCGCACGATTCAATCCAGAAGGAGGTCCGAAATGAAGAGATTCTCTTCCGCTCTCGTGGCGCTCTGCCTATTGGGTTTGGAGAGTCCCGCGACGACCCATGCCACCGACAAGATCGCTCCGGAGCCGGCGGCCACCCTGCTGCTGCCATATTTCGAGGTGGATCTCAGCAATTCCACTGGCGCGAACACCCTGCTCTCCATCAACAACGCCTCCGACATCGCGGTTCTGGCCCATGTGGTGATCTGGTCGGACCTCTCCGTTCCCGTCCTGGGCTTCAACATCTATCTGACCGGCTATGACGTGCAGACGATCACCCTGCGCGACATCCTCGTCAACGGCCTGCTCCCGCAGACGGCCTCCGCCGGTCAGGACCCGAGCGACCACATCAGTCCGCAGGGGCCCTTCTCGCAGGACGTCAACTTCTCGAATTGCAACGGAATCTTGCCGCCACCGTCCCTGCCGGCAAGTTTCATCCAGCACCTGCAACTGTCGCTGACGGGCAACGCCTCGCCGATCTTCAGCGGTCTCTGCGCCGGGCGTAACCTGGGGGACAACGTCGCCCGGGGTTACGTTACGGTCGACACGGTCAACAACTGCACTTTGCGCTTCCCCAGTGATCCCCAGTATTTCGGCGCCAGCGGCGACGCCACTGACCAGAACGTCCTCTGGGGTGACTACTTCTATGTCAACCAGACCCGGGGTACCGCCGAGGGGAACCCGCTGGTCCACATCCTCGCCGAGCCCCCCAGCCCTGTACCTCCCGAATTCACGAGCTCTCCCCAGTACACCTTTTATGGCCGCTACGTCGGCTGGTCGAAGGTGGATCACCGGCGGCCGCTGGCGACGAACTTCGCCGTGCGGTACGTCAATGCCAGCACGAACGGCACCAGCCTGATCGTGTGGCGGGATTCCAAGGCCAACCAGCAGGCCTTCACGTGTCCGGTAACTCCGGGTTCGCGTCCTCCCTGGTACCCGTTGGGACAGGAGGGCATCGTGATCTTCGACGAGCAGGAGCAGGCGCAGGTTCCGCAGAGCATCCCCTTTTCACCCCAACAACAGGGCCTCATTCCGTTCCCGGCGGAAACCCAACGCGTCGTGGTGGGCGGCAGCGATCTCCCGGTTCCATTCAATTTTGGCTGGTTCTATCTGAACCTGAACACGAGCGTCGTCCCGAACGTCAACCCGCCGGACGATCCAGCGGCGGCTCAGGCCTGGGTGGCGATGACCATGAACTCCGGAGGGCAGTTCAGCGTCGGCTTCGACGCCATCCAGATCGACAACGCCACCCGCCCGGTTCACCGGAGGCCGGGACAGCCCTGAGCGACGGCTTCTACACCATCAAATCCCCGCCGTTGATGTCCAACGACGCGCCGGTGACATAGCCGGCGGCCTCAGAGGCGAGGAAGCAGATGAGATCGGCGACCTCGACGGGGTCGCCCAAGCGGCGGACGGGGAAGGTCCTGGCGATGGCCTCGAGCTGCTCGGGGGTGGCGTGCTCGCGTGTCAGCTCGGTGTCGAAAAGGCCGGGACAGACGGCGTTGACGGTGACGCCGTACGGTCCCAGCTCTTTGGCCGCGGCGCGGGTCAATCCCAGGAGGGCCGCCTTCGAGGCGGTGTAGTGGGCTCCCCCGAGAGTGCTCACGGTCTTGCCGGCCGTCGAGGAAAGGTTGACGATGCGGCCATACCGCTGCTCCTTCATGGCCGGCAGCACGGCGCGGATGAGCAGGAAGACCGCCGTGACGTTGATCTCGAACGTCCGCCGCCACTCCTCCTCGTCGATCTTTTCGAAACGGGTCGAGAGGGCCACGGCCGCGTTGTTGACCAAGACGTCGAGGCGGCCGAAGCGGTCGAGGGTGCGGGCGACGATCGCCTGGAGATCGGCGGCGCTCCCGAGGTCGCCGGACACCGCGAAGCCGCGATCCCCCAGGCGTCGCGCGGCATCCGCGGCGCGCTCGGGATCGCGGACGTGGACGGCCACCGCGGCGCCGCGGGCGGCGAGGCGCTCCGCCGTGGCGAACCCGAGGCCGCGAAAGGCTCCGGTGACGAGGGCGACGCGGCCGGTGAAGTCTTGAGTCATCGTACCGCCGATTATCTTACCTCATCAGGGCGCCTGACCAGGCGTCGTCAGCGCCCCGTCCTCTCCCCCCTCCCGAAAACCCTCACCCCTGTCCCCCATAGACGCTAACTTTGACGTTGATGACTGGGGTCGGGTCTGGTCTGGGCCTTGTCGAGGCAGCGATGGCTCCTGCCGAGGCAGCGATGACTGCTGCCGAGACAGCGACGACTGCTGCCGAGCCAGCGATGATTGCTGCCGAGCCAGCGATGACTGCTGCCGAGCCAGCGGTGACTGCTGCCCCGGCAGCGACGACTGCTGCCGCGGTCGCAGGGACTGAAGAGGAGCTTGCAGTCGCCGCCCCAGGGTCTGCGCCTTGTCGAGTCAGGCCTGGAGGAGGCTGCTGACCTGGCGTGAAGCAAAGTTAGCTCCTATGCCCCTGTACCCTCTCCCACCGCACTCCCCCCGACCGGGAGAGGGGGGACCCGGCTGAAGGATTCTGCCTTTCTCCCTCTTCTCCCGGCTGGGGGGAGGGCGAGGGGAGAAGAGGGTCGGGGTGATGAGGGGTCTTGGGCAGGCGGCTGTGGGAGGGCCGAGGTGACGAGGGCCGGCCTGTCCCGCTTGCTCCCGTCGTACACACCGTTGAATAGGGGTCTTCCGCAATGGCCCCCGTGTCTCCACAGCCCTTTCCATAGGAGATCAGACCATGAACAAGACCGATGTCATCCGCGCCTGGAAGGACCCCGCCTATCGGGCGACCCTGTCGGCGGAGGAGCAGGCGGCTCTGCCCCATCATCCTGCCGGCCTCACGGAGCTGAGCGACGAGCAGCTCGTGACCATGAGCGGCGCCACGGTGGCCACGACGGCTCCGAACTGCACCAACTACACCTTCCTCCACTGGCGCTCCTGCTGCCCACCGATCACCACCGCCATCAACTGCACGGAGTACACCTTCAACAGCGCGGCCGGCTGCTGCCCGACCACGGCCTAGCTAGAGAACGGAAAAACTCGCGCTGCCGTGAAGGGCGGGGGGCTTCGCGCCTCCCGCTCTTTTCGTTTCGGACGCTTGGCGTCAGAATCCCCCCGGGAGACCTCATGCCGGACGCACCCCCCGATCTCGCCGACTGGTACCGCGCCCTGACGCTCGCCGAGCGCGCCGCCCTCGCCTCCCCGGGTCACCCCACCGAGTCCGCAGCGGACGAGGGCGCCCGCCACCGGCTCGCGGAGTGGCGCGGTCTGACCGCCTTCCGGGCCGGGCCCTCGTGGGACCAGCACCTGGCCGACCTGGGCCTGGGCGAGGAGTCGTTCGCACGTCTCCTCGCAATCCCGCCGGACCAGCTCGGCGCGCCGTCCGCGGCCTGGCCGCCCTGGATGACGGAGCTCGCGGATCGCCAGACGCCGGATACCGCGGCCCTCGAAGCCCTGCCCATTCCAGCAGATGTCGGCGCCGCCGGGTTCCTGGAGCTCGTCCGCCCCTTCGCCGACCGCGCCCGGCTGCGTCTGAAAGCGGACCTCACGAGGCTCGTGAAGGAGGCGCAAGCCCCTCTCCCCTTCACCGTCGACAGCGCCCTCCGCCTGGCCTCCGAGACCCTCCCCTACCGCCTCCTGCCGTTCCTCTCGCGTACCCTCGTCCTCGAGCTGAACGTTGCCAGGCTGCAGGGGCTCCTGCCGGGGGAGACGCCGCAGGAACGCTTCGCCGCCTTCGTCGAGCGCCTGCGCGACCCGCAGATCGCGGAGTCGATCCTGCGCGAATACCCGGTGCTCGCCCGCCACGCGGTCCTCGATCTCGAGCTCTTCCGCGAGGCCACGGCCGAGGCCTTCTCTCATCTCGCCGCGGACTGGCCCGCCCTCGTCGAACACTTCTTTGGAGGAAAGGACCCGGGCCCGCTCACCACTCTCGACGGCGGCGCCGGCGACCGCCACCGCCGCGGCCGGGCCGTGCGCCTCCTGACCTTCGCCTCCGGTGCCCGGCTGGTCTACAAGCCGCGCTCGCTCGCCGTCGAGGCCCACTTCCAGGAGCTCCTGGCCTGGGTGAACGCCCAGGGCGGTCCTCAAGGTTTTCGCACCCTGGCCGTGCTCGACCGCGGCGACTACGGCTGGATGGAATTCGCCGTCGCCGAGCCGTGCCAATCGCCGGTCGAGGTCGCGCGCTTCCACGAGCGGCTGGGTGGGCTGCTCGCCGTGCTCTACGCTCTCGCCGCCACCGATTGCCATTACGAAAACCTGATCGCCGCCGGCGAGCACCCGGTGGTGGTCGACCTCGAATCGCTCTTCCATCCTCAGATCCGGCGCGGCCGGCAGGCCCGGCCGCAGGAGGATCTCCGCTCGCAGTTCGCCCTCCATTCCGTCCTGCGCGTCGGTCTCCTCCCCTTCCAGGTCGGCCAGGGGGACGACTTCGAGGGGGTGGACATCAGCGGCGTGTCGGCCGTGGCCGGCCAGCCCACGCCGGAGAAAGTGGTCCAGTGGATCGGCACGGGCACCGACGAGATGCACGTGGTGCGCGACCGCGCGATCATGGAGGGCGGTCTGAACCGGCCGACCCTCGACGGCGAGCCCGCCCAGGTCGGCCAATATCGCGAGGAGATGACGCGCGGCTTCGCCGCCGTCTATGCCGTGCTGGCCGCTCGCCGCGACGAGCTGAGCCGGCGGCTCGCCCCGTTCGCCGATGCCCCCGTGCGGGTCGTGCTGCGTCCGACGCAGATCTACGGCCTGCTGCTCATGGAGAGCTTCCACCCCGACTACCTGCGCGACGCCCTCGACCGCGACCGGCTGCTCGACCGCCTCTGGCTGGAGGCCGTGCATCAGCCGGTCCTCTCCCGGGTGATTGCGGCCGAGCACCGCGACCTCGCGGAAGGGGACATCCCCTTCTTCTCGACCCTCCCCTCCTCGCGCGACCTGTGGACGAGCCGCGGCGAGCGCATCCCCGACTTCCTGGAGGAGCCCTCCTTCGAGCTCGTCCGGCGCCGCATCGAGCTGCTGGGCGGCGAGGACCTGCGGCGCCAGCTCTGGCTCCTGCGCCTCTCCCTCGGCACCCAGCTCCTGAACCGGGAAGACACCGAATGGACGAGCTACACGCCCGACCCGGAGGCGCCGCGGCTGGCGCCCGAGGCGTTGCGGGAGAGCCTGCTGCGCCACGCCCGCGCCGTGGGCGACTGGTTCGCCGAAATGGCCGTGCGGGAAGGGGATTACGCATCCTGGATCGGTCTCGAATACCGCAACAAGCGCTGGTCGCTGGAGCCCACGCCGGAAGACCTCTACGCCGGCCTGCCCGGCATCGCCCTGTTCCTGGGCTTCCTCGGCGAAGTCGCCGGCGATCCGGCCGCGACCGGGCTGGCGCGGGCCGCCATCGCCACCCTCCGGCTGCAGGTCGAGGTCCGTCCGGACGGCGAGCCCGGTGCGCCCGAGCCGGCCGCCTCGCTCGGCGCCTTCCAGGGCTGGGGAGGGATCGTCTGGACTTTCGCCCAACTCGGCCACCTCTGGCGGGACCGCGAGCTTCTCGCCGCGGCGGAACGGATGGTGGAGCGCTTTCCCGCGATGCTGGCCGGCGACGAGGAGCTCGACCTGATCGGCGGCGCGGCCGGCGCGATCCTCGGCCTGCTCGCCCTCCGCGAGGCCTGCGGATCGCAACGCGTCCTGGACGTGGCGATCCAATGCGGAGAACGTCTCCTGGCGCGGGCCGAGCCCTGGGGATCGGGGCTCGGCTGGCGCACCCGCCTGGCGGCCGAGCGGCCGCTGGCCGGCATCTCCCACGGCGTGGGCGGCATCGCGCTCGCCCTCACCCGGCTGGGAGCCACTACGGGAGACCGGCGCTTCCTCGACGCCGGCCTCGCGGGCTTCGCCGGCGAGCGGGAGCGATTCTGGGGGGACCTCGACCGGCTCCTCCGCGGCTCCCCCGGCGAGAAACCGCCGCAGGAGAGCACGGTCGCCATGGCCTGGTGCTACGGCGCTCCGGGAGTGGGTCTCACGAGGCTCTACGCCTTCCCCCACGCCCGGAGCGACGAGGAGCGCGCGGCCTTTCGCGACGAGATCGATCAGGCCGTCCGCCGTACCTTGCAACGCGGTCCGGGCCAGAACCACTGCCTCTGCCACGGCGACCTCGGCAACCTCGACTTCCTCCTCCAGGTCCAGGAGCGCCTCCCGAGCGCCGAGTTGGCGGCGGACGTCCAACGTTTTCTGGAGATCGTCCTCGCCAGCCTCGACCGCGACGGCTGGCTCTGCGGCACCCGCGCCAGTATCGAATCCCCCGGCCTGATGAACGGCTTCGCCGGGATCGGATTGGGGCTGCTGCGGATGGCGGAGCCGGGGCGGGTGCCTTCGGTGTTGGGGTTGGCGGGGGTGGGGCCGCCTGAGATTGGAGTCAACCATGAATAGCACGCACCGAGTGGAAGTCGTCCCCGTTCACCTGGAGCCCCATCCCAACGCGGATTCGCTCTCCATCGTCCGCGTCTTCGACGGTTACACCGTCTGCGTCCGCACCGCGGACTGGATCGGTCGTGAGCTGGGCGCGTATATTCCGCCGGATTCCGTCGTTCCTGACACCGAGCAGTTCGCCTTCCTCGACGGCCACCGCCGGATCAAGGTCCGGCGGCTGCGCGGGATCATCAGCATGGGGCTGTTGGTTCCCGCCCCCGAAGGCTCGGGCGTCGGCGACGACGTGGCCGGGTTGCTGGGGGTGACGCACTACGATCCGCCCTTGCCGATCAGCACGGGGGGAGAGTCGATCAAGCCGCCTCCCGGCTACCGGCCGGCGTTCGACGTCGAGAGCCTGCGTCGCTACGCCTCAGTTTTCATTCCCGGTGAAACCGTGTTCGTCAGCGAGAAGATCCACGGCGCGAACGGACGCTTCACCTTCCTCGAAGACGGCGGTTTCTTCTGCGGCTCCCGCACCGAGTGGAAGCAGGAGTCTGCCGACAACCTCTGGTGGCGGGCGCTGCGGGAGACGCAGGGGCTGCGTGATTTCCTGACGGCGAATCCAGGTGTCACGGTCTACGGCGAGGTCTACGGTCAGGTCCAGGACCTGCGGTATGGCACGAAGAAGGGCGAGGTTCGATTTGCCGCTTTCGACATCCTGGTCGGCAGCGAATGGAAACATCCCATCGCGGCTCGCGAAGGGTCGACGCCGTTCGGCCTACCCTGGGTACCAACGATTTCAGAGGCCTTGCCGTTCGAGCTCGACCGGATTCTGGAGCTGGCGGAAGGCCCCAGCCTGGTCCCCGGCGCCGACCACGTCCGGGAAGGGTGCGTCGTCAAGCCGCTCCAGGAGCGAACCGATCCGACCGTGGGTCGTGTGTGTCTGAAAGTCATCGGCAACGGCTATATGGAAAGGGCCTAGTTGGCGCTCGCCGGCGCGCTCCAGTTGACGACGCGGTGGGGATCTTGGCCGGAGCGCTTTGGGAACTCCGTGAACAGCTCGTCCAGGAGGGGCGGCGCCACCAGCGCCAAGTCTTCCGTCGCGCCCGTGCTTTGCGCTCTTCCGGCCCAGACGGACTCTGCGGCCGCTCTCCCCTCACCCCCGACGCGTTTGCCGACGAAGACGTCGATGATCCGGATGTACAACGGAGTGTACTGGAACGTCCTGGAGCCCCGGCGCCGGTTCCTGACGTCCTCTCTGCCCGGACTCGGGCTGGGAGCCGGGCTGGTCGTCGGGCTCGGCGGCGCGCTCGGCTGCGTTCCAGCGGCAGGCGGAGGAACCTCGGCGCTTCCGGTGATGTCGGGGGACTGAATCGCCGGAGCTGCCGCGCTGGGGAAGTAGTCCGTGAAGCGGGGGAAGGGGTCGCCGTAACCTCCCAGGTAACCCGCGACGGCGACCAGGAAGTCCGGCTTCGTCTCGTCGTACCGCAGGCCCTTCGCTTCCAGCCTCTCTCTCACCAGGGCCAGGAGCTCCTTTTCCAGCAGCTTGTTCTCGGCTTTGTCGATCGGCACAGTGGCGAAGGAGCTGCCCGGAGGGATCGAGAGCCCCGGATCCACGAAGGCCTGCACGTTCACTTCCAGTTTATTGGTGTTGGCTCCGGAGTTGTTTCCCGCCGAGGCGCACCCCACGAGAACGGCAAGAAGAGAGAGGAGAATCGCCTTGTTCATGGTGCCTCCAGCGTCATCTCCTGCTGGCCGCGGTCGATCACGGCCGTGGAGATACGAGCACAACAGTATACGGAGAGCAAAGCGGCGAGGGTTCCCGTAGCTTCGACGATCTGCTCGACCCCCACCGGCGGCAGGCCCTCCAGGACCAGGATCGCCCGCCGGGTCTGCGGCGTCAGCTTGGTGCGGTCGGCCTCTTTCCAGTTCCAGCGCCGGCAGATGGCGCCCAGGTCATCCTTGTAGATGACCTCGCCGGGGTACGGCGGCCGCGCCTCGGGCTCGCCCAGGAGCCGCACCGGCGCCTCTCCCTCGCCGGCCACGGTGAGACGGATATCTCCCTGGGTGTGGTCCAGGTCCTCGCCGCCCGCGGGCAGCAGGAAACGCAGCGACACCGTGTTGTAGAGGTCCACCAGCGGATTGACCTTCGGCACGGCGTGCCCCTTCGCCACCCGGCGCACCAGGTTCTCGATCGAGGACGGATGGTCCTTCGGCTTGGCGCCGAACTTCCGGTAGGCCTCCCGCCACGGCGCGATGCGGGGGTGCTCGGGGATGGGCTGCGCGGCGAACAGCTCCCGCACCCGCGCCTCCTCTTCCCGCAGGCCCGCCTGGATCTTCTCGTCCCCGCGGGTGTTGTCGATCTCGTGGGCGACGATCACGCCGAGCACGGCGTCGGGGAACAGGGCGAAGATCTCGGGGGTTACGAGGAGTCGGGCCATGAGGGGGGAAGCGTAGCCGAAACAAGGACAGCAAGGACACCAAGGACGCCAAGGACGGGGAGGGCCCCAGCCTCGGTTCTCGGCAGTATCTTCTCGTCCTTGTAGTCCTTGGTGTCCTTGTGTCCTTGCTCTCTGCCGCGGGACCCACCGCACCGTTCCCCCGCGACGGCGCTATAATCCCGTCCACCATGCGACTCGTAACTCGTGGCGACCTCGACGGGCTGACGTGTGCCGTGCTGCTCTCCAGCCAGGAGGACATCACCGCCATCTCGCTCATCCACCCCCAGGACATCAGCGACGGCCGGGCGGACATCCGGCCGGACGACGTCATCGCCAACCTCCCCTATCATCCCAACTGCGGCCTGTGGTTCGACCACCACCTGCACACGGCGACGCCGCACGTCCCCGTGGGCTTCAAGGGCGCCTTCGCCGAGGCGCCGTCGGCGGCACGGCTGGTCTACGAGTACTACGGCGGCGAAGCCGCCATGCCCCAGTTCGCCGAGCTGGTGCGGGAGACGGACCGCCTCGACTCGGCCAACCTGACGCCGGACGACGTGCTCGATCCCCAGGGCTACATCAAGCTCGGCTTCACCATCGACGGCCGCACCGGCATCGGCCACTTCGAGGACTACTTCCACGATCTGATCGACCTGCTGCGCAACGAGACGCCGATCGAGGACGTCCTCGACGACCCGGCAGTGAAGGCCCGCTGCATGCTGATCGAGGGGGAGAACCAGCACTTCTGCGAGGCGCTGCGCGCGCACAGCCGGGTGGACGGCAACGTGGTGATCACCGATTTCCGCGCGCTCGACTACACGCCCATCGGCAATCGTTTCCTGGTCTACGCGCTGTTCCCCGACGTCAACGTCTCGGCGCGCATCCACTGGGGTCCGGACCGCAAGTTTCCCATGCTGATCCTCGGCCACAGCATCTTCCGGCGCACCTGCAAGACGAACGTCGGCGAGCTCGCCGCGCGCTACGGCGGCGGCGGCCACCGCGGCGCCGGCAGCGTCCCGCTGATGGCAGAGCCCGATCAGCAGATCCAGATGATCATCGGCGAGCTGAAGGCGAACAGCTGAGGAGGACCGGCATGCATTGCGTCAAAATCGGCGGCGTTGACCCCAAGGCACCACAGAACTTTATCTTCGGCTATGGATCGCTCATCGAGGACGAGTCCCGCCAGCGGACCACGCCGTCGGCGCGCGATGCCTGGCCGGCGCGGGTGACGGGCATCCGCCGCGGCTGGTGGGCGCGCGGGGCGGCGAGCGGGCTGACCACGACCTACCTCGGCGCCGTCATCGCTGATCCCAAGACGCTCCCTCCAGTGACGTGCAACGGCGTAATCTACAAGGTCTCCGCCGAGGAGCTCGCCGCGACCGACCGGCGGGAGAGCGCCGGCTATCAGCGCTGCCGCATCGAGAGCGACAAGATCGAGATGCTCGACGGCCAAACCACTCCCCTCGATGGGCTGGTGTGGGCTTACATCAACTTGATCCCGCCGGACCAACTCGACGACAACCTGCCCACTCCCCAATTCCCAATGGTGCAGTCCTACGTGGACATCTGCATCCACGGCTGTCTGGAGGTCGAGGGCAAATACCCCACTGCAACCGGCTTCACCCAGGAGTTCATCGCCACCACCGACGAATGGAGCCGCTACTGGGTCAACGATCGCCTCTACCCTCGCCGGCCCTTCATCTTCCAGCCCGCCGCGGATCAGATTGATGCCGCCCTCCAAAAGGCGGAGAAAACCAAAGACCTCTTCTACGAAGTCGAGATCGAGCCCGCCCGCTGGGAGGACCTCAAGCCGGTGCGTCCCAAGGCCTAGTAGTTCCCGTTCAGTACGTGGCCCAGATCCCCGGCGTGGCGAGCTCGACGGAGTGGCCGTCGGGATCGCGGAAGTAGAGGCTCGTGCCGCCGCGCTCCCATCGCACGGTGCTCTCGACGACGATGCCATGCTCCCTCAGGCGGCGCTCCCACTCGGGTAGCTCCTCGGGACGGATGGCGAATGCCAGGTGAACGGGGCCGTTGCCGTCGTGGGACGGGATTCTCCCGTCCTCGCCCAGATCCGCTCCCTGGAGGGTCGCACCGCGCTTGAAGAGGAGGAGAACACTGGCCTGCCCGGCGTCCACCGCCACCAGGCGCGGACCGGCGTCGAGGATGCGCAAGCCCATGATGTCGCGATAGAACGCCGCGGCGCGGTCGAGGTCATCGCAATACAGCGCGGTTTCGAGGACGCGTTCGATGGCGGGCATGGTTCCCTCTTTTCTCAGGTCCGGTCCAAATCCAGCTCCACCATCGCCGCCGAGACCTCCCGCAGCAGGTCATCGTCCTCCCCGACCCCCAGGTCCACCATCTCCGTCGTGACCTCGCGGACCAGGTCCGAGAGCAGGTCGTCCTCCGGATACGCGGCGAGCGGCGGCACGGCGCGGAAAGGCTGGACGTTCATCGCCACCGTCTCGCGGAGGAAGTCGGCGTAGCCGCGAGCTGAGCCGGCGAGGGTGTGGTGCTCGGCCATGTGGCGGCGGGCGTTCTCACCCAGGCGGCGGCGCAGGCCCTCGTCCCCGGCGAGGGCGCGCAGGTAGGCCAGGAGCAGCTCCTCCTCGGTATTGTCGGTGTCATCGAGATCGACCTTGGCGCAGCAGTCGTCCGGGATCTCGGCGAAGGCGCCAGTATCGTTGACGATCACCGGCTTACCCAGGCCCAGCAGTCGGACCACCGTGCCCGAGGTCTCACCGGCCGTGGGGTGGCGCAGGTTCACGGCCACGTCGCAAGCCTGCATATAGAAAAGGAAGCGGTCGAGATCGAGACGGCCCGTGATGGTGACGCCCTCCCGCAGCTCGGAGGTGAAGATCCGCTCGAAATCGAAATGCGGCGAGACCTCGCCTACGATCAGGAACCGCGCCCGGGGCACCTCTCGGCGCAGGCGGGAGAAGGCGCGCAGGAGCACCTCGGGACGCTTGGCAGCGGTGAGAAAGCCGAAGGTTGCGACGACGAATTCATCGGGCGCGATCCCGAGGGCGGCGCGGGCGGCCTCGGAGCGCCCCCTCCCAAGACCCTCATCACCCCGGCCCTCTTCTCCCGCCCCCTCCCAACCCCCCTCCCCGGGAGAAGAGGGAGACCAGCAAGACGGCTCCAACCGGG
>JAJKHS010000142.1 GCA_021154885.1 Thermoanaerobaculum sp.
AGGGCAAGGCCAAGTTCCGCCGCCGCACCACGGAGGGCGGGATCACGGCGAGCGACGGGCCGAGCACCGGCAGCACCTTCCCGCCGCGCTGGCTCAAGCTCACCCGCGCCGCCAACGATTTTTCGGCCTACGTCTCGGATGACGGCACGACCTGGACCCAGATCTTCAGCACGCAGACGGTCGCCATGTCGTCCAACGCCTACGTCGGCTTCCTGGTGCTGCGCAATGGCGCCGGCACGCCGATGGCCACGGGGACTTTCAGCCATGTGACGGTCAGCCCCTGAGCCGCGGCACGGGACTGGCTTAGCCGGATCGTCATTCGCCAGTCCCACAACCGTCGCTTGACAACTACACTCTGGATTTCTAAGGTAGCGCTCCAACGGCCCGCTCCTGGACTGCCATCCTGGCCATCCGCGAAGGCCGGGGGAGATGAAACATGAGGAGATGGACTCAGAACGGCATTGCGCTCTTTTTCGCCTGGGCTCTCAGCTTCTCCGCCGCTTCCGCGGCGCCCGTCCTCCAGCACGTGTTCGTGATCGTGATGGAGAACCACGACGCGTCGCAGATCTACGGCAACACGACCGACGCACCATACATCAACAACACGCTGATCCCGAGCTACGCCCACGCCACCAACTTCAACGACGAGCTCCCCTCGCTCGCCAGCGAGCCGCACTACGTGTGGATGGAAGCGGGCACCAACGCCTTTTCCGATCACACCTTCACCACGGACAACAATCCGTCGAGCTCGAACAGCACGAGCAGCACCGCCCACCTGGTAACGCAGATCAAGAACGCGACCAGCGGCGTCACCTGGATCACCTATCAGGAAGGGCAGAACTCGACGACCGGCGCCTGCCCCATCGCCGGCAGCGGTTTCTATGCTCCCAAGCACGATCCGTTCGTCTTCTTCAAGGACGTCTCCGGCAACCCGCCGTCGAAGACCAACGCCTACTGCGTGGCGCACAGCAAACCCTACAGCTCGTTCGCGACGGACCTGGCGGCGAACAACATGGCCTCCTATGTCTTCATCACGCCGAACCTGTGCAATGACATGCACGGCGCCTCCGGTTGTCCGAACAGCAACACGATCCGCTCCGGGGATGACTGGCTGAAAGCCGAGCTGCCCCGCATCATCAACTGGGCCACCACCCACGCCGGGACCATCTTCATCACCTGGGACGAGGGCAGCGCCACGACGAAGATGCCGTTCCTGGCCGTCGGCCCCGGCGTCAAGGCCAACTTCGCGGGCGCGGTCTCCTACACGCACAGCTCCATCATCAAGTCCGTGGAGGAGATCCTGAGCCTGCCGATCCTCTCCAAAGTGTCTGCCAGCAACGATCTGGCGAACCTGTTCAACCCCGGGTTTTTCCCCTGAAACGCCGCAGCCTCTCAGGACCGGCCCTCACCACCTCGGGGTGGTGAGGGCTCCTGCGATCGCATCCCCAGGCAAGTCATTGCCGTAGAGCGATAAGCTCTGCCCATGAAGATCGCCCCGTACCCCGCCTCCTCCTTCGCCAATCTTCCAGAACCGATCCGCGAGGAGCTGTGGAGCGTCGAGCGTCTCGAGCAGCACGCGTTGAGCCTCGCCGAAAAGCAGCAGGTGAGGCCCGGGCGCCGGGGAGACCGGCGACTGGGGCCGCGCCTGCGGGAGAACGGCCGGGTCCTGCTCCAGTCCTACCGGCAGATCGCCGACGCGATGCGCGACGAGCGGGCGGTGACGCCGGCGGCGGAGTGGCTGGTCGACAACTTCCATCTCGTCGAAGAGCAACTGCGCGAGATCCGCGAGGACCTGCCGCCCGGCTTCTATCAGGAGCTGCCCAAGCTCGCGAGCGACCCCTTCAAGGGTTATCCGCGGGTCTACGCCCTTGCCTACGACTTCGTGGCCCACACCGACAGCCTGTTCGACGCGGAGGTGCTGCGGCGGTTCATCCGCGCCTACCAGAGCCTGAAGCCGTTGACCCTCGGCGAGCTCTGGGCGGTGGCGATCTCTCTGCGGGTGGTGCTGGTCGAGAACCTGCGGCGCCTGGCCGAGAGGATGGTGCGCGCCCGGCTGGCCCGCAAGGAGGCCGACGATCTGGCCGACCTCTTGTTGGGCGAGGAGCCGCCGGCCCAGCCCGCGGCGCTGCTCCGGCGCTACGAAGACCGGCCGCTCGACGTCCCCTTTGCGGTGGCGCTCCTCGGCCGGCTGCGCGACCAGGACCCGGCGGTCACCCCCGCTCTCGCCTGGCTGCACCGGCGCCTGGCGGAGCAGGGGACGACCGCCGAGGAGATCCTCGAAGTCGAGTACCGGCGGCAGACGACCATGAACGTGACGGTGCGCAACCTGATCACCAGCATGCGGTTGATCTCGGCGTTCGACTGGGCCACCTTCGTCGAGAGCGTGAGCCTGGTGGACGAGGCGCTGGCGGCGCACCCCGGCTACATGGCGATGGAGTTCGGGACGCGCGACGGCTACCGGCACGCGGTGGAGGAGCTGGCGCGCGATGCTCGCCGGTCCGAGATCGAAGTCGCCCGGCAGGCGGTGAAGCGCGCGGCGGAGGCCACGGGGGACCGGCCGAAGGATCCCGGCTACGACCTGATCGCGAACGGGCGGCCCGCCTTCGAGCGCGCCCTGGGGGCCCGCCTGAAGCCGGAGCGCCGGCTGCGCCGCGCCGTGGTGGCGTGGGCGACGCCCGTCTACCTGGGCGCCATCCTCATCGTCACCGGGCTGGTCCTGGCCGTGCCCCTGAGCATCGAGCGCAATGACTCGGCGGGCCTGGGGATACGGTCCCTGATACTGGTCGGCCTGCTGGCGCTGGTGCCGGCCTCCGAGCTGGCGATCCAGCTCGTCAACTCCTGGGTGACGCGGCAGCTGGGGCCGCGGATCCTGCCGCGCCTCGCGCTGCGCGAGGGCGTGCCGCCGGAGCTGCGGACCCTGGTCGCGGTGCCGACCCTGCTGACCAGCACGGCGGCGATCGAGGAGCAGATCGGCCGGCTGGAGGTCCACTACCTCGCAAATCCCGAGGCCGAGCTGCGCTTCGCCCTCCTCTCTGACTGGCGGGACGCGCCCACGGAGACCCTGCCGGATGACGAGGAGCTGCTGGCGGCGGCCAGGGCCGGAATCGCGCGCCTCAACCTCCACTATGGGCCGTCGCCCGCCGGCGACGCCCGCTTCTTCCTCTTCCACCGCCGGCGGCTGTGGAACGAGAGCGAGCAGTGCTGGCTCGGCTGGGAGCGCAAGCGCGGCAAGCTGGAGGAGCTCAACCGGCTGTTAAGGGGAGACACGGACACCACGTTCCTCGACCCCGTGGCGCCGCCGGGGATCGTCTACGTCCTGACGCTGGACGCCGACACCCGGCTGCCGCGCGAGGCCGCCCGGCGGCTGATCGGTACGCTGGCTCACCCCTTGAACCGGCCGCGGTTCGACGCCCGGCTCGGCCGCGTGGTGGCGGGCTACGGCGTGCTCCAGCCGCGGATCACCGCGACACTGCCCACGGAGGAGGAGGGATCGCTCTTCCAGCGCGTCTTTTCGGGGCCGGCCGGCATCGATCCCTATGCCGCCGCGGTGTCGGACGTCTATCAGGACCTCTTCGGCGAGGGGTCCTTCACGGGCAAGGGGATCTATGACGTCGACGCCTTCAGGGCGGCGCTCGACGGCAAGGTCCCGGACAACCGGCTGCTCAGCCACGACCTGTTCGAGGGGATCTTCGCGCGCACCGGCCTGGTGACCGACATCGAGCTGTTCGAGGAGTTCCCCTCGCACTTCGAGGCGAACGCCGCCCGCCAGCACCGCTGGGCGCGGGGCGACTGGCAGCTGCTGCCGTGGATCCTCGGCCGCGGCCCCACCGCCGACGGTCGCCGGCCGCGCGTGCGGATCCCCGCCATCGACCGTTTCAAGATGATCGACAACCTGCGGCGGACGCTGTGGGCTCCGGCCGCCTTCCTCACCCTGCTGGCCGGCTGGACGCTGGCCGGCGCCTCGCCGACCGCCTCGCATGCAGTCATCTGGACTGAATTCGTGCTGGCGACGATGGCCCTGCCGGCGGTCCTCCGGGTCCTCTCCGGGTTGATCCCCCGTCGCAGCGGCATCTCCAAGCGCAGCCATTTCCTCGCCGTCGCCGCCGACCTCCGCCTCGCCTCCGCCCAGGTGGCTCTCGCGGTCGTCTTCCTCTCTCACCAGGCCTGGCTGATGTCGGATGCGATCCTGCGCACGCTGGCGCGGCTCTACGTCACGCATCGCCGGCGGCTCCAGTGGGTGACGGCGGCGCAGGCGAAGGCCAGGCTCGGCCTCGATCCCGGGCTCTTCTACCGGCGGATGGAGGGCGGCGTGACCTTCGCCGCCGTGGCCGCCCTCGCCGTGGCGATCAGCGCCGCGGCGCGGCACCAGCTCGGCTCCTGGCACGTCTGGGCCTGGCCGGCACCGCTGCTGGTGCTGTGGGCGCTGGCGCCCGCGGTGGCGCGGTGGATCAGCCTGCCGCCCGCTCCGGCGCAGGCCTCGCCGCTCTCGCCTGAGGAGGCGCGGACTCTGCGGCTGATCGCCCGCCGCACCTGGCGCTTCTTCGAGACCTTCGTCGGGCCGGAGGACCACGCGCTGCCCCCCGACAATTTCCAGGACGATCCCCGGCCAGTGGTGGCCCACCGCACCTCGCCCACCAACCTGGGGCTCTATCTCCTGGCGGTCGTCACCGCCCGCGACTTCGGCTGGCTGGGCACCGCGGACTGCGTCTCGCGGCTGGAGGAGACGCTGGAGACGATGGGCCGGCTCGAACCCTTCCGCGGCCATTTTTTCAACTGGTACGAGACGCGCGACCTCCGCGCCCTCGCTCCGCGCTACGTCTCCACCGTCGACAGCGGCAACCTGGCCGGCCATCTGCTGACGCTTGCCGAAGCCTGCTGCCAGCTCCGCGAGCAGTCGCTGCTCGGGCGCCAGGCGCTCTCGGGCGTGAGCGACGCCGTGGAGCTGATCCGCGCCTCGGCGCCGGCCTCCGCCGGCCGCCGGACGCAGACGGTCACCCGCCGGCAGCTCGACGAAGCGCTCAACGCTCTCGCCCCCGCCCTCGACCCCGGAGAGGGGCCCGGGATGAGGGCCCTGCCGGGGACGCCGGCCGAGTGGGCGGCGCGACTGGAGGAGGTGGCCCACGGGCTCCACACCGTGGCGGACGTGGCGCGGGCCCTGGCCGGCGAGCAGAAGGAGAGCGCCGACGCCGCGGCCTGGAGAGAGGTGCTGGCCTGGGCCGAGCTGGCGCAAGCCGGCGTCGAGAGCCACCGGCGGGACCTCGGCGCGCTCGCGGCCGCCCCCGACGACAGCCTCCTTCCTTCCGCGGCCCTGGCGCACCGGCTGGACGAGATCTCCCGGATGGCCACCGATCTCTTCTCCCTGATGGACTTCAGCTTTCTCTACGATCCAGCGCGGAAGCTCTTTGCGATCGGCTACCGGGACGACCCGGGGGAGCTCGACGCGAGCTTCTACGACCTCCTCGCCTCCGAGGCCCGGCTGGCGAGCTTCATCGCCATCGCCAAGGGGGACGTCCCGGTGGCGCACTGGTTCCAGCTCGGCCGTCCTTTGACGCCGGTCAGCCGGGGAGCGGCGCTCATCTCCTGGTCGGGCTCGATGTTCGAGTACCTGATGCCGGCGCTGGTGATGCGCTCTCCGGCCCACAGCCTGCTCGACCAGACCTGCCGCCTGGTGGTGCGGCGCCAGATCCAGTATGGCAGGGAGCGCGGGGTGCCCTGGGGAGTCTCGGAATCGGCGTTCAACGCGCGCGATGTCGAGCTGACCTACCAGTATTCCAACTTCGGGGTGCCGGGCCTCGGCCTCAAGCGAGGGCTCTCCGAGGACGTGGTGGTGGCGCCGTATGCGACGGCGCTCGCCGCCATGTTCGAGCCGCGGGCCGCGGTCCTCAACTTCGCGGCCCTCGCGAGCGCGGGAGCCCGTGGCCTCTACGGTTTCTACGAGGCGATCGACTACACGGCCACCCGGCTGCCGGAGGGCCGGGATCACGCCGTGGTGCACGCCTGCATGGCGCATCACCAGGGGATGTCCCTCCTCGCCCTGGCCAACGTCCTCGACGTCCGCGAAGACGGGGGCATGCCCGCCCGCTTCCACGCCGCGCCCCTGGTGCAGGCGACCGAGCTGCTGCTCCAGGAGCGGACACCGCGCGACGTCGCGGTGGCCCGGCCGCGGGCCGAGGAGGTGGCGGCTGCCGCGCACGCCGGCGAGCTGATGCCGCCGGTGGTCCGCCGCTATTTTTCCCCTCACCACACCGTGCCCCGCAGCCACCTGCTGAGCAACGGCCGCTATACGGTGATGCTGACGGCGGCCGGCGGCGGGTACAGCCGCTTCCGTACTTTCGCTGACAGTGCCGGCGGCGCGGGCGGCGCCGACCTCGCCATCACCCGTTTCCGCGAGGACACGACCCGCGACTGTTGGGGAAGCTTCTTCTTCTTCCGCGATCTGCAGAACGGCAGAGTGTGGTCCGCCGGCTTCCAGCCGAGCGGCGTCGAGCCGGCCGGCTACGAGGTGACCTTCTCCGAGGACCGCGCGGAGATCGTCCGCCGCGACGGCGTGATCGCCAGCCGGCTCGAGGTGGTGGTGACCCCGGAGGACGACGCCGAGGTCCGCCGGGTCTCGCTCACCAACCCCGGCCTGCGGGTGCGGGAGATCGAGCTGACCTCCTATGCCGAGATCGTGCTCGCCCCGCCCGCCGCCGACCTCGCCCATCCCGCCTTCTCGAACCTGTTCGTCGAGACCGAGTGGGTCCCCAGCCTCGGAGCGCTGCTCGCGACGCGGCGGCCGCGCTCCGAGGGCGAGCCCCGGCTGTGGGCGGCGCACGTCACCGGCGTTTCGGGAGACAGTCTCGAAGCCGTCGGCGACCTGCAGTTCGAGACCGACCGCGCGCGGTTCCTCGGCCGCGGGCGGGGGGTGAGGACTCCCATGTCGGTGATCGACGGCCTGGCGTTGTCGAACACGGCCGGCGCGGTGCTCGATCCGATCTTCAGCCTGCGGCGCCGGGTGCGCCTCGATCCGGGCACGACGGTGCGCGTCACCTTCACCACCCTGGTGGCGCCGACGCGCGAGCTGGCCCTGAGCGTCGCCGACAAGTACCGCGACCCGGCGGCATTCGAGCGGGCCGCGGCCATGGCCTGGACGCAGGCGCAGGTGCACCTGCGGCACCTCGGCATCACCCCCGACGACGTCAACCTTTTCCAGCGCCTCGCCAATCGCATCCTCTACTCGGACCCCTCGCTGCGCGCCCCCGCCGAGGTCCTGGCGCGCAACACGCGCGGCGCCTCGGCCCTCTGGCCCCTCGGCATCTCGGGCGACCTGCCGATCGTGCTGGTGCGCATCGACGAGATCGACGACATCGGCATCGTCCGCCAGCTCCTCCAAGCCCACGAGTACTTCCGCATCAAGGGCCTGGCGGTCGACCTGGTGGTCCTCAACGAGAAGGCGGCGTCCTACGTCCAGGACCTGCAATCCGCCCTCGAAGCGGTGGTTCGCGCCGGCCAGTCGCTCCACCTGGGCGGGAACGAGCCGGACCGGCGGGGCGGCAACGCCTTCATCCTGCGGGCGGACCTCCTCGCGCCCGAGGTCCGGGACGTCCTCCTGGTCGCCGCCCGGGCGGTGCTCCTGGCGCGCGACGGCAGCCTTTTCGAGCAGATCGAGCGCCGCGTCCGGGTCGAAGAGCGACGTGGGTTGGCCGCCCCCAGCCGGGCGCGCCGACCCGCGGAGCGAGAGCCTGGCCCCTCCCCGTCGCCCTCCCCCACGGACGTCGCCGCGCCGCCGCGGCCCCAGCTCGAGCTGTGGAACGGCCTGGGAGGATTCGCCGACGACGGCCGCGAGTACGTGACGATCCTCGGCGAGGGGCAGTGGACGCCGGCGCCCTGGATCAACGTCATCGCCAACCCCGGCTTCGGCTTTCAGGTCTCCGAATCGGGCGCCGGCTACACCTGGTCGGTCAACAGCCGCGAGAACCAGCTCACCCCGTGGTCCAACGACCCGGTGAGCGATCCGCCGGGGGAGACCTTCTACGTCCGTGACGAGGAGAGCGGACTGCTCTGGGGGCCCACGGTGCTGCCCATCCGCGAGGAGCAGTGGCCTTACGTCGCCCGCCACGGCCAGGGCTACAGCCGCTTCGAGCACACCTCGCACGGCGTGACGCTCGAGCTGCTGCAGCTCGTGCCGCGGGCCGATCCGGTCAAGATCTCCCGCCTGACGATCGTCAACCGTGAAAGCCGTCCCCGGCGCCTGTCGGTGACCGCCTACGTCGAGTGGGTCCTCGGCACCTCGCGCAGCGCCTCGGCGCCGTTCGTGGTGACCGAGATCGACAACGGTCCGGGGGGGACCGGCGCGATGCTGGCGCGCAACGCCTGGAACGGCGAGTTCGGGGGCCGCATCGCCTTCGCCGACCTGAGAGGCCAGCAGACCGCCTGGACCGGGGATCGCGCGGAGCTGCTGGGCCGCAACGGCACCCTCGATCATCCGGCGGCGCTCGAACGGGGAGACCGCCTCTCCGGCCGCGTGGGCGCCGGCTTCGACCCCTGCGGCGCGCTCCAGGCCGTCGTCGAGCTGCGCCCCGGCGCCCGGACCGAGATCGTCTTCCTCCTCGGCGAGGGCGGCGTCGTCGAGGAGGTGCGGACCCTCGTCGAGCGCTATCGCAAGGCCGACCCGGACGCGGTCCTGGCGGCGGTGACCCGCTCCTGGGAGGAGGTCGCCGGGGCGCTCCAGGTGAAGACTCCGGACCGGGCGATGGACCTGCTGCTCAATCGCTGGCTGCTCTACCAGACCCTTTCCTGCCGGGTCTGGGCGCGCTCGGCCTTCTACCAGGCGGGTGGCGCCTACGGCTTCCGCGACCAGTTGCAGGACGTCCTGGCGCTCACCGTGGCGCGGCGGGAGATCACGCGCGAGCAGATCCTGCGCTCCGCGGGCCGGCAGTTCGTGGAGGGCGACGTCCAGCACTGGTGGCATCCGCCGTCGGGCCGGGGGGTGCGGACCCACATTTCCGACGACCGCCTGTGGCTCCCCTACGTCGTCCTCCATTATCTGGAAGTCACGGGCGAAACCCGGCTGCTCGACGAAGAGGTGCCGTTCCTCGAAGGGCCGCCGCTGGCGGCCGATCAGGACGATGCCTACTTCGCTCCCACCGTATCGGCCGAGCGTGGAACGCTTTATGAACACTGCGCCCGCGCGCTCGACCGCAGCCTCGCGGTGGGCAGGCACGGCCTGCCGCTGATGGGCACCGGAGACTGGAACGACGGCATGAACCGCATCGGACGCCAGGGGAAGGGCGAGAGCGTCTGGCTCGGCTGGTTCCTCCACCCTCTGCTCTCACAATTCGCCAGGATCGCGGAAGCACGCGGAGAGAGCGCAAGGGCTGCGGCCTGGCGCGAGCACGCCGCCGCTTTGCAGACCGCCCTCGAACGGGAGGGCTGGGACGGCGACTGGTACCGCCGCGCCTTCTTCGACGACGGCACGCCGGTGGGATCGGCCCAGAGCGAGGAGTGCCGCATCGATTCGATCGCCCAATCCTGGGCGGTGCTCTCGGGAGCCGCCGATCCCGGTCACGCCACGCGGGCCATGGCGGAGGTCGACCGGCAACTGGTGCGCCGGGACCCTCCAGACGCCGGCCTCGTGCTTCTCTTCACACCACCTTTTGATCGCACGCCGCTCGATCCCGGCTATATCAAGGGTTATCTGCCGGGCGTGCGTGAGAACGGCGGCCAGTACACCCATGCGGCGGTCTGGTGCATCCTGGCCTTCGCCGCGCTGGGAGACGGCGACAAGGCCGCCGAGCTGTTCTCGATAGTGAACCCGATCCATCACGCCGCGACGCGGACCGGCATTCGATGTTACAAGGTCGAGCCCTACGTCATGGCCGGCGACGTCTACGCCGAGTCCACCCACGCCGGCCGCGGCGGCTGGACCTGGTACACCGGCTCCGCCGGCTGGATGTACCGGGCCGGCGTCGAGTCGATCCTGGGCTTCCGCCTGCGCGGCGCGACGCTCGCGATCGACCCCGTGATTCCCCGTGCCTGGCCGGCGTACGAGATCACTTTCCGCTATCACGCCGCGGAATATTCGATCACTGTCGAAAATCCGCGCGGCGTCATGCGGGGAGTCACCGCGGCCGATCTCGACGGCGTCGCGCTGGCCATCCCGGCAAGCGGCGGGGCCGAGGTCGGGCTGATCCAGGAGGGATTGCACCGGGTGCGGGTCGTACTGGGATGACCGGTGTGCTACAGTTTTTCCCATGACGGACTTGCATCGGTTCGCCGAGAATGCCCTCCCTCTACCGAGGGGTCAGCGGTGCGTTCGGGGTGGGAAGCAATGAATTCCGGTCGTCGATTCCAGTACGAGCCGTCGCCGGCCCATAAGGTCCATACGTCGGAGGCGGGTCCTCCGAGATGGATTCCTTCGAAGGAGAAGTGTCCTCCGGACATGACCCTTCGGGAACGAGAGGAGCTGCTTCGACAGAGCGTATCCGAGGATGGCAGGCCTGAAGCGCCACGGCGCTATGCGATTCGCCGTACCCCGGCGGGACCGGAATTCTACGAGTGCAAGCTGACGCGGCAGGCACCGGACGGTACGGTCGTGGTGCATGGGCATCCCACGAAGCGTATCCCACCTTCTGTTCTGCGCCGGATGCGGGACAGCGGGTTGATCACCAAAGCGGAGTACAGACAATTCGTCAAGGAGCTTAACTGATGCGCCTTGGAGATACCCGCAGACTTGCCTTCGATATCGAGCCGGTCTCTCCGAGTTGGGAGCGCCGGACTCCGAGCGATCAGGGGCCTTGGGCCCAACTCTCCATCTGGGCCGCGGAACAGAACTTCTGCCGCAACTGGTTCCCGGCCACCCGCAGCGTCCATGAAGGGGTCTACGTACCCCTTGCTCCCATTGCGGATTGGCTCCTGCGATGCGCCCGGTACATTACGTATGAAGAGTCTTCGCGAGCTTTCCCTACCGATGTCGATCTGATGGCGGCGCTGCAAAGCTGGAAGTCTGCGGCGCCAGCGGTTTCCTTCGACGAGGATTCTTGGGACGATCGGCGATTCGAGTGGAGCGAGCGTCATTTTATCCTCGCCGGCGCGGATGGCTCATGGCTTCCCAATCTTGCCCTTGTGAGATCCGATGACAATTTATGGATCAGCGCCGCTCCAGCCAGTTTTGCTAGTGCCGAAGCGCCAAGCTTTCTGGTGCAGACCGGAATTGTAGCAGTCCCTTGGCAAGCCGCCGAAGATGCCCTAGCGGAGTTTGTTGATTATGTTGGTCAAAGCCTGCGAGAGGCCGGCCTCAGTGAATCATTCCCATGGAGCCGCGAAAGCGGTGCCTTGGCGAGGGAGCTTGAGATCGGGCTGCTCGACCTATTGGCCTTGGAGCTCGATCTGCCTGCGGTAAAAGTCGAGTCGCTCTTTGGAGTGTCTTCTGAGTCGGATCTCCTGAGAAAACTGAGCCTGCCGGTGGGGGCGACACAGAAGGACAGCGTTTCGGTGCAAGCGATCCGCGACCTGGCTTTAGAGCAGGGTGTGGTCGAAATGGTCGTCGAATGCGATCAGGCAACCCGTGAGCAGAGGAACGGAAGATTTCGCCGCATGAGATTGCGCGCAATCGAAGCTGCCGCTGGGGCACGTCCTGAAGCCGAAGGCTATCAGGCTGCGGGATTGCTACGTCGTGATCTTGGTCTTGGTGGTGTGCCCTTGAGAGATCCCGAGTCATTCCTGAGAGATCGATTCGACATCGAGGTCGACGAGCTGCCTGACCTGCGATCGACGCACAATCATGCGGTCGCGGGCGGACATCTCGACGGCTTCGGAAAAGTGAGATTGTTTCGATCTCCACAAATACAAAAGCCTTGGGCACGGAACATGGAGATTTTTCGGGGAGTTGGCCATTTGCTGCTGGATGGGGGTGCCGGAAGCCCAGCGGTTGGCGCTGGTTCGTCGAACCTGGCCATCGGGCCACGGCGGCGGCGCTCCGGAGCCTTTGCCGCCGAGATGCTCCTACCTCAGGCGGCGATTCGTGAACGGAGTGGCGGCGTGCTGGATGCCGCGGCGGAGCCTGAAGTCTTCGAATCGCTGATGGCGGATTATGGCGTGGGAGCACAGACGGCGGCTTGGCAATGCTGGAATGCCAGCCTTCTGTCGTCAAAGGAAGTCGTAGACGATCTCATTGGTGTTTATGGCGCTGGCAATGGCGTCAGCGGTCCGGCCTAAGCCGGAATCATGAAAGTGGATAGCGAGGCCATACGGCTCCGCCAGGGAATGAATGTATAGAGCGTCCTTCCCACGGTGGTGTTAGACATGATGTATCTCCTGGTCGTGGTCGATCCGAACAGCCCCGATCGGCTCGGCCAATTGTAGGCGAGGCGCTCGCAGAGCTGGCGATAAATTTTGGGTTTTAAAACGTCCCAATATCCGCGCCGCTGGCGGCCCCGAGGGGAGCACCCAGAATGGGGTGCCAAAACACGTCGGGCGGCAAAACAGGTGTGCCAGATTTGAAATGTAGCAGCGCGTAAAAAGGGCAGCCCCAGAGGGCCGCCCTTGGACCAAAGCCAGAGATCCGTTTTTCAGCCGGCCGCCGCTAGACCGGGGGCGGAGGCGTGGACTGGGGCTTCTTGTCGCGTTGCTGCTGCCGCCGCTCTTGCTTCTGCTGCTCCCTCTGTTGCTGGTTCTGCTGCCTCTGCTGGTTCTGCTGATCCTGCCGGTTCTGCTGATCCTGGCGCTGGGGGCGGGCTTGAGCGGCCTGCTGCTCGCGCTGGTGACGGGCCTGCAGAAGCTGCTGCTCGCGTTGCTGCTGCTGCTGGAGGGCACGCTGCTCGGCCTGGTGCTGGGCCGCGCTTTCCTGCGCCTGCTGGTTTTGCTGCTCGCGCTGGTGCAACTGCTGGAGGCGGTTGCGCTCCGCGTCCTGGCGAGCTTGGAGTTGCTGCTGCTCGGCCTGATGCTTACGGTCCAGCTCGGCCTGGGAGGGCTGCTGCTGCCGCGGCTGACGTTGCGGCTGCCCTGGCTGCGGCTGCTGATCGGGCTGCGGCTGCACTGCCTGGGGTTCCTGCGGCCGCCGCTGACGGGGCTGCGGCTGCCCTGGCTGGTCCTGCGGCTGCGTTCGACCCTGACCCTGGGCTTGGCCCTGGATCTGAGGCGGCTGCCCTCCCCGTTGCCGGAATTGCTGCTGGCGCCGCTGCTGGATGACCACCGGCGGGGTCCTGTTCGCCTGGGGCCGGGCCAGGGTGTCGGCCGGCCGGAAGATGGAAACCTGGTTGCCCTGGACCTGCGCCACCCGGCCCCGGACCCGGTCCCGGGTCGGTGTGAGCTGGTAGCGCTGCACCCGCTGACCGGTCACCTGCTCGATGTGCTGCTCCGGGATGCTCTGGTTGACGATGCGGTTGTTGATGACCCGGATGTTGGTGATGTTCCGCGTGCTGCGGACGAAGTTCACGTTGCGGGCCGGCGGCAGGATGACGCGGTCGAGCCGCGACTCGAGGAAACTGCGCTCCGGCACGAAGGAGTAGGCGTAGGGATCGATCGAGGCGCTCAGGCTCAAGCCGCCGATCTGGATGCCGATGCCCGCTCGGAAACCGACGGAGGGAGGCAGAGGCGCCCAGCCGACGTAGCCGTTGCCCTGCTGGAAGGAGACCCAGGCCGGACCCCACTCAGTGCCTGGCACCCACAGCCAGCCGTAGTCGCGGTCGAGCAGCCAGCGGCCATAGTGGTAGGTCGCCCAGCCCCAAGGCTCGTCCGAGAGCCAGGTCCAGCCGTAGTCGGTGTCGACCCAGTGGCCACGGGTGTACGGCCGCCAGCCGACCTCGACCCGGGTGGGCTCCCAGACCCAGCCGTAGCTGCCGCGCTGGATCCAGCGGCCATAGGGCGAGAGCTCGCTGTAGAAGAGGCTCTCGTCGACCGGCCCCTGGTCGTAGCTGCCGGAGTCGTAGCCCTGATCCTGATAGGCCCCCGGGTCTTCGTAGTTGCCGTCCGGCCGCGGGTCATAGTAGGGAGACTGATCGCCATATCCCTGGTCGTCGGGAGGAGGCGGCTGCTGGTAGTTGGAAGGAGGGGGAGGCGGCGGATACGCTGGACTTGGATACGATTGAGCGTAGCCCGAGGAGCCCCAAGCCGCGGCTGCCACGATGGCTACGAAGACGAAGTTGCGAGTTTTCATGGCTTTGGCCTCTTTGGTTGCTTGGGTTTGACCTTCAGAATGGGGTAGTTGCAAGAAGAGGGCCAGGGCGATCTACCTCAGGTCTTCGGCGCAGGCGGTGGTCTTGCCGGGGAGCCGGCTTCAAACGTCACCGAAAATGGACAGCCTGCCCGCTACAATACCCGCTGGTATGGACACGGCCGAAGAGATCATCGCAATTACGCGGCAGTGGCTGGAAAAGGCGGTCATCGGCCTCAATCTCTGTCCTTTCGCAAAAGCCGTGTACATCAAGGATCAGATCCGGTACGTCGTGAGCGAAGCAGAGAGCCCTGAAGCGTTGCTGACCGAGCTCGCCGTCGAGCTCCAGGCCCTGGTGGCGGCGGATCCCGCGGCGATCGACACCACGCTGCTGATCCACCCGCAAGCTCTCACGGATTTCCTGGATTATAACGACTTCCTCGGCGTTGCCGACGCCGCCGTCGCGGACCTCGGGCTGGAAGGGGTGCTGCAGATCGCCAGCTTCCATCCGCAATACCAGTTCGCAGGCACCGCGACGGACGACGTCGAGAACTACACCAATCGCTCACCCTACCCCATGCTCCATCTGTTGCGGGAGGCGAGCGTGGAGCGCGCGGTGGCGGCGTTTCCGGATGCGGCCCAGATTTACGAAAAGAACATGGCGACGCTGCGCCTCCTGGGTCACGAAGGCTGGAGCCGCCTGGACGTCGGCCCTACCTCCGCCTTGCGCCGGCGGCTCCCAGCGCGAGAACGACGCCGGGAATGACCAGGAGGGCGAGCCCGTGGCCGGCGCCGGACGGCCAGAAGCTCCCGGGCACGGCGAGCTTCCAGAGGAGCATTGCGACCAGCGCGAGGACCAGCACACCGCAGCCGAACGGGATGCCGCAGCAGCAGCCACGGAATTTGAAGTTGGACATGGGGGGGAGACGCTCCTTCCTGAAAGGCAGCCCTCCAAAAAGGGCCGCTCCAAGTCCATGCAAGTGCCTCTCCAGGCAGGCAGAACGAGAATAAGGCTAAAATGGTTCGATGGCAGACGATGGAGTCTCCAGCCAGGAGGAGAGCCAATGGAACCAACAGGACATGCGGTGCGGCTGGCCGGAGCGGAGCTCAAGACCTCGCGCCATGTCTGCGCTTTTTTTCACAGTCCGGACGAGCTGTACCGAATCCTCCTCCCGTTCATCAAGGAGGGGATCGAACAGGGCGAAAAGGCGTTCCACATCATCGACCCGAAGCTCCGCGCCGAGCACCTGCGGCGGCTGCGAGAGGCCGGCGTCGACGCCGACGGCGCCGAGGCCAGCGGGCAGCTCGAGATCCGCGCCTGGCAGGAGGCGTACCTGCGGGGCGGCCACTTCGACCAGGACGCGATGCTCGCCCTGATCGAAGAGGTGCTGCGCAGCGGCCCGCAGCAGGGCTTCCCCCTGATTCGCCTGATGGCCAACATGGAGTGGGCCCTGGAGGACCGCCCCGGGGTCGACGACCTGGTCGAGTACGAGACGCGGCTGAACTTCATCCTCCCGCGCTACCCGGACCCGGTGATATGAACGTATGACTGCGCCAAGTTTGGCGCCGGCATTGCCATGGACATCCTGCGCACTCACCCGATGGTGATCATCGGCGGCATTCTCCAGGAGAACCCCTTCTTCGTTCCGCCTGAGGAGTTTCTCCGCGAGCTGCGCAGCCGGAATGGGGGAAGGCCGGTGTGAGCCCGCCTTTCGACGAGGCCCAACTCCGCCGCTGCATTCGCGATCTGGTGGCCCTGTCGGCCATTCCCGCCTTCTGGACCGGCCGGTCCGCCGCCGATATCGCGGAAGGCTTGGCGGATCTCCTCCTGAGCACCTTGCGGCTGGACCTCGTCTACGTCCGCCTGTACGGCCCGGAAGACGGCGCGCTCACCGAGGCGGCCCGCGGCGCGAAGGGTCCCCCCCTGGCGGCCGCGGCGGTCGGCCACAGCCTCGCGCCCTGGCTCGACCGCGGCGGCTTCGACCCTCCCGTGACGATTCCCGCGTCGGAGGGCGACGCCACCTTGCGCCTCGCCGTCATCCCCCTCGGGTACCAGGGGAAAGCCGGGGTCGTGGCCGCGGCCTCGCGGCAGCCGGATTTTCCCCACGAGCTCGACCGGCTGCTCTTGCAGATCACGGTCAACCAGGCGGCGCTGCGCGAGGCGGACCGGCTGAAGGACCACCTGCTGGCCCGGGAACAGGCTGCGCGCCAGGAGGCGGAAGCGGCCCGGGAAGCCGCGGAAGCGGCCAGCCGCGCCAAGGACCGGTTCCTGGCCAACCTCAGCCACGAGCTGAGAACCCCTCTGACGCCGGTCCTGGCGGTGATCTCGCGACTGGAGGGCGATGAGCGCCTGCCGGACGACGTGCGCAGCGCGGTCGCGATGATCCATCGCAACGTCGATCTGGAGGCCCGGCTGATCGACGACCTGCTGGACCTGACGCGGATCGCCCGCGGCAAGCTCGAGCTGCGGCGCGAGATCGCGGACCTGCGTCAGGTCATCGAGCACTCGATTCAGATCTGCTGCTCGGAGGCGCTCGCCGCGGGGCGGCTGTGCCTGGTCAAAGAGCTGGGCGCGGAGAGCCATCGCGTCTGGGCCGACGCGTCGCGCGTGACGCAGGTCTTCTGGAACCTGCTGACCAACGCCGTGAAGTTCACCCCGCCCGGCGGCACGATCCACGTTCGTTCCTGGGCCGAGCCCCTGACGGGGCCGGCGAAAGGATCGCGGCCCGGACGCCGGCTCGTGGTCGAGATCTCCGATACCGGCATCGGCATCGAAACGGATGCGTTGACCCGGATTTTCGAGGGCTTCGAGCAGGAGCGGCCGAGGATGGCGCGCCAGTTTGGCGGCCTGGGGCTGGGGCTCGCCATCAGCAAGGCGATCGTCGAGATGCACGGGGGGGCGCTCACCGCGTCGAGCGACGGCCGGAACCAGGGCGCGACCTTCACTCTTCATCTGCCGGCCGCCGAGGCGGAGCCGGCGGCCGGCACAGCCCCTGGGCAGGAGCCGGCGAGCGCCACCGCCGCGCCGTACCCGGATCTCCCCCTCCACATCCTCCTCGTCGAGGACCATCTCGACACCGCGGCGGCGATGGCGGAGCTGCTGCGCAATCTGGGGCATCGCGTCACGGTAGCCGGCAGCGTCCGAACGGGCCTGGCCGCCCTCGCCGCAACCCGCGACCGAGAAGACGACAGAATCGACCTCGTCATCAGCGACCTGGGTCTGCCCGACGGCAGCGGCTGCGATCTGATGCGCGCGCTGTCCGGCAGCCCGCGTCCCAAGGGGATCGCGCTCAGCGGCTACGGCATGGAGGAAGACGTCCGCATGAGCCTGGAGGCGGGCTTTGAGCGCCACCTCACGAAGCCGATCGACCTGCGGTCTCTACAGACCGCGATCCGCGAGACGGTCGCCGCTCGCTAGCTGCCCACGATTCGCAGCTCGAAATCCTTGAACTTGAGAACTTGAAGCACGTAGCTGAACGCGATACGGCTGGCGGTCGCGTAGTCGGGGGCGTGGATGGGGAACTCGTCTTCCTGGGTCTGGCCGAACGAGTTCTGGTACGCAACGGAAGCGGCGAAATGGCGAATTCTGAGCATGGTGGGTTCAACTCCTGAGGATGTCCTCGCTTTAAGACCTTCAATCTTCATTTAAGAATTTCCAGCCAAACGTGGCACGGCGCGCAGTAGTATACAGCAGATCTCGCGGGGAGGATAGACGGTCGTCTACTTTGTCAGATGACCCACGACCGCCGCCTCTTCGGGGCGGACCTCACCCCTACCCCTCCCATAGGGAGAGGGCGACAGACCGGCGTCGTTTAACAAGTCGCGAGCGGTTCCGCCACCCAGAAATCCGGGTACAGAGTGACGAAACCCGCAGCATTGACTTTCAGATCCGCTACGAACTTTCCGCCGCCGCTCGAATAGCGATACGTGCCGGCGTCTAGTCGCCGGTACACCTGATCGAGCGGTTCGAGCCGAAAGCTGGGGAACCGCAGCCAGGCGGCCCGCACGGGGGCTTCGGTCCCGACCTCCAGTTCCAGACGCCGGATCGGCAGGAGATTGGTTGCCGGGCTGAAGCTCAGATCGATGTCGGTACAACCATTTACTCCCAGAGATTCTCTACCACTGATCGTCCACCGTCCACCGTCGACGGAAACTTCGATGTCAACACGTTCTTCGCCGACCCATCCGGAGACCTCGGCACCGATGGTGGACCAACGCGGATCGCAGTCGATGACGTAGTCCAGCCGACACGGGTGATCGTCGAATGTAAAGATGGAGACTCCCTCCAGCCGCCAGCGCGAGTCGTTTGACAACAGTCGTGCATGTTCGTGACCGGCTCGGTAAATCCCCCGCCAGAGTATCGACTCGCTTTTCAAGCTCTTCTCCTTTCAGGAGCAAACTCGCGAGGGCGCTACGAAGATTCGATCACTCCGGCGTCCCCACCGTCACCCGCAGCGCCTCCGGATGGACGTGGCGGCGGGCGGCGGCTTCGACGGCCGGGCGGTCGAGGGCTTCAAGCTCGGCTTTGCGGTGCTCGAAGTCATCGATGGGGAGATCGTACTCTTCGGCTTCGATGAGCAGGTCGGCCCACTGGCGGGCGGTCTCGCGGCGGAAGGGCTCGCGGCCGAGGAGGTAGGCGCGGGCCTCTTCCAGCTCGGCGTCCTCGATGCCGTCCGCCACCAGGCGGGTGATCTCCTCGACCACGCCCCGCTCGGCCTGCTCGACGGTCGCCGGCGAGGTGCCGACGTACGTCAGCAGGCGTCCGGCGTCGAGGCCGGAGCCGGCCACGGTCTGGGCGTAGGCGGTGTAGGCCAGCCCTTCGCGCTCGCGGATGCGGGCCGGGATGCGGCCGGTCAGCCCCGCGCCCGAGCCGAGGACGACGGCCAGCAATTCCAGGGCGGCGTAATCCGGATGCCGGCGGGGTACGGTGAGGTGGCCGATGTAGAGGTGGGCCTGATCGCTGGCTTCGAGGGCAATGGAGTGCCGGGGGCCGAGGCCCACGGGAGCCGGCGGCGCGGGGTAGCGCTGGACGTCCGCCGGCGGACCCCCGAGGAGCCGGGTGAGGCGCTCGCGCACGGCGTCCTCGTCCACCACGCCGGTCACGGCGGCCAGGATGCCATGCGCCTGCGCCCGGCGATGGAAGACGGCGCAGTCGGCGGGGGTGAGGCCGAGGAGGCTCTCCTCGCTGCCGTGCGTGGGGCGGCTCCGGGGATGGGGCGTGTAGAGCTGCTCCAGGAAGCCCCAGGCGGTCTTGACGTCCGGCTGGTCCGCCAGGCTCTCCAGCTCGGCCGCGGCCTGGCGGGCCGTCCAGGCGCAGCGGTCGACGGGGAAGACGGGATCGAGGAGGATCTCGGCCGCCCACTCCAGGGCCAGCTCCCAGTCCTTGGCCAGGGCGTCGACGGAGACGCCGATGGACTCGAAATGGCCGGTGCTCTCGAGGGACATCCCCTTGCTTTCGGCCTCTTCGGCGATGCGCCGCCAGTCGCGGCTGCGGGTCCCCTCGGTGAGCATGCGGCCGGTGACCAGGGCCTGTCCCGGAAGGGTCTCCTCCCGCGCGCCGGCCTGCAGCCAGAGCCGGACGGCCACCACCGGCGCGCCCTCCACCCGCCGCACCCGGACCCTCACACCCTGGCCTTCGCGATCTCGTTCCACCGTCACCTCTCTCTGGCGAGCTCGGCGATCGCCGCCACGGCGGTCTCCACCTCGTCGCGCGTATTGTAGTAGTGAGGCGACAGGCGGACCGCAGTGGGCGCTCCCGTGCCTGGGGCATTGAGCGGGCCGTAACCCACGGTGGTCGCGCTGGTGTTGATGCCGATGCCGCGCAGGCGCTGGACGACGTGGGCGGCTGGCCAGCCGGCGATCTCGGCGGTGACGATGGCGCACAGCCGCTCGCCGCGGTCCGCCACCCGTGCTCCGGGCACGGCCGCCAGCCGCTCCCGGGCGTGGGCCGCCAGCTCCGCGGCCCGCCGGCCGCAGCGCTCGACACCGGCCTCGACCGCGTAGCGGGCCGCCTCGCCCAGAGCCAGCACCAGAGCGTAGGCGAACTCCCAGTTCTCGAAGCGCCGGGCGCCGTCCACCAGCTCGAAACAGTCGGGTCCGGAGAGCAGGGCTCCTCCCATGTCGATGCCGAGGGGATGATCGCCGCGCTCCACGGCCCGGTCCGAGACGTAGAGAAAACCGATCCCCCGCGGGCCGCGGAGGAATTTCCGCGCCGTGACCGCAAGGTAGTCGCAGCGCAGGCGGGCCGGGTTCACCGGCATCTGGCCCACGGCCTGGCAGGCGTCCACGACGTAGGGGACCCCCGCCTCTTCACAGATCTCCCCCACCTCTTCCGCCCGCTGGACGAGGCCGGAGTTGGTGGGAATCCAGGTGAGGGACACCAGCCGGCAGCGGGGATGGCGGACGAGCTGCCGCACGGAGCCGGGGTCCACCCCCCCTGCCGGCAGCTCTTCCGCCCGCAGCACCTCGACGCCCCGCCGCCGGGCGAGGGCAAGGTACATCAACTGGTTCGAGGTGTAGTCGCTGCGGGTGGTCACCAGCGCGTCGCCGGGCGCGAAGTCGAAGGCGGAGAGGGCCTGGGAGACGGCCACGGTGGCGTTCTCCACCACGGCGACGTTGCGGGGGGCGCAGGCGAGGAGGCGGGCGAGATGCTCATAGACCGCAGCCACGCGCGGCGCCGCCTCGTCCGCCGCCTCGTAGCCGCCGATCTCGGCCTCGCGCTGCAGATGGCCGACGGCCGCCTCGGTTACCGCCCGCGGCGGCAGCGAGGCGCCGGCGTTGTTGAGGTGCATGCGCTGGGCGCAGCCCGGGGTGTCCCGGCGCCAGCGGGCGATCTGCTCGTCGGTGATCAGGTCTTCGAGGGTCTTCACAATTTCGGCAGCGACCATCCCACCACCCCTCCCCGCTCGGGGCGCAGGTAGCGGCCGGCGACCTCGAGGAGAAGGTCGGTGCCGGTGGCGAGGAGCTGGTCCAGGTGGCGGTCGAGGTGCTCGAGGTCGAAGACGGCCAGGGCCAGACCGGCGGAGACGGCCTGCTGGTGGACCTTCTCGTGGCCGAACACCCAATCGGCGGCGGCCATCTGCTTGCAGCGCTCCAGCTCCTCTTCGCCGGGGGGACGGTCGAAGACGCCGGCGATCAATTCCAGGACGCGGGCCTCCACCCGGTTGGGCTCGACGCCGGGCACCACCTCGGCCGCCAGGGTCAGCAGGCTGGCGTCCAGACCCTCGGAGAGGTCCGCGGCGGCCCACACGCAGAGCTGCTCCTCTTCGACCAGGGTGTGCTGGAGGCGGCTCGTCCGCCCGTCGCCCAGCAGGGTCGAGGCCAGACGCAGGGCCGGATGGTCCGGGTGGGAGCCGGCGGGCGCGGGCAGGGCGATGAGCAGCCGGGCCACCTCGCCCTTGCGGCGCTCCAGGCGCTCCAGGGAGGTGGGCAGGACGGCCGGCGGCGTCGGGCCGCGGCGCGGCGCGGCGCCCGCGGGGAGGCGGCCGAGGGTGCGCTCGACGGCGGCCAAGGCCTCGTCGCCCTCGTCGCCGAGATCCCCCGCCACCACCAGCACGGCGTTGTCCGGCCGGTAGAAGCGACGGTGGAAGTCGCGCAACACGGCGCCGTCGGTGGCCAGCAGCTCGTCGCGGGTGCCGAGCACCGGCCGGCCGTAGGGGTGGCCGTCGAACAGGCGCTCATGGACGGCCATCTCCAGGGAGTCCCAGGGCTCGCTGTCGTACATGGCGATCTCTTCCAGGATCACCTGCCGCTCGCTCGCCACGTGCTCGGGGTCGAGGGTGAGGCTCGCGATGCGGTCGGTCTCGATGGCCAGCGCCTCGGTCCAGCGGTCGGCGGCGAAGTTGAAGTAGTAGACCGTGCCGTCGTGGCTGGTGAAAGCGTTGTTGACGCCGCCCAGGGCCTGGGTGATGCGGTCGATCTCGCCCGGTCCGTAGCGCGCCGAGCCCTTGAACATCATGTGCTCGAGGAAGTGGGCGACGCCGCCGTGGCCGGCGGGCTCGTCGCGGGTGCCGGCGCGGTAGAAGAGGGCCGAGGTCACCACCGGCGCCTGGCGGTTGGTGAGCAGGCAGACGGTGAGACCGTTGTCCAGGCGCTCCAGCCGGATGCGGCCGGGGAGCGACTTGAGGCTCGGCGGCGCCTCCAGGACGGCATGATGATGAGGATGGGGCCGCCGGCGGCCCGGGGATCGCTTAGTCACCGTCTCCTCCCTGACTGAGGACCACGTCGATACGTTCGCGGTCCTTTTCGGCCGTGGGTATGACCTCGACGAGGATGTCCAGCCGGCGGTGGCCCGGGGCCACGATGGACACCCGGTGCCGGCCTTGAGGAAGCTCCAGCCACTCCTTGGGATGGAAGACACCGCCGCCGAAACGCCGGGCCGCGCCCACCGGCTGGCCGTCCACCAGCACCTCGGCCAGGGGCGGCCGGACGCGGAAGGCCACGGCCTCGCGCACCCGCACCACCCGCAGGTCGGTGGCGTCGACCTGCTCGGCGGCGCGCTGGCGGAGCTGGGCGAGGATGGGGGTCGTACCGGCGGAGGCACTGGCCTCGACGGCGATCTTGAGCTCGTGCATGCCATCCTTCTTGAGCTTGACGAGATAGGTCCCGGGGCCGGGGAAGGTGTAGGTCCGGGCGCCCTTCTGGCCGCTCCACTCCTCGGCCGTGCCGATCACCCGGCCGTCCACCAGGACGAAGGCGTCCGGCGGCGAGATGCGAAACGCCACGTCGAGCCCGCTGCGGACGGTGCGGTCCGCGGCCTGGGACGCGGTGGACGGCGCCGCGGGCTCCGGCTCGGCCTCCTCGGGAGCGGCCGGAGCCGGGGCTGCGGGCGATGACGGAGAGGGGGCGGCCGGCGGCGGCATGGGGACGCGGTCGTGCGGCCGCTGGCGGTCCGGGGCGGGCACCGGCGGCGGCGTGGCACGCACGGCGGGCTTCGCCTCGACGACTGGCGGCGTGGACAGCGCGGGCGCGAGGCGCGGGCCCGGTTTCGGTCCGGAGACCGGCGGCGGTGCGGTCTGCACCGGCGCCGGCGTCGGCATCAACGTCGGCGAAGGAGATGGCGAAGGCGAGGCCGGCGGGTTCGACGCCGTTCTCGGCTGCGGCGATTGCGGCGCAGCGGCGGGGGAGACCTCCGGGGCCGGGCTCGACCCGGCCATCTGCGACAGCCGGGGCTTCACCCAGTGTCCGTAGGCATACCAGGCGCCGCCCGCCATCGCGGCCAGCATCAGCAGGGCGAAGACGGCGACGAAGACCAGCGGCCCCTTGGAGCTCCCCGCGGCACGGACCGGCGGCGGGGCGACGGCGGGCGCCGGGATCGGAGGTGGCGCGGCGGACGGCGGCGGCACGCTGGGGGTGGTGGCCGGCGAGGCCGGCACCGTGCTGCGCGTGGGCGGCACGCCGGCGAGCCCCGGTGGCGGCACGGCGACCGCAGCGCCGGTCGAGGCCTTGCGGGGGAGGACGAAGGTCTCCTCGAGCAGGGCGGGACCGGCGGGGGCGGACAGGGTCTCGTCCGACAGCTCCATCTCGATGACGGCGAGCTCGCGGGCGGCTTCTCCGGCCGCGGCCAGGCGGTCGTCGCGGTCCTTGGCGAGCATGCGGCGCATCAGCGCCTCCAGGCGGGGCGGCACGGCGCGCAGCTCGGAGATGGGCGGCGGCTCCTTGTGGAGGATCTGGTAGACGAGGGTGGTGATGGTGTCGCCCTCGAACGGCCGCTTGCCCGAGAGGATCTCGTAGATCACGACGCCGAGGGAGAAGATGTCGCTGCGGCCGTCGAGGTCCTCGCCCTTGATCTGCTCGGGCGACAGGTACTGGGGGCTGCCCATCACCGAGCCGGCCATGGTCAGCTCGGTGCTCTGGCCGGCCATCTTGGCGATGCCGAAGTCGGCCACCTTCACCCGGCCGGCGCGGTCGAGGAGGATGTTGCTGGGCTTGATGTCGCGATGGACGATCCCCTGGCTGTGGGCGAAGTCGAGGGCGTCGGCGGCCTGGCGGGCGACGCGCAGCACCTCGCGCAGCTTGAGCCGGGCGCCGGAATCGAGGCGGGCGGCGAGGTCCGTGCCCTCGACGTACTCGAAGGCGAGATAGAGGAGCCCCTCGGCCTCGCCGGCGTCGAACAGGGTGACGATGTTGGGATGGAGGAGGCGGCCGGCGGCGCGGGCCTCGCGCAGCAGGCGCTTCTTGCGGTCGTCGATCTCCTGCGGCCGGCCGATGAGGCGGACGGTCTTGATGGCGAGCTGGCGGTCGATCTGGGGGTCCTCGGCGAGGTAGACCTCCCCCATGGCCCCGGCGCCCAGGAACCTGACGATGCGATAGCGGCCGACGCTGCTGCCGCCCTCCAGCCCGTTCACGGCTCGCCCTGGCCCTCTCCCGGCGCCTCCTCCAGCGGCTCGCCGGAATCCTCTCCCTCCTCGCCCGTGGCGATGTCCTCGCGCGAGTCCAGCAGGGCGCGGGCCTCCCGCGCCTGCTCAGGCGGCACGCGGATGCGGATCTCCGACAGGTCTCCAAGTTCCGTCGGCAGCTCGCTGACGTGCAGGGACTCGGGCTCGGCCTCGATGCCGCTGCTGTTGAGGAACCCCACGACGATAGTGGCCTCCTCCGGAGTGCCTACCACTTTGACGATTTCCCACTCTTCCGGCTTTTCGGCCATTCAGTCCTCCCAAGCATGAGAGGGGATCATAGCGCAGGAGGAGATTGCGGCAGCCTCGGCCCGCCCCACGATGACCGCCGCGGGCCACCGGGGACGCCGGACGTCTCTGCCGTTCACTGTTTGAAGTATTGAATCCAGTCATAGCTGGCCTGCAGCGGGCCGGAATAGCTGAAGGGGCCGAGCCAACCGTCGACGCCGATGCCCGGCCACAGGTTGGCCATGATCTTCCCGGGCACGGAGGGCAATGGCCCGCGACTACCGGTTTCCGTATGAACGAGGACGTTGTCCACGTACCACTGAATGGAGCCGGAGCCCCAGACGATGGCGTAGTTGTGATATCCCGCCGAGGCATCGAACCCCAGGTTGATGAGCGACTCGTGTCCTCCGACGCCGTTGGTGAAATAGTTGGTCTGCATCTGCCGGGGATTCTTGCCAAGGATCTCGATGTCGATCTCGTGCCAAGGGCTGCCGTTGTAGATGAAGAAGGAGGAGACGATCCCGGATCCCGCGGCGGCTTTCATCCGGGTCTCGAACTTGCCGTAGCCGTAGACGTCGAGGGTGCGGTATTCGCCCGACGCGTAGGGCTTGCCGGAGCAGCCGCCAGGACAGGTGCTGTTATCGAGCTTCAGCGTCATGAACCCGCCCCAGAAGCTGATGTGATCCGCGCGCCAGCCACAGTTGAAAGCGCCGCCGTTGGTCCAGCCGTCCGCCTTCTGCCAGCGGCTGGTGTCGAACGAGTCCAAGCCATCGAAGAAGGTGTTCCCGACCGCATGAGCGGAGGGTGTGGTTCCGAGCAGGAGTGCAGTGAGCAAAGACGCCGAAGTGAAAAAGCGAACGGTCAGATGTCGATCCCGTGGGTGCATAAATACCTCCGTTCAGTTCGTGGCGAGAATTCACCACGCTCACCCTCGGGCCTTACTCAAATTCAAAAATTATGCCTGAAAGACTCAGGAGACGGCTGGCGCGGGTTTACGCCGCCAGCAGCGACGCCGCGTGCCGGGCCGCCCCGAGGAGAGCCGCCCGGTCGTTGAGGATGACGCGCACCGGCACCTCCTCCAGGAAGGGCTTGAAGCGGCCCTTGTCCCGGAAGGTCGCGAGGAAACGGCCGCCGGCGAGGCGGGGCAGGATCTTGGGGGCAATGCCGCCGCCCAGCCAAACGCCGCCAGTGGCCGTGCCCAGCAGGGCCAGGTTGCCGGCCACGGCGCCGAAGACGGTGACGAACACCTCCAGGGCCCGGGAGCAGAGGTCGCAGCCGCCGTCCGGCCCCGGCAGGCCCGACTCGCCGATCACCGTCGACGGATCCTCCCCGGCAGCCAGGCGCTCGCGTACCTGCGGGCTCTCCGGCAGCTTCACGACGTCCCGCAGATATTGATAGATATTGAACAGGCCGGGACCCGAGAGCACTCGCTCGACGCTCACCCGGCCGAAGCGCTCCCGCAGGTGGCGCAGCAGGCCGATCTCGTCGTCGGTGCGGGGGGCGAAGTCCATGTGCCCGCCTTCGGAGGCGACCGGCACCCAGCGGTCGCCGACGCGGGGGATGAGGGCCATGCCCAGGCCGGTGCCGGCGGCGATCAGGGCACGGTTCCCTGCCGCCTTGACGCCCTCCTGGAGGATCTTCACTTCGTCCTCCGCCAAGGCCGGGATCCCCTCCGCCGTGGCCACCAGGTCGTTGATCAGCGCCACCACCGGCACGTGGGCCTCCCTGGCCAGCGCCGCGCCGTCCACCACCCAGGCGAGATTGGGGGTGCTCACCCGATTGTCCACCACCGGGCCGGCGATGCCGAAGCAGGCGGCTCGGATGCCGCCCGCGACCGGTGGGCCAGCGGCCAGGAAGGTCGCCACCACCGCTTCCAGCCCCGGGAACTGCGGGCTGTGGTACTGGGCGGAGCGCGTGAGCTGCGGCTCGCCGTCCACCACCTCGAAGAGACCGAGATTGCTTTTGGTGCCGCCCACGTCGCCGGCCAGGATCATGTCAACGCGCCCCCTCCACGGCCTGCTGGACCGCCGCGAGGCCCTTGGCGTCGTCGTGCCCGAGTTGGACGCGCAGCACGGTGCGCCCCCGCTGCTCCAGCGCCTGGCGGTCGCCCTCGGCCTGGGCGCCGATCAGGGTGCCGAAGGTGTAGGAGGTCTCGGGCACGGCCAGATCCTCCGTGGGCTGGTCCACGATCTGGAGGAAGCGGCAGCGGTCCGTTCCGCCCTTGTGGAGCTGCCCGGTCGAGTGCAGGAAGCGGGGGCCGTAGCCAACAGTCACGGCGAGCCGGGTCCTGGCGTGGAGGCCAGCCTGGAGGCCGTTGAGCGCCGCGGTGGTCTCCGGCCGGGGTGGCAGGTAGGCGTGGAGACCCAGGTAGTCCCCCGCCCTGGCGCCGCCCAGCCAGCCGGCCACGGCGGCGCCGAGAGCCTTGGCATCGGCGGCATCGACGGCGCCGCCGCCGGTCTTGAGGGTACCGGCCGCGGCCTGCTTCATGGCCTCGTTGGCCAGGGTCTTGGCGAGCTGCACGTCGGGCTGGTCGAAGGGATTGACCTCCAGCACGGCGCCGGCGGCGGCGGTGGCCACCTCCCAGCGGAACATCTCGGCGCCGAGGTCGTAGCGGTCGGAGAGCTTGAAGCGGCCCACGGGATGGCCGGCGCTCTCCAGCGCTTCGAGGCGCTTCTCGATGGCGGCGGTATCGTCCCCCTGGAGCAGCAGGGCGGCGAAGAAGCGGTCATCGCCGTAGGCCTCCGGCGGCCCCAGGGGCTCGCCCGCGACCGGCACGATGCCCCGGTGCTCGCCGCCGGCCAGGATGGTCTTGCCCGTGCTCTCGGCGATGAGCTGCTCGATCCACTCGGGGAACGTCTCCACGGAGTGAGAGGTCACGAAGGTCACCTTGTCGCGCCCGGCGCGGGCCAGCTCGCCCAGCGCCGCCCCCAGCCGCAGCCCGGGGTTGTCCGCCGCGGCCACGGTGCCGTGGCAAGACTCGGCCATGCCGCGGCCGCGGGCGAGGAGCTTGCCGGTGTCGACGCCCAGGAGGGCGGCCGGCACCAGGCCGAACGGCGTGAGGGCGCTGTAGCGGCCGCCCACGTCCTCGGGCGCGTTGAACACCTCGCGGAAACCGCGCTCGCGGGCCAGGGTCTGAAGCGGCGTGCCTGGATCGGTCACCGCCACGAAGTGCTTCCCCCGCTCCGGCACCCGCGCGAGCTGCTCCCAGAAAAAGTAGAAGAAGGAGTGCATCTCGGTCGTCGTGCCCGACTTGCTGGAAACCACGAACAGGCTCTTTTCAGGGTCGAGCCGCCGGGCGAGGGCGCGCACGGCGTCGGGATGGGTGCTGTCGAGGACGGTGACCGCCGGATGCCCGAAGGCGGCGCCGAAGGTCCGCGAGTAGACCTCGGGGGCGAGGCTCGAGCCGCCCATGCCCAGCACCACGGCGTCGCGGAAACCTTCCTGCGCCACGTCGCGGGCAAAGCGCGACAGCCGCTGCACCTCGGCCGTCATGGTATCCGGCAGGTCGAGCCAGCCCAGCCGGTTGGTCAGCTCCGGGATGGGCTCCGGCGACCAGAGCGTGTGATCCTTCTCCCACAGACGCCTGCCGAAGGCCGCCTCCTGCCACTGCGCGAGCCGCGCGTCCACCGCCGCGGTGTAGCCGCCCAACCGGAGATCCCCTCGTTCGCTCATCCTCTCCTCCTTCCCTTCAGCGCCCCCTACCTTATCAGGCCCTCATCACCCCTTCAGGCCCTCATCACCCCGGCCCTCTTCTCCCGCCCCCTCCCACCCCCCTCACCGGGAGAAGAGGGAGAAAGGCAAAGAAGCATTCCGAGGGGCGTGCTACCATCCGCCGTCGAGAGAGGGAGCGATGCGGAGAGCGCTGAAACAGAACCTCGGCCTGGCCTGCGCCGTCCTGCTCCTGGCGGCCGGCTGCGGTGCCAGGGGGCGGGACTACACGGTGCGCGCCCTGGTGGTGCAGGCCCCCGATCCCGCCAATCCCGCCGGCGGCCTGTACCTCTACCACGAAGCCATCGACGACTGGATGGGACGGGACGGCAAGCGGGACGGCATGGATCCCATGGCCATGCCGTTCCCGGTGGCCAAGGGCATCCCGCTCACGGGGATCGCGGCCAATGACAAGGTCGAGGTCACGCTCCACGTGGACTGGCAGGCGGACCGGGCCGTCGAGATCACGCAGCTCCGCAAGCTCCCTCGCGATACCCGGCTCGACTTCCGCGCGGCCCGGCCGTCGCCCAAGCCGTAGCCACTCGATCCGATCTCAAGGAGGATATATGCCCGTACGGAAAGCGAACGCAGTCTGGGAAGGGAGTCTCAAAGAGGGACATGGCACGGTGAAGCTGGGCAGCGGCGCCTTCGAGGGACGCTACTCGTTCGGCTCGCGCTTCGAGGAGGCGGGGGGCACCAACCCCGAGGAGCTGATCGGCGCCGCGCACGCCGGCTGCTTCTCCATGGCCCTCTCCGCCGGCCTCGGCCGCGCGGGCTTCTCGCCCAAGCGCGTCGCCACCACCGCCAAGGTGCACCTGGAGAAGGTCGGCGAGGGGTTCAAGATCACTCGCATTGAGCTGGAGAACGAATCCGAGGTGCCCGGCATCGACGACGCCGCCTTCCAGGAGGCCGCGCGCAAGGCCAAGGAGGGGTGCCCCGTCTCCCAGGCCCTGGGCGGCGTCGAGATCACTCTCACCGCCCACCTCGCCGGCTGACCGTCCTCGTCGCCGCGGACCGATCTCCCCGATTCTCCCGCGACGGCATGATCGATCGCTCTCCGGCGGGGGCTCCGGCCCCCGTCGGGCCCGGCTTTCGCGAAATATAGCCGCATTTCTATTTTCTCCTTGACTTCTCTCATTTACGCCCATACCCTCCCCTTACACTCACCTCGTTGTAGAAGGAGCAGTTCATGGCTTGGAAAAGAGACGATCCTCCCGCTCACAATCCTGAACCGTCACCCGCGCCCCCGCCGCGGTCGGTCGCACCGGCGCCTGCACCAGCACCGCCGGCGACCCCCAGCAGCAGCCACGAGCCGCCACGGCGGACGGACCGCGCCACCATCGGTCCTTCGATCTTCATCAAGGGTGACCTCTCGGGCGAGGAGGACCTGGTGATCGAAGGGCGTGTCGAAGGCAAGGTGGATCTGAAACAGAACAACGTCACGGTGGGCAAGAACGGCAAGGTGAAGGCCGACGTCCTCGGGCGGGTGGTGACCATCGAGGGCGAGGTGACGGGCAACGTCTTCGCCCGGGAGCAGGCGATCCTGCGCCAGGCGGGTGCGATCTTCGGCAACATCCAGGCGCCGCGGGTGATCCTCGAGGACGGCTCGCGCTTCAAGGGCAGCATCGACATGGAGGCCCCGAAGGAGACCGGCGCTCCGAACCGGGATCACCGGAGCGAACCGAGCCGCGCAGAGCCGAGCCGGGCGGAGACCGCGGGAGTGAAGGCCGGCGTCTGATGAGCTGGTTTTCCCCTCGCGGCAGCGGTCCCCGCAAAGAGCAGCAGGGCCGGGGGCAGGCTCTCGCCGAGCCCGACGTCCATCGCTCGCTGGCTCTCGCGGCGCTCTTCGACGAGATCCGCGGACGCAAGGTGCAGGTGCTGGACCTGGGCCCGGCCGTCGGCTCGAACGTGGAGTTCCTCTCGCAGTTCGGCTGCAAGCTGTATATCGAAGACCTCTACGCCGCCCTCTCCTCGCGCACGACGTCGGGAGAGGGCGATCTCGCCGGTCCCGAGTTCTTCACCGAATTCCTGGCGATCCCGGACGAGACCCGCTTCGACGTCATCTTCGCCTGGGACCTCTTCAACTATCTCCATCGCAAGGAGCTGGTCCACTTCGCCGCGCAGCTCCGGCGCCACTGCGACCGCGGCGCGCGGCTGTTCGCGCTGATGTCCATTCTCAAGACGATGCCGGCCCAGCCCTTCCGCTTCAAGATCCAGGACGAGCAGCACCTGATCTACGAGCGGCGGACGTCCACCGAGCGCCCGTCGCCGCGCTACGCCCCGGCGGAGATCACCGATACCTTCAAGGGGTTCCGCGTCGACCGCTCGTTCCTGCTGCGGCATGGCATCCAGGAGTTTCTGCTGGTCAAGGACTGAGGTCAAGACCACGGACACACAGGGACATCAGGGACTTCAGAGACAACAGGGACTTTGGATAAGGTAGCCCTGTCCAGGGTCTCTTCATGTCCCTGCTGTCCCTGAAGTCCCTGATGTCCCTCCCTGCTTCGGCTTTCTACCGTAAGGACTTTCACCGCCCGTACACCGCGTCCACCACCTCGCTCACCCGCACACTGCGCTCGATCTCGGGGTCGAAGCGGTTGGACTCCGCGAGCCGCCGCGTCCAGTCGAGGATGGCGCGACCGAGCCAGTCGCGGGACTCGCGGACGACCACCTCGCCCGCACGGCCATTGAAACGCGCCAGCTCGAAGTCGTAGAAGCTGCCGTCGACGTTGCGAAATTCGGCTCCGCCCGCGGTACCGAAGGCGGCAACACGGATGACACAGTCGCGGCCGGCGTGAGCGTTCCAGGAGACTGCCAGGGAAGCCACCGCGCCGCCGAGGTCACTTCCGAGATCAATCGCGGCGCTGGCGAAGTCGTCCACGCCGGCGCCCGAGAGCCGCTCGCCCTGGCGGAAGACCGCGCCCCGCGCACCGCGCACCGGTGGATCGTCCAGCAGCCAGAGGGCGAGGTCGATCAGGTGGACGCCCAGGTCCATCAGCGCGCCGCCGCCCGCGAGGCGCGGGTCGAAGCACCAGGGTTTGTCCGGCCCGTAGGCGTTGTGGAAGACCAGTTCGAGGCTGAAGACGCGGCCCAGCTCGCCGGCCGCGATGCGCCGGCGCAGCTCGCGGGCGCCGTCGGTGAAGCGGTAGGAGTAGTCCACGCCCAGGAGACGGTCGGCGGTGCGCGCCGCCGCGACCATCCGGCGGGCCTCCCCGGCGTCGAGGGCCAGAGGCTTCTGGCAGAAGACGGCGAGCCCCCGCTCCAGGGCCGCTACGGTCTGCGGCGCGTGGAGGGAGTTGGGGGTGGCGATCACGATCCCGTCCAGCTCCAGCTCCGCCGCCCGCTCCAGCAGCTCCCCGGGCTCGGCGAAGCGGGCCGCTTGCGGATGGGCGTCGCCGGTCTCTGCCAGCCGGGCGGGCGCCGCCTCGCAGAGGGCCGCCACTTCGGCGGCGCCGGCCGCGGCCAGGGCCTGGAGCCGCATGGCCCCGATCCAGCCGAGCCCCACGAAGCCCAGACGCGGCGGCCTCAACGCCCGGGCTCCGGCATGACGACGGCCTTGAGGAACCCCTCCGGCCGCTCCTCGGCCATGGCGAAAGCGAGGTTGATCTCGGCGAGGGGAAAGGTATGGGTGATCAGCGGCGCGAGGTCTAGCCCGCCGGCGGCGAGGAGGGCGACCCCCTCCTCCATCCCCCGGCGATAGATCTCCGTATCGCGCTCGTGGGCGTTGACGACGTCGAGGCCGCGCCAGTTCCAGAGCTGCATGTTGACCGTGCGGGGGCCGTCCTGGTGGTAGCCGGCGATGATGAGCCGGCCGCGGACCCGGGTCAGCTCGGCACCCAAGTCGAGCGGCCTCTGCCGGCCGGTGGCCTCGATCACCACGTCCGCCAGCCGGCCTCCGGTGGCCTCCCCCACCCGGCCGTGGACGTCCTCTTCATAGGTGAGGGCTTCGTCGATGCCCAGCCACGCCGCCATCTCCGGCGACAACCGCCGGCGGGAGACGGTGATCACCCGGGCCGGCCGGGGCGCGCCCGGAACCCGCAGGAGCTGGAGGAGCAGGGCGCCGAGGAAACCGGTGCCGAGGAGGACCACCACGTCCCCCTCCTGGATGCCGGTGCGGCGGGCCACGTTGACCGCGCACGCCATGGGCTCGCCCAGCACGACGCGGCCGGCGAGGGTGGGAGGGAGCGGCACAGTCTCGGCCGCCTGAACCACGACGGACTCGGCGTAGGCGCCGTAGGTGAGGGCCGTCACCGGATCCCCCACGGCGAGGCCGGAGACCGCCGGCCCCACAGCCTCGACAGTGCCGAACACCTCATGCCCGGGAGCCCCCGGCGCCATGGGATAGGAGAGTCCCTGGATTCCCTTCCACGGCCCCATGTCGGAGCCGCACACGCCACAGCCGCGAACCCTGAGGAGGATCTCCCCCTCCCCGGGCGCGGGCGGCTCCATGGACTGGACGGCGAACCGTCGCGGTGCTTCGAGGATGGCGGTTTGCATGAGGCGGGGGCGGAAGCGAAAAGCGTGCCGGAGGCCCTCATCACCCCGGCCCTCTTCTCCCAGCCTCCCCCCCGGCCGCCGGGAGAAGAGGGAGTGGTTAGCTCAAGAAAAGACGAAGCGAAGCTGTTTTAGCCCTCTCTCTCCCGGCGGCCGGGGGGGAGGCTGGGAGAGAGAGGTTGGGAGAGTGAGGGCCCGCCCCGAAGGGGCGCGGGCTACGACCCGATTGACACTCCACGCCGCCTGAGCCACCATCCGCGCGATGTCCTCCCTGAATTCGGAGTCTCCTCGCACCGCCCTGGTCGTCGCCCATCCCGGGCACGAGTTGCGGGTCCACCGCTGGCTCGAGCTGACGCGTCCCGTCGTCTTCGTGCTCACCGACGGCTCGGGCAACCATGGCGTCTCCCGGCTCGCTTCCACCACGGCCCTCCTCGACCGGGTGGACGCCGCCCCGGGCTCGATCTATGGCCGGCTCTCCGACCGCGAGCTCTACCGGGCGATTCTCGGCGGCGACCTCGGCCTGTTCTCCTCCTTGGCGGAGGAGCTGGCCCAAGGTCTGGCAGGCGTGGACGTGGTGGCGGGGGACGCCGTCGAGGGGTACAACCCGGGTCACGACGTCTGCCGATTGCTGCTCAACGCCGCCGTCCTACGCCTGGAGACGCAGGGACGGCGGATCTCCAATTTCGAGTTCCCCCTGGTGGGGGCGCCGGACGACTGCCCGGCGGAGGATTCCAGCGCGGCTCTGCGACTGGAGCTCGACGCGGGTGCCCTCCGCCGCAAGCTGGACGCGGCCCGCGCCTACCCCGAGCTCGCGGGCGAGGTGGACGCGGCCCTCGCCGCCGACGGCAGCGACCGCTTCCGCGTCGAATGCCTGCGGCCGGTGCGCTACGGGCTCGACATCGGTTCTCTCTTTCCGCATCCGCCATTCTACGAGACCTACGGCGAGAAGCGGGTGGCGCAGGGTCTCTATGGCGAGGTGATCCGCTTCCGCGGTCACCTGGAGCCGGTGGCGGAGGAACTGCGGCGCCAGGTGGCGGAGGAGAGCCGGAGGGCGTGCGCGTCCTGCTGACCAACGGCGCGCTCGTCAATCGGGCGGGGTCCGAGCTCTATCTCCTGGAGGTGGCCACCCGGCTGCTGGCCCTCGGCCACTCGCCGGTCGCCTTCAGCCCCTGTCTCGGACCGCTCGCGGCCGAGCTGCGGGCGGCCACCGTTCCGGTGGTGGACGATCTCGCCGCCGTGGCCGAGCCGCCGGACGTCATCCACGGCCAGCACCACCTGCCGGCGATGACGGCGCTGCTCCACTTCCCGGGCGTGCCGGCCCTCTTCGTGAGCCATGGCTGGGCCCCCTGGGAGGAGGCGCCGCCGCGCTTCCCCCGCATCCTGCGCTACGTGGCGGTCGACCACACGACGCGGGAACGGCTGGTCTCCGAGGCGGGCATCCCGCCGGAGCGGGTGGAAGTGGTCCTCAACTTCGTGGACCTCGCCCGCTTCCAGCCCCGGGGCACCCTCCCTCCAGCGCCGCGCCGGGCCCTCGTCTTCAGCAACCAGGCGAGCGAGGAGACGTACCTCCCCGCCGTGCGCGAGGCCTGCTCCCGCTTCGACATCGAGCTCGACGTGGCCGGCGTGGCCGCGGGCCGGCCGGAGGCTCGACCCGAGACACGGCTGCCCGGCTACGACCTCGTCTTCGCCAAGGGGCGCTCGGCGCTCGAAGCCATGGCGGTCGGAGCGGCCGTGGTGCTGTGCGACCAGTCCGGGTCGGGTCCAATGGTGACCGCGGAGGGCTTCGACCGGCTCCGCCCTCTCAACTTCGGGATCCGGACTCTGCGCGAGCCGGTGACGCCGGACATCCTGGTGCGGGAGATCCGGCGCTACGACCCGGCCGATGCCGCCGAGGTCTCGCAGAGGGTCCGCACCCAGGCCGGCTTGGAAGGAGCGGTGGGCCGTCTTACCGCCCTCTACGAAGAGGTCATCGCCGAGCACCGCGAGCGAGGCCCGGCGCCGACTGCCGACGAGAGCCGGGCGGCGGCGGGCTATCTGCAATGGCTGGAGCCTTATCTTCAGGAGCGGAGCCGGCTGGCGGCGGAGCGAAACGGGCTGGCCGTGGAGCGGGACGGGCTGGCAGCGGAGCGGGCCGGGCTGACGGTGGAGCGGGACAGGTTGGCGGCGGAGCGGGATGGGCTGACGGTGCAGAGCGAGGCGCTTCGCCGCGACCTCGCTGCCCTCCAGGGGACCGCCACCTGGCGGCTGCGGGAGCGGCTGGTGCGCTCGCCGCTGCTCAGGTTGTACCGGGCTCTGCGGTGGTGAGGCGCGCCGCCGCCCGCAGCAGCGCGCACACCGTCTTGCCGTCGTGGATCTCCCCTCGCGCCGCCTTGTCCGCGGCCTCGGCGAGGGGCACGCGCTCCAGGGAGAGGATCTCGTCGTCCTCCAGACCCTGCTGGGCCGGCTCGAGGCCGGTAGCGAGGAAGAGCCAGATCTTCTCGTCGGCGAAGCCGGGCGTGGTCCAGATCCAGCCCAGGGGCTCCAGCTTCGCCGGGCGGAAACCGGTCTCCTCTTCCAACTCGCGCGCGGCGCAGGTCTCCGGCGCCTCACCTGGATCGAGCTTGCCGGCGGGCACCTCCAGGAGATACCCGCCGGTGGCGTAGCGATATTGGCGAACGAGGAGCACGGAGCCGTCCTCCGCCACTGGCACCACGGCGGCGGCGCCGACGTGGTGGATCAGCTCGAAATCCATCTCCTTGCCGTTGGGCAGGCGCACCCGGTCGACGTCGAGCTTCACCGTGCGGCCGCGGAAGACCTCGCGGCTCTCCAGCCGTTCGCCCCGGGGGCGCCCGCCGTCGCCGCTCAATCGCGGGCGCCTTCCTTCGTGGGCAGGATCTGCGTCTCCTTGTAGCCCGCCGGGATCTCGAAGTTGCCGGCCGGCACCGCGGCGCGGGTGTCGAGCTGCGTGACTTCCATGGTATTGCGGGATGTTCTCGATTTGCCGCTCTTCGGATCGGTGCTGGTGGTGACGGTGACCATCTTCAACGGGTAGCCCTGGATCTTGTACTTCTCCGCCGTCAGCAGCCGGTCGAAGTCGGCGTTGCCGGTCCGCGGTGGCTGGGCCCGCAGCCAGACGCCCAGGCCCGCGTCCGGCAGGCTGGTGGTGGTCCAGAAGTCCTGCTCGCTCACCACCTCGCTCGACCGGCCCATGCCCAGCACCTTCACCGTGGTGGTGTACGTCGTGCGATACCGGGTGTGGTGGGCGGGCTGCCCGGCCACTGTGCCGCCGTCCTCGTCCGCGATCTTCTCCACCTTGGGCTCGGAGAACTGGATCCTCAGCAGCGGCCCCATGCCGTTCATGAGGGTGCCCACGGCGCCCAGCATGGCGTTCAGGTCCCAGACCGCGTAGGTCTTCTCCTCGGGATTGACCAGGTAGAGGGTCTTGCCGGCGTCCTTGGTGAGCAGGTAGGTGCCCTTCTGGGTGGCCGGACTGGGGTTCGTGGACTCCTTGAACTCCACCTTCGCCTTCTCGCCGGCGACCCAGCCTTCGACCTGGACCTCGCTGCTGTGCCCCTGCGCGTCCTCCGTTTTCGTGTTGGACTGATAGTGAATGCCGGCGAAGGCCGGCGCGGCAGCCACGAAGAGCGCGGCGGCAAGGATCGACGAAGCGGGCTTTCTCAAAGGTGTCTCCTCCTTCAGGACGGCGATGATGGCGCATCGGAGCGAGACAGGCAAGCCGCTTCACTCCTCCGGCTGCACCTGCCCCGTCTTCAATCGCGCCGCCCTCGCCGCCATGTCCACCAGCTCGGTTACCTTGGCGTTGCCGGGGAATTGGCGGGCCACCTCCTGGATGCGCCGGGCCACGAGGCCCAGGTCATCCCCCCGGGTCCAGGGCGAGCCGTTGAGGATCTCGGCCAGCTCGGCCACCAGCGAGGCCAGACGCAGACCCGGCGACGCCTGCTCCCAGGTGGGCGCGAAGTCCTCGAACCCCACCCGCCGGATCGTCTCGGTGGTATTGCCGACTCCGGGCACCTGGTAGCGCAGGTGCAGTGTCGCGACCGGCTGCTCCCAATGGGGTGCGTTGGGCCGCAGCTCGATCTCGTAGAGCGCCGTGATGCTGTGGCTGGCGGCACTGCCGGGGATAGCCCGGTTCTCGGAGCCCAGCAGCCGGTAACGGGCCACCACCACGGGATTGAATTGAACCTGCACCTCGGCGTTCCCTGCGTGCGTGCCTTTGGGCTCATCCGCCTCCCTGAAGTTGAGGCGCAGCAGCCGATGCTCTGGACCGTGGGCGAAGGGCAACGGCGCGCCTTCGGCGCGGATCGCGAAGTCGCCCCGGGCCGGCACCGGATCGCCGTAGTCGAAGGCGTTCACCCACTCCTCGACCCGCACTGAGGTCGGGTCCGGCAGGTGGCCGTTCGCCAGGGCGCGACAGGCCACGGCGTAGGAGGCCGTGTCCACGCCCAGCTTCAAGGTGGAGAGCGGGTGGGCCGCCGCATCCACGAACGGGTCGGTCCCCGCCGGCTGGAGCTGGGAGAGGACGCCGTCGTGGGGCTTCTCCTTCTTGGCTTGCCGCGTCTGCGTCTCGACCCGCCGCTCGTCCAAGAGCACCCCCTGGTCTAAGAGCGGTTCGTCTATGAACGGCGGCTCCGCGCTGACGGCCGGCGTACTGGTCGTCCTCGCGACATCGGTCGGAACACCGCCGGCAACGCCTCTCTTGGGGCCTCCCTCGACAGGGCCGGGGGTGCCCCCCACCACCTGCGACGCGGGTGGCGGGGGCGGCGGAGGCGCCGGCGCAGGCAGGTTCTGGCGCATCGCCATCAGCGGCGACTCCGCCGTCGCGATCTGCGGCTCCTCAGCCCGGCTGGCTGTGGAGTCCAAGGATTGGAGATCCTTCCGCGGCTTCGGCGCCGGCGCGGCCGACGGGGCCACCTCGGCGGCCGGCGCGCCGCCGAGGGCCTGGCTCGGCTTCGGCGGTGGCGGTGGAGCCAGCCGTTCCAGCGCGCCAGGTCCCGCGGGGGGAGCCGCCGGCTTCGCCGCCGCCACGCTCCGCGGCGCGGCCGCCTGACTCCGAGCCTTCACCTCCAGGCGCTCCCCCTCTCCCTGCCACGTCCGCACTCCCACCAGTCCGGCCCCGACGGCCGCCACCAGCGAAGCCGCGATCAGCCATCGTTGTCTGAGCATGACGCTCCTCCTCTCGCTGCCGGGGACCGCCGTACCGACGGTGACCTCTGGGATCTCGGCCTTGATCTTCTCCAGCAGCCCGGCCGGCGGCTCGCAGCCCTCGCTCTCGGCCAGCTTCCGGGCGATGTCGCGGACATTGCGCTCGCTCAGCCTGCTCATCGAACGTCCTCCTCTTCGAGGGCCAGGGCCAGCCGTTCCAGCGCCCGCTTCAGGCGCTTGCGGATGGCCACCGTCGTGACCCCCTCGTGGCGCGCGATCTCCTTGACCGGCAGGTCGCCCCAGAAGAGCGCCGTGACAGTGAAGCGCAGCTCCTCCGGCAGAGCGAGGACGGCGCGCCGCAGCCGGCCCCCCTCGGCAGCCCGGCCCACCTCCTCGTCGGCGGCGGGCGCGGGGTCCGGAACGGCCGACTCGTGCCGCTCGTCCAGGGGCACGAGCCGCCGGGGCCGGCGCAGGTGGTTCAGGAAAGTGGTGTAGGCAATGCGGAAGAGCCAAGTGGAGAACTGGGACCGGCCGTCGAAGCCCGGCAGCGCGGCCCACGCCTTGCGGTAGGTCTCCTGCGTCAGATCCGCCGCCAGTTCGGGATCGCCGCAGAGCCTGCGCTGCAGGGAGAAGACGCCGCGATAGGTCCGCTCCACCAGCTCCTCGGCGGCCGTCCGGTCGCCCGCGGCCAGCGCGGCCAGCAGCCGCCCTTCCCGAGCTCCATCGGGCCGTTCCCGCATTTCGCCGCTCCAGGGACCTGTCGAGACTGCGGTGGTTAGAGGGCTCATCCTATCCGCTTAGACACCCCGCCCGCGAAAAAAGGAACCGGTGGCCGGCCGACTCCTTTCCCTCCTTCCAGGACACCGAAGAAAGTGAGGGCCGGATTTCGATTTTCAACAGGTCCTCCAGAAAGGAGTCTGCTCATGAAAAAGCAAGCCCGGAGACTGACTCTCCACCGGGAGACCCTCCGCCACCTCCAGTCCCGCGAGATGGCAGCAGCCCATGGAGCGGCCAACACCCACGAGCTCAACACGGGATGCGCCTGCACCCAGGGCTGCACCGGCACCGGCGGGACCGGCGGGAGTGGCACCTGCGGAACCTCCACCAGGTGCACCCGCGAGTTCATCACCACCTGCGTCTGCTGAAGGAGGAAGCGATGAGAAAGCGCCTGAAGAAGAAGCTGAGCCTCAACCGCGAGACTCTGCGCAGCCTCGAGGACAACTCGCTCCGCAAGGTCGCCGGCGGCACCTGCACCTACGAAGACCTGACGACCTGTGTCTGCACCGACGCCTGCAACAGCGGCGGCACCGGCACGGGCACGGGCACCGGGAGCGGCCCCCACTGCCCGACGATCACCGAGGTGGACCTCACCTGCTGCGGCAACTGCTGAGATCGCGATCCCGCGCGCGGCGGCTCTCCGAGCGTGGAGGGCCGCCGTGGCGACTGCGGCTGCGGCAGCAATGCTTGCAGCGGCACCTGCACCTACGAGTTCGTGACCACCTGCGTCTGTTGAGAAGGACGGCAACCGCTGAAATCGTCACTCCCACAACGGCGACTCTCCATGCGGGGAGCCGCCGTTTAGGAGAAACCGCCGGTGCCGATGAACGGAGAGGGCGACCAAGCACACTTGTCGTCGGCCTCGGAGCCGCTGCTATCGAATCTTCCTCTGCCCCGATCAGGGATGAGCCGGTATCGTGTAGGTCAGCATCACGATCCCACTCGGCAGAGTGTCGCTGCTCGTCAGGCGCAATCGGGGCGAACGCTGGCCGGCCGGGAGCATGGGAATCCCGCCGCCGAGAAGAACCGGCATCACGGCGACTTCCACAGTGTCCACCAGCCCGGCATCCAAAAGGCTGCGGAAGAGGCCGCCACCGCCGAAGAGCCAGATATCCTTGCCAGGTTCGGCTTTCAGCGCCGCCACGGCCTCCGCCACGCCGCTGCCGACGATCGTGACGCCCGGGTGATCGGCGGGTTGCAGGGTCCGGGAGATGACCACCACTTTCATGCCGGAGGTCGGGCCATTGGGACCCTGAGCCAGGAGAGCCTCGAACGTCTTTCGGCCCATGACGAACAGATCGAATTGGCTGAAAAGGGCCGCAAAGTCGATGGCCGGATCCATCGTGATCCAGTCGTACTCACCGTCGGGGCCGGCAATGTATCCGTCCAGGCTCATGGCGACGCTGTAGCGGAGCCGTCTCATAAAGTTTGAACCAAGCGCACGTTAACGCTATCAAGCTTTATCATTCCCGGCGTTCTCCTTAGCTCAGGATACGTCCCCAGTTGGTCACAAGCGTCAAGCCAAGATCGGATATGTTTGCTGCCTCTGGCGTCCGCGACGAAAAGTGACAAAGCAAAATCACCAACAACTCCTTCTTCAAAAATTTTCTTACTCCAAGTGCCATCGCCCTCTACGTAAACAGGACTCTCTTTGGGCCAAATGCGGCCACTAATTTCGACTGCCAACCAGAGATTCAAACCGTGCGCAAGCTGTTTCACCTGTCCAGAGCAGGAAAATATTCTACCGACGACTTCGTTTGGCTTTGGCGTAGTGATGCTACCACTGACTGCTTCAAGCGATGAGCGACGGCCAAGCCGTCCATCATCCGAGGGAATAAAAGCAATATCTGGAAGGTATTCTTCATACTTCTTGGCGGCTTCCTCAGTGGGCAGTTGGCCGAGCTCGACAAGTGTTTGCAGGCCATCTAACTTTGCATCACAAGTTTGAGCTTTACTGAGACGAGAAGCTATATCATTGGACTTATACAGATTAGTCGCAATAGCCGCTACCAATGAGAAGCCCGCAGCCGCCGCACACAAAATTCTCCAGCTTGGCATGTCTCCACCGGCACCTAAAGCGTCTGTGAGTGTTTTTCCACCTATGGCTGGCCCTGCCGTTAGCGCAGTGGCTACTGAGCCGCATATGAGGCTAAGGTTTGTGAGCCGAGCACCGCGCGGCTCAAGATGGCTTACAAATGCAGCAATACGCCGACGCTTTTCACGAATTCTCAGAAGCAGCTTATCAAGCGTTTCCTGCTCTGTTCTCATCTCGTTCTCTCCGCTACTTACTACTTTTCTCGATTATAGAGCCGCCCCCCGCACCATCGCCAGCCACCCTTTCAGATACTCCCCCTGCGGATGGGTGATGGCCACCGGGTGGTCCGGCGCCGCGGCGAGCGGCTCGAGGAGGGCGACGCGGACGCCGGCTTCGGTGGCGGCGGCGAAGAAGATCTGGCGGAAGAGCTTGGTGTCCACGGCGGCGCTGCAACTGAAAGTGAGGAGGAAGCCGCCGGGGGCCACCCGCTGCAGGGCCAGGCGGTTCAGGTCCTTGTAGGCGCGGGCCGCGGCGTCGACGTCCGGCCGCTTGCGCACCAGCGGCGGCGGATCGCAGATCACCAGGCCGTAGCTCTCCGTGCGCTCCCGCAGGTCCTCGAAGACGTTGGCCTTCACCCAGTCGATACGCTCCGGCGGGAAGTCGTTGAGCTCCAGATGATGGCGCCCCCGTTCCAGGAGGCGCGCCGAGGACTCGACGCAGATCACCCGCTCGGCGCCCCCGCGCAGAGCGTAGAGGCCGAAGGCCCCCGCATGGGCGAAGAGGTCGAGGACGGTGCGGCCGCCCGCCAGGCGCTCGGCGCGGCGGCGGTTCTCCCGCTGGTCGCAGTAGAAGCCGGTCTTCTGCCCGCCTGCCAGCTCCGCGGTGAAAATCAGACCCGACTCGGCGAACTGCGCCTCCGTTGGAGGCTCGCCCGCGATCACCTCGTCGCCCGCGAACGACAGCCCCTCGGCCCGCCGCACCGGCACGTCGTTGGATTGCACAATGGCGTAGATGCCGCAATCCGGCAGGGCCTCCGCGAGCGCGGCGTAGGCCTCGGCCCGCACCGCCTCCAGGCCCGCCGCCGTGACCTGGCTCACCAGCACGCCGCCGAACCGGTCGACCGTCCAGCCCGGAACGCCGTCCCCCTCGGCGTTGAGCAGCCGGTAGCCGGTGGTCTCCGGCGGCAGCACGCTCCGGCGCAGGGCGAGGGCCTCGGCGAGGCGGGCGGCGAAAAAGGCCCGGTCGGCGTCCGCCACGCCGGCGCCGAGCATGCGGACGCGGATCTGGGAGTGGGGGCTGTGGAAACCGAGGCCGAGGGGGCGCCCGCCGGCGTCGAAGACCCGGGCCAAGGGCGCGCCGGCCGGCCCCTCGAGCCGGGCAACCGCCCCTGAGAAGATCCACGGGTGCCCCTCGCGGACCGACTTGTCGCGGCCCGGCTTGAGGTAGACGTGGGCCTCGCGGCCCGGCGCCGGAGGGCTCAGCGGCTCCCGCGCGGCGGTGCCGCCCCGCCCACGGCGAAACGGGCGATGCTGGTCTGCGCCTTGCCCCCGCCGTCGGTCAGCGTCACCCGCAACCGGTAGTCGCCGGGCGGCAACGCCGGCGGACGGAAGCTAGCCACCAGGCGGACGGGACCGGCGGCGGCCCCGTCGCGGCCACCGAGCTTGAAGTCGCCGCCGGGGACCTCCTTGCCGTCGGCCGACAGCACGCGAGCCTCGGCCTTGAGGTCGCCCGCTCCCAGGTTGTAGCCCTGGAGAATCAACTGCGCCTCCTGGCCCGGCGCGAGCACCGGCTTCGACGCGGGGATGAACGGCTGGTCCTTGAGCATGAAGGGATAGGGCATCTGCTCCTGCCCCTGCCTGAGGGTCTGCCGCACCATCACCCAGCGGCCGGGGGGTTCGGGGAAGAAGGCCGGCAGCAGCGCGGACTCGTCCTTGCCCGGCACCGCCAGCTCGGTCACCCGCAGACTGGAGGCGCCGGTGGAGCCGTTGCGCACCAACGTGCGCAGGGTGTAGCTGCCCTTGGGCAGCGCGAGCTGGGCGAAGAACTTCAGGCCCCCCTGCCGCAGGCCCGACTCGGCCTTGGTCAGGTCGAGGCCCACCGTCTGGGTCACGAAGTCCTGCACCGAGCCGTTCTGGTCCAGGGCATAGATGTAGATCTCCACCGGCAGCTTGGGGTCCTGCTTGCCGGCCAGCAGGGAGGCGCCGTTCACCTCGATGACCACCGGCACCCAGGGGTTGTGATCGCCGCTCGCCGTGAAAGACGCCGCCAGCACCGAAGTGGCAATGGCGCCGCTCTCTTCGCCCAGCACGTCGCTGCCGGTCTCCAGCAGCCGCTGCATCACCGGCTGCTCCTTGTACGGGCGCGGGGCGTAGTAGCCCGGCCGGTAGACCACTCGGGCGCCGCGGGCGGCGTTCTTCAGCTCCACCCGCAGCTTGTGGTACGTGCCGTCCGGCTTGAGGCCGTCGGGCTGGAACGACAGGACGTAGGTCACGCCCGTGCGGCGCACCATCTGCCCGAGAGCTGCCGAGAAGTCGTTGAAGTTCTCGTAGAGCTCGCCGCCCGTGCTCTTCGCCATGTTGAACATGGACTCCTTGCCGTTGACGTGCTGCGGGGCCTGGTCGCTGCCCGCCCGCAGGCCCCCGAGATCCACTGCCTGGATGACGCAGTCGGCGCGGCGGAACTCCTCGAGCATCTTCTCGACGACGTTCTGCGAGCGGGTGTTGCCGAAGCTCTCTTCGCCGGAATCGGTGGTGGTGATCACCGAGTTCTGGTCGAGCGTACGCTTCTGGAGGTCCTGCTGCTCCTCGTCCTGGGTCTTCACCCGGCCCGTGATCAGGGTGTTGTCGAAGCCCTCGGAGAGGTAGACCACGTACTTGCGCCCTTCGACCTCGGCCATCAACCGCGCCAGGTCGGTGAAGGACTTGGTCAGGGTGCGCAGTTGCTGCTCCTGGACCGTCCGCACGGCGCGGTTCGACTGAGTGGCGAAGTCCTGCAGGGTGTCGAGCACGGCCTGGTCCTTGCCGGCCTGCGCTTCGGCGAAGCCATCCTTCATCGACCTCGCGGGCCGGCTGGAGATGTCGCCCTGGGTCTGGGCCAGCACGAGCCGCAGGGGATCGGGGGAGCGGTCGATCAGCTTCGGCAGGCCGAGGGTATCGACGGCGGTCTTGAGCTGCTGCCGGTCCGGGGTGAAGCCCAGCACGAGTTGCAGCCCCTGGAGCGTGCTGTAGGTGGCAACCGCCACCAGGTCCGACGGATGCAGCCCGCGCACCACGTCCAGAGCCGCCGCACGGGCCTTGACGATGGCCTTGGGCTCGGAGTTCGAGAGGTCGAACAGCAGCAGGAAGTGCCGCCGGGCGGAGACCGGGACCTGCGCCGCCGCCGGGGTGCCCGCGGCGGCGGTCGTGAGGTCCAGAACCTCGAAGCCGGTGACCGGCACCTTCTTGCGGCCGTCGTAGACCTCGAAGTCGTTGGCCGTGAGCCCGCGCACCGGCTCGCCGTCCTTGACGATCTGGACCGGGACCTCGACGACCACGACGTCGGTGGCTCCCGAGAAGGTCTGCTGGGCGATCCCGGGCCACGGCACCAGCCCCAGCCCGGCCGCCGCGGCGGCGAAGCGTAACAGTCGTCGGCTAGCCTGTCTCATGCGATGTCCTTTCAGCCCTCACGTGTGAATCTCGCTGAAAATGTAAGAAGATGGAAACAGAGGATCATCATAACTGTACTTTCACCGGCCCACTACGAAGGCGGCGCTGCTGGTGCCCGCCGGGCCGCCGGCGCCGGTGAGGGTCACCCGCAGCAGGTATTCGCCCGGCGGCAGCCTGGGTGGCTTGAAGGTCGCCGTCAGCCGGTCCGGGCCGCCGGCGCCGCCGCTCTCCCGGCCCAGCACCCGCAATTCTCCGCCGCCGCCCCCGCTCTCCTGGCCGTCGGGGGTCAGCACCCGGGCCTCGGCCTTGAGGTCTCCCGCGGCAAGGTTGTAACCCACCAGCGCCACGGGGGTCTCCTGACCTGCGGCGAGCGCCGGCCGGGAAGCGGGGATGAACGGCTGCTGGCGCGCCATGAACGGATACGGCACCTGCGCCCCCCGTTGCGCCTCGCGGATGATGAGCCAGCGGTTCGCCGGCTCGGGGAAGAGGGGGGGCAGCAGCACCGGTCCCGCCGCGAAGGCCGGCACGGTGAGCGGCGCCACCCGCAGGCTGTAGGCCCCGGTCGCGCCGTTGCGGATCAGCGTGCGCACCGAGTACTCGCCGGCGGGCAGGTCCAGGTGGCCGAAGAACTTGAGGCCGCTCTGGCGCAGCGGCGCCTCGGTCTTGGCGAGGTCGAGCCCCAGGGTCTGGAAGAGGAAGTCCTGGATGGCGCCGTCCGCGCCCAGGGCGTAGACGTAGACCTCCACCGGCAGCACGCCCCCGGGCCTGGCGACGAGCAGCGCCGGACCGTCCACCTCGATGAGCACCGGCACGTAGGCGCGATCTCCGGCGGCGCCGCCGGCGCGAAACGGGGCCGCCAGCACGGCGCTGGGGATCGAGCCCGACTCCTCCCCGCCCATCAGCTTCGAGGAGGCCTCGAACAGCTTCTCCATCGGGTTGAGCCGGTTGTAGGGGCGAGGGGCGTACCAGCCCGGCCGGAAGGCGACGCGCGTGCCGCGGGGAGCGTTCTTCAGCTCCACCCGCAGCTTGTGGTAGGCGCCGTCCGGCTTCACCTTGTCCGGCTGGAAGGAGAGGACGTAGGTGAGGCTCGTCCGCTGCAGCATGCCGCTCATCGCCGGCGACAGGTCGTTGGAGCCCTCGAACAGCTCGCCGCCGGTGCCGTGGGCCAGGGTGAAGAGGGTCTCCTTGCCCGCGGTGCGCGTCACCCCCTGCTCGCCGCCGGCGCGCAGCCCGCCGAGGTCCACCGCCTGGATGACACAGTCGGCGCGGCGGAACTCCTCCAGCATCTTCTCGACGGCGTTGACCGCCTGGGTGCTGCCCGAGGTGTCGTCCGAGCTCTCGAGGTGGGGCTCGGAGGTGCCGACGCCCGGCTGCGGGATCTGGCCCAGGATCGGCGACTCCTGCGGCCGGTCGCCGGGCAAGGGGGTGGAGCCGGTGAGCAGCGTGCTGTCGAACCCCTCGGAGAAGTAGACCACCTGCTTGCGGCCCGGGATGGCTCCCAGTGTCCGGGCGAGGTCGGAGTAGGAGCGGGTGAGGGCGGTGACCGCGGCCTTCTGGGCCGAGCGGTTGGACTCCCGGCCCAGGTTCGCCTGCTGCGTTCCCAGCTCGTTGAGGAGGGAGTCGGTATGGGCGGCGTCCGCCTCCTGCGAGTGCTCGGCGAGACGGTGCGGGTCGGCCCCCCCCGGCAGGGCGCCCCGGGCGTGTCCCATGACCAGCCGCAGGGGATCGTCCGCCCGGTCGGGGCGTACGGCGCCCAGGGAGCTCAGGGCCGAGTCCACCTGCCGGCGGTCCGAGGTCAGCCCCAGGATGAGCTGCGAGCCGCGGGCGGAGCTGTAGGTGGCCACCCCCACCAGGTCGCCCGGACGCAGCCCCTTGATCACCAGCTCCCGCGCCGCGTCCCGCGCCTTGACCACCGACTTGGGATCGGAGAAGGCGAGGTCGAAGAGGAGGAGGAGCTGCCGGCGCCCGGCCAGGGGGACGGTGGCGGCCCGCTGGGCGGCCGGGGCCGCGAGGTCGACGGCGTGGAAGCCGGTGAGGGTCTGCCGGTTGCGTCCGTCGTAGACCTCGAAGTCGTCGCGGGTGAGGCCGCGCACCGGCTGGCCATCGCGCACCACCTGCACCGGCACCTCGACCTCCACCACGTCGGTGGCACCGCCGAACGTCTGAGCCATCTGCGCCGGTGCCGTGGCGAACAGCAAGCCGGCCCAGGCGGCGCCGAAGCCCGCGAGCACCCTCAACGTGCGCATGACGGTCTCTCCACGAAAAATCAGTGAATCACCTGAAAGGGTAGAGAGCTCGCCTGGCGGCGGCCGGTCGTCGGGTCGGTCACCGCCACCTGCAGGACGTAGCTGCCGGCGAGGAGGCCCGCGGGATCGAAGGTCGCCACCAGCTTGTCCAGCCCCTGGATGCCGGTGGTCGTGCGCTGCACCTTGGACAGCCGTCCCGACGGCGAGGCCGTGCCGTCGGCGGCCAGCACCTGGCCCTGGACGTTCACGTCGCCCTTGCCCAGGTTGTAGGCCACCAGGCAGAGCCGCGCCGTCGACTCGCCGCGCAGGGTGGGGCGGGCGGAGGGCACGTAGGGCTGCCCGTCGACGGTGAACGGATAGACCACCGAGCTCTGCTGCCCCTGGTGGCTGTTCTCCCGCACCAGCAGCCACTTCTGCCGGTCCTCCATGAAGAACGGGGGGAGCAGCACGGTCTGCGCCTGGCTGTAGGCGGGGACCTCGACCCGCGTCGTCTGCACGCCGGCGCGGCCGGTCTCGGCGTTGCGCACCAGCACCCGCACCTGATAGGCGCCGGGCGCCAGGTCGAAATGACCGTAGTATTTGATGCCGCCCTCGAGCATCGACTGACGGCCGCGGTCCTTGCCGAGGTCGAGGTCCACCCGCTGGCTGAAGAAGTCCTTCATCTGCCCTTCGGCGTTGCTGACGTAGGTATAGATCTCCACGTTCAGTTTGCTCCCGGTCTGCCCTTCGAGCAGGCTGCGGCCGCCGACCTCGATGATCACCGGCACGTAGGAGAGGGCCTCGCCGGCACGGAAGGGCGCCGCCAGCACGTTGAGGTCGACGTCCCGCCGCGGCGTCGCGCTGGCGATGGCGTCGGCGGCGAGGAGGTTCTTCTCTAGCGGATCGAGGTCCTTGAACGGCCGCGGCGCGTAGTAGCCGGTGCGGTGCGCGAGGCGGGCCCCGGCCGGCAGCTTCGCCTTCACCCGCAGCCGGTGGTAGGCGCCGTCGAGCTTGAGGTCCGAGCGCTCGAAGGTCAGCACGTAGGTCACGCTGGTGCGCTCGAGCACCCGCGCCAGCGGCTCGCGCAGGTTGTTGGCGTCCTTGAACAGCTCGCCCCCGGTCTCGTTGGCGAGGTAGAACAGCCCCTCCTGGCCGCTGGGCCGCGCCGTCTGGTCGCCGCTCGCCCGCAGGCCGCCGATGTCCACCGCCTCGATGACGCAGTCGGCGCGGCGGAACTCGTCGAGCATGCGCTCCAGGTTCTTCTGCAGCCCGGTGCTGCCGAAGCGGGCGTCGTTGTCCACCATCCAGGTCTGGCCGAACGCGATGTTGGTATTGTCGGTCTCGGTCTCCTTGTCGGTGGTCTGGCGGCCGAGCAGCAGCCGGCTGTCGAACCCCTCGGAGAAGTAGAGGACGTGCTTGCGCCCCTTCACCGAGTTGAGCGCCCGCGCCATCTCCCCCAGCGCCCGCGAGTAGCTCACGATCTTCCCCTGTTCGAACGTGCGCTCGCTACGCTCCTGGGCGAAGTTGATCGTCCTCAGGTACTCGAACAGGATCTGGTCCTTCTGCGACTTCAGGTCCAGCCCGTCGGCGATGTTCAGGGTCGCTTCGTTGGCGGCGCTGGCCGGCGTGTCGATCAGGAAGCGCAGCGGGTCGGCCATGCGCGTGTCCAGGGCCTGGCGGAAGCCCAGGGTGTCGATGGCGCGCGCGAGCTGCGCCCGGTCGGGGGTGAAGGTCACCACCAGCTTGGGACCAGCCTCCATCGAATAGGTCGCCACCGCCGCCAGGTCGGCCGGGGCGAGCGAGTGGAGGACGAAGTCGCGGGCCGCCAGGCGGGCCTTGAGGACCGACGTCGGGCTGGAGAAGGAGAGGTCGAAGAGCAGCAGGAAACGGCGCCGGGCGCCCGAGGGCAGGTCCGCGGGCGAGCGCGGGGCCGCCGGGGCCGCCGCGTTCTCCGCCGCCGTCGTCTCGAGAGTCTTCAGGTCGACCATCTCGAACGCGGTGACCTTCTGCCGCTCGTTGCCGTCGTAGACCTCGAAATCGGCGGCGGTGAGCCCGCGGACGGGCTCGCCGTCGCGGCCGACGACGTTGACCGGCACCTCCACGGCGACCACATGGGAGGTGCCTTCGAAGGTCTCGGTCGGCTTCTTGGTCTCGGCCGGTTTGCGGGTCTGGGCGGGTACCGGCGCGGCCGCCGGGAGCAGCAGGAGCAGGACCGGCAGGAGGCGGGCGGAGGGACGGTTGCGGACTGCGCGGAACAAGCTCATCGCGGCCTCCTTGAGCCAACAGGGACCTATCATGGTACTACCGCGGCGGGCTGCCGTACAGCGCGGTGCCGGGAAAGAAGGCGTACCAGCCGGACCAGAAGGACGGATGGCCGGGCAGCCGCGGCAGCGGCGCGAGCGTGGGAGCCGCCTCCTTCGGCACCAGGGCGTCCTCGCCCACCGTCCAGCGGCGCCCCTCGCCGTCCACCAGCTCGCCCGCCGTCGCGCCGCGCGTGAAGGTGCGCTCGCCGCGGCGGTAGGCCCGCACCGCCCCGGAGCCCGGATCGGCCACCACGACCACCGGCTCGTCGCCCACCCGGTCGTCGATCACCCGCTCGGCCAGGGCCCTCGCCAGCGGATAGGCCTTGGCGCGGCCGTCCAGCCGCACGGCGTAGACCTCGGTGCGCGGCGGCAGGGCGGCGCTGAGCGGGCCGGCGGGGCCGGTGGGGAAAACGACGCCCGCGCGTTTGCGCTCGGCCGCCCCGGGCAGGTACTGGAAACCGGAGCGCCGCTCCAGCTCGCGGTCGAGGGCGAGGACGGTCGTCTCCGGATGCCGGTCCCGCCAATCCTGCCAGGTGGTGAGGGTCAGCGGCAGCACGGCGAGCCGCGCCGGGGCCTCCCCCTGGCGCGCCGGACCGGCCAGCCGGCCGATCACCGGCTCGCCGGTCAGTTGGCTCCACAGCGACCGGGTCTGCCGGTCCACCATCAGCTTGTTGGCCCGGTAGAGCAGGCCGGAGGTGCCGAAGGTGTAGGACTCGCCCGGGGCCGCGCGGGTGGCGTAGAGGACGGCCGCGCCGCAGAGGCTGGAGTAGGCGAGGGTGACCGGCTCGCCCCCCACCACGTCGTTGACCACCTCGTGCCAGTCGACGATGCGCCGGGGGTAGGCCCGCGTCTCGCCCCCCAGGCTGACTCCGAAGACGCGCTCGTCGCCGGTGAGATAGCCGGCCTGCGCCGCCGGCACGTGGGCCGGCTGGTCGAGCGCCGGGATCCCCTCCACCGGGACGCCCCCCCAGACCACCTCCTCGACGCGGATGCGCACCGGCGCGTCCGCGTCGAGCAGGGACGGATAGCGGGGATCGATGCGGGCGAGGAGACCGGCCTTCCAGGCGAGGTACCCGGGCCGCGCGACGAGGTCCGGCCGGCGCCCCAGCAGCTCGACCCAGTCGTGATAGCGCTCCCCCGCCTTCTCGCCGCTCAGGGCGACGAGCGCCGACAGGGCCTCCGCCCGCTGATTGCGGGGCAGGAAGAAGTAGGCGTCGACGAGGCCCGGCACGAGCGAGGCGTCGCCCGACTCGACGAGCCGGCGGGCGGCGTCGCGCCGCTCGCCGCCCGCGGCCGACGTCAGCCCCGCCAGCAGACCGTAGCCCTCGCCGGCCGCGCCGGTCGCCGGGCCGGCGAGCAGAACGGCCAGCCAGAGCAGGAACGGGCGGAGGGCAGCGCGGCGCCGGCTCACTGTCCCAGCATGCGGGCGTACTGGAGGGCGTCCTGGTTGGTGGCGTCCAGCTTCAGGGCCCGCCCCAGGTAGTGCCGCGCCTTCTCCACGTCGCCCATCGCGAGGTAGACCTTCACCAGCCCGAGGTGGACCTCCGGCAGCTCGCTGTCCAGCCGCAGGGCGCGGGTCATGTAGTCGAGGGCCTTGCCCTGCTCCCCCCGGCTCAGGGCCACCTCGCCCTGGTAGATGAAGAAGAAGGGATTGGAGGTGTTGGCGCCCTCGATTTTGACCAGCAGGGCGGAGGCCTCCTCGCCGCGGCCGAGCTCCTGGTAGACCCGCGCCATGTTGGTGAGCAGCGTCGAGCTCTCCGGCGCGATGGCGAGGCCCCGCTGGTAGAGCTCCAGGGCCTTCTCCGGCTGGCCGCCGCGCGCCAGGGCCACCCCCAGGTTGTTGATCGCCTTGTCGAAGCGGGGCGCGATGCGGGTGGCCACGGTCAGCAGCTCCTCGGCCCGCTTCAGGTTGCCGCCCAGCAGCGCCTCGGCACCCAGGTTGTTGTAGTAGTGGGCGGCGGCCGTCAGGTCGTCGATCGGCTTGAAGTCCTTGTAGGCCTTCTTGCGGTAGGGGATGAAGTCGAAGGTGCGCAGCACGCCGTCCAGGTACATGCCGGCGACGATGTGCCCCTGGCTCACCACCATGCCGTCGCGATGGTTCCACTTCTGCAGGTCGACCACCTCGACATAGGACGGGTTGAGGCCGCGGTCCCGCGCCACCCCCACGAACAGGTTGACGAACGACAGGCAGTTGCCTTCGCGGGTGCGGTAGGTGTCCACCGCGTTGCGGGTGGGAGTCAGGGAGTACTGGAGCTGCAGGCCGTCGAAGATGAAGTCGTTGACCTGATTGATCCGCCGCAGCTCGCTGGCCAGCGGCGGCATCTTGCCCAGGGCGCCGCGGATCTCGGCGTTGAGCTCGAAGGGGATCTCGACGCGCTGGGCCTCCTGGGCGCCGACCTCATGGGCGTACTGCTGGCGCAGGTAGCCCGCCGAGTCGAAAGGCTGGTAGCTGGAGCAGCCCGCGGCGGCCAGGGCGGCGAGCAGGAGGACGGACGGGAGTTGCTTTCGAGACATGGCGTTCCTCACCTGACAGGGATCAATATAGCAGGGAACCGGCAGCAGGGAACGTGCCGGGAACGGCGCCCTGTCGCCGCGGGAGCGGGGAGCGGCCGTCACCTGCGGCTCGTTCAAGAATTTGGATCGACTCCGTCCAAGGCTCTGAATCACGCTCCCCTTCCGATGCTTCGGGATTGGACAAACCATTGCAAGGAAAGGGTTTCACCGGTCCCTCCCCCGCGCTCTGCGCATGGCACCCCGCTTGCTTGACCCTGGTCTACGAGTCGACTAGAGTTGGTTGAACCATCTCTTAGTTTTCCGGTTCGAGAGGAGGTGTTGCTCGGCGCGGAGTGGCAATTCAGCACCACGCTTCCAGTCGTCCTTTTTCTGGAGTCCGCCGCGAAGAGTCGCGGTTTCGGCTCCGCAACCCACAAACGGGAGGTTTATTGAAATGAAGAGCACCAACCTTTGGGGACGGATCGTAGCCGTCGCTGCGTTGCTGCTGCTGGTCGCGGGCGGCACCGCCTTCGCCCAGTTGCAGACCGGCAACCTCTACGGCACCGTCACAGACGACAAAGGCGCCGCGCTGCCCGGGGTCACTGCGACCCTGTCGGGCGGCGGCGCCCCGCAAGTCCAGGTGACGAACGCCCAGGGGCAGTTCCGTTTCCTGGGTCTCGGGCCCGGCAGCTATCAGTTGAAGGCCGAGCTCGAGGGCTTCTCGACCATCGATTACCCGAACATCGTGATCAACATCGGCCGCAACACCCAGATCGAGGTGAAGCTGTCGGCGGCCGTCGAGGACGTCATCACCGTCACGGCGGAGAGCCCGCTGCTGGACGAGCGCCGTATTTCCACCGGCGCCACGGTCAGCCAGACCGAGCTCGAGAAGATCCCGACCTCGCGCGATCCCTGGTCGGTCCTCCAGACGACTCCGGGCGTCCTCACCGACCGTATCAACGTCGGCGGTAACGAGAGCGGCCAGCAGTCGCAGTACGTCGGCCCCGGCTCCGGCGGCGATCAGGCCGTGTGGTCCGTGGACGGCGTGGTGATCACCGACATGGCGGCGCTCGGCTCCTCCCCCGCCTACTACGACTTCGACGCGTTCGAAGAGATGCAGGTCACGACGGGCGGCTCGGATTCGACCATCGCCACCGGCGGCGTCGTCCTTAACATGGTGACCAAGCGCGGCACCAACGAGTGGCGCGGCAGCGGCCGTTTCTACGATACCGACAAGAGCCGCCAGTCCAGCACCAGCTTCGACCAGAAGGACCTGGCGCAGGCGGGCCTGTATCGTACCGGCTCCGGCCGTACCCTGTCGCAGTTGCAGCAGTTCCAGGCTGGAATCCTGACCAACGGCAAGCCGGTTCCCAGCTTCAAGCAGGGCAACCGCATCGTCAGCGTCAAGGACTACGGCGCTGAGCTGGGCGGCCCGATCGTCAAGGACCGCCTGTGGATCTGGGGCTCGTACGGTCGCCAGAAGGTCAGCCTGCTGACCATCGCCGACGTCAGCGACAAGACCGACCTCAAGACCTACAACGGCAAGCTGAACGCGCAGATCGCCACCAACAACTCGGCGACCGCCTTCATCATCGACAGCGACAAGGTCAAGATCGGCCGCAACGCCGGTCCGACCCGGCCGCAGCCGACCACCTGGGACCAGGGCAAGTTCGGCCCCAGCCCCACCGCGTACAAGATCGAGGACACCCACATCTTCAGCTCGAACTTCTACCTCACGGGTCTCTACTCGAAGGTCAACGGCGGCTTCGAGCTGGTCCCCGAGGGCGGCCTGAACGTCACCCCCTACCTCGACGGCCTGGGGATCTGGCACAACAGCTTCATCCTCAACACCACTCTGCGCCCGCAGAAGCAGTACAAGGCGGACGCCTCCAACTTCTTCAACACCAACACCCTCAGCCACGAGCTGAAGTTCGGCGTCGCCTACCGTGAGGCCGAGGTCACCTCGCTGTCCTCGTGGCCCGGCGTCGGGCTCGTCGAGGACGGTCCGTCCAACTTCGGTCTCCCCGCGGGCGTCAACGTCCTGGCGGTGGAGCGCGACGGCGGCGCCAGCGTCCGCAACAAGTACAAGGAAGCCTATCTGCAGGACACCATGACGGCGGGCAACCTCACGGTCAACGTGGGCGTGCGCTACGACGTCCAGGGCGGCGACAACCTGGCGCGGTCGCAACCGGCCAGCCGGCTGCTGCCGAACCTCCTGCCGGCGGTCTCCGTCCCGCAGCAGGACATCGGCTTCGAGTGGAAGGATTTCACTCCCCGCCTGGGCCTCACCTACGCCCTCGGTCCCGAGCGCAAGACCCTGCTGCGGGCCAGCTACTCCCGGTTCGCGGACCAGTTGGGCGCCGGCAACGCTTCCCAGCTCAACACGATCGGCAGCCCCAGCTTCGCCTACTTCTACACCGCCAGCGCCGGCAACCCGATCATCACCACCCGTGACCTCGGCGGCTCGGCCGGTTTCAGCGGCAACGTCAACCCCGCCAACGGCCAGCTCCTGCAGTCCAACGGGCTCGATCCGAACCTCAAGGCGCCGAAGACCGATGAGCTCCTGTTCAGCGTCGAGCACGCGCTGCTGCCGGAGTTCGTCGTCGGTGCCAACCTTACCTACCGGAAGATCACCGGCATCCTGCAGCAGGACCTTCTGGTCTTCACCGACGCCGATCCCTTCTCCACGAATGCCGTCAAGTCGATCGGTCGCCGGGCGACCCGTGCGGACTACGTTCAGGGCGGCGTCGCCAACGGCTTCCTGCCCAACGGCACCCCCTACAGCATTCCGTACTACATCATCAGGCCGGGTCTCACCTCCCGCAACGGCGGGTTCCTCTACAACGGCGACGACGAGCAGACCTACAAGGGCGCTGCGGTGACCTTCAACAAGCGTCTCGCCAACCGCTGGATGCTGCGCGGCAACGTCTCCTACAACGACTGGTACTGGAGCAAGGTGCCCGTCAGCTCCAACCCGGATCCGACCCGGCTCCTGGGTGGCGGCCAGAAGGAAGGCGACCCCGTCCTCCAGGGTTCGGGCACCGGCTCGGGCTCCAAGGGTGGCGTCTACATCAACAGCAAGTGGTCGTACAGCATCAACGGCCTCTATCAGATCGCTCCCGATCACCCGTGGGGCTTCAACGCCGCGCTGAGCCTCACCGGCCGTCAGGGCTATCCGACCCCCTTCTTCCACCGGGTCTTCCTGCCGGCTAGTCAATACCCCACCCAGCCTTCGGACAACCTCCAGGTGACGTCGTCGTCGGACTCGTTCCGCAACCCCGACGTCCACGTGGTCGACGCCCGGGTCGAGAAGGAGTTCACCTTCAGCGACTTCGGTGTCACCATCGGCGTGGACTGCTTCAACCTCCTGAACAAGTCCTACGTCCTGCAGCGCAGCGACCGGCTGGCGCGGTCGACCTCGAACAACGTTACCGAGATCCTCAGCCCGCGCGTCATCCGTCTTGGCGCTCGTCTGAGCTTCCGCTAAAAATCGGCGCTTTCACAGGCTGATACCGTCGACCGCCGGGGGGCGACCCCCGGCGGTTTTTTTTTGTCCGCCCGCGGAATACACTTCGCGCACGTGGTTTGCATCCCGAATCTCTCCGTGAGCGGGGGCAGCCCGGGCTTCCAAGAACACCCAAAGGAGACGACGTCATGTTCTCGCGCAACGCGAAATCCATGGTTCTGCTGGCGGTCCTGCTGGTAGCTGCCGGCGTCCCCGTCCAGGGACAGTCCTGGGCGGGCAAGGGCCGGCTCCAGGGCCAGGTCAGGGACGAGGCCGGCAAACCCGTCGAGGGCGCCAGGGTTACCCTCCGCATCGGCAACGACACGGTCGACCCCAAGAAAGACGGCCCGGCGTTGCTCACCACCGACAAGAACGGCAAGTGGTCCATCCTGGGGCTCACCAGCGGCGCCTGGGGCATCCTCATCGAGAAGCCGGGTTACATGGCCTCGGAGGGCCGGGTGCAGGTGAACGAGTTCGCCGTCGCCCAGCCCGTCGTCGTCACCCTCAAGCTGGTCCCGAAGGAGGTCATTCAGAAGGCCGAGAAGGAGAGCACCACCGGCCAGGCCAAGGCCGCCATCGAGAAGGGCAATGCCCTCCTCGCCCAGGAGAAATACGCCGACGCCCGGGCCGCCTACCAGGAGGGCATGGCCAAGCTGGAGGACAAGAGCCTCCATCCCGCCATCCTCCGCGCCATCTCCGAGTCCTATTTCAAAGAGGGCAAGACCGACCTGGCCATCGACTCCCTGAAGCAGGCCCTGCAGATCGCGCCGGACGACCCGGTCACCCTGCAGCTCCTGGTCAACCTGCTGGTGGGCGCCGGCCGTGAAACCGAGGCCCAGACCTATATGGCCAAGCTTCCCCAGGGCACCAAGGTCGACGCCAACACCCTGCTGAACCTCGGCATCAAGTCCTTCAACTCGGGCAAGATGGACGACGCGATGGCGCAGTTCACCCGCGTCGTCGCCGAGAACCCGAACCTGCCGGACGCCTACTACTACCGCGCTCTCGTCTACATGAACAAGAACCAGAACAAGGAGGCGAAGGCGGACCTCCAGAAGCTCCTGCAGCTCGATCCCAACAGCAAGTACGCCAAGGACGCGCAGGAATTCTTGAAGTCGCTGTAGGCGCCGCCCCTGCGGGGCGGGCCCTCACTCTCCCAACCCTCTCTCTCCCAGCCTCCCCCCCTTGCCGCCGGGAGAGAGAGGGCTAAAACAGCGCTCTTCCTGTCTTTCTTTCAGACTAACCACTCCCTCTTCTCCCGGCGGAAGGGGGGGAGGCCGGGAGAAGAGGGCCGGGGTGATGAGGGCGGCCGGGAACACCCCGCCCGCCCTCCGTGTTCCACAGGGTGGCCCTATCTTTTCTTGAGCCTCGGCTTGGAGTGTCCATCGATGAAGAAAGCCCTCGCCCTGTTGATCCTTTCCCTGATGGCCGCCGCGGTCGAGGCCCAGGTCCCGCCGGCGAAACCTGCCTCTCCGGCCGCTCTGGCCAAGCCGCCGACCGAGCTGGAGAAGAAGGTGCAGGAGGTGACCGCGCTGGTGCAGGCGGGCAAGACCGCCGAGGCCCTGCCGCGGCTCCAGGCGCTGGAGAAGGACCCGGCCGCGACGCCTCCCATCCACGCCCTCGTCGGCCTGCTCTACGTCGAGCTGGGCAAGGCGGCGGAGGGCTTGGCGGTGCTCAAGCCCCTCGCCGACGCCGAGGACGCCCAGCCGGCCGTCCTCTACCAGGCGGGCCGGGCGGCGCTGGCCCTGGGCAGGAGGGACGAGGCCAAGGTCTATTTCACCCGCTCCGTGCTCAAGGAGCCGGCCTCGCCCGCGGCCCGGGAGCTGGGGATGCTGACGGCGCAGGATGGCCGGGTGGTGGAGGCCTACTCCATGCTCCGCCCCTGGGCCCTGCGCAAACCCAGCGACCGGGACGGCCGGCTGATGGCGGCCACCCTCGCCCTGACGCTGGAGCGGCCGGACGAGGCCGCGGAGCTGCTCGCGGGCCAGCCGGACGGCGATCCTGCCGTCCGGCTGCTGCGCGGCCGCGTGCTGGTGCAGAAGAAGGACGGCCCCGGCGCCGTGGCCCTGCTGCAGCCGCTGCTGGCGAATCACCCCCCGAACCTGGATCTCGAGGTGCGCCGCAACCTCGCCGAGGCCCAGATGCTGGCCGGTAAGCCGGCGGAGGCGGTGAGCCTCCTCCAGGGGCGGGCCGGCGGGCATCCTGTCCTGGTCCTGCTGCTGGGCCGGGCCCAGCGCCAGGCCGGCAACGCCGCCGCCGCCCTGGCCACCCTCAAGCCCTTCGCCGAGAAGCTTCCCGACGATCCCAACACCCTGGGCGATCCCCGCCCGGCCGCGGGCATCGCCCAGGAGTACGGCAGCCTGCTGGTGGACGGCGGTCACGCCGCCGAGGCCCTGCCCTTCCTGGACAAGGGGGCCCGCTTCAACCCGCGTAACGTCGAGGCCTGGAAGGCGCTCGCCCGCGGGCTCGACGCCGCCGGCAAAAGGGAGGAGGCGCGCAAAGCCCTCGCCCAGGCCGAGGAGGCCGCCAAGCCGCCGGCACCGCGCCCGGCCGCTGCGGCTTCGGCGGCGGCTGGCGGAGCTCCCGCCGCCGCACCTCCCGGAGCCGCCGCACCGGCCGAAGCACCCTTGAGCCCGGGGCTGCAGAACGCCATGCGCCTCCTGTCCCAGGGCCAGCTCGACAACGCCCTGACCGCCGTCCGCCAGGAGATCGGGGTCTCGAAGGACCCGCGGGCGCGGCTGGTGGAGGTGAAGATCCTGCTCGCCCAGAAGAAGTCCGACGAAGCGCTGAAGTCGGTCCAGACCGCGCTCCAGGCCGAGCCCAACAACCCTGACTACATCTACCTGCGGGGCGCCGTGGAGATGTCGCTCCAGCGCCTCAGTTCGGCCGAGCAGGACCTGCGCAAAGCCCTTCAGCTCTCGCCGCGCCACACGGGAGCCATGAACGACCTCGCGGTGCTGCTGATGAGCGTGCACAAGCGAGCCGAGGCCAAGAGCCTCCTCGAGCAGGTGCTCAAGATCAACCCCCAGGACCAGATGGCCGCCGCCAACCTGGAGCGGCTGAACACCGAGGCGCAGCAGTAGGGGGCTCGCCGTGAGAGCCCCGCGGGCCGTCGTCCTGCTGGCAGGCCTCGCCCTCTGCGTCCTGGGAGCGGCGCCCGCGCCGCCCTCCCCCGAGGTGGCCGCCCGCGCCCGCAGCCGCGAGCTGGCCCGCCGCGGCTCGTGGAGCCACGAGGACGTCCTGGGGCTGCTGGCGCTCCAGCTCGTGGACCCCGAGCGCTTCGTGGCCGACGCTGCCTTTCGCCGCGAGGTGATCGCCCGCCTCCCCCGTTCTCTCGATCCCGCCGCGCCCGCCGGCCTGCGCGACGCCCTGCTGCTGGAGCTCAACCAGGTGCGGGGGTTCGACTTCGCGGCCTCCGACGCGGTGGAGCGCGCCTGGGGCGCCATCCCCCGCCGCGGCGCCGAGCGGCAAACGGCCTACGATCCCAAGGGCCAGCGCTTCGACGCCGACGTGGAAGGGCGGCTCGCGGCCTCCGTCTACTCGCTGCCGTCCTTCTTCTTCGACCTGCCGGCGGCGGACGCCTTCCTCACCGCCGTGCGGGCGGCCAGCCCCGGGCGGACGCTCATCGTGCTCGCCGACTCCCCCCTGAAGGAGCGCCTGGAGCCCCGGGCCAGGGCGCTGGGCCTGCGCCTGCTGGACACCCACGGCCGCGCCTACTCGCCCTGGCCGCGGGACCCGTTCACCCTGGTCCACACGGTCCACGCTCAGGGCGGCGGCGTGCGCGTGCTGGTGCGGCCCAACCTTCAGACCGGCCGCGAAGAGGACGCCCACCTCGGCCCCGAGCTGGTGCGCAGCCTGCCGGAAGACCTCGACCGCGCCTGGGGAAAGGCGACCTGGACCCAGGCGCCCGTCCCCTTCCACAACGGCCAGGTGCTGCTCACCCGCGATGCCGCCTGGCTCACCCTGCACGCCCTGGAGCCGCGCATCCTGGCCATCCTGGGACTGGACCGCGTCCCCGTCGCGAGCTTCGCCACGCCTGAGGGGATCGACCGCTATCTCGCCGCCGCGGACCAGGCCGCCGCCGAGCTCGCCGCCCTCTACGGCCGGCCCATCCGCTTCGTCCACCCCCTCCCTCGCGCCGGCTCCGGAGACCTGGCATCCCGCTCGGCTCTCCTGCGCCGCCTGGGCGGCGGCGCCGGATACGACCTCGACTCCATCCTCACCATCCTCCCCGTCGTCCCCGCTGGCAAGGGACGCCTCGCCGCCCTGGTGGCGGACGTCGCCGCCGGCCGCGACCTGCTGGCGCAGCTCTCGCCGGGAGATTGGGACGCCCTGCGCCGGGGCTACGGCCTGGAGCCCGCGGGAGCCCAACTCGCCACCGCCCTCGCCGCCGCTCAGCGGACGCCCGCGATGGATGGCCTCGGCTCCTTCCTGGACCTCACCGCCGAGCACCTCAGATCCCAGGGCTACGAAGTCCGCCGGCTGCCGCTGCTCGCCGTCCCCGTCCTCCTGCTCCACGACCGCGCCGGGCTCACCCACTCCGAGTTCCTCATCACCTGGAACAACGTCGTGGTGGAGAACCGCAAGCAAGAGATCCACGCCGAGGGCTTCGCCTCCCTGATCCCCGCCGGCGACCGCATCGCCCGGGACGCCTTCGCCGCTCTCGGCGTCCGCCTCGACCTCTTCCCGCCGCTGGTGCGCAGCGTGATCCTGAACGGCGGCTACCGGTGCGCGTCGAACCATCTGCGGGCGCCCTAGGACGGTGACATGCGGTAGAGTGGCGCCCGGCCGGGAGGACCTTGAGACAATGAGCTTCTCTTTCCCCGACGGCTTCCTCTGGGGAGCCGCCACGTCAGCCTATCAGGTCGAGGGCTCGCCCCTGGCGGACGGTGCCGGCCCGAGCATCTGGCACCGCTTCACCCGCACGCCCTGGCTGGTGCCCAGCGGCGACAACGGCGACGTGGCGTGCGACCACTACCGGCGCTACCCGGACGACGTGCGGCTGATGCGCGAGCTGGGGCTCAACGCCTACCGCTTCAGCGTCTCCTGGAGCCGCGTCCTCCCCGAGGGCACGACCCAAGTTAACGAAAAGGGGCTCGACTTCTACCGCCGGCTGGTGGACGCGCTGCTCGAGCACGGCATGTGGCCGCTCGTCACCCTCTACCACTGGGACCTGCCGGCGGCCCTCGACAACCGCGGCGGCTGGCTCAACCCCGACGTGGCTCACTGGTTCGCCGACTATGCCCAGGTGATGTACCGCGCCCTGGACGACCGGGTCGAGATGTGGACCACCCTCAACGAGCCCTGGGTGGTGACGGACGGCGGCTATCTCCACGGCGCCCTCGCGCCCGGTCATCGAAACCTTTTCGAAGCGCCCATCGCCTCGCACCACCTGCTCCTCGCCCACGCCGCGGCCGTCGAGGCCTACCGCGCCGAAGGCGAGCACCGCATCGGCCTGGTGGTGAACATCGAGCCCAAGTATCCGGCCTCGGAGAGCGCGGAGGACCTCGCCGCCACCCGCCGGGCCGAGGCCTACATGAACCGCCAGTACCTCGATCCCGTGTTCCACGGCCGGTATCCGGACGAGATGAAGGAGGTCTTCGGCGAGGCCTGGCCGGACTTCCCGGCGGCGGACCTGGAGCGCATCCGCCAACCAATCGATTTTCTCGGCATCAACTACTACACGCGCAGCGTCACGCGGTTCGATTCCACGTGCCTGCCGCTGAAGGCGAGCGGCGTGCGGCAGAAACGCCACGCCTACACGGAGACGAGTTGGGAAGTCTATCCCCAGGGCCTCACGGACACGCTGGTCTGGATCAAGGAGCGCTACGGCAATCTCCCCCTTTACGTCACGGAGAACGGCGCGGCTTTCTACGATCCGCCAACGGTAGAGGGAGAAGTGCAGGACCCACTGCGGGTGGACTATCTGCGCAATCATCTGCGGGCCGCTCATCAGGCGATCGCGCAGGGGGTGGACCTGCGGGGATATTGCGTGTGGTCGCTCTTCGACAACCTGGAGTGGAGCCTGGGGTTTTCGAAACGGTTCGGGATCGTGCACGTGGATTTCGAGACGCTGAAGCGGACGCCGAAGGCCAGCGCGCGGTTTTATAGCGAGGTGATTCGGACGAACGGGAAAAATCTGAACGACTGATAGAACGCATCCTGTGTTACCATTTTTGGACCTTCCTGGAGAGGAGAGGGCCATGCGGATGCGAATGAGGGCAGGCCGGAGCTCGCAGGAGAGCTCGAGCTGGTCCGCCAAGGCGCCGGTGGGGCACGGCCGCGATCTGACTGTGGGCCGGCCGCAGCCTGCCACGCGGCCGGAGACCGACGCGCCCCAGGCTCCCATGCCATCCCGGGAGAGCGCGCCATTTCGGCTGGCGCCGGTCTTCCCGCCGGGGCGGACGGTCGAGCCGCGGTCCTCCTCCCTCGCGATCACCGCCCCGGTCCAGCTCGACGGCGGCGACGCGGGCGGGCTCGGCCCGGCCGGGGTCCAGTCGATCGCGCGGGCGGGCCTCTCCGGGCCGGCGGGCGCGCTGCCCCACCTCAGGCCGATCCAGCTCGCCTTCGGCCCCTACGACGTCTCGTCGGCGCGCGCCTACGTGGGCGAGCCGGCGCGCGCCGCCAACCGGGCGCTCGGCTCGAGCGGCTACGTCGCCGATGGCGCCGTCGCCTTCTCGCGGACCCCGAGCCTGCGCACCGCCACCCACGAGGCGGCGCACCTCGTGCAGCAGCGCAAGGGCGTGCATCTCCCGGGCGGCGTCGGCCGGGCCGGCGACCGCTACGAGCGCCACGCGGACGCGGTCACCGAGCGCGTCGTCGCGGGGCGGTCCGCCGTCGACCTGCTCGACGCGACGCCGGCCGGCTCCGGCTCGGGCGGCGTCCAGCGCCTCCTCGAGGTGGGTGGCCGCGACTGGACCGTCTACGGGGACAACGCGGGACAAGTCCAGGCGCGGGCCGATCAGGTGCTCGCGCAGATCGATCTCGTGATCGCGCCCCACCACGATCTGGCGGCGCGGTTCAACGGCAACCGGGCGGCGATCCGGGAGCAGCTCGTCAAGTGGATCGAGCACAAGCCGGGCGGACCGCAGACGGGCCCGGGAACGCATCCCCTCGGGCGGAAGTTCCAGGACCGCCACTACGACCGCTACGTCGACCTCGCCTGGGGTCTGCTCGGGTGGGTCGAGGCGAAGCCGGGCCGGCGCGAGGAGAGGCACATCGCGAACACCGTGTACCGGAGCGCCACGATCGATCAGGGGCTGGACAGGATCCTGGGCCGGATCCTGAGCTGGATCAAGGAGCGCGTCCGCCGCGGGCAGCTCAATCAGGCACGGGCGGAGGACGAGCTCGGGACCGGCCAGGTCCGGAGCGCGTACCCGGGGAACTTCGGCAAGGGCGGCCGGGCGCTCCACCTCGGCCACTACTACAAGTACTATGACCAGGATTTCCAGAACGAGGCCAGCTACACGTCGGCGAGCTACCCGGATCAGCAGCGCCGGCGCGCCTTCTACCACGCCCGCCTGCGCCCCCGTCCGGACATGCTCGGCGTGCTGGCCAACCCGGGGAGCTACAAGCTGAAGGACAAGATCATCGTCCTGCACGACCTGATGGAGTACTTCCACGTGCAGCTCCCCTGGACGCAGCAGACGGCGGGCACGGGCCTGCTCGTCGAGGCCGCCAACCGCGAGCGCGGGACCACAGCGGTCAACCCGCGCACCGGCGCCCGGACGGCGGACACGGACGACCGCGGCAAGGGGCCCCGGGGCAACGCGACCCGCGACGAGACCGCCGCCGCCACGATCATTGCGCGGCGACTCGGGTTCCCGATCTGGTCCGGCACCTCGTTCACGGCGTGGCGGATGTTCTCGCTCGCTCACCAGGCGGGCGCGAACAGCAACGAGATCGGCGCGATGGCCTTCGCCCTCGCGTCCTTCTGGCGGCTCGACTACGACCACACCGTGGCGCTGGCGCCGCACACCTTCCACGAGACGCTCGACGTCGCCCACAACTTCGGCGCCAACTACAACCTCTACCGGCCGACCGACCAGCTCATCGCCTATGAGCCCGGGTACGTCCGCAACCCCGCCCACCGCGCGCCGCGCCGTCTCCCGCCGCCCGTCCACGCCCCCGTCCGGGCCGCCCCCAACAACCGGCGACGCGCGCTGGCCTTCGGCCGGCAGGCCACCCGGTTCGCGCAGCGGAACCCGATCGTCGTCACGCTGCTCATAACGCTCCTGCTCGCCTTCGTCGTCCGGTGGCTGCTCGGCTGACGGCGGCGTCGCGCCACCCGAAGGTCCGCCGGGAGAGCCCGGATCACGGTCTCCCCGTACACGATCCCTCCCGGCGGCGCCTTCAGCCCTCCCCCCACCCTCAGCCGCACCGCATCCCCTTCCCTCGCCAGCGAGTAATCCAGGAGCCCCCAGGGCGTGGGCAGGCGGCGGACGATGACGCCTCCACGGGAGGCTATCCATGAATCGGGGACGCCCGCGGCGAGGACCAGGGCGTGATCGGAATCCCTTTCATAGGCCAGGAGGTCGAGGAAGGAGCGGACGAAGTCCGATCCCACCCAGGTATGGGGGAGGTCGCCCAGGAAGCCCGGGGCACGGGGGTCGCGGCGGACCACTTCGGGCCACTGGTTCCAGCCCGGCGGACGCCGGTCTTTCAGGAAAAAGTCGAGGAGCTGATGGGCGCGGTCCGTCCAGCCGAGGCGGAGGAAGGCGCCCACGGTGCGCAGCTCGTAGGGCGTGTAGTCCTTCCAATCCGTGGCGCTGCGCCGGTGCTCGAATTCCCGCCAGTAGCGCTCGAAGGTGTGCTCCAGGGCCGGGTGCGGCAGGTTCGCCAACTCGCCGCCGGGGGAGAGGGCGATGGTGGTGGAGGTGGCATCGAAGTCCGCCAGGTCGGCGGAGCCGGGGACGTAGTCGATGCCGGCGCCGGCGATCACACGATTCAGCGAGGTGTAGAGGTCGGTCCGGAGCTCGTCGCGGCTGGCGGCCCAGCGCGTGACCTCGTCCGTCCTCCCCAGCGCGGTGGCGAGATCGACCGCGTCCTTCAAGCCCTTGAGCGCGAAGAAGTCGTCCCAGTAGGAGTGGACGGGGTGGGCCGAGTAGCCCTCGTGACTGATGGACTCCGGGAGGAGGCCGAAAAACTTGAGCTTTCCGGTCTGCCGGTACTCGTCCGTACGGCGCTGGCGGCGCAGCTCGTCGACATAGGCGACGGCCTTCTCCACGTGCGGCCAGACCTTCTCCACCAGGGCGGTGTCCCCGGTGTAGCGCCAATATTCGGCCACCAGGAAGACGAATTCGCCGTGGCTGTCGTTCTCGGGAACGGGATCGGCGCCGCGGGCGTCCACACAGCAGGGGACCTTGCCGCTGGGAAACTGATAGGGAGCGAACCACTCGATGAGCTCGCGCACCTCGGCCGCGTGGCCGGCGCGCAGCAGGGCCGAGGAGATGAGGGCGCCGTCGCGGATCCAGGTGCGGGCATAGGAGCGGACGCCCGGCCGGAGGGCGGGACCGTCGCGGCTGATGAGGATGTGAGCGATGGCCGTGCGGAAGGTGCGCACGAGCGGCTCCGCAGCCGGGGGCAGGTGGAGCTCGACCCGGTCGAGGCGTTCGTGCCAGTCGCGACTGGCGGCGGCGAGGGCAGCGGGGAAAGAATCGTCGACCCGCGTCTTTGGGCGGCGAGGGATCAGGACGTCCACCGTTTTCTCACCTCCAGCCGGAATGTCCAGATTCCATTCGAAGGCGCCCGAGGCGTAGCCGAAGGGATCGCTCACGCGGGACGCGCCCGGGAGCCTCCCTTGGCGCAGGTGCTCGGAGATCTCGCCGCCGTCGAAGGTGGTGGCGCCGAAGGCGGCGGGCGCAATCTCCGGAATCACCCTCCGAGCCCCATTCACGATCGCGACGCGGCCGTCCCAGGCGATCTCGCGGATGGACGAAGCTCCTCCGGGATCGTTCAGGAATTGCGTGGGCGGGTTCACCTGGAAGGGGCGAATGGCAAGATAGAGGCGGAGACGTCTCGCTTTGCCACGGTTGCGCACGAGATAGCGCGTCCTGGAGACCAGAGCGGTGATCTCCAGGGAGAGATCGCCCCGGGTCCAGGTCACGGTGGGGATGGGGAGATAGCCGTCCGCCAGGGTCTGGGCCGTCTCGACGTTCGCCCAGGAGATCAGCTCGCCGCCCGCGAATAGAAAGGGCTCGATCGAGAAAGCCCCCTTCCCCACCTCCAGGGCGCCGTCCTCGCCAAGGAGCCCCGGGTCAGAATCGCCGTCCGCGCCCACCACGGTCCAATACTCCTGTTCGCCGGAGAAGGAACGGGGATAGGAGCCGCGGGGAGCGTCCTTCGCAATCCTCTCGAAGAAGGCATTGATCGACGGCGCCCAAGCGAGGGGTTTGACGTCGACGTTGCGCGGAGCGCCGGCTCCTCGCAGCCGGAGATAGCGGGATTCCGTCTCCGGGAGGTAGAGATAATCCCGGCCGCCGTTGCCGCCCTTCACCTCGCGGACGGTCGTCCATGCCTTGCCGTCGTCCGAGATCTCGACCGCGTAAGAGGTAGGACGGTCCCAATCGATCACCAGGCCGCCGTATTCGCGGGGCTCCAGGAAATCATAGGTCGTCGAATCAGCGGAGATGGTAATGGCGGGCGTCCGGCTGTAGGGATGCTCCGGCGGCAGCTCGGTGAAGGTGAGATCGTCGATCCAGACTGTGCCCTTGCCGCCGGTGCCGGCGGTGACGGCAAATTCGATCGCCGCGACTTTCTTCATCTCGCCGCCGCCTACCGGGCCCCAGGCGAATTCGATCTGCCGCTTCTTGGTTTTCACCTCCCGCCACTCGCGGGGAAATTGGAAGCTCTTGCGATTGATCCACCAGACGTTCTCGCCCGTGGGATCGATCAGCTTGAATTCCAGGTTGTTCACCGGCGCCTCGGCTCTGATGCGGAAAGAGATCTCCCAGTTGGCCGGCAGGTCGAGGTCGAACGCCTTGTGGGCCACGGCGTAGCCCGCGCCGCCGTGGAAATCGAAATCGAGACGCAGAGCGCCCTGGTCCCAGGACAGGTCGAGGCGGACGCCGTCCGAAGGCGCCGCCGTCCAGCCGGCGATCGTTTCGAAATCGTCCAGGGTCCGCGTCTGGGCGGCGAGCGGCGCGGCGATGAGAAGAACCAGCACGAGGAGCGCCCAGACGGCCGCCTGCCTCACTCCTTCAATCCTCCCATCAGCAGACCCTGCACGTAATGGCGCTGGAGGAGGAGGAAGAGCAGCAGCACCGGCATGACGGTGAGGACGGAGCCGGCCATCATCAGCTCGGTGTCCTGCACGTGCTCGCCGAAAAGGTTGGCAAGGGCCACGGGCAGGGTGTACTTCGAGTCGTCGGTGAGCACGACCAGGGGCCAGAAGAAATCGTTCCAGGTCCCCAGAAACGTGAAGATCGCGAGCGTGACCAGGATGGGACGGCAGAGCGGCATGATGATCTCCGCGAAGATGCGGACCTCGCTGGCGCCGTCGATGCGGGCGGCGTCCAGCAGCTCGTCAGGGATCGAGAGCGCGTACTGGCGGACGAGGAAGATGCCGAAGATGGTCGCCATGCCGGGGAGGATCACCCCCCAGTAGCTGCTGATGAGCCCCAACTGCCGCATGAGCAGGAAGAGCGGGAGGATCGCCACCTGCGACGGGAGCACCAGGGCGCCGAGCAGGAAGCCGAAGATCCGACTCCGGCCGGGAAAGCGGAGCTTGGCGAAGGCGTAGCCTGCCATCGCGTTCAACAGCACCGAGAGGACGGTGACCGAGACGGCCAGCAGCGCACTGTTGAAAAACACCCGTCCAATGTTGAGGTGGACGAACAGCTCGCGGTAGTGCTCGAAGGTGACGTGGCTCGGGAAGAAGGGAGGCGGCACGGAGCTCGCCTCCCCCGCCGGCATCAGCGAGGCCATGACCATCCACACCAGGGGCAGGAGCGTGAGAACCGCCCCGGCGACCAGGGCCGCATGGAGACCCAGGCTGACGAGCGCCTTCCTCATGCTTCTCCCCTTCTCGCCAGGCGGACCTGCAGGGTGGTGGCGGCCAGGATGACGAGGAAGAGGACGAAGGCGACGGCCGCGGCATAGCCCATGTGCCAGAAGCGGAAACCCTCCTTGTACATGAGGAGGGCGACGCTCAGGGTGCTGTTCAGGGGCTCCCCTTGGCGGGTGAGGACGAAGGGCTCGGCGAAAAGCTGGAAGTAGCCGATGCAGGTCATCACCGCCACGAAGAGAAAGGTGGGAGCGAGCATCGGCAGGGTCACGTGGCGGAGCTGGCGCCACCAGCCGGCCCCCTCCAGGCGGGCCGCTTCGTAAAGGGATTCGGGAATGCTTTGCAGGCCCGCCGCGAGGATGATCATGTTGGCGCCGAAGTTTTTCCAGATCGACAGCAGGATGATGGCGGGCATGGCCCAGCGGGTATCCCCCAGCCAGTCGATGGGAGCGATCCCGATCCAGCCCAGGGCATGGTTCAGCAGCCCGAAATTCGGATGATAGAGGTAGCGCCAGACGGTCGCGATGGCCACCAGGGTGGTCACCGCCGGCGCGAAGAAGGCGGTGCGAAAAAGCCCCGGAAAACGGGTGAGACGAGATTGGATCATCAACGCCGCCGCCAGCGAGACCACGACGGTCAGCGGACCGCCCACCAGCACGAAGTAGAACGTGTTGCGCATCGCCTTCCAGAAGAGCGAGTCCCGCAGCAGGTGGAGGTAGTTGTCGAAGCCCACGAGGCGGAGGTTGTGCCAGTCAGCGACGGCGTAGAGGTCGAAGTCGGTGAGGCTCAAGAGCAGCGCGGCGGCGATCGGGAGGAGGAAGAACAGGAAGATGATGGCGAGCCCCGGGCCCACGAACAGCCAGGCGGCGCGGACCTCGCTCGACATTTTTACTTCACCGGCCACTCGCGCGCCTCCTCGCCAGCACCTTGCGGCGCTTCTCCAGAATCCGATCCACCCGCGTGTCGAGATCGGTCAGTGCGGCGTCGACGGTCGACCGGCCGCGGATGGCGGGCTCCAGGCTCTGCCAGATCTGAATGCTGATCTCCTCCCACTCCGGCACCTTGGGAGCCGGCACCACCCGTTCGAGCTGCGCGCGGAAGGCGGCGGTCTGGGGATCGCCGGCCAGGGAGGGAGAGCCCCAGGCGCTCGCGCGCGGGGGCAGATCGCCGGTGAGCTTGTGGAATTGGACCTGGACCGCGGGCTCGGAGAGGAATTCGACGAGCTTCCAGGCCTCGGCCGGATGGCGGGAGCCGCGGAACAGGGCCAGGCTGGCGCCGCCGGCGACGGAGACTCCGGGCCAATCACGAGAATTATCCGGAGCCGGCATGGGGGCCGTATTCCATTTGTCCTTCATCTCGGGCGGCAGCCGGCGGCGGAACTCGCCGACGTTCCACGGGCCGGTGATGAAAAAGGCGAAGTCGCCGGCGGCGAACTGCTGGTAGACGCTGTTGATCTGGCTGTTGGACCAGGCCGGAGCGAGGCCGCTGCGGAAAAGGCCGACGTAGAAGCCGGCGGCCTCGCGAAAAGCGGGCGAGCGGAAATCGCCGTAGCGATCACCGTCGCGCAACAGGCCGGCGCCGAGCTCGCGTCCGAGAATCAGCGGCTGCTCGTGTTCGTCGACGGGCAGGAGGATGGCGAAGCGCCCCGGCCCGGCCCGGGCCTTGACGCGCCGCATGGCCTCCATCCACTGGCGCCAGGTGCGGGGCGGCTCCGGAAAGCCGGCCGCCGCCAGCAGGTCGGTACGGTAGAAGAGGAGGCGGGTGTCCACGTACCAGGGGACACCGTAGACGGAGCCGTCCACGACGTTGGTGTCCCAGATGCCGGCGAAGTAATCCGCCTGGGCGACGACGCCGGAGCGCTGCACCAGCTTGTCCAGAGGCGCGATGGCTTTCAGGTTGGCGAGCTCGGGGATCCAGGTGTTGCCCACCTGCGCGAGGTCCGGAGTGACGCCGCCCACGCAGGCGGTGAGCAGCTTTTCGTGAGCGTTGAGGATGGGGATCTGCTGCACCGCGACGCGGATTCCCGGATTGCGGCGCTCGAACTCGGGGATCAGGTCCTTCACCACCTCGCCTTCGCGGCCCAGGGCCCAGAAGCGGAGGGTGACGACGCCGTCCGTCTGCCCGCTCCGCGGCGCACAGGCCCCGAGGGAGATCATGGAGACCATCAGGACGAGTCCCATGAGGCGGGTACGTCCGCTCAAGGCGCGGGCGCCTCCGCGAGCCAGCCGCCCGTGAAGCCGGCGCGCTTCAGGCCGCGGACGACGTGAGGGTTTTTCCGCATCGTCTTCCAGACCAGCTCGCTGCGATAGTTTTCGATCATGGCGACGATCGGTCCCTGATCGATCCCGAGGTAGTCGACGTCGAACCAGCCTTCAGCCGGATCGACGTGCCCGCTCGTCACCCCCTGGCTCGTGCGCAGCGTCGGATTGAAGGCGTCGAGGAAACCATAGCTCGTATAGAGCCGGCCGCCGTAGCGGCGGCTCATCTCGCGGATGGCCGCGAGCGAAAGCTCCGGCGTGAAGACGATCGACGAGGCGGCGGCGGTCGGCGTGATCGTGCCGTCGTCGCGGACGTCGCCCGCGGTCGCGCCGCGCGCGGCGTAGCCGTGGAACGTGCGCCGGCGGCCGTCGATGGTAATCGTCGCGTCCATGGGGCCGTCGCAGGCGGAGAGGCCCCAGATGCGGTCGCCGTAGTCGCGGTAATGGTCCGGGTTGTCGACGGCGTAGGCGTGCTGCGCGAGGGTGGCGCGGCGGGAATTCTCAAAATAATCGATTCCATGCGCGCGCATCACCTCGTCCCGGATGCCGCGGAAGTCGATCCAGACGTGCGAGTACTGGTGGCCGAAGAGCGGCGCGAACAGGATGTGCTCCTGGCCGTAGAACGCCCCCCAGCGATCGGTTTTCGTGTAGTCGCCCCAGGCGCTGGCGTCGACCGGATGCGTCGGCGAGCCGAGGGCGAGGACGAGGACGATCATCGCCTCGTTGTAGCCGCGCCAGTCGTAGGTGTGGAAGCCCTCCTCGGGCGTCCAGCCCATGCTGATCGCCGGCTTCCTGACCTGCTCCCAGGACCAGTCGACGCGCTCGTACAGCTCCTCGGCCGTGGAGCGGATCGCCGCCTCGGTCACGTCGTCGCGGTCGAAGTAGGACTGCGCGAAGAGGGCGCCGGCCATGAGCAGGGAGGTGTCGATCGTCGACAGCTCGACCGTCTTGAATCGCTCGCCGGTCCGCATGTCCAGGAAGTGGTAGAAGAACCCTTTGTACCCCGAGACGCCGCGTGGCTCGGGGCCCTGCTTCATCGCCAGCAGCGAGCGCAGCGTGGCGAGCGTCCGCTCCGCGGCTTGCGCGCGCGGCACGAACCCGCGCTCGGCGCCGATGCCGTAGGCGGTGAGGCCGAAGCCGACGGCGGCGATGCTGGAGAAGGAAGGCGTCGGCGCGCGGTCGGGGACCAGCAACGTGTGCGGATCGGGGAGGTCCCAGAACCAACGGAACGTCCGCTGCTCGAGATCGGCGACGAGCGGATCGTTGCGATCGGCGGTCGCCGGCGTGACGGCTTCGGCGGCTGGCGCTGCGGCTGGACGCGGGGCCAGGGCCGGCGGCGCGCCGCAGCCCGCGAGGAGCAGGGCGGCCAGGAGGAGGCCGGCGGCCGTCCTTTTCAACGCGCCTTGGGTTCTCGACGCCGGAGATGCGAGCCGACCGGACCGGCATCGCCGTTTCGGAGACGACCCGCCGTCTCCGTGGCCTCCGAAACGATTTCGTATCGGGTCTGGGTCGTCTCTACGGAACGTCGGAGACGCGGCCAGCGACAGAGGTTCCGGAGAGGTTGGGAGATTCCGCTTCACCCCCGGAATCACCATCCTTTGCCATCGCGAGACCGGTCCGTAGAGACGACCCAGACCCGATACGAGACCCTCAAGGGGGCCACGGGGACGGCGGGTCGTCTCCGGTGCGGCGATGTCGGTCCGATCCTCCCCCCATCTCCAGCGTCGCGACCCCAGAGAGGAGATGCGTGTAGTTGCATGGCATCTCATCCCGGGTAGTGTAAGCGTTTACAGCGGCGAACCGAAAGCCTACCGCCCCTTGAGCTTCTCCATCTGCCGCTGGCCCTTGTGCAGGATCTTGTTCTTCCGCTTCTCCAGCAGGCGGGCCAGCTCGTCCTGGCGGACGTGGAGCTGGTGGAGCTCGCGCTGGAGCTTGCGGTAGCTCTCCAGGCGTTCGGGCGTCAGCCCGGCCTCGACGGCGCAGCCGGGCTCGCCCTGGTGCCGGCAGTCGGCGAAGCGGCAGCTCTCCGCCAGTTCCTCGACGTCGGCGAAGGAGGACTCGATCCCCTGCTGGTCCCCCTCCCAGAGCTGGAGCTCGCGCAGGCCGGGGGTGTCGATGAGCAGGCCGCCGGTGGGGGTCACGAACAGCTCGCGGTGGGTGGTGGTGTGGCGGCCGCGGTCGTCGCCCTCGCGCACGTCGGCGGTCTTCTGGGCCTCGCGCCCCAGCAGGTAGTTGCTGAGGGTGGATTTCCCGACGCCCGAGGAGCCCAGAAGCCCCACCGTCTGGCCGGGGCCGAGATAGGCGGTCAGCTCCTCGCAGCTCTCGCCCGTGAGGGCGCTCACCCGGTGGACGGGCACGCCCAGGGCGACGGCCTCGACCTCCAGCAGGCACGCCTCGGGGTTGTCGCAGCGGTCGAGCTTGTTGAGGACGACGATGGGCTGGGCGCCGCTGTCCCAGGCGGCGGTGAGGTAGCGTTCGATACGGCGGGGGTTGTAGTCGCCGTCGAGGCCCGAAACGAGGAAGATGGTGTCGACGTTGGCAGCCACCACCTGCTCCTCGGTGCGATGGCCGGCAGTCTTACGGGAGAACCTGGATCGCCGGGGGAGCACGGCGTGAATCACCGCCCGCCCCTCCCCCGCCGGCGGCCGCAGCGCCACCCAGTCCCCCACCGCCGGATACCCCGAGCCGCTGCCGGGTCCCTTGAGCTCGTGACGCAGCTTGCCGGAGAGATCCGCGTAGTGCTCGGCCTCGCCGGTCGACACCTTGAGCAGCCCCATCTGGGCGACCACGCGTGCAGGGACGAGATCCTGAGCGCGGTAGGGCTCGAAGGCGGTGGCGAAGAAGTCGGTGAAGCCGAGGTCGGTGAGCGCGGCAGGGATTCTCAGCGTCGCTTTCTTAAAAAACTCATCCGTAAGCGGCGGGATATCCGAATAATCGATCTCGTCATCTTTCATCGATGCGAGCCTTTCCCAATCAGTGCCAGACGATGTCTTCTTCATAGCCTACGCGTCAATCTCATACGCCACCTTCAACCACCGCCGCACCTCCTCGTCGATCTCCGCCACGCTGGAGATGGGGATCCGGTGGGTGATGCGGTCCTTCTTGGCGAAGCCGCCGGTGTCGAGGAGCCGGCCGGTCGCGGGGGTGTTCTTCAAGGCGAAGCCGAAGTCGACGCGCGTCCTCGTCGTGGGCTTGATCTGGGTGAAGACGTGGTGACGGTAGAGCGGCACGATGGTCTGGCAGGGACAGGCCTTGACGTCCGGGCCGATCGAGAGGCCGAGGTCGAGGAGGGCGTCGTAGATCGGCCGCAGGGCCGCCTTGGGACCGGAGAACATGGCGTCCACGTATTCCAGTGCGGCCTTCAAATAGGTCTCGGGGTCGCCGGCCTCCTCGCCCTTGCCTAGGGAGCGCTCGGCGATCCACCAGGCGGAGTTGGTGCCCATCTTGTGCTCGGCCTTGAGCCAGTCCCGGCGCTCCTTCTCCGCGGGCGGTCCCTCCTCCTGGACGAGCCGGATCCACTCCTCCAGCGAGCGACCGGTCTTCTCGGGAAGCGCTTGGACCCAGGCCTGGGTCGTCAGCACGCCGGGGTGGACGCTGTACGGGTTGAGGCCAGTGGATCGGGGCATGGAATCCAGTATAGCCGGTCTCCGGCCGGAGCTTGAAGCGCCTCCGAGGCGCTCAACGGCCGCAAAAACACACCCTCAGGCCGCAAACTACCTCCTGTGTGCCGCAGAATTACAGATGTACGCCGCATATACCTAGCTATTGATCGCAAAATAGAGATTCTTTGTCTCCAAACTGGAGATCCCGAAGGAGAACGCGCGATCTGCGCCTCTTGCTGTTTCCCGGTAAGCCGCAAATCTCTGGACGAGATTAGCGGCAATTATACATTTAGCTGCAACTAGTTTCCAAATCGGAGCGAAATTGAAGGAGAGGTCCACCTCCGTCGAGCTCCGAAGTAAACTTTTCGACTGATCTTGCGGCTCACGAACTGAAATTCACCGCTCGCAGATACAGGCAGCAGCCTCGCCTGCTTCGAGTCGCGACGAATGGATTCCGCTTTGCAGCCAAAAGGCCAATTCTTGCGGCAGCCCGTCCGGGACAGCCCTTGGCCCCTCCGAACGGCTTCCTTCATCCCGCCAGCCTGAGGCGCTGGATTCGCTTCAACTGGTCCGCCTCGGCGATACCAGCCTGGTAAAGATCCCAGCGGAGTTGCAGATTCATCCAGAACTCCGCGGACATGCCGAGAAACTTCGCAAGCCGGAGTGCGGTGCTGGGCGTCATCCCGCGCTTCTTGTTGACCAGTTCGTTGATCCGTTGGTAGGGAACCTGAATTCCCTCCGCGAGATCCCGCTGCGAAAGAGCCATCGGCTTCAGGAACTCCTCGAGCAGCATCTCGCCGGGATGAGTGGGCTCACGGTGGGTCGGTACGCGAATCATAAACGCCTCGCCTTGCTAATGATAATCGACGATTTCAACTTCGTCAGGTCCTGAATCCGTCCATACGAAACAAACGCGGTACTGCTCGTTAATACGAATGCTCAACTGCCCCACCCGATCACCTGACAAGCGCTCCAGACGATTCCCGGGCGGAATCCGCAGCTCGGCCAAGCTCTGAACCGAATCAAGCTGGTCCAGTTTGCGGCTTGCAACAGCCCAAAGATTGGGAGGGCAGGCGCGTCGCGCCTCCTTGGTATTCTGTCCGTTGAAGATCTCCTCGGTTCCGCGGTCTTTGAACGACCGGATCATTAGGACATGATAGCACGGCTACCATGCTATTCGGCACATAGGCAGCTCGCCTCCCTGCTGGCGGTCTGGCTCAGTCGCGCGCTTCCCTCAGTGCGGCTGGAACGTCCCCCCGTTCAGGGCGTCGACCCGCGCCTTGGCCCGGGCCAGAGGCGGCACGTCCCACTTGGCGCGCTCCTCGTCGGTGACGGCGGGGTCGACCTGCCAGAGGTACCACGGGCCGTTCGGGTCCCTCTTGAACTGCGTGCCGTAGAGTTGGGGCTTGCCGAGGTTCATCAGGTAGCGGTCCTTGGCGGCGGCGGCGAGCCAGCGGGCACCGGGGTAGCCGGGGTCGAGCTCCACGGCCTTGAGGCACCACTGGTTGGCGTGGTCGAAGTCCTCGGGCGCCTGGCCGTGCTGGAGGACCATGGCGGCGTGGACGTAGTCGGCGGCCTCTTTGGCCCCGCCCTGCGCTATGATCTCCAGCACCCGCTTGCGGCGCTCCTCGTCCCGCTTGCCCACGACGCTCCAGTCGACCTTCCCCATGTCGGGCGCACGGTCAGCCTGGTCCTCTTTGTAGAGGCGCTCGAGCTCCGGGTTGGCCGGGCCCTTGCGGGCGGCGCTGTCGCGGGCCTTCACCTGGTCGGCGAAGGGCTTCCAGCGCGGGTCCTGCCGCAGGGAGTCGGCGTCGGTGGCGACGCGGTCGGCGTCGCGGTAGCCGCGGGCGGCGGCCTGGTCGAGGTCGCGGAAGGCCGCGTCCTTGTCGCCGGCCCGGGCGGCGCACCTGGCGGCGCCGACCAGGGCGCGGGCGGCCTGGCGGTCGAGGGAGGCGGCCTTGGCGGCGGCAGCGAACTGCTCGCCGCAGTGGGCCCAGTCGCCTTTCTCGTAGGTGTTGGAAGCCTGGTCGAGCAGCTCGGGGAAGCCGGGGGTGGTCTGCGCCGCCGCCCCTCCGGCGAGGAGCAGGGCGGTGAGGGCCAGGAGCAGGGTGTGACGTTTCTGTATCATGGGAATCATTCTCCTCGTCGGGCGATTCTCATAGAACGCAGGACACGGCCAGAAGCTCCTTCGGAAACTCCAGTCCTCCTCCATCGTAACTCCAATCCGGTAGGGATGAGGGTCCCAGCGTTTCCCCTGAAACAGAGGTGAGAGAGTCATGAATGCCATGAAGAGACCTGGCGGGAGGGCCGGAATCGGTCTGGCCCTCTCGCTGTTGTCGTTGGTGTCCCCCGCCGCCCGCGCCCAGGAGCCTGCCGCGCCCCCGGCACCTCCGGCAATAACGCTCCATCAGGCGCTGCGGCGGGCTTTGGAGGCGAACGCGGGGACGGCGACGGCCCGCTCCCAGATCGCGGCCGCGCAGGCGCAGGTACGCCAGCTCAAGACATCGATCCTGCCGCACCTCGACCTGGATACGTCGGCGATCCGCAACAGCCGGGAAGTGGCCTTCGACGTGAACGGCTTTCGGGCGACGATCCTGCCGCGCAACGACTGGAACGCGCGGCTCATCTTCAGCCAGCCGATCTACGCCGGCCAGCGGGAGCTGATGGCGCTGCGCCAGGCCCGCCTCGGGGTGACCAGCAACGAGGTGGGATTGCGATCCCAGGAGGACATGGTGCTGCTGGCGACGGCGTCGAACTACCTGGGGATCGTCCAGGGCGAGGCCCTGGTGAACGTGGAGCAGAAGAACCTGGAGCTGGCCGACCGCCGGCACAAGCAGGCGCAGGCCTTCTACGAAGCGGGAGAGCAGACCAAGGTGGACGTGCTGCGGGCCGAGACCGACCGCAAGGCTGCCGAGCGGGCGCTCGCGGCGGCGCTCCAGAGCCGGGACCTGGCGGCCAGCCGGCTGCGCCTGAACCTCGCCCTGGACCAGCTCGCGGCGGCGCCGATGCAGGTCGCCCCCCCGGACCTCAAGTTCCCGCCGCTGCCGGCCGCGGACGCGCTGGTGGCGCAGGCGCAGTCGAACCACCCGGCCATCCAGCAGTCGGACCTCGCGCTGCAGATCGCCCGGCTGGAGACCTCGAAGCAGCGCAACGCCCGCCTGCCCACCGTGCGGGCGGAGGGCAACGCCGTCGAACAGCGCACGTCGTTCCCGGCGTCCCAGACGGCCTCGCTCGCCATCAAGCTGACGATGCCGATCTTCGACAGCGGCGAGATCTCGGCCAAGGTGGCGGTGGCCCGGGAGCGCCAGAAGCAGGCGGAGATCGCCTTGGAGGAGGCTAGGCGCCAGGTGCGGGAGGACGTGCTCCAGGCGCTGCTCGAGCTGAAGACGGCGGAGACGGACCTCGCGCTCGCCAAAGAGCAGCTCGCCGCGGCCGAGGCCGAGTACAACCAGAGCTTCGAGCTCTACCGGGCGCAGGAGGCGACGTCGCTCGACCTGCAGACCTCGGAGGCCGCCCTCTCCTCCTCCCGCCGGGCGGTGGTGAACGGAACCTTGAACCGGGACCTGGCGGAGCTGAACGTCTGGTCCGCGGCCGGAACCTTGAAGAACCTGATCCTCACCGAAGAAGGTGCGAAATGACGACGAAAAGACTCGCGCTCGCCGCAGCCACGCTGCTGATCCTGCTGGCCGCGGCCTGCGCTCATGATGGGACGAAGCAAGCGGCGGCGCCAACTGCGGCAGCGCCGACTCCGGCGCTGCCGGCCGACGTGGCCAGGCTGGCCCAGCCGGAGAAGCCCAACGCGCCGGCGCCGTCGGCCGCGGCCGAGACCCAGGAACAATCGAAACAGGGAGGTCTCGCGAGCCTCGAGCCGACGGGGGAGTTCATCTCCCCGGCCAGCTCCCAGGTGGCGCCTAAGACGCCGGGCCGCGTGGCGACCGTGTACGTGGACGCCGGCGCGCGGGTGAGCAGGGGCCAGCCCCTCCTCGCGCTGGAGACCGACTACGTGAAGCTCGACGTGCAGCGGGCGCAGGCGGACCTCGCCCGGGCCAAGGCCGGCGAGGACGACGCCCGCCGGGAGTGGACCCGCAAGAAGGGGCTGCTCGCCAACGAGTCGATCCCCCAGGCCACGTTCGACAAGTCGCAGGCGGCGCTGGACCAGGCCCAGGCGGCGCGGCAGTCGGCGGAGACCGCCCTCGCCCTCGCCCGCCAGAAGGTGGACGATTCGGTCATCCGCTCGCCGATCACGGGGGTCGTGGACCAGCGGCGGACCAACCCGGGCGAGCGCCTGGGCGAAGCCGGCGTCGCCTTCGTCATCGTCCAGACCGCGCCCTTGAAGCTGCGCTTCAGCGTCCCCGAGCGCTATCTGGCGGCGCTGAGGACGGGACAGACGATCATCGCCCGGGTCGACCCCTATCCCGGCGAGGAGTTCGCCGGCCGCATCAAGACCGTGGGTGGCGTCATCGATCCGGCCACCCGGACCTTCTTTGCCGAGGCCGAGTTCCCCAACTCCGACGGGCGGCTGCGCCCTGGGCTCTTCGCCCGCGTCGAGCTGGGAGCGGAGGGATCCCATGCAAAAACTCGCTGAGCTCTGCGTCCGCCGGCCCGTCTTCGCGACGGTGCTCATCCTCGCGCTGGTGGTGGTGGGCATCTTCGCCTACTTCCAGCTCGGCGTGGACCGTTTCCCCAACGTCGAGTTCCCCTTCGTCACCATTACGACGGTCCTGCCGGGTGCCGCGCCCGAGGAGATGGAGACCGAGGTCACCGACAAGATCGAGGAGGCGGTCAACACCATCAACGGCATCGATCAACTGATCTCCACCTCCTCGGAGAACGTGTCGCTGGTCAACATCCAGTTCACCCTGGAGAAAAACCCGGACGTGGCCGCCCAGGAGGTGCGCGACAAGGTCAACGCCATCCTGGCCAACCTGCCCAAGGACGCCGATCCGCCGATCATCCAGAAGATCAACGCCGACGCCGATCCGGTGATCTCGATCGCCCTCTCGGGGCCGGCCTCGCAGCGCGAGATCTCGGAGTATGCCGACCGCGTGCTCAAGCGGCGCCTGGAGACGGTCTTCGGCGTCGGCCAGGTGAAGCTGGTGGGCCAGCGGCTGCGGCAGATCAACGTCATCACCGACACGGCGAAGCTCGACAGCCTGGGGTTGACGGCGGCCGACGTGGTCAACGCCCTGGCGACTCAGAACGTACAGATTCCGGGCGGCAAGGTGACTCAGAACCGGCGCGACCTGACGCTGCGCACCTACGGCCGCGTCGGCACGCCCGCGGAGTTTGCACACCTGCCGATCACCCGCCGCAACGGCTACCCGGTGCGGGTGGGCGACGTCGCCCGCATCGAGGACGGGGTCGAGGAGGCCGAATCGATCGCCACCGTCGCCGGCAAGCCGGCCGTCGTGCTGCAGGTGATCAAGCAATCGGGCACCAACACGATCGCCGTGGTCAACGCCATCCGGGAGCGCTTCGACGATCTCAAGGGTCAGATCCCCGCAGGCTGGCACGCGGAGATCGTCCGCGACCAGTCGAAGTTCATCGTCGCCGCGGTGGACGCGGTCAAGGAGCACCTGATGGTGGGCTCGCTGTTCGCGGCCGGCATCGTGTGGCTCTTCCTGCGCCGTTTCCGGCCGACGCTGATCTCGGCGGTGGCCATCCCCAGCTCGCTGATCGCCACCTTCGCGGCGATGAAATACATGGGCTTCACGCTCAACGTGCTCACCCTGCTGGCGCTGACGCTGGCGGTGGGCATCGTGATCGACGACGCGGTCGTGGTGCTGGAGAACGTCTTCCGCTTCATGGAGGAGAAGAAGATGACGCCGCGGCAGGCGGCCATCGAAGGCACGAAGGAGGTCGGCCTCGCGGTGCTCGCCACCAGCCTGTCGCTGATCGCCGTCTTCCTGCCGGTGGCGTTCATGGGCGGTATCGTGGGCCGCTTCATGTACTCCTTCGGCATCACCATGGCCTTCGCCATCGCCGTGTCGCTGGTGGTCGCCTTCACGCTGACGCCGATGCTGGCCTCGCGGTGGCTGAAGCCCGCGGACGCCGGCGAGGCGGGCCACGGCAGCCGCGAGAAAGGTTTCTACGGCTTCATCGAACGGATCTACATGCGCCTCCTCGACTGGTCGATGGCCCACCGCTGGGTGATCGTGGTGGTCATGATCCTGGTCTTCTTCTCCACCGTGCCGCTGTTCATGGCGGTGAACAAGAACTTCCTGCCCAACGACGACGAGTCGCAGTTCCAGGTCGTGGTGCGGTCGCCCGAAGGGGCGAACCTGGCGACGACGCAGACCATCCTGGAGTCCGTGGCCAACCAGGTACGTAAGCTCCCGGGCGTGGTGACGACGGTGACCACCATCGGCAACGACCCGCAGCAGACGCACAACCTGGGCCTGGTCTACGTCCAGCTCAGCGATCCGAAGCTGCGGCAGCAGAACCAGTTCCAGCTCATGCAGCGGGTGCGCGAGGAGGTCCTGCCGCAGTACCAGGCCCTGAAGGTGCGGGCCCAGGTGGCGCAGGTCTCGGCCTTCGGCAACGGCGTCGACAACGAAATCCAGTTCTGGATCGGCGGCCCTGACCTCGACAAGCTCAACGAGTACGCGCAGACGCTCAAGACCGCGCTCGCCAAAGTGCCAGGGACCACGGACGTGGATACCAACTTCATCGTCGGCAAGCCCGAGCTCGGCGTGCGGATCGACCGCCAGAAGGCGGCCGACCTGGGCGTGCGGGTGCAGGATATCGCGAGCTCGCTCAACGTCCTGGTGGGCGGTCAGAAGGCCACCTCCTACTTCGAGGGGGGCGAGGAGTACGAGGTCCACGTGCGGGCCGCCGAGGCCGACCGCAACAACGCCGCGGTGATCGCCGCGATGGAGGTGCCCTCGCTCAGCCGCGGCACCGTGCCGTTGCGCGACCTCGTCACTTTGACTGAGGGTACAGGCCCGTCGCTGATCAATCGCCTGAACCGCCGCCGTCAGGTGATGGTCTCGGCCAACATGCGGCCGGGCTTCTCGTCGCAGACGGCGATCGACGCTTTGAACCGCACGGCGGCCGATCTCAAGATGCCGGCTGGTTTCTCCTTCGGCCTCACCGGCCGCTCGCGCGAGCAGGGCAAGGCGGCGAACGCGTTCTTCCTCGCCTTCGCCCTGTCCATCATCTTCATGTACCTGATCCTCGCGGCGCAGTTCGAAAGCTGGATCCACCCGTTCACGATCCTGTTGTCGCTGCCGATGACGGTGCCGTTCGCCCTGCTGTCGATCCTGATGCTCAACCAGTCGGTCAACATCTTCTCGATGCTGGGCATCCTGGTGCTGTTCGGCATCGTGAAGAAGAACGCCATCCTGCAGATCGACCATACGAACGGCCTGCGGGCCCAGGGGATGCCGCGGGCGGAGGCCATCCGGGAGGCGAACCGGGACCGGTTGCGGCCGATCCTGATGACCACCCTTGCCTTCGTGGCCGGCATGATTCCGCTCGTCTCCTCGAGCGGTACGGGAGCGGGCACCAACCGGGCGATCGGCTCGGTGATCCTGGGCGGCCAGCTCCTGTCGCTGCTGCTGACGCTGATCGGTACGCCGGTCAGCTACAGCATCTTCGACGACTGGGCCAATTCGAAGGTTTTCTCGCGGCTGGGCGAACGGTTGGCAAGGCGCAAACCGCAAGAGAGTGTGATCGGAGGGCCGGAGCCGGTCACTGACTGAGGGGATCGCTGGAGATTTCTTGAGAATCCGGGACCGGTCCTGAAGATGGTTGGTCCCGGGTACTTCACCAACAACTGACGAACGCGTTCGATGGGATCCCGGCCCTCTCTTACTGCTTGGGCTTCCAGGAAGTGAACCCTGGTTTCCAGGCCGCGAGCACTGGTTTTTATATCAAACCCTGATTCTTGCATTTCCAGGAGCCGTGCCGTGGCCCAATCCGAGAAGGTTCCCAGCCTCTCGTGGAGAATATTGACCTGCTCGGCGACCACGTCATTGTCGTTGCGCAGCTCTTCCAGCTCAAGACGACTGAGCCGGAAGTTTGCATCCAACCGCTCGAGCCGCTGCATCATTTCGCTGCGAAGGCCCACAATCCGTCGGGCGAGCTCCTCACGAAGGCTAGCGAGTTGCTGGGCATTCTCCTCGCGGAGACCTTCGATCTGCCGCGAAGTCTCACGGAAATGCTCGTCAAGATAGTTGAGAAACCACTGGTCCATTCTAGGCCTCGTCAGGTCGGTTACTTCGGACCACGACAGCCTAGCACGCATAGAAGCGAAATGGCAACTCCCTTAATGCGACGGAATGGGAGCTAGGGATGACCACCTCGCTTCAGTCCCGGTCTGGAATTTCCCGGTCCATCGCCTGATACACCTCGCGACGGTGGCCGATCTTCAAGATCCAGATCTCGTCTCCTCGCAGGCCAAAGATGACGCGCCATGTCCCGACGCGCAGGGACCAGAGGGGCCGCCTTGGTGTAAGCGAGGGGCTTGGCGAGCTCCTCAGGGTGAGACAAGAGCTTCTTTTCGATGGTGGCTTTGATCCGCTTCCGGGTTGGCGGATCCAGCTTGGGAATGTCCTCCCCGACCACCTTCCGGTGGTAGAGAAGCCGGTAGGCGGTCAAAAGAGATGGCCTTCAATCCCAAGCGTCTTCATGGGAGACAGCGGTCTGCCGGTCGAAGGTTGCGAGGCGGCTTTCTCCTTCGTGAGCCCAGAAACGCTCTTCCTCATCCGCGTAGTACTTCGCGATGATGTCTCGAACCACCAGGGACACCGACCGTCCCTCGATCTCTGAGCGCCGCCTCAACCAGTGGGCAAGCTCCTCATCCACGACCGTCGTAATGCGCGGGCTCTTGGCGGGCATTCGGTACCTCCGGACTCAGGGTAGCACAAGTGCCGCACCTTTACAGACACGTCGCGAACGCCGACGAGTCCTGGATCGGCCGGAAGGACGCGAGGCAGCCCAGGCCTCACGGGAGGGATATCTCGCGGTGCTCTCAGGCCGCCTTGCTCTTCAGGGCCTCTGCAACTTCACGAGCCGCCTCATCCGGCGCGCCCTTGGTGAGATACCGACGGCTGCGGAGCCCGAAAGGAATCGACGAACCCTCAAGATCTGCCGGAATGATTGGAATCAGAAGCTTCCCCGCACCGAGTGCGACGCCCAGCTCGAACAACACGTTGGGCCGCTGTGCGTTGGTTTCCGAAAGAATGGACACGATCGCATCGCTGCCTCGAAGGCCTGCCTCGATCGCATCGCGGAGGGGTTCCCCGGCGTGGATCTGCCATGTGTCCAACCATACCTCTACACTCTGTTTCCGGAGGGCCTCAGCGAAGCGTCGCGCCCACTCGGCGTCATCGCGCGAGTATGAAATGAAGACCTTGGGCTCGTTCATTCCGGTTTCTCCTCTGAAGCCCCAGGCGTACCTTCGACTCGGCCGCGCAACTGGCCGAGGTAAACCTGGATCTCGTTCAAGGATAGCAGGTCCCGCTTCTTGAGCAAGACAGGAACGCCCGGCCTCGACTGGAGCTCAGCGGCCGACAGCCCGTGCAAGAGGCCAACGATCGGGATCCGGCGTCCCCAGGCGGCCCCAAGCTCTGCCCAGACGTACGGGCGGTCGAGCGCCCAGGGCGTGATGAGCACGACCAGTTCGTCCGCCCTTTCCAGGAACGCGAGGATGTCCTCCTCAAAATCGGCGCCAACGTCGATTTCCGCTTCGGCAAGGAAAGGAGTTGCGCCACAATCGGCGATTTCGCGCGCGATCTGTTTTGCCACCCAGGTGTCAGCACCGCTGTGACTCACAAACACGAGACGCCGGGTGTTGATCGCCACTCAATAGGTACCTCCGTCACGCAGATCGGTCGTGTCTGGAAGCGACAGGCTACCACGCGTCCTCGACACGGCGCCAGGAACCACGCAACTCCTCTCGGGCTCGTCCTCACGGACACGTCCCGAACGCCGACGAGTCCTGAATCGGCCGAAAGGAGGTCCCCTGGGGATTGACGTAGGTCTTCGACGCTCCGGTCATCGTGTCCGTCACCGTGATGATGGTCTCCACGTCGGTGAGGCCGCCCGCGTAGACCCAGAACTTCTGGTTGAAGGAGCAGGCGTCGAGAACCTTGAGGACCATCTCCACGTTGCTGGCGCCGAAGAACCAGAAGTAGCCGGTATCGGCTGTCAGCGGCACGGCCTGGCCGGTGCCGGTCTGGCCATTCGCTGTCTTCCAGGTGACGTCCACGCGGAATCGATTGCCGGCGAGGCAGAGGCTCGTGGGACCGGAGGCGCAGGTGCCCGCCTCGGCGATGGTTCGCGCGAGATCCTCGGCGGTCTTCTCGACGAAGCTCGCCGTCTCCGCCGCCGGGGCCGTGCTCGCCGCCGTGCCGCAGGTGGCGAAGGCCGCGGTGTCCTGGATGGGCTGGAAGGCCGTACCCTGCGGGTTGCGCCAGGTGCGGACGGAGCCGGTCGCGGTGTCGGTCACCGTGAGGTCCACCTGCACGTCCGTCAGGCCGCCGGCGAAGACCCAGAAGCGCTGGTTGAAGGTGCAGGCGTCGAGCACCTTGACCACGGCCTCCACGTTGCTGGCGGCGAAAAACCAGAAGTAGCCCGTGTCGCCGGTGAGCGCCACGGCCTGGCCCGCGCCCGTGCGGCCGTCCGCGGTGCGCCAGGCCGCCTCCACCTTGAAGCGGCGGTCAGCGAGACAGAGGCTCGTCCCGCCGGGGAAGCAGCCCGCCGGTCCCCCCGTCTGCAGGGTCACCCCCCTGTAGGGGGAACGGTCGTAGAGGCCGATGTACCAGGTCCCCTGCCGGGGCGCGGCGAGGGTCACCGACTCCGTGTTGCCGGCGGTGGCCGAGGAGGCGTCCCACTGCGCGGTCGTGGGCGGCGCCCCGAAGCGGACATAGAGATCGACGTCGCCTGTTCCTCCAGAAGTGGACAGCGTCAGCGGCGGCGCGCCGGCTCCCACGTCGAGCGTCCAGAGCACGAATTTTCCCGTCCGCCGGTCGGCCAGCCCGGAGAGCGCCACCCCCGGGTCGAACGCCGCCGTCGCCGCCTGGGAGCTGATCCAGTCCCCCCCGGCCTGCTTGGCATTCAAGTCGCCAAGGAGGCCGGGCTCGGTGTCGGTCGCCAGGGCGTTGTTGCGCAGATCGAGCCCGCCATTGTCGTCGAGGGTGAGGAGGGCCCCCAGCTCGAAGGGGACGGGACCGGTGAAACGGTTGTGATCCAGCCACAGGGTCTCGAGGTCTGGCATGTTGACGAACACGCCCGGGACGTTGCCGCCGAGCCGGTTCTCGCTCAGCAGCACGCCGACGAGCGCGGTGGCGTTCCCCAGCTCGGGCGGCACCGTGCCCGAGAGCTGGTCGCGCTGCAGGTTGAGGAACATCAGGTTTGCGAGCTTGCCGAGATCCGGCGGGATGCGGCTGGTGAGCTGGTTGTCCGCCAGGCCGAGCTGCTCCAGGGCGGCGAGGTTTCCCAACTCGCGGGGGATGGCACCCGAGAGCTGATTCTCCCCGAGGTAGAGGGTCTGGAGACTGGCGAGGCGGCCCAGGTCGGGGGGGATCGCGCCGGAGAGGCCGTTGCCCGAGAGGTCCAGATAGTTGAGGGCGCCCAGGTTTCCGAGCTGCGGCGGCACCGCGCCAGTCAACTGGTTGGCTGACAGGTCCAGGATTTGCAGCCGGACGAGATTGCCCAGCGACGCGGACAGCGGTCCGGAGAGGTGGTTGAACGGCAGCGAGAGGGTCTCCAGCAGGGCCAGGTTGGCCAGTTCGGACGGCAGCGGGCCGGAGAGCTGGTTGAGGCCGAGGCGAAGCGTGTGGAGATTGGCGAGGCGCCCGAGCTCGTGGGGAACCGCTCCGGTGAGAGAATTGCTCTCCGCCGCCAGCGACTGGAGGCCGCCGAGGTTCCCGATGGCCGCGGGCAGGCTGCCGGCGAGGCCGTTGTTGCCGAGAGAGAGCTGGGTAACCGTGGTCGCGGCGGGGTCGCAGGTCACGCCCGCCCAGGAGCACTCGGTGCCGGGTTTGCCGAGCCAGCCGTCATGGCTCGTCCACCCGGGCCCACCGGTGGCATTGTAGAGGGAGACGAGAGCCGCGCGCTGGGCGGCAGGCACGGCGGCGCGGCACGGCACGGCGAAAGCCAGCAGCGACGAGAGTATCAGGACCGGGAAGGCGAGGGCGCACCTTCCCAGGAGAGCGGGCGAATGCGAAGCGGGCTTCAACGTCTCCTCCGGTGAATCGAGCCGTTCCATAAGAATATGTCAGACCCGGACAAACCGGAGGGAGCAGCCTGAAAGTCCTCCTCATCGAAGACAACCGTGACGCCGCCGAGACGCTCGGCGATCTGCTGCGGCTGTTCGGACACGAGATCGAGATCGCGCTCACCGGTCCGGCGGGCGTCGAAGCCGCCCGGCGCTTCCAGCCGGAGGTGATCCTCTGCGACATCGGCCTGCCCGGCATGGATGGCTACGCCGTGGCTCGCAGCCTGCGGGGGGAGCCGGCCACGAGCGGCGCGCACCTCATCGCCCTCACCGGCTACGGCCGCGAATCCGACCGCCGGCGCACCCGGGAGGCGGGCTTCGACCTCCACCTGGTCAAACCGGTGGAGCCGCTGGAGCTCAAACGTCTGCTCGAGGTCCACCGCTTGCAGGACGAGACGGACGCATGAACCCGGGAGCGCTCCTCCACCATTACGGTTACCTGGCCGTCTTCGCCGGCACCTTCCTGGAGGGCGAGACGATCCTCGTCCTGGCGGGCTTCTTCGCTTCGCGGGGCATCCTCTCGCTGCTCCCCGTGCTGGTCACCGCGGCCGCCGGGGCCTATGCCGGACACGTCTTCTGGTTCTGGCTGGGGCGCACCCAGGGGACCCGTCTGGTGCATCATTTCTCGCGTTTCGAACGGCAGATCGCGCGCAGCCTCGAGCTCGTCGAGCGCCATGGCGCCGGGGCGATCTTCCTCACCCAGTACCTCTATGGACTGCGGATCGCGTCCGCCATCGTCTTCGGCCTGTCGGCCATGAGCCCCCGGAAGTTCCTCTTCTACCAAGCGCTCAGTTGCGCCCTCTGGGCCACTCTCATCGGGCTGCTCGGATTCTTCTTCGGCCGGGCGGTGGAGCGGGTGCTCGGCCAGGCGGCGGCGGTCGAGAAGTACGCCCTGCTGTTCATCCTCCTCGTCGGGGGCGGCATCTTCCTCTACCATCGCCTGCGGGAGCGCCGGATGAAGCGGAATCAGCCGGCCGCCGCTCCCGCCCCCAGGGATTGAAGCCATGTACGTGATCGCCATCCACTTCGCGCCGGGAGCCGGCGAGGCCTTGGCCGCTCCTCTCGCCGAGGCCCTCGGCTGCACGCTCTACGAGGCGCGGGCGCGGGTGGGTGACCCGCAAGGGGGGCCGGCCATCGTCGCCCACTACGGCGAGATCGAGCCCGCCTGGGCCTGCGCCGGACGGCTGCGCGCCAATGGCATCGCTCCCCTCCTGATCACTCCGGAGGACGTGGAGTCGAACGCCGTCCGCTTTCAGGTGCGCGGCTTCACTCTCGACACCCTCAATGGCCAGACGCTCACGGTGGTGTCGCGCCGGGGGGAGACCGCCGAGGTCCCCTACCGCGAGCTCGACCTCTTCCTGCGCGGCACGCGCCTCGAGGAGCGGACGGAAGTGAAGACCACGGAGCAGCGGAAGTTCAGCGCCGGCCGCGCCATCCTCTCGGGGGGGCTGATGCTCACCAAGAAGACTCGCACCGTCGAGCAGGTGACGACGGAGGATCGGGACGACTTCGTGCAGCTCTACAGCGACGGCCGGCCGCCCTTGGTCTTCCACGCCTCCGGCCTCAACTACCAGTCGCTGGGCACCGCCCTCCAGCCCTCGGTGGCGGCGAACTTCGCGCAGCTCATCGCACGGCTGCGCCAGGGCGCCCCCCAAGCCCTCTATGACGAGCGGCTGGCCAACCGCGCCGGCCGCGCCCGTGTCCTGGGTCCGCTCAAGGACCGGCACCTGGACATCGCCGTCTCGCTGCTCGCCCGCGTGCTCAGAAGCTGAGGACCACGGCCATCCCCGGCTGGTCGTGCGGCCCGAGGAGGGGCGCGACGGTGAGCCGGCGGCGCTCCTCGCCGTTGCGATGTACCACCGCCCGCCCTACCGCGGTGCCGATGAGCGCTCCGGCGGTGACGTCCGAAAGGAAGTGGGCCTGGTGGTGGACGCGGGCGAAGCCGACCAGCGCCGCGGAGCCGTAGGCCACTCCCTTGACCCAGCCGGAGTCGTACCGGGTCGCGATGACCGAGGCCACGGCGAAGGCTTCGGTCGCGTGCCCCGACGGGAAGGACGACGCGCCGCTGAACAGCTTGACGTCGAAGGTCTTGTCCGTATCCCGCGGGCGCTTGCGGCCGACGGCGAATTTCAAGACCGGAGTGACGATGACGCCCGAGATCAGGCTCGCGATCACGCCGTCCTCTCCCACCGACCGGGCCCGCGCGTCGTCCCGGACGAGGCCGACCAGGTAGAAGGAGCCGAGAACGCCAAGGGCACCGGCGGTACCGAAGGACTCGAAGTCCTTCGCGACCTGATCCGTCACGTGGTTGTGATCGCGCCGTTCCGCGTCGCGCACCGTGCGGTCCAGCAGCGCCGCGGCGCCGACGCCCGCCACGGCGAAGGAGAACCGCTCCCACTGCGGCCCGCGCCAGGAGAGCGGCGCGCCCAGCACGTCCCGCAGGTCGATCAGCACCAGATGGGGGAAGCTCGGGGGCTTCGCCTCCTGGCCGGTCTCCTGGCCACAGGAAGCAGTGGAGTGGGTCAGGAGTACGAGCAGGAACAGGACGCCGGCCGGCCGACGACACCAGGTGATCTTCATGGAAGCCCTCCCTTACGTGCCGCCGGCGGGTGGCAGCACCCTTGCAGTGTACATCTCATGCAGCACCCAACCGAAAGGAAGGAACATCATGAACCTCAGACGCACCCTGATGATCGCTTGCACGGCCGGCTCGCTCCTGACCGCGGGCAGCCTTTTCGCCAGTCCGCAGTCCAAGACGACGCAGACCACCCAGACCACGACGACCACCCAGACCAAGCCCGCCGTGCGCTCGGACGTTCCGGCCGACCTGGCCAAAGACGCCAAGATCAGCCTGGAAACGGCCCGCACCACCGCCCTCGCCAAGGTGCCGCACGGCGAGGTGCGCTCGGAGGAGCTCGAGAAGGAGCACGGCAAGCTGATCTACTCCTTCGACATCGCGGTGCCCGGCAAGTCGGGCATCCAGGAAGTCAACGTGAACGCGATCACCGGCAAGGTCATCGGCGTTCATCACGAGAGCGCAAAGGACGAGAAGAAGGAGGCGGCGAAGGAGCACAAGCCTTCGGGCCGCTGAGTCACCCTGACCTGACGACCTTGAGATCCCGGCCGGCCAAAATGGCAGACCGGGATCTTTCTTTCTCCCTCTTTCTTGGAACTGTTGAGCGCACTATGCTACGGCCCCGAGGCCGCTCTACGACCCGCCTCTTGAACCCGACCCTGTGAAAACCCCACGCGCGATTCCCGCCCTGCTGGCAGCCCTGCTCGCGTCCGCCGCGGCCCTGCACGGCCAGCAGCCAACGCCCGCTCCCCTGTCGCTGGACGAAGCCATGGAGATTGCCCTCGCGGCGAACCCGGGCCTCGCCGCGGCGCGGCTGGGCCGGGAGGAGGTGCGGGCACGGGTGGACGTGGCGCGCCAGCGGCCCAATCCGGACCTGGCGATCGAGGAGGCCAAGGACTTCCCGCGCGACTCGGCGACGCTCTCCCTGCCCATCGAGAGAGGGGCAAAACGGCAGCGCAGGATTCAAGTCGCGGAGGCCCAGGGGAGGACCGGCGAGGCGGAGCTCGCGCGCCTGCTGGCCACCACTCGCAACCAGGTGCGCCGCGCCTACTTCGCCCTCTCGGCGGCGCAGCGGCGCGCGGCCGAGACGGCGGAGGTGCAGCGCCTGGCCGAGAGCGCCCGCGACGCCGCCCGCGCCCGCTTCGAGGCCGGCGACGTGCCCCGCCTCGACGCCCTGCAGGCCGAGCTGGCGGCGGCCCAGACGGCGAACGAGGCGGACAAGGCCCGCGGCCTCCTGGCGGGCGCCCGCGCCGATCTCAACGCGCTGCTCGCCCGGCCGCTCGACAGCCCGGTCACCGTGAGCACCGGGCTGGACGCCGGCCGAGTGCCGCCCATGGACGCGGCGGTTCGACTGGCTCAGGCCTCCAGCACCGAGCTGGCTGTGCTCGACCTCGGGATCGCCGCGCAGCAGGCGCAGTTGGAGCTGGCGCGCGCCGAGACCGTCCGCGACGTGACCGCCGCCGCCGGGGTCACCCACTATTCCCCTCCCGACTTCACCTGGGGCTGGCGCGCGGCGCTCACCCTGACGCTGCCGGTCTTCAACCGCGGCCAGGCCCAGGTGCGCCTCGAACAAGCGACGCTGGCGCGGTTGCAGGCGGAGCGCGACGCCGCGGCGGCGCGAGTGCGGGGGGAGGTCGCCGCCGCCGCCGCCAATGCCGAGGTCCTGCGGCAGACGGTGCTGCGCTACCGCGACGAGATCCTCCCCCGGGCCGCGGAGGTGGAGCGCATGGCGGAGGACTCCTACCGCTCGGGCCAGACCGGTCTCGTGGCGCTGCTCCAGAGCTTGCAGTCCGTGCACGACCTGCGCCTCCAGGCGGTGCAGGCGGGGACTGACTATCAGAACGCGCTCGCCGACCTGGAGCGGGCGATCGGAGCGCCGCTGCCGTGAGAGTCCGCCCCCTTCCCATCCTCTGTCTAGCGCTGCTCGCCCTGCCGGCCTGCCACCAGGCATCTCCCGAGGCGGTCAGCACCGTCCAGGCCGTGCCCGTCACCATGGCGCCGGCGATCTCCGGTCCCATCCGCCCCGTGGTCGCCGCCACCGGTCAGGTGAAGCCGGCGGCCGGGGCCGAATTCCTGGTCACTCCGCCGCAGGACGCCCGCATCGCGGAGCTGACGAAGGCGGTGGGCGACCGGGTGCGCCGCGGCGAGCTGCTGGTCCGTTTCCAGATCCCCAGCCTGGAGGCGGACGCCGCCGCCAGGCGCTCGGACCTGGCGCGGGCCGAAGCGCAGCTCAAGACGGCGCAGCAGAACGTCACCCGCCTCTCCGGCCTGTTCCAGCGCGGCATCGCCGCCCGCAAAGAGGTGGAGGACGCCCAGCGCGACCTCGCCCTGGCGGAGGCGACCGTCGCCGAAGCCCGGAGCACCACGTCCGCCGCCGGCCAGCTCGCCGGGCGCGAGGTGGTGCGGGCGCCCTTCGACGGCGTCGTCATCGCCCGGTCGCACCAGGTGGGAGACCTCGTCTCCGCCGGCGGCCCGGACCCGCTCCTGCGCGTCATCGATCCTGCACGGCTGCAGGTCGAGGCCGCGGTGCCCGCGGTCGACCTGGGCCGCGTCGCGGTGGGCAACCCGGCGCGGGTGCGCGGCGCCAGCTTCCCGGACGAGCAGGCCCGGGTCATCGCCCGGCCGCCGTCCGTCGATCCGGCGAGCGGCACCGCCCTGGTGCGGCTGGCCTTCGACTCGCCCACGCGCCGGCCGGCCGGGCTGGCGGCGGAAGTCGAGGTCTACGGCGAGGAGCACCGCGCCGCCGTCCTGGTCTCCGCCGACGCCCTGGTGCAGGAGGGGACGGCGAGCTACGTGTTCGTGGTCGACGGCCAGAAGAAGGCTCACCGCCGCGAAGTCAAGGTCGGCGTGGTGGCGGGCGGCCAAGCCGAGATCCTCTCCGGCGTCAAGGCCGGCGAGTCGGTCGTCGTACGCGGCCAGACAGCCCTGCCGGACGGCGCCACCGTTGAAGCGACGGAGCCAGTGGAACCGGCGGCGGAGCCCGCGAAGTGAACGTCGCCCGCTTCGCCGAGCGCCAGGGCCGCGCCGTCCTCCTGGTCACCCTGCTGCTGGCGGGGGCCGGGGCCCTGGTCGTGCAGTCGCTGCCCTCGGACATCTATCCGCCGCTCCAGTTTCCCCGCCTGCTGGTGATCGCCCACAGCGGCTCGCTCCCCGCACGGTCGATGATGACGTCGGTAACCCGGCCTCTGGAGCAGGCGACCATGGAGGTCCCCGGCATCCGGCGGGTGCGCTCGCGGACCTTCCGCGGCGCCACCGAGATCTCGGCCCAGTTCGATCCGAACACCGACATGTCGGCGGCCCTGCAGCAGCTCCAGAACCGCGTCGTCGAGGTGCGCCAGGACCTGCCGGCGGAGACCACGCTCGCCGTCGAGCGCCTGACGGTCTCCTCCTTCCCCATGCTCAGCCTGAACCTGACGGGCGGCCTGCCCACCCCCGACCTCAACGACTACGCCTTCTACGTCATCCGTCCGGCGCTGGCGCGGGTCCCGGGCGTCGGCCGGGTCGAGGTGTCCGCGACCGACACGCGGGAGATCGAAGTGGTGGCGGACCCGGGCCGCCTGCTCGCGGCCGGGCTGACCGTGGACGACGTGACGACGGCGCTCAAGACTGCCAACCGCCTGGCGCCCGTGGGCCACTACGCCGCCGGCGGCCTGGAGCACCTGGTGCTCGCGTCGGCCCTCTGGGGCTCCGCCGCCGACATCTCGCGTACCACCGTCGCCGTGCGCAACGGCGCGACCCTCCGGGTGGCGGACGTCGCCACCGTCTTTCCCGGCTCTCCGGACCGCACCTCCCTGGTCACCGGCAACGGCCAGGACGCCTCCGTGGTCAGCATCTCGCAGCAGCCGGGGGCGAGCATCCTGGCCGTCAAGGCGGGGATCGAGCAGACGCTGAACGACCTCACCCACACCCTCCCCTCGGGTCTGCGCCTGTCGAAGGTCTACGACCTGGCGGAGTTCGTCGCCACGGCCATCGCCAACGTCCGCGACGCCATCCTGATCGGCGGCGTGCTGGCCGTGCTGGTGCTGCTCCTCTTCCTGCGCGACTGGCGGGTGACGATCATCGCCTCGATCACCCTGCCGCTCACCGTGCTCGCCACCTTCCTCTTCATGCGCCTCTTTGGCGAATCGATCAACCTGATGTCGATGGGCGGGCTCGCGGTGGCCATCGGCCTGGTGATCGATGACGCGGTGGTGATGGTCGAGAACATCCACCGGCGGCTGCGCAGCGGCCGCGGCGAGGCGGCGATCGAGGAGGCGACGGACGAGCTGTTCGCGCCGGTGGTGGGTTCCACCCTGACGACGGTGGTCGTGCTGGCTCCCCTCGGCTTTCTCTCCGGCGTGGTCGGGCAGTTCTTCCGCGCCCTGTCGCTCACCCTTTCGGTCTCGGTGCTGATCTCCCTCCTCCTCTCGCTCACCCTGATCCCCCTGCTCTCCCGCTTCGCCTACCGCCACGGCGAGCACGCCCGGGAGGAGCTGCCCGGCCGGCTGGACAGGGCCTACACGCGGACGCTCACGGCGTCGGTGCACCGCCCCTGGCTGGCTGTGGCCGCCGGCCTCGTCCTGGCGGTGGCCGGGTACCTGCTCTACCGGGGGATCCCCAGCGGCTTCCTGCCGCCGATGGACGAGGGAGGCTTCGTCCTCGACTACCTGACCCCGCCGGGCACGGCGCTCGCGGAGAGCGACCGGCAGGTGCGCAAGATCGAGAACCTGCTTGCGCACACCCCGGAGGTGGCGGCCTTCTCCCGCCGCACCGGCGCGGAGCTGGGCCTCTTCGCCACCCAACCCAACAAGGGGGACGTCCTGGTGCGGCTGAAGCCCCGCTCGCAACGCAGCCGCAGCGCCGAGCAGGTGATCGCCAGCCTGCGCCCCAAGGTCGCCGAGCTCGTCCCGGGCATGGACACGGAGTTCGTCCAGCTCCTCCAGGACATGATCGGCGACCTCGAGGGGGCCGCGAACCCGATCGAGGTGAAGATCTTCGGCGACGACTCCCGCACGCTCGCCGGCCTCGCCGACCAGGTGCAGCACGAGATGGAGGGAGTGAAAGGGGTGGTGGATCTGGTGGGGCCGCAGCAGGGCGCCCCCGAGACCACCTGGCAGATCGATCCGGAGGCCGCCGGGCGCGCCGGGCTCACCGTCGAGCAGGTCCAGAACCAGCTCGCCGCCGCCTGGCTCGGCCAGCCGGCCACCGACCTGCGGCTGGGCGACCGCAGCGTGCCGGTGCGGGTGCGCTACCCCGATGCCGACCGCTACGACCCGACCCGCCTGGCCCGTCTCACCCTGCGCACGCCGGACGGCCACATCGTGCCGCTGTCGACCGTGGCCCGGCCGACGGTAGCCACGGGGGACAGCGAGCTCACCCGCGAGAACCTGCGGCAGGTGGCCCTGGTGACCGGGCGGCTGGAAGGGCGCGACCTCGGCGGCGCAGCCACCGAGATCCAGAGCCGGCTGCGCCGCCTCAAGCTGCCGGTGGGCTACTCGGTCGAGGTGGGGGGCCAGTATGAGTCGCAGCGCCAGGCCTTCCGCGAGCTGATGCTGGTCTTCGGCGCCGCCGCCGCGCTGGTGCTGCTCGTCCTGGTCTTCGAGTTCCGCTCCCTCACCCCGGCGCTGATCCTGCTGCTGGCGGCGCCGCTCTCCTTCGGCGGCTCCTTCCTCCTGCTGCGGCTCGCCGGCTCGGAGCTCGACGTCTCCTCTTCCATGGGGCTGATCCTGCTGGTCGGCCTGGCGGTGAAGAACGGCATCGTGATGCTCGACTACGCTCACCGTCTGCACGTCGAGGGGCAGCCGTTCGTCGACGCGATCGTCAACGCGGCGCGGGTGCGCCTGCGGCCGATCCTGATGACCACCCTCTGCACCCTCTTCGGCCTGCTGCCGCTGGCGCTCGGCCTAGGCGCCGGCGCCGAGCTCCAGAAGCCTCTGGCCCTGGCGGTGATCGGCGGACTGGGGCTCTCGACGCTGGTGACGCTGCTGGCGGTGCCGTCGGCGTACGTGGCGTTGCACCGGGAGGTGAAAGAGAAGTAAGCAGCCGGCGGGACGCCGGCGGTCCCAGGGGGGGCTACTCCGCCGGAATGACCATCACCGGGATCTTCACCCGGTGGCGCAGGCGCTCCACCGAGGTGCCGTGAACGAGGTCGCCCATGCGGCGGTGGCCGTGGCTGCCCAGGACGATGAGGTCCGGCCGGTGCGCCTCGACCAGCGTGGCGAGCTCGTCCGCGGGCTCGCCGAAGCCGAGATCGTAGCTCGCGTCCACTCCCAACTGCTCCAGCTCCCGGGCGTAGAGCTCCAGACGCTGCTGGTCGCCCCGCGCTTCGCTGTCGGCCAGCTCGCCGCCCATGATGCGGGCGCCGCCCGATTCGACGACGTGGAACAGCAGCACCTTGGCGCCCCGGCCGCCGGAGCGGGTCAGGGTCACGGCATGCGAAAGAACGACCTTGTCGGCGCGCGAGAAGTCCACCGCCGCGGCGATGAGGCGGGGCGAGCGCGGCGGCTCAATCTCCGGCACCTGGCTCGGTCCGTGGACGCCCACCAGGGCCCCCACCGGCAGCCCCCGCCGGCGCTCCAGGGCGGGCACGATCATCACGTAGACGAGCAGGGCCATCAGCCCCAGCGACAGCGGCACCGCCGTCGTCCAGAGCACCCAGGCGTGATTCCCCGCCCCGTGGATGCCGTCCACGAGGGCGTCGAGCACCAGCTTGAGGTTCAGCACGGCGATGACCGACGCCACCACCCAGCCGCCGACCTTCGCCCAGGGACCGATGGCGTACTGCCCCATCCACCGGCGATCCGAGACCAGTTGGATCAGGGGGATGACGGCGAAAGAGAGCTGCAGCGACAGCACCACCTGCGACAGCAGCAGCAGGTTCCCCGTGGCCCGCTCGCCGAAGAAGACGATGGTCACCACCGCCGGCACGATGGCGAGCGCCCGGGTGAGGAGCCGCCGGACGATGGGGCGCAGCCGGATGTGGACGAAACCCTCCATCACCACCTGCCCCGCCAGCGTCCCCGTGATGGTCGAGGACTGGCCGGCGGCGATCAATGCCACGGCGAAGGCGATGGGGGCGATCCTGGCCCCCAGCAGCGGCTCGAGCAGGCGGTAGGCGTCCTGGATCTCGGCGATGTTGAACAGACCGGCCTTGAAGAAGGTCGCACCGGCCAGCACCAGCAGCGCGGCGTTGACCAGCAGGGCGCCGTTCAAGGCGACCACCGAGTCGATGATGTTGAAGCGGATCCCCTGGCGGATGCCCGTCGGCGTGCGGGAATTGCGCCGCGACTGCACCAGGGCCGAATGGAGGTAGAGGTTGTGCGGCATCACCGTGGCGCCCAGGATGGCAATGGCAAGGTAGAGCGCACCCTCGCCCGGCAGCCGGGGGACGAGACCGGCCGCGATGGGCCCCCACTCGGGGCGGGAGAGGAAGACCTCGATCGCCAGGCAGACGCCGATGGTGAGCACCAGGGTGAGGATGAACGCCTCCATCAGCCGCACCCCCTTGTGGTGCAGGAGGAGGAGGACGAAGGTATCGAGCGCCGTGATGAAGACGGCCAGCAGCAGGGGCATGCCGAAGAGGAGTTGGAGGCCGATGGCCGAGCCCAGCACCTCCGCCAGGTCGCACGCCGCGATGGCCACCTCGGCCAGGATCCAGAGGACCCAGGAGATCCGGCGGTGGAACATGGCGCGGCAAGCCTGGGCCAGGTCCAGGCCGGTGACGATGCCGAGCCGGGCCGAGAAGCTCTGGAGGAGGATGGCCATCACGTTCGACATCACCAGCACCCAGAGCAGGCCATAGCCGAACTTGGAGCCGCCGGCGATGTCGGTGGCCCAGTTGCCGGGGTCCATGTAGCCGACGCTGATCAGGTAGGCCGGCCCGCTGAAGGCGAAGAAGCGACGCCAGAAGGAGAGCTGGCGCGGAATCTCGACGGAGCTGTGGACTTCGGAGAGCGAAGGCTGGTGAGGCTCCGTGGGAGGGGCTGAGGCGTTCACGCTCCGCAGCATCCCCGGAAGCACGCCGGGCTGTCAAGCGGACGACAGACTTCTACGAGCCCGGCGGCCTGGCGGATTCCTTCGCCGGCTCGGCGGCGCTCTCCTTGCTCTTCTTGCCAAACAGGTAGTCGAAGGCATCGAGGGGCTTCTTCTCGCCGGGCTCCTCTTTCTTCGCCTCCGGCCTGGGCTGGGAGCTCTTCCCGAAGAAGTACTGGAAGGCGTCCACCCTGGGCGCAGGCTTCGCGGGCGCCGGCTGGGGCTCGGAGGCCGGCGCAGGAGCCGCGGCGGGCGCTGGCTCGGGCGACTTCACCGAGGCCGGAGCCTGCGCCGGAGCCGCCTCCGTCTTGGCTCCAGCGTCCTTCTTGTCCCTGCTGTCCTTGGTGTCCTTGGTGTCCTTGCTGTCCTTTTCGTCCTTCTTGCCAAAAAAATACTTGAAGGCGTCCGGCTTCTTCGCCGGCTGTTCGGCCGGCCTGGGCTCCTGAGGCTGTGCCGGCTCCTGCGCCAGAACAGCGGCGGGCAGGAGGAGAGAGGCGAGGGCGAAGGACAGAAGGCGGTGTAGCATAGTGGCTTCACTGTACCAGGAAAGCTGCGATGGCCGACGCCTGCCGACTCCGTTCCCGTACCGCCTCGGCGCTGCTGGCAGGGCTCCTCCTCGCGGCCCCCGCCCGGCCGGCGCCCCAGCCTGCCTTCGTGGACCGCGCGGCGGAGTGGGGGCTCGCCTTCCGCTACGACAACGGCGCCACCGGCCAGCTCTACTACCCGGAGATCGTGGGCGGGGGCGCCGCCCTCTTCGACTACGACAACGACGGCGACCTCGACGTCTTCTTCGTCCAAGGCGCCGTGCTGGAGCCGGGGAAAGCCGCGGCCCATCCCATCGCCCCGGCGGGAGGGCGGCTGTTCCGCAACGACCTGATCGTCAACGGCGTGCGGCACGACAAGCCCCGGTTCGTGGACGTCACCGAAGCCAGCGGCATCAAGGCCCTCGGCTATGGCATGGGGGTCGCGGCCGGCGACTTCGACAACGACGGCTGGGTGGACCTCTACGTCCTCAACTTCGGCTCCAACCAGCTCTGGCACAACAACGGCGACGGCACGTTCTCCGACGTGACCCGCGCCGCCGGAGCGGACGACCCGCGCATGAGCCTCTCGGCCGCCACCGCCGATCTCGACCGCGACGGCTGGCTCGACCTCTACGTCGCCGACTATGTCGATTTCGCCATCGATCACAACGTCCTGTGCTACGCCCAGAGCAGCCGGCGCGACTATTGCGGACCGTCCTCGTTCCCGCCCGTTCCCGCCCGGCTGCTCCACAACCGCGGCAACGGCACGTTCGAGGACGCCTCCCAGAAGGCGGGCATCGCCGCCAAGCCCGGCCGGGGCATGGGCGTGGTGGCGGCCGATTTCGACGGCGACGGCCTCCCCGACGTCTTCGTGGCCAACGACGGGATGGAGAATTTCCTCTGGAAGAACCACGGCCATCTCACGTTCGAGGAGACCGCCCTGCCGGCCGGCGTGGCGGTCAACGCTGACGGCAAGGTCCAGGCCAACATGGGGATCGCCGCCGGCGATTTCGACGACGACGGCGACCTCGACCTGTTCGTCACCCACCTCGACGGCGAGACCAACACGCTGTGGGTGAACCTGGGGGGCGGGACGTTCGAGGACCGCACGCTCCAGGCGGGGCTTGCGGCGCCCAGCCTCCCCTTCACCGGCTTCGGCACCGCCTGGATCGACTACGACGACGACGGCCGGCTCGATCTGCTGGCCGTCAACGGCGCCGTGCGCCTGATCGACGCCCAGGCGCAGCGCGGGGACCCGTTCCCCTATGCGCAGACGCACCAGATGTTCCACAATGCCGGTAACGGCCGGTTCGCCGACGTCAGCCGGGAGATGGGAGAGGCCTTCCAGCGCGCGGAGGTGGGGCGGGGAGCGGCCTTCGGGGACGTCGACGACGACGGCGATACGGACGTGCTGATCGTCGCCGCCAACGGTCCGGCCCGCCTGCTGGTGAACGAGACCGGCAGCCGCAATCCCTGGCTGGGCCTGCGCCTGGTGGGCCAGCCGCCGGGAGCGAAGGGGGAGCGCGACATGCTGGGCGCCCTGGTGGAGGTCGTCCGCAAGGGGGCGCCCCCCCTCCGCCGGCGGGCAGCGACCGACGGCAGCTACGCCTCGGCGAGCGATCCCCGGGTGCTGGTGGGGCTGGGGGACGCGGCGGAGGTGACCGACGTGCGCGTCACCTGGCCGGACGGCAGGATCGAGATCTTCCCGCCGCCGCCTCTGCGGGCCTATACCAAGCTGGTGCAGGGCACCGGCCGTATCCCCTCTCCTCCGGCGAGCCCCCGGCCATGAGGCTCGCCCTGGGTCTCGCCCTCCTCCTTTCGATGACCCCGATGATCGGCGAGCCGCCGGTCCCCTTCCCCGACCTCGCGCCGCTCGAAAAAGAAGTGGGAGAGCAGCTCGCCGCGGCACAGCAGAGGCTGACCGCTCTGGCCTCAGCCGCCGGCCCGCGGGCCCAGGGCCTCGCCGCGGCCTACGGCGACCTCGGCATGCTCTATCACGCCTATGGGCTGCGGGAACCGGCGGAGGCCTGCTACCGCAACGCGGCGCGGCTCGCGCCAGGGGATTCCCGCTGGCCGCATGCCCTCGGCCTCCTGCTCCAGGAGGGCGGCCGTCTGGACGAAGCGGCGGCGGCGTTCGAGCGGGCGCTCCGGCTGCAGGGGACGGACGTTGCGGCCCTCGTCCATCGGGGCGAGATCGCCCGCCTCCAGGGACGGAGCGAAGAGGCCGAGGACTGGCTCCGCAAGGCTCTCGCCGTTGATCCGTCCTGCGCCGCAGCCCGGGCGATTCTGGGACAGACGGCGCTCGACCGGCGAGACTTCACCGCCGCCGTGAAGCGCTTGGAGGCGGCCCTCGCCGCGGTGCCCGAGGCGAACCGGCTGCACTACCTCCTGGCCCAGGCGTACCGCGGCCTGGGAGAGCCGGCGAAAGCGCAGGAGCACCTGGCGAAGGCGGGTCAGGTGGGGGTACGGCCGGCCGACCCGTTCGCGGACGAGATCGAGGCCCTGCGCACCGGCGAGCGGGTGCGCCTCGCCCGCGCCAGGACGGCCTATCAGAACGGCCGGTACGGCGAAGCCGCCGCTCTTTACCGCACCGTCGTGGCAGACCGGCCGGACCGTGTCGAGGCGCGGATCAACCTGGCGGCGACCTTAGTGCAGCTCGGTGACCGGGCGGCCGCCGTCGCCGAGCTCAAGGAGGCCCTGCGGCGGGACCCGGCCTCTCCCACGGCCCACTTCAACCTCGGCACCCTCCTGGCCCTCGAGGGACCCTCCGCCGAGGCCCGCGAGCACCTCGCCGCGGCGGCCGCGGCGCTACCTCAAGACGCCGAGGCCCATCGCGCCCTGGCCGAGATCCTGCGCAACAGCGGCCGGCCCGAGGAGGCCCTGGCCGAGTACGCCCGGGCCGTGGCGATCGATCCGGCCGACGAGCGGGCCCGCCTGGGCGAGGCCGAGACCCTCGTCCGCCTGGAGCGTTATCAGCCGGCCCGCGAGCGGCTCGAAGAGGGGCTGCGGGTCCTGCCGCGCCACGGCCTCCTCACCCACGGTCTGGCCCGCCTCCTGGCCGCCTGCCCGGACCGCTCGCTGCGCGACGGCGCCCGCGCCCGCGACCTCGCCTTCGCCGTCTGGCAGGCCCAGCCCACCGCCGGCCACGCCGAGACCGTGGCCCTGGCCAACGCCGAAACCGGCGATTGCGCCGAAGCCGCGCGCTGGCAGCGGATCGCGTTGGAGGCGGCCGGCTCCCTGCCGGGAAAGATCCAGGAGATGAAAGCCCGGCTGGCCACGTACGAGAAGAGGGCTCCCTGCCGGCCGTGACAACGCCGATCCGAAGGTTCTCCTCGGATCCAGTGATGGCGGCGCCGCCGAAGCCCTCACTCCCCCAGCCCCTCTCTCCCAGCCTCCCTCCCCCCGGCCGGGAGATAGGGGAGTGGTAAGCCTTTGAAAAAACAAGAAACCTTTTTCCTCTTCTCCAACTAACCACTCCCTCTTCTCCCGGCGGAAGGGGGGGAGGCCGGGAGAAGAGGGCCGGGGTGATGAGGGCCCGGCCGGCGCCGCTCCGCTGCGATTCAAGATGGCGGTTGAATCGGCGAGACCTGGAATAGGGGAGGGGGGTATACCGTTCTGGAGAGCGAGGAGGAGGTTCTCATGCAACACCTGACACTCCACATCGACGGCATGAGCTGCGGGCACTGCGTCGCCCGAGTTGAGAAGGCCCTCTCCAGGCTGGACGGCGTGCACGTCCGCCGTGTCGACGTCGGCTCGGCCGAGATCGACTACGACCCGGCGCGAACCCCCTTCGCGCAAATCCGCCAGGCGATCGACGACGCCGGCTATACCGCCCGCCCCGTCGAGAGCGCAGAAAGAGTGGCGTGAGATGGCTGCGACGGTGATGGAGCCGGCGGTCCGCGCCCGGATCACCCTGCCGGTGGAGGGCATGACCTGCGCCGCCTGCCAGGCGACGGTGCAGAAGGCCCTCCAGCGCCAGCCCGGGGTGCTCGACGCCGCGGTGAACCTGATGATGAAGAGCGCGGCCGTGACCTACGACCCGGCGCTCGTCCAGCCGGAGGCGCTGGTGGACGCCATCCGCGAGACCGGCTACGAGGCCGAGCTGCCGCGGCCGGAGCAGACGGCCTTCGAGGAGCAGGAGGCCCGCGACCGTTCCCAGGTCCAGGAATTCCGCAGCCTACGGCGCCAAGCCCTGGTGAGCGGCGCCGCGGGCGTCGTGGCCATGCTCCTCTCCATGCCCCTGATGGCGGCGGGCGGCCGCGCGGCCCACGGGACCGCCGGCGATCCCTTCATGCGCTGGGCCATGGAGTCCCTGACCCCCGCCCTGCGCACGGCGATGCCGTGGCTCTATCGCATCCCGCCGGCCCTCCTCTCCTGGTCCCTGCTCGTCCTCACCCTGGCCGTGATGGCCTGGGCCGGGCGGCGCTTCTACGTCCGCGCCTGGGCGGGCCTGCGCCACCGCTCGGCGGACATGAACACCCTGGTGGCCGTGGGCACGGGCGCGGCGTTCCTCTACTCCATGCTCGCCACCGTCGCCCCCGGCTTCTTCCTCTCCCGCGGCGTGCCGCCCGACGTCTACTACGAGGCGGTGGTGATCATCATCGCCCTGGTCCTCGCCGGCAACGCCCTGGAAGCGCGAGCCAAGAGCCGCACCTCCGCGGCCCTGCGCTCGCTGGTGGCCCTGCAACCCAGGACGGCGCGGGTCCAGCGCGGCGCCGACGAGGGCACTGAGGTCGACGTGCCCGTCGAGCAGGTCGCGAGCGGCGACGTGGTGATCGTCCGCCCCGGCGAGCGGCTGCCCGTCGACGGCGAAGTCCTCTCCGGCGGCAGCGCCGTGGACGAGTCGATGCTCACCGGCGAGTCCATGCCGGTCGAAAAGCAGCCGGGAGACCGGGTGATCGGCGGCACCATCAACCGCACGGGCGCCTTCCGCTACCGGGCCACGAACCTGGGAGCGGACAGCGTCCTCGCCCAGATCGTGCGGCTGATGCGCGACGCCCAGAGCTCGCGCGCCCCCATCCAGAAGCTCGCGGACCGCATCAGCGGCATCTTCGTGCCGGTGGTGATCGGCCTCGCCGTCGTCACCTTCGTCGTCTGGTTCCTGACGGCGGACACAGCGCCGGCCGTGCGCGCCTTCGCCGCGGCTGTGGCCGTGCTGATCATCGCCTGCCCCTGCGCCATGGGGCTCGCCGTGCCCACGGCCGTGATGGTGGCGACGGGCCGCGGCGCCGAATTGGGCATCCTCATCAAAGGCGGCGAGGCGCTCCAGCGCGCGGGCGACGTCACCACCGTGGTGCTGGACAAAACGGGCACCGTCACCGAGGGGATACCGGACGTCACCGACGTCTTGCCGGCCCCCGGCGCGCCGCGCGGCGCCGACGAGCTGCTGCGGCTGGTGGCCTCGCTCGAGGGCTCCTCCGAGCACCCGCTCGCCGACGCCCTGGTGCGCAAGGCCCGGAACCGGGGACTCGCCTTGGCGCCCGTCGAGGGGTTCCAGTCCATCACCGGCCTGGGAGCCGTGGGCGTCGTCGCGGGCTCGTTCGTGGCAGTGGGCAACGAGAAGCTGATGCACGAGTACGCCGCCGACGTGGCGCCCCTGCAAGCAGACGCCGAGCGCCTGGCCGGCGAGGGGAAGACCCCCGTCTACGCCGCCGTCGACGGCGCGCTGGCCGGACTGCTGGCGGTGGCCGACCCGCTCAAGCCCTCCTCCCTGGAGGCCATCGCGCGGCTGCGCCGGATGGGCCTCGACGTCGTCCTCCTGACCGGCGACAACCGGCGGACGGCCGCGGCCGTGGCCCGCCAGGCGGGGATCGATCGCGTGGTGGCGGAGGTCCTGCCGGACGGCAAGGTGGCCGAGGTCCAGCGGCTCCAGAAAGAGGGCGCCGTGGTGGCCATGGTGGGCGACGGCGTCAACGACGCTCCGGCCCTGGCCCAGGCGGACGTGGGGATCGCGATCGGGACGGGAACCGACATCGCCGTCGAAGCGAGCGACATCACCCTGATGCGGGGCGATCCGCGCGGTGTCGCGACGGCCATCGCCCTCTCGCGGCGCACCATGCGGACGATGAAGGAGAACCTGTTCTGGGCTTTCGTCTACAACGTGATCGGCATTCCGGTGGCCGCGGGCGTCCTGTACCCGCTCTTCGGCGTGCTGCTCTCCCCCATCCTGGCGAGCGCGGCCATGGCCCTGAGCTCCGTCAGCGTGGTCACCAACAGTCTCCGCCTCCGCCGGGCGCGGCTGGCGTAAAGCTCAGGAGGAGGAGCGACATGGAAATGACGAAAGAGGTCCACGCCGGCGAGCGCAAAGCGGCAGGGGTCGATCCAGGAATCAAGGACCGCAACCTCAAGCGCCTGCGCCGCATCGAAGGCCAGGTACGCGGTCTCCAGAAGATGGTCGAGGACGACCGCTACTGCGCCGACATCCTGACCCAGATCTCCTCCGTCCAGGAAGCCCTCCGCGCCGTGGGACGCGAGCTGATGAGGAACCACCTCAAGCACTGCGCCACCAAGGCGATCAGGACCGGTGCGGAGGAGGCGGAGGGGATGTATGACGAGCTGATCGAGCTGATTTACAAGCATAGCCGGTGAGGGGCGTTTTATGACAGGAGAAGGTCGCGGGCATGCTTCCTGAAACCGTAATGGTCCTTCTCTTCCAGCGCGGCGACCAGATCTGCGATCCGTTCTCGGCTTATGGAAATCTGCGTCCAGGACTACCCGGGCGCTGACCGTCAAGGCACGGCTCCCCCAGCCGCCTTGAGAGCCCTGCGAGCCATGGGCCTCGAGCTCCGCCGGTCCCTCAGGAGCCTCCCGCGAGATGCCCGCACGATGGAGGCTTTCCTTCATGTCCACAATGGAGATCCCTGCCCACTCAGCGGCGCGGCCCAGAGAGAAAACCCCCTTCTCATAGAGCCGGCAGGCTACAGCTTCGCGAAGGTCAGGCCGGGCAGCAAAAAGCGTATTGACGGCATCAGACAGGAATGCCTCCCTGCTCTTGTAAAGGCTAGTTTCTGTGACGGCTGTCATCACTTCTTCAAGCTCGACGACAGATCTCTCGGCCATAAAAAAGGATACCAACCTTTCGGCGGATAATGCGCGGGTAGGGCTCGCGCCTCTCACTCTGCTGCCCCGAAGGGGCAAGGTATGTAACCTGGGGCTGGCGCTTTTTGCCAGCTCCAGGTAGACGTAGCCCAACAAAACCCTGAAGCCCTGAAGGGGCGGCGGCAGTTCGCAACGATGAACTGCCGTCGCCCCTTACGAGGCTCTGGGAATGTGGGGACGTGGGTTTCCTGGGGCTGGCAAAAAGCGCCAGCCCCAGGCTACATGCTGCCGGCCCCTCGGGCCTGGAAAGACCGGCTTTTCAGGTGCCCCACGCAGGTCAGACCCTCTCCAGACCGAACCGCTCGCGCAGACCAAGCCGCCCCGGCTCGGTGAGACGGACCGCCCGGCTCGACGCCGTCCGTTCGATCCATCCCATTTCGAGCAGGCGGGCGAGGAGCGCGGCGCCGAGGGCGCCGGCGAGGTGGTGGCGGCGCTCGCTCCAGTCGAGGCAGGCCCGCGCGAAGCGCCGCCGCTCGGCGGCTGCGATCGACACGTCGACGCCGAGGCCGGCGAGGAGATGCTCGCCGTCCGGTGTCAGCTCGTAGTCGCGGTCGGCCGGCACGAGGCAGCCTTGGTGCACGAGGGACTCGGCGATCTGGACGCCCAGGAATCCCGCCAGGTGGTCGTAGCAGGTCCGCGCGAAGCGCAGGGCCTTCGCCGTCTGCCCTTCGTGGAAGGTGCGGGCCGGGGCCGGCGGCGCGAGGGTGGCGAGGGCTTCGAGGACGCCGACCACGCTCGGGCTTGCGAGCCGGTAATAACGATGGCGACCCCGCCGGTCGGCGGCCACCAGCCCACCGGCGATCAGCTTGTCGAGGTGGTAGCTGATCGTCGGCGCCTTGACGCCGGCCCGCAAAGCCAGCTCGCAGGCGGGCAGCATCCGGCCATCGCTCAACGCAAAGAGGATCGTCGAGCGCGTGGAGTCGGCCACCAACGCGGCGACCGGAGCGATGTGAGCGTCTGCATCCATAGTTCGATGACCCTGGAAGACCAGCACGTCTATCCTCTCCTCCGCCGGGGCCGGAGCGGTCCCGGGGAGACGAGAGGAGAACCTGAAGAATGGTACCCGAGAAACCCTTCCCGCCCGATCCGATCGCGGCCTTGACCTTTCCCAATCCCTATCCGTTCTACGCCGAACTGGTGGCGAGGAAGCCGCTCTATCTCGACGACGCGCTGGGCTTCTGGGTTGCGGCGAGCGCCGAGGCCGTGACCGCCGTTCTGGCGAGCGATCTCTGCCGGGTGCGTCCGCCGGCCGAGCCGGTGCCCAGGGCGCTGCTGGGGACGCCGGCCGGCGAGATCTTCCGGCATCTCGTGCGGATGAACGACGGCCCGCTCCACGGTCCCTGCAAACAGGCGGTCGCGGCGAGGCTGGCGTCGATCGGCGAGGCCCAGGCAGCCACGGCGAGCCGCCACTGGGCGCGCTGCCTGGCCGAGGAGCTCCGGCCTGCAGACGATCCCGGGAATCTCGCGGGCTTCCACCTTCGCCTGCCGGTGTATACGGTCGCGAGCCTGCTCGGGGTCCCCGCGGACGAGCTGCGGCCGGTGGCCGAGTGGATCGGCGACCTCGCTCCGGCCCTGGCGCCGGCCAGCACCCCCGCACAGGTCGAGCAGGGCCAGGCGGCGGCGAGCTCGCTGCTGGAGCTGTTCCATTCGCTCCTCGCCGGCGAAGGAGAGGTCGCCATCGCCAACGCGATCGGCCTGCTTTTCCAGTCCCACGACGCGACGGCCGGCCTGATCGGCAACGCGCTCGTGGCGTTGGGAACGCACCGCGACGCGCGCGAGCGGGTGGCCGCCGACCCGGACCTGCTGCCAGCGCTCCTCCTGGAGGTCCTCCGCTATGATCCGCCGGTGCAGAACACACGCCGCTTCCTCGTCCGCGACGGCGTCGTGGCCGGCCAGCGGATGCGGGAGGGCGACACGGTGCTGGTCCTCCTGGCGGCGGCCAACCGTGACCCGGCGGTCAATGAGGACCCCGAGCGCTTCGAGCTCTTCCGGCAGGCGCGGCGGATCTTCACCTTCGGCGCCGGAGCCCACGCGTGCCCGGGTGACGCGCTCGCCATCACCATCGCACGCGCGGGGGTCGAGCGGCTGATCCTGGCCAGCCTCGACCTCGAGCGTTTCGCCGCCACCGTGACCTATCGCCCGTCCGCGAACGTGCGAATCCCGGGGCGACCTGCGGTATGATCGCCGTCAGGCCCAGAGCGTCGAAGTCTTAGTGGACACGTCACGCCGCTCAGCGGACAGGCCCCGCGGTTCAACGGGCACGTCCCACGGTTCATGGGACACGTCACGCGGCTCATGGGACAGGGCCCATGGCTCATTGGACCTGTCCTGCGGCTCAGAGGACGTGTCCCATGGCTCAAGGGACAGGCTCCGCGGCTTGCCGGACATGTCCAACGGCTCAGTGGACACGTCACGCGGCTCGTAGGACATGTCCTATGGCTCAGAGGACATGTCCCGCGGCTGATGAGACACGTCCATTGGCTCGTTGGACGTGTCCTGCGGCTCATAGGACGTGTCCACCGGCTCATTGGACAGGTCCTGCGGCTGATGAGACACGTCCATTAGCCCGTTGGACATGTCCATTGGCTCATCGGACAGGTCTCACGAGCCATCGGACACGTCCTGCGTCTCATGAGACAGGTCCTGCGAGCCATCGGACAGGTCCCGCGTCTCATGGGACATGTCCTTCGAGCCATCGGACAGGTCCTGCCAGCCACAGGACACGTCCATTGGCTCAGAGAACATGTCCTGTCAGCCATCGGACACGTCCTGCGCGCCGTCGGCATGTCCATCGCTTCCATTGCTCGCTCGAAGCAGCCATCATCCTTGCCCATGACAAGGAATGGGTGGGCCGAGGCGAGGGTGGTCATCATCGGGGCGGGCGTGTCGGGCCTCTGCTGCGCTCTGCGACTCCAGGAGAGGGGAATCCCTTGTCTGATCCTCGAAGCGTCCGACGCTCCGGGCGGGCGCGTCCGCACGGACAGGGTGGACGGCTTTCTCCTCGATCGCGGTTTCCAGGTGCTGCTCACCGCCTACCCTGAGGCCCGCCGGCTCCTCGACCATCGGGCGCTGAAGCTGCGGACATTCTCGCCCGGCGCCCTGATCCGGATGGACGGCAAGTTTCACCGGGTCTCGGACCCGTTCCGACAGCCCTGGACGCTCCCGGCGACGCTCCTCTCTCCCGTCGGCAATTGGAACGACAAGCTGCGGATCGCCCGTCTGCGGCGCCACGTCCTCGCGGGCTCGATCGACGAGGTCTTCCAGCGGCCGGAGACCTCCGCGCTGGACGCTCTGCTCGAATTCGGCTTCAGCGACCGGATGATCGGGTCGTTCTTCCGCCCGTTCTTCGGCGGCATCTTCCTGGAGACGGAGCTTGCCACGTCCAGCCGCATGCTCGATTTCGTCTTCCGGATGTTCAGCCTGGGCAAGGCCTCGCTCCCCGCTGCGGGCATGGGTGCCATTCCCCAGCAGCTCGCGGCGCGGCTGCCGGCTGGGACGATCCGTCTGGCAGCCCGTGTCGAGGCGCTCGGAGAGGGGGAGGTGCGTCTGGCAGGCGGCGAGCGGGTCGCGGCGGCGGCTGTGGTGCTGGCCTCCGAGGCTACGGAGGCGGCGCGTCTGCTGCCGGACCTGCATCCTCCCGGCTTTCACGGCACGGCCTGCCTCTACTACGCGGCGGACCAGGCGCCGCTGTCCAAGCCTCTCCTGATCCTCAACGGCGAGGGCCGGGGACCGGTGGACAACCTCTGCGTGCCGAGCGCCCTGGCCCCCAGCTATGCGCCGGCCGGCAAGGCGCTCGTCTCCGCCACGGTGGTGGGAGCTGCCGGAGCGGACGAAAAGGACCTGGAATCCGAGGTCCGCCGTCACCTCGCCTCCTGGTTCGGGGCGGCGGTCCAGAGCTGGCGTCACCTGCGCACCTACCGCATCCCCCTGGCACTCCCGGCTCGCAGCTCCCTGGAGCCGGCGGCTCTGCCCGTCCGGCGCCGGCCCGGGCTCTATCTATGCGGTGACCATCGCGAGACCCCGTCGCTCCAGGGTGCGATGGTGTCCGGACGGCGGGCGGCGGAGGCGGTGATCGAGGATTGGGAGAAGGTGTAGGCGCCTACTCCCCAAACGGCGCCCAGATGTTCTTCACCTCGATCGCCCGGCGGAGGAATTCCTCGCCTGCCCCTTGCTCCGGGTCGGCCCAATCGCGGGCGCGGCCGTAGTTGACCCAGGTGCGCTTGAGGTTGCCGATCGAGGCCCGCTCGACGGCGGCGCTGCCTTCGCGGCTGCCGAAGTACCAGAGGGCGTCCACGTCATCATGGGCGGCGAGGACACCGGCCAGGGCGTCGCGGACTCCCGTGACGATGTTGATCACGCCTGCCGGGACGTCCGAGGTGTCGAAGACCTGGTAGAGGTCCGTGGCCGCCAGGGGCCAGCGCTCGGAGGGGACGGCCACGACGGCGTTGCCCATGGCCACGGCCGCGGCCACGGTCGCGATGAAGGCGAGCAGGGGGCGCTCGTCCGGGCAGACCACGGCCAGGGTACCGATGGGCTCGTGGACGGCGAAGGTGAAGTTGCGCAGCGGCGTGGCCTGGACCCGGCCGGCGTACTTGTCCGCCCAGGCGGCGTTGGTGAAGAGGCGCTCGACCGCGAGGTCGACCTCGGCACCTGCGGCGTCCGGACCGGCGCCCGTCATGGCGTGAAGGCGGCGGACGAATTCATCGCGCCGGGCGGCGAGGTTCTCGGCCACGTAATAGAGGATCTGCGCCCGCAGATGGGCCGTCGACTTCGCCCAGCCGGGAGCGGCCTTGCGGGCGGCTTCGACGGCGTTGCGGACGTCCTTGCGGTTGCCCTCCCCCACCTCGCCGATCAGGCGCCCGTCCGGACCCAGGATCTTGCGGCTGGCCTCGCCGTCCGGGCGGGTCTGCTTGCCGCCGATGTAGAGCTTGGCCGTGCGGTCGATGGGCGGCAGCCCAGCCGGAGTGCCGTCCCTCTCGTCCTCCTCGTCCCTGCCGTCCTTGCTGTCCCTGCCGTGCTTGTTTTTCCCATCCTGCGCCTTCTTGGCCTCGGCCTCCCAGCGCGGCTGCACGTACTCCCAGAGACCTTCCCGGCCGCCCTCGCGGCCGAAGCCGCTCTCGCGATAGCCGCCGAAGCCGGAGGCGGCGTCGAAGAGGTTCGTGCTGTTGATCCACACGGTGCCGGCCTTGATCTTGGCGGCGAGGTCCAGGGCGAGGTTGACGTTCTCCGTCCAGAGGCTCGCCGCCAGGCCGTAGCGCGTGTTGTTCGCCAGCTCGACGGCCTCCTCCGGGGTGCGGAAGGTCATGGCGACGAGCACCGGGCCGAAGATCTCGACCTGGGCGATGGTGGCCGCCGGCTCGACCTCGGTGAACAGGGTGGGGGGATAGAACCAGCCGTCGCGCGGGCAGCTCCAGGACGGCTGCCACATCTTCGCTCCCTCCTCCACCCCCTGGCGCACCAGCCGCTCGATGCGCTCGAGCTGCACCGGGGCGATGATGGCGCCGATGTCGATGGCCTTGTCGCGCGGATCGCCCACCCGCAGGGTCTCCATGCGGGCACGGAGCCGGGCATAGAGCGTCTCGGCCACGCCCTCCTGAACGAGCAGACGCGAGCCGGCGCAGCAGACCTCCCCCTGGTTGAACCAGATGGCGTCCACCACCCCCTCGACCGCGCCGTCGAGGTCGGCGTCGTCGAAGACCACGAAGGGGGACTTGCCGCCCAGCTCCAGCGACAGCTTCTTGCCGGTGCCCGCCGTGGCCTCGCGGATCAGGCGGCCGACGTCGGTGGAGCCGGTGAAGGCGATCTTGTCGATCCCGGGATGGCGGACGATCAGCTCGCCCGTGCGGCCGTCGCCGGTGACGATGTTGACCACCCCCGGCGGCAGGCCCGAGTCGCGGCAGATCTCGGCGAAGGCGAACGCCGTCAGCGGCGTGAACTCGGCAGGCTTGAGCACTACCGTGTTGCCCATGGCGAGGGCCGGCGCGATCTTCCAGGCGAGCATGAGCAGGGGGAAATTCCAGGGGATGATCTGGCCGGCAACGCCGAGAGGGACGTAGCCCGGCAGCTCGCGCGCCATGAGCTGGGCCCACCCGGCGTGGTGGTAGAAGTGCCGGGCCACGAGCGGGATGTCGATGTCCCGTGTCTCGCGGATCGGCTTGCCATTGTCCAGGGTCTCCAACACGGCGAGCAGGCGCGCGTTCTTCTGCACGTGACGGGCGAGGGCGTAGAGATGACGGGCGCGGCCGTGGCCACCCAGCTCCCACCACGGGCCCTGAGCCGCCCGCGCGGCGTCGACGGCGGCGTCCACGTCCGCCGTGCCGCACTGGGCCACGTGGGCGAGGGGCTTGGCGGTGGCCGGATTCAGCGTGTCGAACCATTCGCCGGTGGCCGGCTGACGGAAGCCGCCGTCGATGAACGGGAGGACCTCCCGGCCGCGGGCCTCCAGCCAAGCCAGGGCCGGATCGGCGCTCTCGGGCGCCGGGCCATATTCCAGGGTCTCGAAAATTTCGGCGATGGTGGCCATCAAGACCTCCTCGGGGCACCCGGCGCCAAGAGCCGGCTAGGGACAGGCCCGGTTAGTGCAGACTGTGCCCGTTGCCGTTTGACAGCAGGTGTTGCAGCAAGGGCCGCTCGGCTCAGGGACACAGATCTGATGACAGCCACTCGCGGCTTGGGTCGGCGCCGTCAGGAAGCCCGCCAGGGCCGCGCTCAGAGCCAGGGTCAGCATGAGGAGCTTTCTGCGCATATTGTCTCTCTTTCTAATGAAAGTCTCAGGCAATGGGATGGCGGAAGGAGGCCGAGTAGCGGCCCGTGGCATGGTGCTCGAGCTGGCGTTCGAGATCGCCCAGGAGGCTGGAGGCGCCGATGCGGAAGAGGGCGGGGCGCATCCAGGCGTCGCCCAGTTCCTCCTTCATCAGGGCCAGCCAGTCGGCGGCGTTGCGGGCGGTGGAGATCCCGCCGGCCGGCTTGAAGCCGACGCGGAAACCGGTGCGCTCGCGGTAGTCGCGGATCGCCCGCACCATCACCAGGGAGACGGGCAGGGTGGCATTGACCTTCTCCTTGCCGGTCGAGGTCTTGATGAAGTCGGCGCCCGCCATCATGGCCACCCGGCTCGCCCGCGCCACGTTGCGCAGGGTCCCCAGCTCGCCGGTGGCGAGGATCGTCTTGAGATGGGCCGGTCCGCAGGCCTCGCGGAAGGCGCGAACCTCGTCGTAGAGAGCCTGCCAGTTGCCGGTGAGGACGTGGGCGCGGCTGATCACGATGTCGATCTCCGCAGCGCCCGCCGCCACCGACTCGCGGATCTCGGCCAAGCGCTGGGGAAACGGGTTCTGGCCGGCCGGGAAGCCGGCCGAGACGGCGCAGACCGGGATGCCGGAGCCCGCCAGCGCCTCGCGCGCGGTCGCCACGAGGTTGTGGTAGACGCAGACCGAGGCGACGCGGATGTTGAGGTGGTCGGCGCCCAGCGCCTCCAGGACGTCCCGCCGCACGGGCTGGCGCGCCTTGGCGCAGAGCCGGCGCACGCGGCCCGGGGTGTCGTCCCCCGCCAGCGTCGTCAAGTCGATGCAGGTGATGGCCCGCAGGTACCACGCGGCCTGCCACTCCTTCTTCACCGTGCGGCGTTTCGGCAGGGTGGCCGCCCGGCGCTCGGCCGCGCTGGTGTTGACCCGCACCTCGCGCACCCAGTCCAGCTCCAGGGGCGTCCCTGGATTGCGCTCATCGCCCTCGTCGTGAGGCGCCGAGGGCTGCGGCACCAGCGAGGGTCGGGTGGGGAGATCGTGCACAGCCATGGGACTGGAAATCCTACCACCTCCGTCAACGGGCGGCGGCGCTCCGGTTCCTGATGCGCACCTTGCCCAGCTCGACGCCGGTGTAGTAGTGGGTGAGGATCTCGCGGTAGGTGTGGCCGCGTTGCGCCATGCCGTAGGCGCCCACCTGGCACATGCCGACGCCGTGGCCGAAGCCCTTGCCGTTGAACAGCCAGCCGGGCTCCTGGTTCTTGGGCGCCAGGCGCTTGGCGGTGAAGAGGGTGTCGGGCACGTCGAGGGTCCAGCGCACGGCGAGCCCGTCCACCTCCACGGACTGCCCCTGGTCGTTGTAGATCCGGATCTTGCCCACGCGCCCCGACTCCCCCCGCTCCAGCACCTCGAAGCTGCTGAACAGGAATCCCGGGAAGCGGGTGTTCACCTGCGTCGCGAGCTGCGAGTCGGTGCGAAAGCGGGTCCAGGAGCTGTAGGGGCTGCTGCGGTCGAAGGCGACGCCGTCGAGGTCGAGCTCCTGGGTGAGGGCGACGAGGCGGTCCCCCTGCCAGAAGAGGGTCAGGAGGTCGCCCGGCACGAGGTTCAGGCCGGCGCTGAACAGCTCGCTCCCCTGGCGGCGGAAGGTGGCGGCCCCCTGCGACAGGTCGTACACCTTGTCCTCCTTGCCGGAGCGGACGGCGAGCCTGCCGTCGGCGACGGAGAAGAAAGACGTCTCTTCGCGCCGCACCGCGCGCAGCAGCTCGGCCATGGCGAGGAGCATGCGCTCGATCTGGTCGGGGGAGAGCGGCTGGTCGAGGGGGCCGCTGAGCAGGCCGCTGCGCAGCAGGTAGGCCGCCCGCCGGCGGTCCTCCTCGCTCCAGTCGGCCGGCGGATCGGTGAGCAGGTAGCGCACGTCCTCCGGCCCAAGGAACAGCCGGGCGTCGAGCGCCAGATCGAAGGCGTAGGCGATGTAGCGCTGCACCTCGCGCCGGTCGAGGGAGGCGAGCGGCTCGCGAGGCGCCGGCAGGCCGGCGAGCAGCGCCAGATGCTCCAGCCGGGCGCCGAGGACCGCGGCGGGCGATGCGCCGGCCGCCGGCGGCAGCAGCCGGCGGGTCAGCCCGGCCGGGAACGGAACCCCCGGCGCCAAGTCGCCGTCGATGCGCGCCATGCCGCTCTCCATGCAGGGAACACCCTTGAGATAAGGGTCGTTCTTCAGGGGGAAGATGACGTGCACGTCCTCAGTGTGGCCGCCGCAGGTGGAACTGTAGAGGGCGTCCACCAGTTCCCCCTTGTAGAGCAGGACCTGGCCGGCGGTCTCCGCCACCGCGCGGTCGGAGAGCGGGTGCTCGGCCGCCATGCCGCCGTAGACCTGGCAGCGCGGCGTGGCGCAGATGTCGTACCCCTCGCGCGAGAACTCGCCCATGTTGCGCAAGGTGTAGGTGCGGGCCGCCACCGCCTGCGCCTTCAGCGCCTCGAGCTGGTGGTAGAGCTCGGGGCCCATCTCGCTGGGCACCACGCCCCGCAGGTAATTCTCCACCGGCAGCTCGTTGATCAGGTTGAGGGCGCCGCGGTCGTTCAGATAGACCAGCATCCGCCCGCGGTAGCGCTTCCCCTGCACCCGCACGCTCGGCCCCGACACGGGCGCGACGGAGAGCCAGCGCCCGGGATAGACCCTGGAGCTCTGTCCCTGGACGAGCCGCAGGGCGGGCTGGGTGACGCTCCCCCCCTCGTTGACCACGAAGCCGCCGGTGACGCCCAGGGTGGACAGGCGCTTCAGGTCGGCCTCGGCCGCCTCCCGCGTGGGATAGCGACCCACCCGGATCCGGTAGAGGTCGATGCCGGCGTCGAAGTAGGCCTCGCCGGGCTGGCCGGACTCCCGCTCCAGCCGGCTGGCGAGGTCCTGGGCCTGCCGCTCATCGCGCAGCGCCGCCACTTGCAGCCGATAGAACCCCTTCTGGGCCGACGCCGCCGCAGGCTCGATCCTGAGCGAGGAGCCGACTGCCACCTCCTGGGTCTCCACCGCGACCTGCAGCGGCTCCTCGCAGCACGGGAAGGTCACCGTGTCGAGATCGCTCGCCAGCCCCACCTTGACCAGCAGCGGCTCCTTCTCGTCGTAGGGGGCCTCGGCCGGCGTCGGCGTCTCCGGCGGCGGCACGGGCTCGCGCGGCGCCGGCTTCGGCTTTGCGGGAACCGGCTGAGCGGGCGGCGCGGCCGGCGGCGCGGGCCGGCTCTTGGGACGAGGCGCCTTGGAGACCACCCGGGGAGGCGTCTTCGGCGTACAGCCCGCGAGCAGGACCAGGGAGGCGAGGACGAGGAGAAGCTTCGATTTCACGCGGTCTGCACCTCGCGTTTGCGGCGGATCTCGAGCCGCCCCTCGCTGCGGACCAGGGCCACCAGGGAGGAGGCCAGGATCAGGGCCAGCAGCGCGCTGGGGAGGCCTTGAAGCAGGAAGAGCACCACCCGGACGAGCGCCCGCAGCCGCGGCGCGCCCGTGAGGAGGAGCTCGGGCACGGCCGAGACGGGGACGAAGACGAGCGCCAGCGCCAAGCCCATGATCGCCACCAGGAGGACGAGGACGGCGACCGTACCCAGGCGCCCGCCCAGCACCGCCAAGCCCTGCCGCCCGGCGGCGCGGACGCCCGAACCCTCCCGCGCCAGGCCGGCCTGGGCGACGTGGCTCCACAGCCCGGCGACGAGAAACAGAAAGCCCAGGGGGAGGGCCCCGCCGCAGCCGATCCCCAGGACCGCGGGCTTGCCCCAGACCTCCCCACCCACCCCCAGGCTGACGAGCCAGGCCAGAGCGGCGATCCCCAGGGGGAGCGCCAGGGCCCAGAAGAGGACGAGCAGTCGGAAGAACCGCCAGAGGTAGAGGCCCCCCCAACCGGAGAAGTCCCGCAGGCTGAAGGTGCGGAACAGCAGGCGGTTGCGGCGGGGGCCCGGCAGGGCCTGACGGTCCGCCGCGGCGAGCACGCCGTAGATGCCGGCCTGGAACCAGCAGTGAACGAGGAGCGACAGCAGCCATACCGCCAGCATGGCAACCCCGGCCAGCATCACCCCCGGGGAGAGCCGGCCGAGCCGCGCCGTGAACACCTCGAACACCCGCGCCGCGCTCCGTCCGGCCAGCAACGCGTCCGCCCCGAGAGTGACCAGGGGCAGCGAGACGCTCAGGGCCAGCAGGACCACGACAAGGAGGGATTGCAACCACTGGACCAGCACCAGCTCCCAGTTGGCCGCCAGGTTCGTCCAACCGCGGCGCAGACAGTCGGCCGCCGAGAGCCTCATCGCAGGCGCGCCCCGTGCACGGCCTGCTCGCGCCGGAAGTCCTCCACGGCGTCGAGCACCACCGGCTGCGCCATCTCGTAGAGCCGGCTGACCAGCATGGGGGGAAGCCGGGAGGACAGCAGCGCCGTCTCCTCTTTCACCGGCTCGGTGTCGGGCCCGCGGTCCAGAGAGTTTTTCGGTACCATCGTCGTCCGCCCCGCCACCCGCACGGCGGCCTTCTTCGAGGCGGCGCCCTCGTCCAGGCGGTAGTTGGTAGTGAAGAGGGTCGGCAGCCGGCGGGTGTAGCGGGCGTTGATGATCAGGTAGAGGACGTCCTTCACCCAGGGCGTCGGCTGCTGCGCCCCGAGCTCGTCGAGGACCAGGAAGGGGACCTCCGACAGGGGATCGAGGACCTGCCGCTTGGATTCCTGTGAATCGGCATCGAAGGTGGACTGGAGCTGGTGGATGAGGGAGGTGAACTCGACGAAGCGCCCGCGGAGCTGGAAGCGCTCGATCAGCTCCAGGAGAACGGCGACGGCGAGGTGCGTCTTGCCCACGCCGGGCGGGCCCACGAAGAGGAGGCCCGACTGGCGGAAGCCGATCCCCTCCTGGAGGAACTCGTCGACGTACTCCTGAGCGGCCTTGCGGGCCGCCACGAGCTGCGGCTCCTGTCGCGACCTGCCGCTCGAGACGTGGAAGTTCGACAGCCGGCAGTGGCGATAGCGAGCGGGGATCCCCGCTGTCTGGGTCAACCGGGGGACGACGTCGTGCCGCTGGCAGACGCACGGCCGGGCCGTGCCCGCCCGGCCGTCGGCGACGACGACCCACCCCCGGCCGCCGCATTCCGAGCAGGGCTCTTCGAGGACTTCGCTGGCCGGCATGCTGGAAATCGTAGCATGCCGGTTCGCTAGCGCACCTTGCTCAACGGCCCGCTGTGCATCTTCACCAGGGCGTGCTGGCGGCTGGGGTCGGCCCGCCGCTCCTCGGCCAGCCGCCGGACGTACTCCAGCAGGCGGTCGACCTCGCCCTGCATGCGCTCCATCTGTTCGCGCATGTTGAGGATCACCTCGACGCCGGCGAGGTTGACTCCCAGATCACGGGTGAGGGTGAGGATGATCTCCAGGCGGCGGATCGCCTCTTCGTCATAGAGGCGGGTGTTGCCGGCGCTGCGGGTCGGCTTGAGGAGGCCTTCCCGCTCGTAGAGGCGCAGAGTCTGGGGGTGGATGGCATAGCGCTCGGCCACCACGCTGATCATCACGTACTTCTGGTCGGGTTTCCTGCGGCTGGCCATCAGCCACTCTCCTCTGCGATCTCGACCTGGGTCGACCCGCCGCCCGCGAGCTTCGGGATGTGGACGCGGAGGACGCCCTTCTCGAAGCCGGCCGAAATGCTCTCGACGTCGACCGGCGATCCCAGGTCGAAGGTGCGGCGGAAGGGGCCGTAGCTGCGCTCCATGCGGAGGAAGTTCCGGTTCTCTCCCAGCGGCTGCCGGCGGCCGGAGAGCTCCAGCCGCCGATCCCGCACCTGCAGTTGAATATCGTCACGCCGCACGCCGGGCAGCTCGGCGAATACCAGGTAGCCATCCTCGGTTTCGAGGACGTCGACCGCGGGAAGCCAGGTGCCCGGCAGGCCCCCTTCGCGGTCTTCGTAGTCCGAGGTGAGAAGCGCCTGCTCGAAAAGGCTGTTGATACGGTCCTGGATGCGGGCCAGCTCTTCGAGGTAGATCTTCTTCAAGGGCGCCATGACTCACCCCGGCTCACTTCTCGACGTACTCCGCGTCGATGACCTCGTCCGAGGCGCCGCCGCCCTGCCGGCCCGCTCCCGCGGCGCCACCCGGGCCACCCGGACCCGGACCCGCGTCACCGCCCCCCTGCTGCTGGCGGTACATTACCTCGGCCAGCTTGTGCGAGGCCTTGGTGAGGCGCTCGGCCGCCTGGTCCATGGCGGAGGCGTCGTCCCCCTCCAGGGCCTTCTTGGCGTCGGCCAGCGCCCGCTCGAGCTCGCCCTTCTCGTCCGGGCCGAGCTTCTCCTTGTGCTCGTCGTAGGTCTTCTCGGTGGCATAGACCAGGCTGTCGAGCTTGTTGCGGGCCTCGACCTGCTTGCGCCGCTCCTGGTCCTCGCTGCGGTGCGATTCGGCCTCCTTGACCATGCGCTCGATGTCCTGGTCTTTGAGGCCGCTCGACGCCGTGATGGTGATGTTCTGCTCCTTGCCGGTGCCGAGGTCCTTGGCCGAGACGTGGACGATGCCGTTGGCGTCGATGTCGAAGGCCACCTCGACCTGCGGCACGCCGCGCGGCGCCGGCGGGATGCCCACCAGGTGGAACTTGCCGAGCGTGCGGTTGTCCCGCGCCATCTCGCGCTCGCCCTGGAGCACGTGCACCTCGACCGACGTCTGGTTGTCCGCCGCGGTCGAGAAGATCTCGCTCTTGCGGGTCGGGATCGTGGTGTTGCGCTCGATCAGCTTGGTGAACACGCCACCCAGGGTCTCGATGCCCAGCGACAGTGGCGTCACGTCGAGCAGCAGGACGTCCTTGACGTCGCCGGCCAGCACGCCACCCTGGATCGCCGCGCCGATCGCCACCACCTCGTCGGGGTTGACGCCCTTGTGCGGCTCCTTGCCGAAGAAGTCCTTGACCAGCTTCTGGATGGCCGGCATGCGGGTCTGGCCGCCCACCAGCACCACCTCGTCGATGTCCTTGGCCTCGAGGCCCGCGTCCTTCAGAGCCTGCCGGGAGGGGGCGATCGAGCGCTGGATCAGGTCGTCGACGAGTTGCTCGAGCTTCGGTCGGGCCAGCCGGATGTTGAGGTGCTTCGGACCGGAGGCGTCCGCCGTGATGAACGGCAGGTTGATGTCCGTCTCCTGCACCGAGGACAGCTCGATCTTGGCCTTTTCCGCGGCCTCCTTCAGGCGCTGCATGGCCATCGGGTCGTTGCCGAGGTTGATCCCCTGGTCCTTCTTGAACTCTTCGAGCAGCCACTCCATGATCCGCTGGTCGACGTTGTCGCCGCCCAGGTGCGTGTCGCCGTTGGTCGACTTCACCTCGACGACGCCCTCGCCCACCTCGAGGATCGAGATGTCGAAGGTGCCGCCGCCAAAGTCGTAGACGGCGATCGTCTGGTCCTTCGTCTTGTCCAGGCCGTAGGCAAGCGCCGCCGCCGTCGGCTCGTTGACCAGCCGCTCGACCTGGAGGCCGGCGATGCGGCCCGCGTCCTTGGTCGCCTGGCGCTGCGCGTCGTTGAAGTAGGCCGGCACGGTGATGACCGCCTGGTCCACCTTCTCGCCGAGGTAGTCCTCCGCCGCCTGCTTGAGCTTGCCGAGGATCATGGCCGAGATCTCGGGCGGCGAGAACTTCTTGCCCTCGACGATCACGCGGACGTCGCCGTTCTCGGCCCGCTCGACCTGATAGGGCACCATCTTCATCTCCTCGTTCACCTCGTCGTACTTGCGCCCCATGAAGCGCTTGATCGAGAAGACGGTGTTCTTGGGGTTGGTGACCGACTGCCGCTTGGCGACCTGGCCGACGAGGCGCTCGCCGCTCTTGGTGAAGGCCACCACCGACGGCGTCGTACGGTTGCCCTCGGCGTTGGGGATGACCTTCGCCTCGCCGCCTTCCATGACGGCGACGACGCTGTTGGTCGTCCCAAGGTCGATTCCGATGATTTTGCTCACTTGGGTTCTCCTCCTTCGTCATTCCTCTCAGCAGATCCTAGTCTAGGACCTTAGTGGCGCAATGTCAATTTTGCGCCACGTCCTATCTGACAAAGTTGGACGCAGATTTATTCCGGGGTGGAGCGAGACGCCGGAGGATCAGTCGAGCAGCACCAGGGGCGCCGCCTGGGATTCCGGCCGGACGTTCAGCACCTCGGGATCGAGGAGGAAGTTGCCGGTGATGGCCTCGGTGGCCTCGGCACCGGGGATGGGCTTGCCACCCGCCATCGGTTGCAGGGTATAGCTCTCCTCGCCCGCCGCGTAGCGCAGGGGATGGCCCTCGGGGTCCTTGAGGTCGTCCGGCGACAGCAGGCCCGCCTCAACCAGCTCCTCCAGCCGGTCGGGGAAGCTCCCCTTGAGCAGGAACCAGGTCTTGGCGGCGCGATCGATCTTGAGATAGAGGGCCGCCCGCTGATCCCGCGCCAGGGCCGCCCGCTCCCGCTGCTGCCAGGAGAAGGGGATCATCACGGTGTCGGGCACCCGCCACAGGGAGCCCACCACCAGCAGTGTCAGCAGCCCGGCCAGGGCCCGCCCCGCCCAGGGCACGGCGAGGGACACCGGCGGGCGGGGCTCGACCTTCATCTGGCGGAACTGCCCGGTCTCGTCCCCGAACGGCACCACCGGCGGCAGGACGGCGGCCGCCGGCGGCTGGGGCACCGGCGCGGGACGGGGAACGGGCCGCGGGGCGGAGATCGGCACGGGCGCGGCCAGGG
>JAJKHS010000143.1 GCA_021154885.1 Thermoanaerobaculum sp.
ATCCCCGATCTCAGCTCTTTCTCCATGACTTCCACCCCTTTGTGGTCGAAGGGGGGAAAATTAGCGTCCAGCATGGGGGGAGTTTAGGCGTACCGGTGACACGCCTCCTTCGTCTCAAGCTTGACCTCGTATTGGACCTTCCCTTTCTCCTTCTCCTCCTTGCAGGCCGTCACCTTGGAGGAGGGATAGGACTTCTTCGCCGCGTCCTTCACGGGAGACGGGCAACCGGGCTTCGCGACGGGCTTTGCGGCGGCAATACCTGGAGCGATGAGCATTGCGAGAGCGAGAGTGAGGACGGTACGTTTCGACATGTTCAGACTCCTTTGAAGAGAGTGGAACTCCTGGGGCGGTGTTGACGGCCCGGTATTGTAGCCCCGATGGCCCCGGCCGGGGCCATCAGACCCTCCCCAACCGGAACGCTATGCTGAAGCTAATGGACGCAATCGATCCGCGTCTTCGATATGCTGAGACTCCCGGGTCCTTTCACGTCGGTTCTCGGCTACCCTGCGCACTCCTTTTGCAATGTCGAGGAATGCCATGTCCTGGTCAGTCCAAGTTGTCAAAGGTTTCCCGTCCGTAGGCAGGGCCTCCAGCCGACCCAGCGGTGTCGTTTCCCAACTCGAAGCTCTCAGGATCACCGGGATAACTGAGGCAACTCCCTTGCCTTCCCGTAAGAGCGCGATTTTCTGTTCATCTTGACATGCCGGCGAGATCAGAAAATCAGTGCTGACTAGCAGTAGGACAATATCAGACTTGGCGAGATATCTCTTGACCATTTCAGACCAATTCTTGCCCGGATCTATCTGTGCATCATACAGAACTGTGATCAGCCCTTCGGATTCAAGGGGTACTAAAAACTTGCACAGTTGTTGCAGCAAATCCCTGTCCTTACGACTGTAGGAAATGAAGACTGTGAGGGGTTCCTCGCTTCGCTCGGCTTTGTGAAACCAGCTAACCACCCCGATTGTAACGATCATCAAGAGCACCGCCAGACTCCCCCACAAGGAGCCCGGTAACCATCTGGGGCTCTGGATTGCGAACACCGCCAGAGGTAGGAGTACAGAGACAATAGAGGCCACCAGGGCCGCTAGGATACCTTGGGATGACATGGTTTGAACCAATACATAGGCCACCGTGACTGCTGACACGAAGTAAAAGTAGGATGGCATCCAAGGTGCAACCAAAGAGACAAGGAGAGCGGCCAGGATGACCGTCACCAGGGGACTCCGGATAGCCGGTATTGACCCGCTTATCCCTTTCGCTAGAACTACGAAAGCGAGAGGTAATATTCCGTCGATGAAAAAGGTTCGATCCACAGTCCAGTTCTGAAGGGAGACACTCAGGCTTTCTGGATGAACTCCCGGTGCAGTTACGGCGATCGTCGAGAGAAGCAGCTTCACTCCTCCGAGAACCGCGCCTGAGGCAAAGCCCATCAAGAATTGTCGGGCCAACGAATGATTGAGACGACCCTGCCGCAGGGAGTCCAAGCCGCGGAATAACCTGCTCTCCGAGCGACGCATCAGCGATTCCCCGCTCGACCAGACAAAGAATAGAAGGATCACAAAGAAAGCAGCGGCGCCGTAAGCAGATATTATCTGAACTAGGTTCGTCGTTCTCGCGCTGGTCGTGAAGAAGCTGACCAACAGGCTCACGACTCCTATGATAAATCCAGTGGAGATCGACAGTCTGCTGCGTATGGCCAAAAGCAAGAAGATTATGGCCGATCCCAAGAGAGCAAGCACTGGGAGAAACCACAATAGGAGAAAACTTCCCGAAGAGATGGCGCCCATCTCGTTGCGGGCAATCTGTGCCGTGCCCACGCTTCTCACGCAAGTTGATGTGGGGCCTGCTGCAAACGACAATGTAAATTGAGGAATTTCGCCTCCGGCTATGGAGTAGGCATCCACTCTAGTCGTGAGGAGCCATCCAGAAGGCAGTGGATTAAGGATATCTCCGTCCCAAACGCAAAGCTCCTTTACTGCTTCGGAGACGGGGCGACGACGAGGCTGAGGCGGGGCCACTGCTGTCAACAGCCGCTTAGGCGCCCAAACAGCATTCCATGGCTTCCCACTCAAGGAGAAGTCAATTGACAGCCAAGCTTCATTATCGCTGCCTTGATCGACTAATTGGGAGACCTCGACGACAAGTGGCCGTCGGTGACGACGGATCCAATTCGTTGCCTCTTTTCCACGAAGATCAAAAATGTAGGCATAATCCTTCATGAAAGGACCAAGACTTATTCTCGCGCTTCCCGGGGCTGGTACAAACCCTTCCTTCGTGGCGAGTGCTCGATCGATCCAGGAAGAACTTTTTCTCGGGAATTTTTCCAATTTGCCATTCTGGCACCCAATATCGAGCCAACAGAACACACAGGAAAAAGAAAGCCAGTCCACTGACGATCCGAAGCAGGACAGCCCTCAGCTCTCTGCGTGATCGCGGCGAGAGTTCGTCGATCATGCATGCCACCTCCCTAAAGGAATACCCATTAGAGTCTACAACAAAAGATGTGTTGGGCGCTCGTCGGGTCTGCTGCTGCCGCCCTTCGGGGCTCTGAAGCGGAATCTCCCAATCTCTCCGGAACCCCCGTCCCTGGCCGCGCCTCCGATGTTCCGTAGAGACGATCCAGACCCGATACGATCTCGTTTTGGAGGCCACGGGGACGGCGGGTCGTCTCCGAAGCGGCGATGTCGGTCCGGTCGACCCGCATCTCCGGCGTCGCGAATCCAAGGCGCGAGATGTCTACAAGAGGTTGTGAGGACCCACCTTGGCAGTGGAATGCCGGAGTAGCGTCGCGGATCGCTCCGGGAACGTCCAAGAGCGCTCGCACAGAGCTGAGCAGGTACCAGGCACTTCTTCGGCAACTCGTCAGCCTTCGCCGGCTTCCTTGAGCACGTTCCTGATCAGGAGGGGCGGCAGGTACATCGTCGTGTGCCGCAGTTCCTCGATGACGGGAGAGACCAAGGGAAGAAGTCCCTGCTGCTTGGCCTTGATGAGCACACCGAGAGTGCCTGTGCAGGTCAGACTGTTCAGGCGAGCGATTCTACGTCCGAGCGCGTCGTCCAGGATGAGCAGACTCCCCGGAGCCGCCAACGCCAGAGCGATGGCCTCCGCCTCACCCGCTCCCAGATCGACGACCACGGGCAGCAGCGAGGAGCCTGGGAGGGGCCGCACGTCCAGCCATTCCGTCCCCTTAACGTCAGGAACGGAGACTCCTCGCTCCGCCCCGGCTTCCAGCTCAGTCCGTACGGCTGTCGGGATCTGCACCCGGCCATAGAGATCGCGCAGCAGGTCGAGCCGCCCGACTTGATGGAGATAGAGAAGTGGCGAGGTGTTGCAGACGACCAGCCGGTCAGGCATTGAGGATGTCCTGGCGCAGCTCGTCCTCCGTCATCTGGAAGGGGGAGACCTGGAAGCGCTGCAGCCCCAGCAGGAACTCGACCCGTGTCATCCCGGCCAGTTGCGCCGCTCTCCCCGAGGACAACTTCCCAAGCTCGAACAGTTTCACGGCAGCCAGCAGCTTGAGATCCCGAGCGAAGGACTCGGCATCGGTCTTGAGGCTGATTAGCGTCTCCTCGGGAATGTCCAACTGCACAGCGCTCATCGGGCTCTCCTCGTCCTGGAGTCTACTACTTTACGTCTGCTGCCGCCCTTCCGGGCTCTCAAGGGTTTGGGGCGCTTTCCTGGGGCTTGCGGCCCAGAAGAAAGCCCTGGCTCCTAGGTCGGGAATGCCGGAGTAGCGTCGAGGATCGATCCGGGAACGTCCAAGAGCGCTCGCACAGTGCCACGGAACGTCCCCGAGAGGTTTCGGAACGCTGGTGAGACATTACGGAGCGTTCCTGCGACGCTGCGGAACGTTCCCGAGGTGAGGTGGAGCGCTCCGGAGGGGCGGAAGAGTGCTCCGTGGCGTCGCTGGAGCATTCCCTCGCGTCGCTGGAATGCTCCGTAGTGTCGCTGGAGAGTTCCCCAACGTCGCTGGAATGCTTTGTAGTGTCGCTGGAACACTCCCCAGCGTCGCTGGAGCGTTCCCTTGCGTCGCCGGAGCACTCCGCAATGTAGGTCGAGCATTCCGTAATGTCTCTTCACGGGTCCGCGAGGTCGCGGGAGCGTCGAGACGTGTCACTCCTCCGGTCCGGGAGAGGCGGGGAGCTTGCGGTAGACCGTCGGCAGCCTGCCGGTGCCGGGCTCCTTCACTTCGAGAGCTCCCTCGTGAACCATATCCCGGAAGACGCGATGCAGGGAGGCGCGGTTGGGAGTGTAGCCGAGCCCGCGGCAGACGTCATTCTTGTCAAATTCCTGCGGCACCCGGTTCAGTGCCTCCACGACCTCGTTGCGGAGCGCCCAGTCATCCCGCCGGGCTTTCCGCCGGGCGTGTGGCTGGGCCGGCAGGAGTGGAGAAGACGGTGGCTCCGGAACGGCAGCCGCCGCCAGTGAGCCCGGGCTCTCCGGTTCGCCCTGAAAGCCCTGAGCGGCCCAGAGCGTCTCCAGCGCCCGGACCTCGGCCCGGTGCGCGGCCTCCAGCAGTTCGACCCCGGCGCGCAGCCGTTCGTCCAGCTCGCGTTTGCGTTGCAGGTATTCGTCGCGTCTCATGAGACGCAAATTGAAACACGAACGGCGGCCCTTGGCAAGGGATGGCGGACACCTGTCCGCTTCCCGTTCAGCTCTTCCGGTAGGCGGGTCGTCACCGAATAGAACTCGAGGCAGCAGTGCCAGGCGGTCATCGGGTGCTCGATCCGGCCGTCCGCGACGGCATCCATCAACAGCAGGGCGTGACGCGAGCTGCGGCCAAAATCGATGATTCCGGCGACGAGGATACTGGTGCCGAAGAAGGTGCCCCTCAGCCCGGCCGCCGGTCCCGTTCCTCTTCGATCAACCGTGCTACGTCGACCTCGGTGCGCTCTCCCTCCGCGGCCTGGGGGCAGGCGACCAGGCGCTTGCCGCGCCGGACAAGTTGGGGGCCGGCCACCGCCCGGACGAGCCGGATGGAAAAGCCCTCGATCCTCATCTCGAGCTCCGCGCCGGCGGTCAGACCGAGCCGCTTTCGCACCTCGGCGGGAATGACCACGCGCCCTGCCTTGTCAATGGTCGTCGTCATGGGCTCGCCAGGGAGTCCGGCTTCGACGACGAGCACATCGCCTTCGTCCAGAGCAATCCGTTCGCGGACTCTCTGCGGCAGCAGCCGGTGCTCGATCAGCTCGCCGACCAGGATCTGCGGCTCCTGCGCGCCGTGCCCGGAGTCCGCGCCGCCTCGCACACCCGGCTGAAGCCCTGGCAGCAGAGCGGCAGCCTCACCGACGTGCGGGTGCCCGGCAGCCGCACCGAGCCCGTGACCACCCACCTCTGCGCTGCGGACCCGGGCGTCTTCGAGACCCTGGGGGGTGCCCATCGCCGAGGGGCGGGGCTTCACGTTCGTGGAGTATGACCACGGCGCCAACGCTCCGCTATCCGAGGTGCAGCCCACGGTCGTGAGCCGCGCCCTGGGCGCGGACCGGGCGGCGATCGTCCGTCATTTCCTGCTGGCGTCGTCCTCGGCGCGGGTCTCGCCTACGCCCTGAACTTCGGCATCGTCACCTGGGTGGCGGGGGCGCGGCTCAGCCCCGGGGTGGTGGCGGCGGGGGCCGTGGGGCTCTGGGTGATCGGGATTGGAGCGGCCTTGGGGCCGGCGCTGCGGGGGGCGCAGGTGGCGCCGGCGATTGCGGCGCGGAACGTGTAGGGGGGCGGACGGCAGGGACTCCAGGGACAACAGGGACTCCAGAGACGAAAAAGCTCCGATCTTTCTTCGTGTCCCTGCTGTCCTTGCAGTCCCTGTTGTCCCTGTCTTCGATTTTCTGCGCGCCTACTCCAAGCCTCCCGGCGGCGGGCAGAAGTTCTGGGTGCAGGCGATCGGTATTCCGGCCGAGTTGCACACGCAGCTAACGCAGCACCGCGAGCCGTCCGCATACGTCGTGCAGCGGGGGCAGCCGTGGGTGCCGCCGGCTTCCACACGGGGAGCCATGAGAGCGCCCGCTACGGTGGCGAGGGAGAGAGTGAGGAGGAGCATCTTCTTGCGCATTCGTGGTTCCTCCGTTCAGTAGGATTTCAAGAGGGCCCGGCCTCTATTTTTCGCAGGGCCCGTTGGGCGGCGGGCAGAAGTGGTTCGTGCAGGCCACCATCTGTCCGGTCTCGTCGTCGCAGATGCAACTGACGCAGCACTGAGTGCAGTTGGCGTAGGTGGTGCAGATGGGGCAGGAGTGGGTGCCGCCGGCATTGGCGCGGGGAGCTGACAGAGCGCCGGCGAGCGCGGCCAGGGAGAGGGCCAGGATAAACAACTTCTTGCGCATTGATCGTTCCTCCGTTGAAAAGCGTTGATGGGGCGGGTTGGCCTAGTTGGCGCCCTCCCCGTCCGGCGGCGGGCAGTAGACGTTGGTGCAGGCGATGACCCTGTCACCGCAGCAGATGCAACCGACGCAGCATTCCGATCCGTCCGCGTAGGTGGTGCAGATGGGGCAGCTGGTGTTGGGGCAGGCGTTGGCACCTGGCGTGGAAAGGGCGCCGATGACCGCGGCCATCGCCAAACCGAGGAGCAGCATCTTCTTGCGCATTCGCGTTCCTCCGAGTCTCAGGTGGATTTAGAGGGCTGGCACACAGGCGATCTCCGGACAGATGACGGGAACTCCGTTGACGCCGCACTGGCAGGTGATGCAGCACTGCGAGCCGTCTTCGAAGGTCGTACAGACCGGACAGGAGTGGAAGGGACCGCCACCCAGGGGGGATGCCTGGATGCGGGGAGTCGCCAGCGAGGCCGCGGTGGCGACGAGGCAGAGGGTCAGGAGCAGCAGCTTCTTTCTCACCGTCGAATAACCTAGCCGCGCCCGCCGGCCGGCGGACAGAAGTGGTCCGTACAGGCGATGCGCCGCCCGGAATCGTCGCAGATGCAACTGACGCAGCACTGCGAGCCGTCCGCATAGGTCGTGCAGATCGGACACGAGTGGTTGGCCTCGGCGTGGGGAGCCGACAGGAGACCCGCGAGCGCGACGGCGGACACGGCCAGCAACATCATCATCTTCTTGCGCATTCAATCACCTCCTTGAAGGGTGAAGAATTATATCGACACCTATGTATAAGTGCACGGCGGGGATCGTGCCGGGACAGGCTGGAGTATATCCAGAGGAGGATGGCCCCATCTGGCGATATGGCTTTGCGCCGATAAGCTTGCTGGATTGCTCAATCGAGCGTAGCTTGAGAGCAATCCTCTATGAGCTTCCAGACTGACGACCTGTCGATGCTCGTCCTCGGTGTCCTGGGCGACCAGCCCCCGGATACCGGCCAGCCCCGGCTGCCGGACGGTCTCCATTGCCGCTGGCTCTTCAACCCGGAGCGGGGCTTTCCCTGGCATGGCTTCTATCTCTTCCGGCGCGAGAGCCAGCCTCGGCAGCCGCGCTGCCTGAGCCCGGAGCTCCGCCGTTTCCGTCCGGGGCCGCTGCAGAGCGTCCAACTTCCCACGACGCTCGGCAGCCTGAGCAGCGCCAGGCCTCTGGTCTTCACCGAAGAGTTCCCTCCGACCGGCGTGGTCGAGGTCGACCTCAACCAGGGGGCCTTGCTGCGCTTCGACCTGCCCGGGGGAGTCGAGGCGCGGCGGGTGGACGTGCGGATCGGGTTGCGCGACGCCGGACCGCAGGCGACCAGGACCTGCGTCGACTTCCGCACTTTTCCCCTCGGCACCGCACTGAGCCCCCGCACGGAAAAGGGTGCCGTCTTCTCGGTGCCGCTGCCGCCGGTCAGCCCCCAGATCGCGCTCACCGCCATCGAACAATGGCCCGGCTCGCCTCCCGGCCTCCAGTGCACCAGCCGGCTCGAGATCACCCTGCCCTGTCCGGCCACGCGCGTCGACCTGCTGCTCACCAACCGGATGGACCTCAGGATCGAGGCGCTCGCGAAGGACGGCAAGATCATCGCGACGCAAAGCGTGGTGGGTCAGGCGGCCGGGACCGTCACCCTGACCGGCCCGTCCATTGCCACGGTGATCGTGAACGGTCCCATCGCCGAATCGGCCCTCCTGCACCAGATCTGCTGGGAGTGCCCGGCGACCGGACCGGGAAAGGGCGCTGCGATCGAGGTCTCCGTCCTGGCGGGAACCACCTCCGTGGCCCACACGGTCGTCCAGGGGGACGCCGGGCAGGTGGTCGCAGCCACGCTCGAAGGCCAGGGGATCACCGCCGTCCAGATCGGCGGCGGCAACGCCGTGCTCGTCGACCTCTGCGTCTGGCCCAGCCAGCAGGGGGTGACTTTCGGTTGGAGCGAGATACCTGGGTTCCAATACCCCCTCTGCCTGCCGGTGGCGCACAAGGACTATCCCTGCCCGGGCAAGCCCGCCACCTTCGAGGACGCCAAGACGCTGGCCCTGTCGCGGGTGACCTACCCCGCGCCCGTGGGCTGGGACCAGGGCTTCCCTGACCTGCACGGTGAGCTCGTGGCCCTCGTCCAGGGCGGGCCGTCCGCCGGCGTCATGGCGGACCGCACGCATCCCGAACTCCCCGGCCAGCCGCTTTCGCCAGCCACCCAGGCGGACGTGCCGAAGATCCCGGCCCGCAACCCCCTGGAGCAGCTCCCCGGCTTCCACCCTCTGGAGCTACTCCTCCTCGCGAGTCTCCAGCCGGCCATCGCCCAAATGCTCGGCCTCTACTTCGTGGACACCACAGCGGCACCGGGAATCGCCTACGACTACCTCCTTCTCGCCGATCCCACCGGCGTCCTCGGCGGCAGCGCGGCCACAGCCTTGCAGTGGATCGCCCTCCAGGCGAACGACAAGGCGGTGGACGGTTACCTGGTTGCCGGCAAGAGCATCCCCTCCATGCCTGCGCCCCCCATCCAGCCGCCCTCCGCAGGCAAGGCGTACGCTCTCCCAGGACCGGCCGTGCGGCAGATCGACGGCACGCTCCCCGAGGTGGCGGGTGAGGTCGGCCTCTGGTGGCCGCTCCCCGCCGACTCGACCGTAGATCAGCCGGACCGGCTCATCTTCTACTATCCGAAGCGGGCCTCGCTCGGCCCCAATCCAAACCCGGACCCGCCAGTGACCCAGCCCGCCGACTCGGACTATCTGCCGCTGCGGGACGGCTCACCGGTCCTGGTCTCGGAGCCCGATCCGCCGAATCCACCGGTCCCCCCCAATCCGCGCAGCTCGGACTGGCCGCCCCCTTCAATCCCCCTCTTCCTGGTGGACAGCAATCTCGCCGAGGGCTGGTACAGCTACCGCTTCATCGGTCAGGACCTCTTCGGCCGCCACAGCCCCCTGGGTCCGCCGGCCTCGTGGTACGAGTGGGTTCCCGCCGAGCACCAGCGCCACGCCTTCGCCGTGGCCCTGCTCGACACCACGCCGCCGTCGCCTCCCCTGAGCGCCGAGGCCTGGGCCCTCGACCCTCCCGACCGCTGGGTGCTTCAGGACGAGGCTTACACGAAGTGGCGCAAGGACCACAAGGACGTCGTGGGTCTGCGCGTGCGCTGGCGCTGGACCCACCTCCAGCAACTCCAGGCGCCGGACACCCGGGAGTTCCGCCTCTATTACCAGCCCGGGCGCTGGAACGCCCTCCTGGGAAGGATCGTGAAGGTCACCGCCGCCGCGACCGATCAAAGCGACGTGGACCTCGACCTCGCCGATGCTCGCGCCGCCGACGCCTTTGCCGGCGCCCGCCTGCGGGTGGGCAACGACGACTTCGCGATCCTGGGCAGCCAGCCGGGCGCTCAGCTCCGGCTGCGAGTGAAGAACCTCGGACCCCATGACGAAATCCCTCCCATCGCGGGGAAGCCCTGCACCGTGGCAATCCCTGAAAAGCACGGGCTCTGGATTGATACCAGCCTGACGACGAACTGGGCGCAGCGTCTCGCCGCCGTGCCCTACGAGCCGCCGGCGCGGACGGTTTACGATCCGTCGAAAGACCCGAACGGCCAGCCGCTCACGCACGACAACGACGCCTTCCAGACTGTGCCGGTGACGGTGACCGGGCAGGACGTCCTCTTCGGCGCCGGCCCCAATCTCTCCGGTGTTCAGCCCTGGATCGACCACCTCTGGCTCCAAGCTGGCACTGCGCACGAGGCGCACCGTATCGTGCGCTACGACGCCGACACCCGCACCGTGACCCTGGAGGCGCCCCCGGCGCTCGCCGGTCCGTTCGCCGCCTGGGTCCTCGGCAGGCCCACCCGCGAGTACGATGTTTTCCTCCCGGCTCCAGACGCCAAAGACGGCGAGCCTTTCGCACCGAGCCTCGCCGAGCCCGCCGTCTACGCCCAGATCGCGGTGAGCGCAGCGGACGATAAGAAGCATGTAGCGGACGATCCGAAGTGGAACGATCCCGCCCGCTTCGGCAACGAGAGCCGGCTCTCGCCGTCCGCCACCGTTTTCCGTGTTCTACAGGCGTTGAACCAAGTGCCCGACCTGCCGGATCCGAGCGAGCGGCGCTACGCCACGCCGGCCGACTACCACAGCCGCTCCTACACGACCTTACGTTTCGCGCCCGTGGAGCAGCTCAAGGTCCACGTCCTGCGCGCCGTGGACGACAGCCTTTTCAAACGGGATTGGTTGATTCGAGAGACGCGGAAGGCGCTCGAGCCGGCGAACGCGAAGCACGCGGATTTCTTCCCGGACAGCCTGGACGCCGGCAAGCGGATGGCGGCTGCGGTCGCCCTGAACGCCCTCGCCACGGGAGCGCCTTACAGCAGTCTCTCCGACGACGCTTGGGCCGTGCTGGCGCTCCTGCCCGGCAACGAGGCACAGCCCGACCGGACCGCCCTCGAAACACGCGACGCGTCCGTCCGGCACACGCGGGGAGGTCTCACCGCGGCCGACGTCGACCTGTTCCCCAAGACCTGGAACCCGGCCCAGATTTCCGGCGCGGTCGAGGCTCTCAAGAAGCTCGCCGATCCCACCGGCTATCCCGCGCTGCCGGATAACGCACTGCGCGTCCTCGCCGGCCTCCCCGGCAACGAGGCCGCCTTCACCCAGGTCACCCTGGCTCCCCTGGAGATGGCGGATCCCCAGATCAGAGACGAGCGCCGGCCGGACGACGACGCGGCCTACGTGCCCCAACCGGCCGATATCCGCGCCTACACGGACACTCTCCCGGGCCGCGCCACCAACCGCTATTTCTATCGTGCACGTTTCGTGGATGGGGCACAGAACCAGGGCTCGCTGAGCCTCGCGGGGCCGCCGGTCTATCTCAGGAAGGTGGAGCCGCCGCGGGCGCCGGTGATTACGAAGGTGGTGGGGGGAGAGCGGCAGATCACGCTCTACTGGGAGGCGAGCCCGGAGCCGGACGTCGTGGAGTACCGGGTCTACCGGGCGTCGTCAGCGCAGGAAGCGGACGACGTCCGGCAGATGTCGCTCGTCCACAGCGAGACGGCCGTGGCCAACCCGCCGGAGCGGCCTCACTGGACGGATGCCCCCGTCCAGGGGCTGACGACCTACTTCTACCGCGTCCTGGCCAGAGATTCCTCGGGCTTCCTCTCGCCGCCGTCGACGGCCGCAGCAACACAAGCCTACGACCAGACGCCTCCCGAGCCGCCGCCGTGGGTCTCGGGCGCCTGGAGGACGGACGGCGGCGGCATCGAGCTGCAGTGGTCACCTCCGGCCGCCGACCTCGAGACCGTCGTCCTCCGCGCCGCTTTCGGTGGCTGGCGCGCCGTCTCCGGCTGGCTGCCGGCAGGAAGCAGCAGCTTCACCGACTTGACGGCCATTCAGCAGGTCGCCAATCGCTACCGGTTGCGCGTGAGGAACGCAGCGGGCAACGTCAACATTGCTTATCTCGAAACGGCGATCGAGCCGTTCCATTGATGGAGATGCCGGCGATGCCCCCTTTCAGCACGAGCCCCGCAGATTGGTTCCTGGCCGCCGATGAGATCGGCACCCGTGGAATACAAGTGTATTCCTCGAACAATCAGGTGACTGCGTTCATCGAGGGCCAGGCTTACATGGCCTTCCTCTTCCAACTGCTTCAGGGTACCGTCTCGGGAGACTACGTTCACATCGTCGACTGGGAGATGAACCTCGATGCCGATCTGCTTGGCAAGTCAAAACCGGAGAGCGCTCTGGGCACGGTTCTCGGCGCGGCCTCTAAACGTGACGTCGACATCAAGATCATCCTCTCCTTGCACACGACCAGCGACAACGAAGGTGTCAGGACAGATTTGGAGGACAAATTCAACGTTGTGTTCTGCATCACCGACGCGCGTAACGCATTCTGCGGTTCAGCGCACCAGAAATTCGTCGTCATTTTCAAGAAGGACAGCAGCGTTCTGCATGGTTTTTGTGGCGGTATCGATCTCACGCTGAACCGCTGGGATGACGTCGAGCATGACGTGCACGATCAGCGACAGATCACGGACAGCGCATATGAGGGTGGATGGCATGACGTGCATTGCCACGTCCTGGGTCCAGCCGCTATAGACCTGGAAAAAACTTTTCGGGAACGCTGGAACGATCCCTCTCAACCCAGCAAGCTGTGCTTCGCTCCGCCACTCATCGAAAAAGCCATCCCCTCGCAGAGCACCAGCGGCACGCACAACGTGCAGATCCTTCGTACTTATCCCTGCCGGCTCAACGACAAGACTAAAAAGCTGCCCTTCGCTCCCAACGGAGAATTCACTGCCCGCCTCGCGTTGCTCAAGGCCATCAACATGGCGCGTGAGCTGATCTACATCGAGGATCAATATTTCATCTCCTACGAAGTGGCCGCTGCCATCAAGCTCTCTCTGGCTCTTCACCCGAATCTGCGTGTGATCGTCGTCGTTCCCGTGGAGCCCGACAGCGCCATTGCCGCCTTCTTCATGAATACTCAACAGTCGATCATCATCAACGATCTCGTCAAGACGGCCGGCGACAGGTTTGCGATCTATTCCCTGCTCAATCCTCTGCAGGCAGAGGCTCCCATCTACGTGCATGCCAAGGTCGCCATCGTCGACGACGTATGGGCAGAAATCGGATCCATGAACTTAAATCGTCGCAGCATGACCAACGACAAGGAGTTCGCGCTCGCGGTCGTCGATTCGGCTCTCACGCCGGACGGGCAGCACTGTCAGTTCGCGCGGGATCTTCGGCACAAGCTTTGGGCGGCGCACATCGACATGCCGGAAGCGTTGATCGAAGATGACCCCAAGAAGGGCTTCGAGCAATGGAATCGGTCCGCTCTTCCTTATGTTCGGGCAAAGCCTCACCCGCGGCCCATTGTGATACCACCTGTTGACCTGCTTCAGCAGCTCGTCTATGACTACTCCTACGATACCGTGATCGATCCCCAATCGCTGTGCAGCGGTGCGCCGCACATCCCTCCCTAAGGGCTCTGGAGAGAACGAGGCCGGAGTAGACAGCCATGGCCATCAGCGAAACAGCACGCAGGATCTTCAAACAGAGGCGTGCCATGGTCCTCTCCGACCTGGTGCGCTCGGTCGAGCAGATCCCTTTCGTTCCACTCGACAGGATCAACCTGCCCCTGGACTCGACACTGCTCGATAGCGTGGGCGTGCGAAAAGTAACGTCCCGCCGAGTGAACGATTACGTCACGGTACAAGTGCCGCTCGTCTTCACGCAGGAGCTGGCGATCGAGCTTCCCGGGCTGCAAGGCACGTCGCTGGTGCTGGCGAGCGCAACGAAAGACGGCGCGGATCTCACCCTGGAGATGGACCTCGGTCCGAACCGGTTTGAGCTGCGGCTCGCGGGAAGGCTCGCTCTGCGTTTCGATGCCACGGTCCTGCGACCCGTGAAGCTGGTCGGGGGTGTCTGGCAGGTGGTCGAGGGGAGCTTCGCCGAGATCTCGATCGAGGGTGTCCTCAGCATCGACGGGGACGGCGACATCTCGTTGCAGAGCTCTGGCGACCTCAAGCTTTCACCGGCCATGATCGGCTCGACCGGCGTCGTCATCGACGTATCGGGTCTGATTCCGATCTTTTCCAGCAAGACAGCTCTACCGGCTGACCGGCCACCCGACATTGGTGCAGGGTGGAGAGGCATCTTCATTGAAACGGCCGATATTTACCTGCCTTCCGGCCTGTCCCAGCCGGCCGGCGACCCGTCGGCCATCCCCGTCAGCGACCTGGCTTTCAAGCATTGCTACCTCGGCAGCGGCGGCTTCACGGGCAGTGTCACCAAGAATTGGACGCCGGCTCAGAAGAGAACACTCTTCGGAATGGATTTTACCCTCGAGAGCATTCACCTTGAGCTCCGGCAGAGTCTTCCCGTTGAGGTCGAGATCAGCGGCACCTTGCTCGTGCCGTTCTTCGACGGGCCCGTCGCCGCCGAGATCGGCATCGGGCTCGACGGCGCTCTGCTCGTCGGCCTGAGCAAGGCCGGGGGGCTGAAGCACCTCGTCAAGCCGGACGTCCTCGACATGGAGCTCGACGGTATCGCCTTCGAGCTCAAGAACGGCCTCTTCACCGCCAAGCTCTCCGGCACGCTCACCCCCCTCTTCGGCGGTCTCGACTGGCCCAGGTTCGACGTCAAGGAGCTCTCGATCGACTCCAAAGGCCACGTCCATTTGGACGGCGGCTGGTTGGACGTCCCCGAGCAGAAGACCCTCGACTTCTACGGCTTCAAGATTGAAATCTCCCAGCTCGGCTTTGGCACGAACGACGACGGCACCCGGTGGGTGGGCTTCTCGGGAGGCCTGCAACTCGTCGACGGCCTTCAGGCGGGGGCGTCGGTCGAAGGGCTGCGGATCACGTGGAATCCTGCCGAAACTCATCCGGTCCCCAGGATCACCCTGAACGGCGCCGGGGTCGAGCTGACGATCCCCGACGTTCTCCATCTCAAGGGCGCGGTCTCCTACCGTGAGACCACCGATGACCTTGGCAACCTGATCCACCGCTTCGACGGCGACATCCACCTGACTCTCGAAACCCCGGAGCTCGAGATCGACGGTACCCTGGTCATCGGCTCGGTCAAGGGGGCGCAGGGGCGGTACAACTTCTTCGCCATCTATGTCGACGTCGATCTGCCCACCGGCATTCCGCTCGCCAGCACGGGGCTCGGGATCTACGGCTTCGCCGGTCTCTTCGCGCTCCAGATGGAACCGAACAAACAGCCGAGCGACATGTGGTTCAGCATCGATCACTCGAAGAGCTTCTACCACCACCCCAAGCAGGGGATCACCGATCTCAAGAGCAAGTGGGTTCCCAGGAAGGGGAGCTTCGCCGTCGGCGCGGGAATCACCCTCGCCACCCTCGCGGACAACGGCTACACCTTCAATGGCAAGTTCCTGCTCGCCATCGTCATCCCGGGGCCGATCGTGCTCATCCAGGGCGCCGCCTCGTTCCTGAAGAAGCGGGCGGAAGGGCAGGACGAGGGGCAGTTCCGCGCTCTCGCCGTGCTTGACGGTCGGGCCGGCAGCGTCCTCATCGGCCTCGACGCCGAGTACAAGAGCGGCACGGGTGGCGAGCTGATCGAGATCGGCGGCAGCATGGAGGCGTTCTACGCCTTCCACGACCCCACCGCCTGGCACCTCTACCTGGGGAAGAACGAGCCGCGGGAGCTGCGCATCCGGGCTCTGTTCGCCCGCCTCGTCGAGGCCAACGCCTACTTCATGCTGGACGCCCACCAGCTCGCTCTGGGCGCCTGGTTCGGTTACAACAACGCCTGGAGCTTCGGGCCGTTGAGCGTCCGGCTGGAGGCCTGGGCGGACGGCAACGCGCTCCTGAGCTTCAAGCCCAGCCATTTTCACGGCGATCTCTGGCTCCATGCCCTGGTGGAGCTCAAGGCCTTCGGGCTCGGGCTGGGCCTCTCTCTGGACGCGGAGATCGCGGCCGACGTCTTCAAGCCCTACCATCTGCTCGGCAGGTTCAGCGTCGGCATCAAGCTCCCCTGGCCATTCAAGAAGAAGATCGGGGCCACGGTGGTGCTGGAGTGGGGGCCGCGGAAGCACGCGCCGCCGCTCCCCCTGCCGGTGGTAACCATCGGCATTGAGCACTTGAAGAGCTCGGTCACCTGGCCGTTGCCGCGTCCCACGCTGCTGCTGCCGAGCTACGACGACGGCGCGGGTTTTCTCGTCGCCAATACACCCGCTGCCGCTTCGGACCCGCCCGAAGGCGCCGTCCCCAAAGTACCCCTGGACGCGCGGATCGCCCTCACCTTCGCCCGCTCGGTCCACGACGGAGCGCTGGTGGGGAGCAACCTGCAGCCGGTCGAAACCCCGTATGAGCCGATTGGCAACCCGCATGGCGGCAGCGTCCTCCGGGTCCGCTACGTGCTCGACGCGGTGACGCTGGAGCGCAAGGTCGACCATGGCTGGCAGACCGTGGCGGCAAGCCCCGGGAGCTCGAGCTCTGGCCCACCTCCCCTCCGGGGCGCGTGGTCGGTCGTCCCGCCGCTGCCGGACGGCGACTCCCCGCCGCAGAGCCGCGGCCAGACCAAGATCCTCCTGGGGGCCAGGAACCCCTTCGAATTCAACCGGCACACCGGCTCCTCCTGGGAGGAGTGGGTCTCGGACGCCCTGCCGGGCTATCCCTGTGTCCCGGTGCGACCCGGGAAGGAGACCTGCTTCGGCTTTGGCGGGCTGCAACCTCAGAGCTCCATCCCGTCGCCCTGGACCTTCCCCGGGCCGCCCGCCATCACCCTTTCCTGGGGCTTCGGCCCGGCCACCGTGGGGACGCGGACCATCACCAGGGACGGCGTGGTCCAGAGGATCCCGCTTCTCTGCTTCCCGGAAGCCGCCGTGCGGCATGGTATTCGTGTGCAGTCGCGGGCTCCGGGGAGCCGGTTCCGCTTCATTCTGGCGCAGGCTGACGCGGGCCCGATAACCCTCTTCTCGACCGCGGCGCGGGAGATCGCGACTGTCGATGCGGTGCCGGCCTGCGTCGACGTGCGCCGGCGGGTGGCCGGCACCCTCTCCAACCCCTGGAAGGCGGAGGAGGGGGCCCGCTTCGCAGTGCGCGGTGCCGACGGCGCGCTCCTCCCCGTCGCCCGGATCGAGCGCTGGGATCAAGGCGAGCTCGGTTTGAACGCCGGCTTCGAGCTCGACGTCGAGCTCCCATGCTCCGCCGCGTGGGTGACGCTCCTGGTCACTCACCGCCCGCCCTTCCGCATCGTCGCCTACAACGCTGCCGGCACGGCGGTCGCCACCCACGCGCCTTTTGGCACGGGCGGGACCTCGACGGAGACGATCCGTCTCGACGGGCCGGCCATCACGCGGGTCGTGGTCTATGCCTCCGGCAGCGAGAAGCTGATCCATCAGGTCTGCTTCTTCTGTCCGCAGCCCACCGGCCCGTGGGCCAGCGTCGATGGCACCCCCTTCAGCCCCTTCTTCCCAGTCAACGGGGTGATCCAGGTCGACGGTCCCGAGATGCCCGGTGTGGTGATCACCGGCGACGGTCCCCTCTGCCTGGAGCAGGTCTGCGTCACCCCCGATCCCGAGGCCGGGCAGGTGGTGCGGCAGGACGAGAGGATCCAGCACCAGATCGACGAGCTCGCCCACTGGCGAGCGGAGGGCGAGGTGCTCGCGCCGGACAGCTTCTACAAGCTGACCGTGAAGACCCATCTCGATCTCGACCCCGCAAGCCCCGACCTGGACGGCCTGCCGAGCGACCGCTCGCCGGTCGAGCGCGCCTACTTCCGCACCGGCGGCCCTCCGGGCCTCACCGAGCTCAGCCGGCCGGCAGGGGGCAACGCCAACAATCCCTTCGAGACCGGGCTGGAGGACCTCACCCGCTACGTGCGGAAGACGACGCCGCCGACCGTGCCGCCGCCGGGAGAGAAGCCGATCCTCTTCAAGCCGTTCTATCGCGCCTACGATGTGGGGCTGGAATTCAACGAGGACTACGTCGAGCAGATGTATCGCATGGACCGGCGGGACCTCGGCCTCTATCTCTACGACGCCAGCAACCAGCCGGCGCGGGACGGCTTGGGGCGGCTTCTGGTCCTCAGCGGGCAGTGGGGGACGGCGGAGACGCTCACCCTGTCGGAGAAGGAGACGCGCTGGATCACGCTGATCGCCGCCGCCACCTGCCTGCCCAAGAAGCTCGATCCTCAGACCTTCCCCAAGGACAGCGCGCTGACCTCCTCCGATCCGGGGCGCGTGCTCGCTGCCGACACCCTCCACGAGGCGCGGCTGACGCCGCTGCTGCTGCATGAGACCTTCCCGGGGAATGTCCTGGGGCACGCGCCCGACGGCTGGTCTGTAGAGGATACGGGGCCGGGCGGGTCCTCCAGTTGGCAGGTGGGGGAGGTGGAAGAGCCTCCGAGCCGGTTCGTGGAGCAGCTCTCGGCGATGGGCGGCATCGTCTCGCCCGACCGGCCGGGCACTCTGCTGCTCCTCGCTGGGGCTGGAGCCTGGACGGACTATCGGGTGAGCGTCTATCTCCGGGCACCGGCCGGGGCCGTGGGCGTGGTGGTCCGCTATCAGGGGCCGGGTACGGGCTACCGGTTCTCGCTGGATGGCCGGGTCCGCCGGCTGGTCAAGGGAGGAACGATCCTCCTGGCCGAGGACCACTTCGCGTACCGGAAGAATCGCGATTATCTGGTGACGGTCGAAGCGATCGGCAAGTCCCTGCGCGCCTATGTGGACGGCGAGCCGGTGTTCGCGGTCGAGGACGGGGATTTCGCCGCGGGCGGCCTCGGCCTCTACTCGTGCCAGAGCCCCGGAGCTCGCTTTACCGACGCCCGGGTGGACGATCTCGGAAAGGCGGCACCGGTCGTCTACCGGTTCCAGCTCACCACCTCGCTCTACGCCAACTTCGTCCATCACCTCCACAGCTTCCAGGACGAGACCTGGAAGGCCGATCTGGGAGCGGATACAGCGGTGGGGGATCTGCTCAACGAGGCCGTGGCGCCCTCTTTCTCGCCTCCCTCGGAGAAAGAGGCCCGGGCCTACGAGGATCTCGCGACGCGAGCCCTGGGGCCGGCCGCGCGACAGAACCCGGCGCAGGTGGAGGTCACCCGCCTGGAGAAGGCCGGCGTGCCGGTCGCCTTCCTGCTGCGGAGCCCCGAGCCCCTGGCCTGGGACCGGATCGAATTCGCCCTCTCCGGCACCCTGCGCCATCTCCCGGCGCCGGAGACCCCCGGCGCGGTGAAGCTCGTCGAGGCCACCTTCGGCGCGGTCCTGCCCGCGGAGGAGTCCGCTGCTCTGCTGCTGCGCGAGGCCACGGACCTCTCCCGGACTCGCGTCGAGCTGCGCGCCCTGCCGGGCGTGGTAGCCGAGCCGGCGGGCGATCCGGTGCTGCTCTCGGAGCGGTTCGGGGGCGAGCCGGTCGCCACCCGAGCTCGTTTCACCGTGGTCGATCAAGGGGCGACCGGCGGCCCTTCGGACTGGCGGGTGGAGGGCGGGGCGCTGATCCAGATCTCGGAGATCGGCGGCGGGGCCGAGCCGGAACTGCCGGGCACCGTGGCCCTGGCCGGCGATCCCGGCTGGACGGACTACCGCTACACGGCGGATCTGCGCTGCGACTCGGGCGGCACTCTGGGCGTGGTCTTCCGCTGGGTGGACGGCGACAACCATTACCGCCTCTCCCTGGATGCGGGCCTCAAATACCGGCGGCTGGTCAAGAGCGAAAAGGGCCAGACCTCGGTCCTCTGGGAGGAGCCGAAGGGCTACACGGCGGGCGAGCCCTTCCGGCTCACCGTCGAGGCGGTGGGCTCCCGGCTGACGGGTTTCCTGGGGAGCGACCGGCTCTTCCAGGTGACGGACGCCGCCCACGCCGACGGCCAGGTGGGCCTGTACTGTGCCGGCAACGCCGAGGCCCGGTTCGAGGCCATCGAGGTGCGCCAGCCGTCGCTGGACGCCTATGCCCTGGCGCGGGACCAGTTCGCGGCGGGCGACCTCGCCGGCTGGGGACGGATCGACGAGGTGCCGGGGACGCAGCCGTCGAGCTGGGAGATCTCCGACGGCGAGCTTCACCTCTCGAGCTTCGTCCAGCAAGGGGACGTCCCCGCCCTGCCCGGCACCTATGCCTACACCGGAGACCCGGGCTGGACCGATGTCGTCTACAGTGCCCGCCTGCGGTGCCAGGCCGGCGGCGACATCGGCCTGATCTTCCGCGGCCGGGACCTGGCGAACTACTACCGGTTCTCGATGAATGCCCGGCAGTCGTATCGCCGGCTCGTGAAGCGGGTGAACGGCCAGGTCACCGTGCTGTGGGAGGACGGCGTCTCCTATCCGCCGGGCCGCTCCATCGAGGTGACCGTGGTGGCCGTGGGCAGCTCGTTGCGCGGCTACATGGATGGCGTCCCCCTGTTCGCGGTGGAGGATGGGGACGTCCCGGCGGGACGCATCGCCCTCTATGCCCGGGACAATTCCGACGCCCACTTCTCCGCGGTGCGGGTCTTTCCGGCCAGCCGGACCTTCACCGGCTGGGGGCTGGACGAATCGTTCGACAGCCTGATTCCAGGCCGCTGGAGCTTCCTGGACGCCCAGACGCAGCCGCTGCCCGATAGCTGGACGGCCGAGGGGGGAGCCTTGCGTCCGGCGGGCGCCGATCTCCTGGCCCCCCGCGTTGCCCTGACCGGCGACCCGGCAGCGACCGACTACCGGTTCGCCGTGCGCCTTCGCCCCGGGACGGGTGGAGTCGTGGGAGCGCTGTTCCGTTTCCTCGACATCGACAACGGCGTCATTTTCTCCATCGAGTCCGGGAGCGGAGCCCGGCGGCTGGTCAAGAGGGTCAAAGGCCAGGAGACCGTTCTCTGGCAGGGGACGGGACCGATGCCGGCGGGCCGCGAGATCGGCCTCACCTTCGACGCCGTGGGCGAGCACTTCGCCGGGTGGCTCGATGGGGAGGAGCTGTTCCGTCTGGAGGACGCCGATCTGCCCGCCGGCCGGGTGGGGTTCTTCGCTGCGGCCAGCCCAGACGTGAGCTTCAGCGAGGTGCGCGTGGCGGAGCCGGAGTGGACGACCTGGTACGGCTTCGGCGGCGAGGACCCACTGCCGGCGGGAGCCCGTGTCCGGATCTTTGGAGGTTCCGAAGCCGGGGCGATGTCTGCCGGGATTGCCGGGACTGCCGAAGCGGGAGTCGAGCGCCGCTTCGCCGCTCCCCTGGGTGAGCCGGGGCGTTTGCGCTTCCCGGCCGCGGGAGCCGAGCTGCGCGTGGTGGGGACGGGCGGCCCCGGCCACCGCCGGACCTTCGTGGCGCCGACGGAGCACATCCCTCTGACCCAGCCCACGGTGGTGCGCCGGGCGGACGGTACGGGGCTCGTCCTCCTTCCCCTGGGCGGCTCCACTCTGGTGGCAGGGCAGTACCGGCTGGAGCTCACCTACGACCGGGAGAGGTCCGATCAGGTCCACCCCTTCAGCCAGGCCGGGGATCGGAGCCCCGAGCGGGCGGTGATCGACATCCCCTGGCAGGCGCGCTAGCCTTCGGGGCGGATGAAAAAACTTTACCTGGAAGTGACGTTCCGGCATGGTCGTCCCATGGCGGCATACCTCTATCTTCCGCGTCAGGCGGATGAAAAAAGCTCGTCGACGAAGCGAGTCGAGCCGGGTATGGTGATCGATTTCGGTCCACGCGGCAATCCCATCGGCATCGAAATCACTGCGCCCAGCCAGATCTCGCTGGCGGCGATCAACGGCCTGCTGGAAAGGTTGGGGCTTCCGCCAGTGGCGAAAGCCGACTTGGCGCCCTTACTGGCGGCCTGATTCCCTGTGATACCCTTTTCCGCCGAACGACTAAGGACCCGACGCATGAACACCCCCACTCCCAAGGCCCTGCTCGCCGCCGCTCTCCTCGGCGCCCTGCTCTCCGCCTGCGCCTCGACCGTGCCCACCGAACGGTCGCGGGCGGCGGACGAGGGCGTGCGGGAGCAGGAGGTGTCCGACGCGCGGCTGGAGCACGAGATCCGGCTGGCCCTGCTGGAGAAGCTCGGGAAGGACGTCCTCGGGGTGACGGTGGAGGTCAAGGGCGGATGGGTCCGCCTCTTCGGCGCGGTCGACAAGCGCTCCACTCAGGATCTGGCTGAGGAGGTCGTCAAGACGGTCCCCGGTGTCCGGGACGTGGACAACAACCTCACCAACCGGGAGGAGGCCGCGCCCGGCACTCCCGTGGCCAGGGCTGTCGGCCACGCCGAGCGCAAGGTGGACGACGCCGTCCTCGAAATGCGCGTGGGCAAGAACCTGTTGGAGGAGGTCGGCCGTTACGCCCTCGACCTCGAGGTCGAGGTGAGCGACGGGGTGGTCAGCCTTCGCGGCGCCCTCCCCGACCGGGAGCGCAAGTCGCTGGCGCTCAGGGCGGTCGAGGAGACGCCGGGCGTCAAGAAGGTCGTCGACCTGCTGAAGGTCCAAGCCCGGTAGCCCCGTTTTCGATTCGCATTACCAACCTCTTTTCTGGACTGGAGACGATCGTGTCGCTGGGAACCTGGTTTCGCAATCTGCTCTCGCCCAAGCCGAAGGCTGCGGAGGTCGCGCTGGGCCGCAACGACACCTGCTGGTGCGGCAGTGGGAAGAAGTACAAGAAGTGCCACCTGAAGAGCGACGAGCTCAAGCGGGTGGAGGCCAACTACTCGTCCACGGTGACCGCCCGCAACCGTATGGGCGACGGCGTGATGCCCACCAAGGCCAAGCCGCGCAAGCTGGAGAAGGCGGAGGAGCCGGCGGGTAAGCGGTAGATCCTCGAATAGATCCTAGGGTAGGGGCGGGTCTGGCCGGCGGGTGGGGGCTCGACCCGCCCTACTAAGGGATCGATCTCGCGGCCTCCCAGGGCGGGTCGAGCCCCCGACCACCCCTCCAGACCCGCCCCTACCCTAAGCGACCTTCCCCACCTTCCTCGCTCCCCAATCCTCTCTTCGCTCGTCTCGTCTTGACACCCGCCCTCCGCCCCTCTATCATCCCAAAAAAAACCGAACGCTCGTTCCGTGAACGCTCGTTCTGCGATTCGCGGCCCGGGAAGGAGACCATGGCGAAGCGGCGCACCCAGGCGGACAAGTCGGATGCCTCGGCCCGGAAGGTGCTGAAGGCGGCGCTGTCGCTGTTCGCCCGCCAGGGGTTCCGGGCGACGACGATGCGGCAGATCGCCCGGCGGTCGGGGCTCTCGGTGGGCAACCTCTACCACCACTTCGGCGGCAAGGAGGAGATCTTCGGCCAGCTCATCGACCAGTACTGGCAGGTGCTGCTCGACCCCGAGCTGCCGCTCAACAAGATCTTCAGCGCCGCCCGCTTTCCCGAGGACCTGGAGGAGATGGCGGCGGCGATCGAGCAGGTGGTGGCGGAGAACTCCGCCCACATCCTGCTCATCTATATCGACGTCATCGAGTTCAAGGGCAAGCACATCAAGGCCTTCTACCAGCAGATGGCGGACCGCTTCGCGGCCACCTACGCCGAGCGCCTGGCGGCGCGCCAGGAGGCGGGCGAGCTGGGAGAGGCGGACCCGCTGGTGGCGGTGATGCTCGCCACCCGCTGGTTCTTCTACTTCTTCACCGTCGAGAAGTGCTTCGGCGTGCCCATGCACTTCGGCCTGGACTCCCACCAGGCGGTCCACGAATTCTCGAAGATCCTGCGCCGCGGGCTCGATCCGCGGGATGTGAAAAATCCATAGATTCAAAGGCGTCCCCTGAAGGACATGAGGAGAGGATCATGCTGAGGAAGATGGAGGTTCTGCCGCGCGGATGGGCCGCCCTGGGGGTGGCTCTCGCGCTGGCGCTGCTGCTGGGAATGGGAATCCTGGCGGGGCCCCTGGCCGCCCAGGTCTCGACCGCCAGCGTCGAGGTCGTGGTCACCGGGACGGACGGCGCGCCCCTGCCCGGGGTGACGGTGACGCTGCTCAATCGGGAGACGGGCCTGGCCCGCTCCGAGGTGACGGGCGCGCAGGGGATCGCGACCCTGGAGGCCCTGCCGCCCGGCACCTATAAGGCCGACATCCAGCTCCAGGGCTTTTCGCCGGTGACCCAGGACGGCCTCACCCTGCGGGTCGGCCAGACGGCCCGGGTGCGGGCGACGCTGAGCCCGGCGGTGACGGAGAGCATCACCGTCAGCACCACCGTGCCCTTGGTGGACGTCTACAAAACGGACACTTCGACGAACATCGTGCCCGAGCAGATCGAGTCGCTCCCCGTGCCCGACCGCGACTTCCAGCGCCTGGCCTTCATCGCCCCTGGCGTGCAGCGCGAGCGCGGCGGCTTCCGCTTCATCGGCGGCGGCCCGGTGGTGGGCGCCGGCGGCAACGCCAGCCAGTCCACCATCCTGGTCAACGGCGTCGACTTCACCGACGCCGCCCTGGGGCTGGCCAAGATCCGTTTCAGCCAGGACGCCATCGGCGAGTTCCGGGTGATCAACAACCGCTACGACTCCGAGATCGGCGGCACGGCGGGCGGCGCTCTCTCGATCATCACCCGGAGCGGCACCAACCAGGTTCGCGGCTCGGCCTTCGGTTTCTATCGCGCCGATTCGCTGCGCTCCCGGGGGGCCCTGGAGCAGCAGAAGAACGACTTCTCCCGCGACCAGTACGGCTTCTCGGTGGGCGGCCCCGTCGTGCAGGATAAGGTCCACTACTTCGCCAACGCCGAGGAGGTCAACGAGAAGAACATCGCTCTGTTCCGGCCCGGCGGCGCCTTCGCCTCTCAGGCCAGGGACGTCAAGCACCCGTTCGATCAGACCCTGGGTTTCCTCAAGCTCGACGACATCCTCTCCGAGAGCAAGTCGCTCAACGGCAACCTGGTGTTCGAGAAATACAAGGAGAAGAATTTCCGCGTCGGCGGCGTCAACGACGAGAGCAACGGCCAGACGCTGAACCGCGACAACTGGAATCTTACCCTGGAGAACCTCGCGGTATTCTCCGGCGGCCGGCTCAACGAGCTGCGGGGCCAGTATGGCCAGCGCAAATTCGAGGAGCCCACGAACTCCCAGGCCGTGGGCGAGTGGTTCTCCTCCGGCAACACCCTGGAGACGGGGGCCAACATTCTCGGCAACCTGCTGGGGGAGGGGAAGGAGTACGAGGTGCGGGACACTCTCCACCTCGGGCTCGAAGGGAAGGGGACGCACGACGTCAAGGCCGGCGCCTCCTTCCTCTACCACCAGGAGCGGTCGCGCATCGACACCTTCCAGTACGGCCTCTTCACCTATCTGACCGACACCCGGGCCATCCCCATCGCCTATCTCTACGGCGACGGCTCGAGCGACGTCACTTATGACACGAAGCGTTATGCCGGCTTCCTCCAGGACGACTGGCGGCCGCGATCGAACCTGACGGTCAACCTCGGCGTGCGCTACGATCTGGACGACGGTGGCAACAACCCCGGCTTCACCCATCCGCTGGTTCCCAAGCCGCGCAAGAAGGACACTAACGACTTCCAGCCCCGGCTCTCCTTTTCCCTCGATCCGGGCAACGACGGCAAGAGCGTCTTCCGCGCTGGCGCCGGCCTGTTCAACGGCCGCTACCTGCTGGTGCCGGCGGGCGTCGAGCTGCAGCAGAACGGTGTCACCGGCCGCGTCAGCCGCACGCGGGTCAACGGCCTCCTGCTGGGCCTCAACACGCCGCCGTTCGTCCTCGATCCCAACCACCCGACGACGACCGGCGTCCTGCTGAAGCCCGACATCTCGCTCCTCGCGCCCAAGCTCGACACGCCGGAGTCGACCCAGGCGAGCGTCGGCTGGACGCGGGCGATCACCCCCCGCCTCTTCTTCGACGCCGAGGGGGTCTACGCCAAGGGGCGCCAGGAGATCGTCATCCGCGACGTCAACTTCGGCGGCAACGCCCACCCGGTGCGGCTGAACCCGGCCTACAACCAGATCAACATGTTCACCAACGATGGGCGCAGCGAGTACAAGGCGCTCATCCTGCAGCTCAACGGCTCCGTGCGGCAGGGCGACCTGATCACCGCCTCCGTCACCGTGGCCGACAAGAAGAACATCGCGGACGACTTCAGCCCCGCGTTCCCCACCGGCTACCCGAACGACCCGTCGAACATCGGCGCCGAGTACGGCCGCAGCCAGGCGGACGAGCGCTACCGCTTCGTGCTCACCAGTATCATCCACCTGCCTTGGGATCTCACCCTGGCGCCCATCTTCGAGTACGGCTCCGGCCAGCCATGGAATCACCGCCTGGGCTATGACTTCAACGGCGATGGTAAGAACTCGGATCGTCCCGCGGGGGTCGTGCGCAACAGCGAGAACGGCCCGCCGTTCCGCCAGTTGAGCCTGCGCCTCACCAAGGGCCTCCACCTCTTCGGCGGCCAGCGCCTGGACGTCATCGCCGAAGCGTTCAACGTCACCAACACCGTGAACTACGACGTCAATTCGATCGACGGCGCCGAGTTCCTCTCGGGACCGACGCTGGCCAATCCGAGCCTGCCGTTCCGGGTGAACCCGAGCTTCGGCAAGGCCCGGGCGACGCTGCCGGGGCGGGAGATCCAGCTCGGGTTGCGGTGGGGGTTCTAGGCCCTCATCACCCCGGCCCTCTTCTCCCGTCCCCTCCCACCCCCCTCACCGGGAGAAGAGGGAGAACAGCAACAAGAGGCTGGTGATTTTCTTCTCCCTCTCCCGGTGAGGGGGGTGGGAGGGGACGGGAGAGGGTCGGGGTGAGGGTTTGGGTGGGGGAAAGAGAGGAGTCTGCGATGAAAGAAAAGATCGTCGTCGTCACCGGCGGCGCGGCGGGCATCGGCCGCGCCACGGCCCGCCGCTTCGCTCAGAGCGGCGACCGGGTGGCCGTCTGGGACGTCAAGGCCGCCGACCCTGACGCCCTCGTCGCCGAGCTCGCCGCGGCGGGGGGGGAGGGGTCGTTCCAGACGGTGGACGTCACGGACGCCGCCGCGGTCGAAACGGCCGTGGCGGCGGTCGTGGAGCGCTGGGGGCGGGTCGACGTGCTGGTCAACAACGCCGGCATCCTGCGCGATCACCAGCTCGTCAAGTGGAAGGACGGCCAGAATCTGGCCGAAATGACGGAGAGGGACTTCGACGCCGTGGTCGCGGTCAATCTCAAGGGGGTGTTCCTCTGCACCCGGGCCGTCGCTCCCCTGATGATTGAAAGCGGCGGCGGCTCGATCCTCAACGCCTCGTCGGTGGTGGGACTCTATGGCAATTTCGGCCAGACCAACTACGCCGCCACCAAGGCCGGGGTGATCAGCATGACGAAGACGTGGGCGCGGGAGCTGGGGCGATACAACGTCCGGGTCAACGCCGTGGCCCCCGGCTTCATCGCCACGGAGATGGTCACGGCCATGCCCGAGAAGGTGCTCCAGGGAATGGTCTCCCACACGCCACTCGGCCGGATGGGGAGGCCGGAAGACGTCGCCGAAGCCTACTTCTGGCTGGCCTCGGACGTCGCGGGCTTCATCACCGGCACCGTGCTCTCGGTGGACGGCGGCCTGGTGGTGGGAACGTAGAGGGAAAACCCGGTGATCTCCGGAGATATTCTGGGTGAGCGGGCGCGGCTGACGCCGGACCGGCTCGCCTTGGTCTACGTGCCCACGGGCGAGCGCTTCACCTACAGCGAGCTCGACGCGCGGGCCGTTCGCGTGGCCCGGGTCTGGAGGGAGGTGCTGGGGATCGGAAAGGGGGAGCGCTTCGCCCTGCTGGCGGACAACCGGCCGGAGTATCTCGACGCCCTCTTCGCCGCGCCCAAGTCCGGCGTGATCCTCGTCCCCCTGGGAACGCGGCTCACCCCCCGCGAGCTGGCGGGAATCCTGGACGACGCCCGGCCCGCCGGCCTCCTCTACGGCGCCGAGCACGCCGGGACCGTGCGCGCTCTGCGGGAGCTCGTCTCCCTGGATCACTGGATTTCGCTCGACGAGGATTTCGCGCCGCTGGCCGCCGCCGTGCCGGACACGCCGTGGACCCGGGAGCGCTGCGATCCCGAGGATCTCTGGTGCCTGCTCTACACCTCCGGCACCACGGGCAAGCCGAAAGGCGTCATGCTCCCGCACCGCATGATCCTCTGGAACGGCTACAACACGGTCGTCGGCTGGCAGCTCCGGGCGGACGACGTGAGCCCGATTTTTACTCCGCTCTACCACGCCGGCGGCCTGGGAGCGTTCCTGGTTCCTATCTTCACCATCGGCGGTAAAGTCGTCCTCTACCGCGGTTTCGACGCCGCCGAGGTCTGGCGGACGATCGAGGACGAGGGCTGCACCGTGGTCCTCGGGGTGCCCACGATCTTCAAGCTGCTGATGGACGATCCCGGCTTCCAGGCGACGGACCTTTCGCGGGTCCGCTGGTTCATCAGCGGCGGCGCGCCGCTCCCCACCTACTTGATCGAGGCGTACCAGCGCCGGGGCGTGGCCTTCAAGCAGGGCTACGGCCTCACCGAGGTGGGGGTGAACTGTTTCGCCATGACCGTCGAGGAGTCGGTCGCCAAGCCGGGCAGCATCGGCAAGCCGCTGATGTTCACCGAGACGCGGCTGATCGGTGAAGATGGCGCCGAGGTGCCGGCGGGAGAGCTGGGGGAACTGCTGCTTCGAGGCCCCCACGTCAGCCGCGGCTACTGGAAAAACCCTGAGGCCACGGCCGCGGCCCTGGATGCCGAGGGCTGGTTCCACACGGGCGACCTCGCGCGGCGGGACGCGGACGGCTTCCACTCTATCGCTGGCCGGAAGAAGGACATGATCATCAGCGGCGGCGTCAACGTCTATCCCGCCGAGATCGAGGGCGAGCTGCTCCAGCATCCAGCGGTGCGGGACGCCGCGGTGGTGGGCATCCCCCATCCGACCTGGGGCGAGGTGGGAGTCGCCTTCGTGGTGCCGGGAGGCGCGCCGCCGGACGACCTCGGCGGGTTCCTCGAATCTCGGCTCGCGAAGTACAAGGTTCCCCGGGAATTCGTCTTCGTGGACGCGCTGCCGCGGACGCCGTATGGAAAGGTGGTCAAGGGGGAGCTGAGAGAGAAATATTTGGAAAGGAAAACCTGACTTGAAGGGCATGCCGCTGGAGTTACCCATGAGCCCACTCGCCCACCGCATCACCGGCAACCCGGACGGCCCGCCGCTCTTCCTGTTGAACGGCGGGCTGATGACCATGGCCGCCTGGGAGAAGATCGCCGCGCCCCTGGAGGATGCGTTCCGCATCGTGCGGTGCGATTTCCGGGGCCAGCTCTTCTCGCCGGGCGTGCCCGAGCCCCGCTTGGAGCCCCACGCGGAGGATCTCGTGACCCTGCTGGATGCGCTGGGGATCGAGCGCATCCACGCCGCGGGCACCTCCTTCGGCGCGCTCGTGGCTCTGCGGCTGGCTTCGCTCCATCCCGAGCGGGTGGCGTCCGTGATCGCGATCACGGCCACGGAGAAGGTCACCCCCGAGTTGTGGGCGGCCTCGGCCCTGGTGCGCGACGCGTGCCTGGAGACCGTGGCGGGCGGCGACGGCGGCCGGGTCTACGATCTGGTGATCCCTGCTACCTACAGCCCCGAGTACCGGGAGGTCAACGCCGCGACCCTGGCCCTCTACCGGCGGCAGGTGGGCCTCCTGCCAGCCGCGTGGTATACGGGGCTGGCGCCCATCATCGGCGTCCTCGAAGGGCTTGACCTGACGCCGTATCTCCCTCTCATCCAGGCGCCAACGCTCGTCGTGGCCGGCGAGCGCGACACCATGTTTCCCCTGGAGCATTCCCGGGCCCTGGCCGCCGGCATCCCCGGCGCGCGCCTCGAAATCGTCCCCGGCGGCAGCCACGGCCTGATCATCGAACAGCCGGAGAAGACCGTGGAGATCCTCCGCGGCTTTGTCGGCTCCCTGACGTAACCCCTCATCCCGGAGTCCACCATGCCACGCTACGCCAAGCTCGTCTCCACCGGCTCCTACCTGCCCGAGCGGGAGATCTCGAACGACCTCCTGCGCGAGCGCTTTCCCGAGCCGCCGGACTTCGTGGACAAGATGGAGGCCTCCACCGGCATCCGCCGCCGCTGGTGGGCCCCCGAGGACTGGTCCACCTCCGACGTCGCCGTCCACGCCGCCCGCCAAGCCCTGGCGGCGGCCGGCCGCCGGCCGGAGGACGTGGACCTCATCATCCTGGGCACCGACTCTCCCGACTACATTACCCCCGCCACCTCGGTCGTCGTGCAGGAGAAGCTGGGAGCGAAGAACGCCGGCACCTTCGACGTCGGCTGTGCCTGCGCCTCGTTCCCCACCGGCTTTGCCACGGGCGCGGGGCTGATCGCGGCCAACTCGGCCCTGAAGACCGTGCTCGTCATCGGCGTCTACCTGATGCACAAGCTGACCGCCGCCAACGACCCCATGGTCTTCTTCTATGGCGACGGAGCGGGCGCGGCGATCCTCGCGCCGTCGGACGAGCCGGGTTTCCTCAACGCGGCGTTCCAGGCGGACGGCGCCTATGCCGGCTACTGGGGGATCTACTCCGGTGGCACGGCCGAGCCGGCGAGCGAGGAGTCCGTCCGCGCCGGCCGCACCCAGGTGCAGATCGTCCAGCGCTACCCCCCGGAGATCAATCACGAGGGGTGGCCGCGCCTCGTACGCCGGCTGGCCCGGGAGGGGGGCTTCGAGGTCCCGGACATCGATTTCCTGATCTTCACCCAGGTGCGCAAGCCGTCCATCGAGCTGGTGATGGGCGATCTGGGCCTCCCCCTGGAGCGCACCCACACGGTGATGGAGGACTGGGGCTACACCGGCTCCGCCTGCGTCCCCATGGCCCTCCACGACGCCCGGGCGAAGGGGAAGATCAAGGCGGGCGACCTGGTCGTCCTCATCGGCTCGGGCGTGGGCTACAACCAGGCGGGCGTGGCGTTCCGGGCGTAGACGACCGAATGGACAGACAACGTAAAAACGAAGGAGGAGATATGAAGAAGCAGGCTCTGGCGGTCTCGTTCCTGATGCTTCTCCTGGCGCTGCCGGCGGGCGCCCTGACCTACACCGGCAGCTCCGTCCAGTTCGCCGGCGGCTTCAATCCCGCCAGCGCAGCCAATGGCGGCTTCGGCGGCGGCAACTGCACGGCCACCCATACCCCCATCGTTTTCCTGCACGGCAACGGCGACGAGGCCAAGAACTGGGACTACCCGCCGTCGACGGGCGTCCTCTCCGTCTACGCCGAATTCCGGGCCGCCGGCTACAACGACTGCGAGCTTTTCGGCCTCAACTATCTGTCGTCCTCCGAGCGGGCGGCTCCGCAGCTCAACTACCACCAGCCCAGCAAGGCCGCCATGGTGCGGGACTTCATCAACGCCGTGAAGACCTACACCGGCAAGTCGCAGGTGGACGTCATCGCCCACTCCATGGGAGTGACCGTGGGCATCCACGGCATCGACTACGGCAACCTCTGGGGGAGCGTACGGAAATTCATCGCCATCTCCGGCGGCCTGCGTGGCCTCTCCTCCTGCTACTGGGCCGGCTACGCCAACCCCGCCATCACCACCTGCGGCGGCCAGAACATCTTCGATTCAAACGTCTTCGGCTTCTTCCCCCACCTCGCACCAGGCTACAACCCAAAGATGGGCGATGGCGGTTATCGCGACAAGCCTTCGGGAAAGACGACCCAGTTCTACAGCCTCCGAGCCGGCTACAACGACCAGATCGCCTGCTCCACCTCCTCCTTCTATTCCGGTTGCGGCGACACCGCGAAATTTGACACGTACACGAATGTCAAAGCGCAACTAAACGTCGGGAGAGGTTCCACCGCCGCCCAGTTCGATTATAATTTCAGCGACTGGAGTATCTACAACACGGCGGGAGGTGACGCGGACGGAGTTGGCCATTTCCGAGCGAAGAACAATACCGGGGCGATCCAGCGCAGCATGATCACCACCAGTTGCACGGGGACGGGTTGCTGCTCGGGGTACGGTTTCTCCTGCCAGTGACGCCGTCGCCAAGCTCGGAAGCGAAATGAATATCCTCCCGCGCTCACTCGTATTCGGAGTGCATAAAGCCCTTAAGGGCAGCGAGGAGGAGGATTTCCTTGGAGCATCCCTCGGACGAGACTCTCAAGCGATTCGTCGCGGGCACCGCTGCACGGGATGAGAGCCGGATCGTCGTGGCCCACCTGCTGAAGGGGTGCGCCTCCTGTGCCCGGAAGGTTCGCGACCTCATGCAGCCGGACGAGGTGCGCCGCGACCTCTATGACTCCGTCCTGAACCGCTTCGACCGTGGGCTGGTCGAGGGCCTGGAGTCCTCGATCAGCCCCGTCCAGACCCTGCGGACGGTGTTGAACCGGCTGCTCGAGGGCGATCACCAGCCGCCGCCGAGCCGCAAGCCACCGTACCGGGAGAGTTAGCCGTCTCGTCTCATCCCCGGGCCTGGCCCTGCTTCGCCACGGCCTCGGCCGCCTTGCGCGCCGCCTCCGGATCTCCCAGGTAGTAGCTGCGGACCGGCGTCAGATCGTCGTCGAGCTCGTAGACCAGCGGGATTCCCGTGGGGATGTTGAGCCCCACGATCTTCTCCTCCGAGATGTCATCCAGGTGCTTGACGAGCGCCCGCAGGCTGTTGCCGTGGGCGGCGATGAGCACCCGTTTGCCGGCTTGCAAGTCGGGGACGATCGTCTGGTGCCAGTAAGGGAGGAAGCGGGCGACCGTGTCCTTGAGCGACTCGGCGAGCGGGATCTCCTCCGGCTTGAGGCCGGCGTACCGGCGGTCACGGCCGGGATAGCGTGGGTCGTCGGAGGTGAGGGGCGGCGGCGGCTCGGAGTAGCTGCGACGCCAGACCAGCACCTGGGCATCGCCGTACTTCGCCGCCGTCTCCGCCTTGTTGAGCCCCTGGAGAGCGCCATAGTGCCGCTCGTTCAGGCGCCAGCTCCGGTGGACAGGGATCCACATCAGGTCCATCTCGTCGAGGGTGATCCACAGCGTCCGGATGGCCCGCTTGAGCAGCGACGTGTAGGCCACGTCGAAGGTATAGCCCCCCTCCCGGAGCAGCCGGCCTCCTTCATGGGCCTCCTCGATCCCCTTGGGCGAGAGGTCCACGTCGGTCCATCCCGTGAACCGGTTCTCGACGTTCCAGGTGCTCTCACCGTGCCGCAGCAGAACCAGCTTGAGCATGCTTGCTACTTCTTCTCCTGGAACGTCACGGCCGCGGAGGTCTCCCCGTTGGCGGTCCCGAAGATGACGCTGGCCTGCTTCTTCTCGTCGTCGCTCTTGGCGGTGAGTGTACCGCCGTCCTGGCCGTTGGAGGAGATCGTGGTCTTCTCGACCTTCAAGCCGGCGCTCTTGAGCTGGGTCTCGTAGAATTCCATCATCTTGGAGACCGAGTCCTTGGTGGTCACCGTGAACGCCGCCGAATGGCCCTCGGCGTTGGTGGTGTCGAGGGTCCCCTGGACGTTGCCTCCAGGATAGACTGGCAGCCACGACGGGAGGTTCTGAGGCGCGCCGGCCCCGGCGTTCATCGTGGTCACCTCGCCCTTCTCGTTGGTGGCCTTGAAGGTGGCGCCGTCCTTGCCGCTCGCGTCGAAGGTTGCCGTGCCTTTGTTGCTCTTGATAGTGAACCGGCCCGCCTTCACGTCGTCGGTGCTCATGGTGGTCGTCTCACCGGTCGTCTCGTTCTTGACGGTGAGGGTTTTGTTTTTCTCGTCGGCGGTGATGGTGACGACCTCGTTGCTCTTCTTGTCCTTGATCGTGAGGGTGCCGGCGTCCTCATCGCTCTTGACGAGCTCCAACTGGGGGTTGAACTGCACCATGAGCTTGGCGCTGGAGAAGGCCGGATGCTTCGTGAAACCTTCCGCCTTGCTCTTGATGAACCAGCCCGCACCGACCACAGCGATCAAGCAGAGGACGATGATGACGGCGCAGCCGATGCCGACCCAGACAAGGGGGCTCGTCTTCTTCGGAGCCACCGGCGTTCCTGGTGGAGGAGGAACAGGCGACGATACGGTCATATGATGATCCCCTTTCGCATATTTCAGGTTGCTGAAACAGGAGCGTCCGACCCTGAGACTTTAGCACTGCTCGGGCTTGGATAAAGAGGAACTCTCCCGCCTAGCTGTTCGAGGCCTCGGGCAGGGGCTCGACCCGTCTCGCTTCCGAGCCCGGCTCGTCGAAGCGGTGCCGGCGCCGGTACTTCTTTTCATAGACGTCGAGCGCCCGGTGGAGTCTGGAGAGGATGGCCTTCGCCTTCGGCTCGGCGATGTCGTTCAGTCGGCTTCCAAGGTTCTGGATCGCCGCGGCGCCGCGCCGGTGCTCGGCGCGCAGCCAGTCCTGCACGGCGGCCGTGTCGAGGGCCGTCGCGAGGATCGCGGGATCGCCGTTCCAGCCGGCCCGCGCCAGCACCTCGGCGGGGACGTTGATCAGCCCCTTCTTCAGGTCCGCCTCGAGGTCCCGCACGGGCGAGCACCAGGCGAGGGCGGCGATCACGTCCGGCGCGTCGGCGGCCCGCAGCCCGGAGCCGGCCAGGATCAGGGTGAGGTTCAGGGAGTAGAAGAAGGTGAGCCGGTGCTGCTCGGCGAGGGCCTCGGCGCACAGCGTCCGCCGGGCGTCCATCCGCCGCCGGTCCTCCAGCAGCACCTCGAAGAGCTTCACCAGGTCGCTGCGCGGATGGTCCCGGGCATCGTCCCGCTCGCTCTCGAACCGTCCGAGCTCGGCGCCGACGAACGCGGCGAGCTGATCCGCCGTCGTCTCACCGAACGGCGCCTCGCCCCGGAGCCCGCGCACCACGGCGAGGACATAGGCTTCGGGATCCCCCTTGATCTTCCGGTCGCCGTCCAGGATGTCGTCCACGTGCTGGGCCAGGCAGTAGGTGGCGCGCAGCACGCGCGTCTTGCGCCAGCGGGGGACCGAGGCCCGGAACAGGGCGAAGAACATCACCAGGTAGCGCGGGTGCCGGCGGACGAACCAGGCGAACTCCCGCAGGCAGAGCGCCTCGATGCGCAGCGATTCCAACACCTCGTCCCGCGACGTCCGGCGCCAAACGATCCCGACTCCCGCCAACCCGAGCACGGCCCCGGAGGCGAGGTCCAGGATGTGGTGCTCGTGCATGAAGAGAGTCGAGACGCCCACGGCGACCGTCCACAGGGCGAAGAGGGCCCGCCCCAGGGGACCGCACCGCCGGCCGAAGACGATCGCCGCCGTCACCGTGAAGGCGATGTGCAGCGACGGGAACTCGTTGTATTGGAGGTTCAGCCGGTCTGCGAGGTGGAAGATGGCGCCGCCGACGCCGGAAGCCACCCGCGCCGGATAGACCTGTACCATGGGGATGGCCAGGAAGACGATGCCGCCGACCAGCGTCTCCGCCGTCAGCGCCAGGAAGAACGGGGTGAACGACCGCCACGTGCGCAGGGTGAAGGGCGTCAGCAGGAGCAGCAGAGGGACGGAGAGATAGACGACGGCGAGCCAGGGGATGAACGGCAGCCGCAGCTCCCAGTCGAAATGGAAGTCTGGGCGGGCGCCCCGCAGCCCGGCGAGCAGGCTGGCGCCGCCGTAGATCGAGAAGAAGATCTTCGAGAACAGGTAGGAGAGGGGGAGCGTCAGCTTGAGGCTCTCCACCCCCGGCCAGGCCAGCAGGGGCTCTCTAGGCGCGGCCATGGTGCTCTTGCTGCGAGTGCTGCACGATCCGGTTCACCTTCGGGTTTCCTGGATGACGGCGGCCTGTTTGAAGATCGAGAACAGGATCTCCAGTCTGATCCTTCCCAAAGGTCGGAGATGGATCGATAGCTGGCTATCTTAGACCGGAAAAGACGTCCAGCCAGCCGACGGCGCTCGATAATGCCAGGGGCTTGACGTCCCCCAGGCGCTGCCCCCGCTCGCGGCACTGCTGGAGATAGCGGGGGAAGGCCGAGCCCTCGACGAAGAAGACGGCCGCCGGCGCGAGCTGCCCCAAGGCCACGCAAGCCCGGTAGTGAGGATTCGCCGCCAGCTCTTCCTCCACGGCCGCCGCCAGCCCGGGAGGCGCCTGCCCTGCGATCTCCACGTACAGGACGTACCGCGGCGCACTGGCAGAGTCCGCCTCTGGTGCCAGCATGGCGAAGCGGGGGGCGATGGCGAGCCGGCGGAAGGCCCGGGCCAGGGCGCCGGCCACGAAGCTCTCGTGGAGCTTCTCGCCGCGCAGATCGGAGACGTGCCCCTCCCGGCCCAGGAAACGCAGCGACGGCGTGCGGCCGGCGAAGCCCGTCACCTCCACCCGGTCCTCCAGGCGATAGCGGTAGAGCCCGCCGCCCGTCGTCACCACCGCCGAGTAGACGCCCCCGGGCTCCAGCTCGTGGGCCAGCCGGGGCCGCTCCCCGGCGGCGCCCTCGGTCAGGAATTCGAAGAAGTGGGACCGGATCGCGAGCGGCATCTGCCCCGCGAACGGGATGGTCACGAACGCCTCCGTGGCCAGCAGGCCCTTGGGCTGAATCTCCACCCCCGGAAACGCCCGCCGCACCTCCTCCAGGTGGAGAGCCGCGTGCGCGTCTCCCCAGCAACTGATCAACCCCAGCCGGGGCCAGATCCTCACCAGCGCATCCGGAGCGAGGCGCCGCAACTCCGCCGCCCGCCCTGGCAGGGGCTTCAAGCTCCTCCCCGCGATCTTCCTCCCCCCTTCCACCTCGCGCAGCAGATCCGGCCACAGCTTCGGCAAAGTCCCCATCAGCAGGATCAGGAAACTGGGATGCCACACCGAGATCAGAGTCAGGTCCGCCCGCCGCAGCAGGAAGAGCAGGGTGGCGTAGCGGAACGACTCGACATCGCGCAGGAAGCGCACCGCTCCCGGCACTGCCAGAGTCGAGTCCACCAGCCGCTTCCAAGATCCTCCGAGATATTCGGCGTCCTCTTCGAACCCCTCCTTCACAGCTCCGCCGGCCGGCTCCTCGTCCATCTCCAGCGGGCTGATCGACCAGTAGGCGCAACCCAGGGCGAGCCGGGGCCGGTCCTTGTAGAGGTCGAACACCCAGGGAGCGACCGCCCGGCGGACCTCCCCCTGCATCGCCGCCGTGTAGGGGATGCGCTTGGCCGCGGCGGACGAGCCGCTGGTCACCTCCAGCGTCCGCACGGGCGACCGCGTCAGCACCGCCGATTCCCCGGCGGCCACCCGCGCGATCCACGGCTCCATCTCGGCATATCCCGCCAGGGGGACCCGATCCTGGAATTCCCTGACGCTACGGATCGACGAGAACCCATGCTCGCGCCCGAACGCCGTTTCCGCGTTCGCCCGCAAATAGCGCCGCAGGATCGCCGCCTGCACCCTCGCCGGGTCGGCCAGGGCGGTGCGGAACCGCCACCACCCGCCGGCGTTGGCGGCGATCCAGGGGAGGGTCAGCATCGTTCAGGTCGCCAGTGTGACCCGGCCCTGCCGCCACATCCGCCGGCCCGCCGGGCTCAGATTTCCTTCGGCCAGCTCGGCGAGGCAGACCAGCTCATCCCCGTGAGCCCAGCCGGGGTTCCGCTCCAGGAAGAAGGCGACGTGGGGATCGGCGAGACGCCCTTCCGGCACCGCGTCCAGGCCCTCGCGGAGGATCTGGGGCTCGGGGAAGCGGACGACGCCGGACGCGGGATCGTAGAGCGGGCCGAAGCATTCGCGGGCAAGATGATCGAGCAGGGCCCGGACCTCGGCCGGCGTCCCGGCTTCAGGCCGGGGCCAGAACTCCCGCCAGAAGACCGGCAGGAAGCGGTAGGTGCGGAACCCCGAGGTGAGGAGGAGCCAGAGGAGCCGGCCTCGCGGGTGCCGCTCGCGCAGGGCGCGCACGGCCGCGATCCACGACTTGGGCAGGGCCGCCGTGGCCCAGGCGCCCCGCTCCACGATGGTGTCCCCGGAGTAGACCACCGTCAGCGGCTCGCCGCCGGGCGAGGCCGTCTCATAGATCCGCAGCGTGGAGAAGCCCCGCACGCGGCCGTCCTCCTCCAGGAGGAGAATCCAGTTCTTCTCCGCCAGGTCGGCGGCGAAGCGCTCCCGGGTGACGCCTTGGAAGTGGGCGGCGAGGAGGGCGAACAGCGCCTCTCGCTCCGCCTGGGTCAGCTCCTCGCGGGGCACCAGCCGGCCGGTCACAGCAGGGCCACCTCGACGTGGGGCATCCGCCCGTCCAACTCGGCCACGGCCTGCGTTTCGTCCTCCCAAGAAACGGCGTACAGCACGCTGGCGTAGGTCCGAGGCTTGAAGCGGCTCTCCAGCCAGCCGCGCCACGGATGGCGCGCCGCGAGGCCGATCACTACGTAGACGTAGCGCCGGGCGCGGGCTTCGCCATAGGCGGCCTCCACCAGGACGCGGAAGATCGCGGGATCATCTCTGTCCACTGCCAGGTGGGAGAGATAGGCGTGGGGGAGCGGCTGACCGGGGTCCGGCAGGCGGGGCATCCCCAGGAGAGGGGATAGACCGTTGATCCAGGGCCGCCGGCGGGCGAGGCGGGGAGCATAGCCTTGGACCACCACTTGCTTGAAGCCGCTCTGGTCCCAGAGAGCCAGACAGCCGACTACTTCATCACCTACCACAGCGAGAAAGAAATCTCCTGGCTCGAGCCCGCGGCTGCGCTCGGGCGACAGCAGGTCCGCCGTGGAGAAGCGCGGGGCGAACTGGTACCGGCGGCGGTTGCGCTCCAGGCAGGCGGCGACTTCTCCCATCCTCTCCCGGGTCCCTCTCTCAATCCGCACCCCGGACGCCCGTCGCGGCCGGGACGTCGTGGGCACCACGAACGTCGTCCACTCCTCGATCTCCCTGTAGGTGGGGAGCCCCGGCAGGCCTGCCCCCAGCAGCCGGCGGCGTACCGCCATGCCGTCTCGATTCCGTGCTGGAGCTGCTCGACGCTTATCTGCGCCGGCTGGAAGACCACGTGCTGGCCGTCGTAGAGCTCCCAGTTGCGGGTCAGAATGCGCCCCTCCCGCTCCAGACGGTGGAACAGGGCCGTACTCGGGAAAGGGGTCACCACGGCGAAGCGGGGGAGGTCGATCCGCGCCTCGACGGCGAAGCGGGCCGTCTCCAGAAAGACCTCCGGCGTGTCGTGGTCCAGGCCGAAGACGAAGCAACCCTGGAGGGCGATGCCGTGGCGATGGAGGGTCGCCACCAGCTCCTTGTAACGCTCCGGAGAGTTGAAGCCTTTCTTCGAGTCGCGCAGGTTCTCCCGCGATTGGACTCGAGGCCCATCAGAATCCCCTTGCAACCGCTCCTCTGGGCCAGCGCGAGGAGGCGGGGATCGTCCCCCAGCATCACCGTCGACAGGCCGTACCACTGGACCTTGAGGGGGATCAGGGCCGCGAAGAGGCGAGCCGCGTAGTCACGATCGGAGATCAGATTGAGATCGACGAAGATGAGCTTGCGCGCCTTCATCTGCCGGATGTCGGCGATCACGTCCTCGACCGGCTTCTGATAGGGCTTCTGGCCCCAGGCCGCGGGGACGACGCAGAAATCGCACTTGTGGATGCACCCCCGGGTGGCCTCGAAGACGTTGTCGGTGATGAACCGGTCGCGGGGGAGGAGGTCGCGGCGGGGGAAGGGGAGGCCGGCGAGCGAGAGCCCCGGGCGCTGGTCGTAGCGCGAGCCCATGCGGCCGGCGGCGAAATCGCGGAGCAGCTCGGGCCAGCTCTCCTCGGCGTAGCCCGTCACGATGGCGTCGGCGTGGCCTTGAGCGTCCTCCGGGACGAGGGTGACGTGGGGACCGCCGAGCACCACGCGAATACCCCGTTCGCGAAACCGGGCGGCGAGCTCGTAGGCCCGCGGCGCCGTACCCGTGATGACCGTCAATCCCACCAGGTCCGCCTCGATCGCGGTGGGATCGACGTCCTCGATCCCCTCGTCGATCAGCCGCAGCTCCGCCTCCAGCTCCTCCGGCACCAGCGACGCCAGGGTGGTGAGCGTCAGCGGCATGTAGCGCAGCGACTTCTTGAAGATGCCGCCGCGATGCCGGTAGAGCGGGCCCTTGGGGGAGATGAGGACGATGCGCACGACGACGGCCCTCCCGCGGAGGCTGATCGGGTCTCCAAGCATCCTGGCTCCCCGCCTCGGGGTTGTCAAGGCGGGGGCGAAGGAGGCGGCGGTCGCTGTCGCCGTTTCTGAGAATCCGGTGCTACACTCCATGCCGTGATTCCGAAAAAGCGTCCTGCTGCGCGGGGATCCACCGCCGCTGAGAAGCGTGCCAAGAAGCCGATTGTGCAACAGCCTGTTGCACAATTGATTCTGGGCTATGAATCCTTCCTGGAGGATCTCAAGGGCCGGATCCGCTCCGCTCAGACCCGGGCTGCGCTGTTGGCCAATCGCGAGTTGATCCTCCTCTATTGGGAGATCGGTCACCGGATCGCAGACCGCCAGAACGAGCAGGGTTGGGGTCGCTCTGTCATCGAGCGTCTGGCCGACGATCTCCAGAAGGAGCTCCCCGGTCTTCAGGGCTTCTCCCGCAGCAACGTCTGGAGGATGCGCGCCTTCTTCCTGGCCTACCACGAGATTTCTCGCACAGCTGTGCGAGAATTGCAAGTCACTGATTCCAAAGGGAAAAAATCCACTTCCAGGTCAAATCTCGCACAGCCTGTGCGAGATTTGATTCCGGCCGAGCCGCCGCCTGTGCTGGCCGCTCTTCCCTGGGGGCACAACGTGGTCCTGGTGGAGCGGCTGAAGAAGACGGAGCATCGTCTCTGGTATGCGGAGAAGACGGTCGAGAACGGCTGGTCCCGGGCCATCCTGGTCCACCAGATCGAGTCCGGTCTCCACCGCCGGCAGGGCCAGGCATTGACGAACTTCGACCGTGTATTGCCCCCGGCCCAGTCCGACCTGGTGCGGGAGACCCTGAAAGATCCTTACATCTTCGACTTCCTGAGCCTCGGCGACGAGGTTCGCGAACGCGACGTGGAGCGGGTCCTCGTCACCCACGTCCGCAACTTCCTCCTCGAGCTGGGAGCCGGCTTCGCCTTGGTGGGCACCCAGGTCCCGCTGGAGGTGGACGGCAAGGATTTCTATCTCGATCTCCTCTTCTACCATCTGCGCCTGCGCTGCTACGTGGTCGTCGAGCTCAAGGTGGGGGAGTTCCAGCCCGAGCACGCGGGCAAGATGAGCATCTACCTCGCGGCCGTGGACAACCACCTCCGTCATCCCGACGACCAGCCTACCGTCGGCCTCATCCTGTGCAAGACCAAGAGCCGGCTGGTCGCCGAGTACACCCTCCAGGGCTTGGGCAAGCCCATCGGCGTGGCGGGTTATCGCACGATGCCCGCTCACCTCCGCGGCACGCTGCCCAGCCCCGCCCAACTCGAGGCGGAGCTGGGCAGCGTGGAAACGGGGAGTCCCGCCGCGTCATGAGGCGACATCCGGGCGCGACTTGCGCTATACTTACGCCATGGAGACGGCGCCGAAGGGCCGGGGCGCGGCCCTCAACCCCACCAACCGCTTCGAGACGATCGCCGTCGAGCGCGATCCGGAGATCCCCGGCCCGGAGCGTATCGGCACCGAGCTGCTGCGCGACACCTCGCGCTCGGTGATCACCCGCAACGACAGCCCGGACGTGGGCTTCGAGGCCTCGATCAATCCGTATCGAGGCTGCGAGCACGGCTGCATCTACTGCTACGCCCGGCCCACCCACGAGTACCTGGGATTCTCGGCGGGGCTCGACTTCGAGACCCGTATCCTGGTGAAGGAGGACGCCGCCGCGCTGCTGCGTAAAGAGCTCGCCTCGCCGCGGTGGGTGCCCCAGGCCCTCGCCATGAGCGGCGTGACGGACCCCTACCAGCCGGTCGAGCGCAAGCTGGAGATCACCCGCCGGTGCCTCGCCGTGCTGGCGGAGTTCCGCAATCCGGTGGGGATCATCACCAAGAACGAGCTGGTGACCCGGGACCTGGACCACCTCTTGGCTCTCAACGAGCACCAGGCCGTGTCCGTCAACCTCTCCATCACCACCCTGGACGGCGAGTTGGCGCGCAAGATGGAGCCCCGGGCCTCCCACCCCCGCGAGCGCCTCAAGGCCGTCGAGCGCCTGGCCACGGCCGGCATCCCCGTGGGCGTGATGGTGGCGCCCATCGTCCCCGCCATCACGGACCATGAGACGGCGAAGATCCTGGAGGCCGCGGCGAGCGCGGGGGCCAGCTCCGCCGGCTACGTGGTGATGCGACTTCCGGGCGCCGTGGCTGGCCTCTTCGAGGAGTGGCTGGAGCGCCACTTCCCGGAGCGCAAGGAGAAGGTCCTCAACCGCGTCCGCGACCTGCGGGGCGGCCGGCTGAACGATCCCCGCTTCGGCAGCCGCATGCGCGGCGAGGGGATCTACGCCGAGCAGATCCGCACCACCTTCGAGACCTTCAAACGCCGCTACGGCCTCGATCAGCCTAGGCCCGAACTCTCCACCACCGCCTTCCGGCGGCCGGGGCAGGTGGAGCAGCTCGGGCTGTTCGGCCTCTGACGAAAATTAATTGGCAACCCGCCGCCGCACCCGGAAACCCGCCACGGCCTGGGGCTTGGCGTCCTTCGGGAGGAGGTCCGCCATGCGGCGGATGGCCTTGCTCCAACTTGCCTGTTGGGTCCACTTCCTGACCTCGACGGGCTCGGGGACGATGGGCTTGCGGGTCAGGCGGTCGGCGAGGTCGGGGCGGAGAGCCCCCTTGGCGTCCACCACCACGGCCCGCCAGTCCGTCCCCTCGCTGTAGACAGCCATCAGGGCGAAGACCTCCTCGTCGCCCTCGTTGCCGGGGATCTGGAACAGGGCCACCCGGCCCCGCGGGCCCTCCTCCAGCTCGATCAGGATGCCTTCGACCAGCGGATGGCCGGAGGAGAAGAAGTCGAGCGTCTCCTCGTCGACCGCCCGCGCGCGGCTGAAGGTACCGAGGAAGGACGTGCCCAGCGGCACTCCGGGAAAGTGATCCACCAGCGCCTCGTAGCCGAACTCGATCCGCCAGGTCCGCTCGCCGCTTTGCTGCTCCACCTCGAAGCCGAAGCGCGAGGCGGCCCGCACCACGACGCTCTCGTTCAGCGCGTCGAGCTCCGGCGGCACGCGGGAGAGGATCTCCGCCGCCAGCTCCGGCCGGTACGGGTCCCGGTGCAGCTCGTGGAAGGCGGCGTTCTGCACCCGGTCGTGGGCCGTCCGGGCCTCCAGCAGCACGTTGCGAAAAACCATGGGATCGATCTCCGCCGGCCCCTCGACCGCCGCCTTCTCGACCGCCCGGGCCACGTGGCGCAGCTCCCGCTCCAAGCCGCCCAGCGGCTCGCGGAAGAGGCCGATCGCCTCGTAGAGGTCGGCCACGGCACGGCCGAAACCGGCCTCCGGCCGGAAGTAGACGATCTCCGTGGGGATGGTGCGGCCGATGCGGTCCAGGCGGCCGATGCGCTGCTCCACCACGCCGGGGTTCCAGGGCAGGTCGAACAGCACCAGCCGGCGGCAGAACTGGAAGTTCCGCCCCTCGCCGCCGGCCTCGGTGGAGAGCAGCAGCGACGGCCCCTCGGGGAGGCGGAACTGGGCCACCTCGATGTCCCGCCGCTCGGGGGTGAGGTCCTCGTGGAAGATGCCGGCCCGCCGCCCCTGGCGCTCGATCACGCTCTTGAGAACCTCCAGCGTCTCGCGATGGGCCACGAAGACGAGCGTCTTCTCCTCCGGGCCGATCCAGCGGAGGGCCTGCTCGGCCAGCCAGCGCACCCGCGGGTCGCGGTCGCGGGCCTCGGCGGCCAGGGCGGCGGTCTCGGTCTCCTCCCGGCTCAAGCCCGCGAGCAGGGCCGCCGGCGAGGCGAGGCCGCGGAACACCCGGTCCAGCTTGCGCCGCGGCGCCACGGCGTTCTCCACCGGCTGGGCCCGCAGGTGGCGCACCAGTCGATCCAGGGGCGCCCAGTCCGCCGCCGGCACCGCGACCGGCTGCGGCACGCGCGGCGGCAGGCCGCCGATGTCCAGCCGCCGGGTGGAGCTGGTGCAGGGCGGCAGCGGCTCGCGCCGGGCCAGCCGCTCGTCGAAGGTCTCCTCCTCGGGAAACTCCTCGGGACGCAGGAGCTGGAGCAGGCGGAAGAAGCCGTGGGCGTCGTCCTCCAGGGGGGTGGCGGTGAGCAGCAGGACGTGACGACCCAGGGCGGCGATGGGCGCCACGGCCCGGTAGGGTTCGGTGCCCGGGTGACCCTTGGGTCGCCGCAGGTGGTGCGCCTCGTCCACCACCAGCAGGTCGATCCCCGCCGCCACGGCCTGCTCGGTGAGCCGGCGGCGGCGCGTCAGGGTCTCGAGACCCACGATGGCCCGGCGGTGGACGTCGAAGGGGTTGAAGTCCTCGCCATGATCTTTCGCCACGTCGCTCAGGCGCTTGTCGTCGAGGAGGACGAAGACCTGGTGGTACTTGCGCCACAGCTCGCCCAGCCATTGCAGGACGAGCGTCTCGGGCGCCACCACCAGGGTACGCCCGGCGCGGCCGGTGTGGAGGAGGCGGTTGAGGATCAGGCAGGCCTCGACCGTCTTGCCCAGCCCCACCTCGTCGGCCAGCAGCCAGCGCACGGGATCGCTGTGGCAGGCCCGCTCGGCCACGTAGAGCTGATGGGGGAAGAGCTGGATGCGGCCGCCGAGGAACGAGCCCAGGCCGCCGGCTTGGCGGATGCGCTGGAGGCGCAGCCCGTCCAGGCGGTTGGCGAAGTCCTCGAAGCCGTCCACGTTGCCCCGGGCCAGGCGCTCCACGGGGGAGACCTCCGCCGGCAGCGGCCACAGCGCGTCGAGGGATACATCGCGGCCATCCACCAGCCGGCAGAGCCCCGCTTCGCACGACTCGACGACCACGATCTCGCTCGTCCCCTCCAGCCGCGCCTTGCCGCCGGGCTGGACGCTCAGCGGCACGAGAGCGTCCGTCCCCGCGGCGAAGCTCAGGGTCTGACCCGCGTCCGGAAACTCGACGCGCAGGCTCCGCCCCTCGACCGCGGCGATGCGGCCCGGGCCCAGCTCGGCATGGAATCGATGAGAGACGCGATCACCCGGCTGCCACATGGGAGGGGGATTGTACCGGGGGAAAGAAATACGAAACTCTTCGTTGACAATACGAAGACCTTCGTATATCGTCTCTCCATGGCCGACATTCCCCGTCCCACCGACGCCGAGCTGTCCATCCTCCGGGTGCTGTGGCGCCGCGGCCCGAGCACCGTCAAGGAGGTCCACGACGAGCTCGCGCGCCGCGCTCCCACCGGCTACACCACGACCCTGAAGCAGCTCCAGATCATGACGGAGAAGGGGCTGGTGACGCGCGATGAATCCCAGCGGGCCCATCTCTACGTAGCCCGTCTGCCGGAGGAGCAGACCCAGACGCAGCTCGTGGGGGACCTCCTCGATCGGGCGTTTGAAGGCTCGGCCAGCCGGCTTGTCCTGCGTGCCCTCTCCTCCCGGCCGGCGACGCCGGGGGAGCTGGCGGAGATCCGTGAACTGTTGGATCGGCTCGAAGGAGATACGAAATGAGCGGGACCGAAACGTCGTGGGCGACCCCCGCGGTCCAGGCGATCGCCTGGGCCCTGGTTCAATTCCTCTGGCAGGGAGCGCTCGTCGGGCTGGCCGCCGCGGGCGGCTTGAGCCTCCTGAAAAAGAGCTCGGCCGCCCTCCGCTACGCCGTGGCCGCCGGCGCCCTCCTCCTGATGCTGGCGCTGCCGGTGGGGACGGCCCTGCGGATCGCCGGTTCACCGGGAACGGGCCCCGCCTTTACCGGAGCACGTCTTTTTGGACAAACCTCTCCCTCGCCTCCCGGCGGGCCCCCGCTGACAGTTGGGAGGCTGGGAGAAGAGGGCCGGGGTGATGAGGGTCCCACGACCGTCCGGAATGCCCTCCCGTCCGCCCTGCCCTGGATCTTCGCGCTCTGGCTGGCGGGAGTCGCCCTCCTTTCGGTCTACCACCTGGGCGGCTATCGCCAGGCGCGGCGGCTGACGCGGACCGGCCGGCCGCTGGGCCATGACCTGAATGACCTGGAGGCGACAGTGCGCACGCTGGCGAGCCGGCTCGGCGTCGGGCGGGCCGTCCGGCTCCTCGAATCGGCGGCCGTGCCGGTGCCGGCGGTGATCGGCTGGCTGCGGCCGGTGATCCTGGTCCCGGCGAGCACCCTGGCCGGCCTTTCGCCGCGGCAGCTCGAAGCCGTCCTGGCCCACGAGCTGGCTCACGTGCGGCGGCACGACTATCTGGTCAACCTCCTGCAGGCGGCGGTGGAGACCCTCCTCTTCTATCACCCGGCGGTCTGGTGGGTCTCCTCCCAGGTGCGCCGCGAGCGGGAGAACTGCTGCGACGACCTGGCCGTGGCGGTCTGCGGCGACCGGCTGGGCTACGCCCGCGCCTTGGCGGACCTGGAGGGGTTGCGCGCCCCCTTGCCGCGCCCTGCCTTTGCCGCCATGGCCGCGGATGGCGGCTCCCTCCTGGACCGCGTCCGCCGTCTGGTGGGCGCCCCGGCCCCCCGCTCCCGCCGCTCCTGGCTGGCCGGTGTCCTCGCCCTGTCGCTCCTCCCCGCCGGGCTGACGTTCAACGTCGCCCGGGGCGCCGCAGGCTCGGAGGGCTCTGCGGGCTCGGACGCCGCCGTCGGCGCCGGCCACGCGGCTGGCGAGGGGCGTTCCTCCGCTGAAGGCCGCCAGGGCACCTGGTCGACCGAGCGCCGGGGGGACAAGATCCAGCTCGAGATGTCGATGAGCTGGGACGGCGGCCACCACCGCTGGACGAACGGGGAGACCTACTCCGCGAAGGACCTCCCCGGCCTCGCCGCCGGCCCGGACGTGCGCTTCGATCTGCGCCGGGACGCTGGGACCTTCCGCTTCGAGGGAAAACTCAAGGGCGATCAGGGCAGCGGGTTCTTCACCTTCGCGGGCAACCCCGGCTACGTCCGGGACATGGCTGCTCTTGGATATAAAGTGACAGAGGACCGTCTCCTGGAGATGGCGACCCATGACATCTCCCTCGCCTTCGTGCGCGAGATCCACGACTCCGGCTACCGCGACGCCTCGCTCGACAAGCTGGTGGAGTTCCGCATCCACGGCGTGAGCCCCCAGTTCATTCACGAGCTTTCGACGCTCGGCTACCGCAACGTGCCGGCGGATCAGCTCGTCGAGCTCCGCATCCACGGCGTGTCGGCCGACCTCGTCCGCGAGCTGGCGGCGGACGGCTACCCGAACGTACCGGTCGATCAGCTCGTGCAGCTCAAGATCCACGGCGTGTCGCCCGAATTCATCCACGGTCTCGCGGCGAACGGCTACCGCGGCGTGCCGGCGGATGAGCTGGTGCAGTTCCGCATTCACGGCGTGTCGCCCGAGTTCGTCAAGGAGCTGGCGGACACGGGCTACCGGGGAGTGCGGTCGGATCAGCTCGTGCAGTTCCGCATCCATGGTGTGAACGGCAATTTCATCCGTGAGGCGGTGGGCCGCTATGGCAAGCTCTCCGCCGACGATCTGGTGCAGTTGAAGATCCGCGGCCGGCTCGACCGCTAGGCTCTGAAAAAAAGGAGGGATGAGATGAACGCGATCGATTCTCCGATGATCCAGGCGGTCCAGGCGGTGGCCTGGGCCCTCGTCCATTTCCTCTGGCAGGGTGCGCTCGCGGGGCTGGCCGCCGCCGGCGTCCTGACCCTGCTGAAGAACGGCAAGGCCTCCGTCCGCTACGCCGTGGCGGCGGGGTTCCTCCTCCTGATGCTGGCTCTGCCTGTGGCGACGGCCCTGCGCCTTGCCGGCTCGCCGGTGGCGGGGCCGGCCTTCGCCGGGTCGCCTCTTCTCAAGCCAACCTCTCCCTCTTCTTCCGGCCGACCCCCGCTGATCTTGGGGAGACTGGGAGAAGAGGGCCGGCCGATCGACGCTCTCCCTCTCGTCCTGCCCTGGGTCTTCGGCCTCTGGGTGGCCGGCGTGGCGGCCCTCTCCGTCTACCACCTGGGCGGCTGGCGGGTGACCCGCCGGCTCTCCCGTCAGGGCCGCGCGGCCGGCGAGGAGCTGGAGGCTCAGGTGCGGGGCCTCTGCCGGCGCCTGGGGATCGAGCGCGCCGTGATCCTCCTCGAATCCGCCGCCGTCGCCGTGCCCTCGGTCGTGGGCTGGCTGCGGCCGGTGCTCCTGGTGCCGGCGAGCACGCTCGCGGGCCTGTCGCCGCGGCAGCTCGAAGCGATCCTGGCCCATGAGCTGGCCCACGTGCGGCGGCACGACTACCTGATGAACCTCCTGCAAACGGCGGTGGAGACCCTGCTCTTCTATCAACCGGCGGTCTGGTGGGTTTCGAACCAAATGCGCCGCGAGCGCGAGAACTGCTGCGACGATCTGGCCGTGGCGGTCTGCGGCGACCGGCTGGGCTATGCGCGGGCCTTGGCGGACCTCGAAGGGCTGCGCTCCGCCGGACCCCGGCTGGCAGTCGCCGCCATGGCCGCGGACGGCGGTTCCCTGGCCGACCGCATCCGGCGGCTGGTGGGCGTGCCGGCCCGCCGTTCCCCGCGCCGCTCCTGGGTGGCCGGCCTTCTCGCCCTGGCCCTGCTGCCGGCCGGAGCGGCGATCCAACTCGCCTGCTCCCACGGCTCCACGTCAAAGCAGGACAGCCAGGCCGCCTCGACCGCGGACCTCGCGGGCACCTGGTCGGGAGAGCTCCAGGGAGACCAGCTCCGCCTCGAAGTGAAGATGCGCTCCGGGATGGGCCACTGGGGCGTGATGGACAGTTATCCGTTAAGCCAGCTCGCCGGCTTCGCCGCCGGTCCCAACGCCCGCTTCGAGCTGCGCCGCGACGCCGGCACCTTCCACTTCCAGGGCAGCTTCAAGGACAACCGGGGGAATGGCACCGCGACCTTCAGCCCCGATCCCGAATTCGCGCGCCTGATCGACGTATCGCCCGGCAATACGGCCCTCCTGGAGCTCGCGGCGCACGATGTCTCCCTGGGTTACGCCCGCGAGATGAAGGAGCTGGGATACGTGCGCTCCCTGCGGCAGAGCCGGAGCCTCCACCTCGCATTTATGGGCTACGTCCACGACGTGCTCGGGGTTCGCCCCCCGGCGGTCGACCGGCTGGTCAGTCTTCATGCCCACGGCGTCACCCCCGACTACGTCCGCGGCATGAAGGCCGCCGGCTACGACCTGGGAACCTGGGAGCTGATCGACTTGCACGATCACGGCGTGGACCCCGCCTGGGTCATCCGCGAGGCCCAGAGCCGCGGCCAACGGCCGCTGAAAGTGCCAGAGATTCTCGCCCTCCACGCCCGGCGCGGCGTCAGCTCGTAGCAGCGCCTCGGACCGGGCGGCCGCTCATCCGAATCCCCTCCCGCCGGCGTAGGATCGGCGGGAGGGTCTCGCATGTCCGACTATGCCTTCGTCACCCGCTGGAGCTTCCAGGCGCCCGTCGAGGCCGTCTGGCAGCTCCTCTCCGAGCCTGAGGACTGGCCCCGCTGGTGGCCGGGAGTGGAGAAGGTGGAGCTACTGGAGCGGGGAAGCGACGGCGACGTGGGGACCCTGCGCCGCTTCACCTGGAAGAGCCGGCTTCCCTACCGTCTCGCCTTCGACATGCGCACCACCCTCGTCGATCGTCCGCACCGGCTGGAGGGCCGGGCCGAGGGCGAGCTCCAGGGAACGGGCATCTGGCAGCTTCAGGCAGACGGCGACTGGACCCGCGTCCGCTACGACTGGCGCGTGGCCACCACCAAGGCTTGGATGAACCTGCTGGCGCCCCTCGCCCGGCCCTTCTTCGCCTGGAACCACGACATCGTCATGGGCTGGGGCGCCGAGGGGCTGGCGCGGCGGTTGGGGTGTGCGGTGCGGCTGGAGCCGGGTGAATGAACTGGCTCAGGTAACTACATCTCGTATATACTCCTATCGGAGGTGGTACTGGTGTCTCAGCGCGCCAAGCTGTTCAAGAGTGGAGGGAGCCAAGCGGTCCGGCTGCCGAAGGATTTCCGCTTCGAGGGCGAAGAGGAGGTCCTCGTCTACCGGCAGGGAGACCGGGTGATCTTGGAACCCCTGAAGAGGACGTGGAGCCGGAGGTTTCGCGAGCTTGCGGGATCCGCGCCGGACTTTCCCTATCCCGAAGAGCCAGCGCCGGCTGAGCCGGGTCCCGATCTCGATTTGTGAAATATCTCCTCGATACCAATGTATGCGTCGATTTCATGAACCGGCGCTACCCGAACGTCATAGAGAGAATTCTGAGCTCGCCGCCGGAGGATCTCTGCCTCAATTCAGTGGTGGTTGCCGAGTTGCGCTATGGAGCCGACCGTAGCGCCCGCAGAGCGCAGAATCATCAACGGCTCGATATTCTGATTTCCGAGATTCAGTGTCTGGATTTCGATCTCGCTGCGGCACGGGTCTTCGGCCGGATCCGGTCCACGCTCGAGTCTGAGGGTTTGGTCATTGGTCCCTACGACATGATGATCGCAGCGCACGCCTTGTCCCTTGGGATCGTCCTGGTCACAGACAACGAGAAGGAATTCCGGCGTGTCGCCGGGCTGCAGATCGAGAACTGGCGTCAGACCCGGAACTGAGAGAGGCGCCAAGGATGACCCAGACTCGGCTGTGTCCGTGCTGTCCTTGTTGTCCTTGAAGTTGCGAACGATCTGACCCGAGTTGCGGATGACCCGCCCCGCGGATGGGGTGATCTGACCCGCGGAGAAGGTGACCTCATTCGCGGATCAGATGCCCCGCCCCGTGGTTGGGGTCCCCTGATTCGCGGATGAGGTCCCCTGCCCCGCGGTTGCGGTCCCCCGCCCCGCGGATGAGACGACCTGCTTCACGGGGCGAAAGACCTGCCCCGCGAATCAGGTGACCCGCCCCGCGGTTGAGGTCCTCTCATCCGCGAATGAGGTCCCCAGCCCCGCGGATGAGATGCCCCGATCCGCGGGTCAGCACGCCTCGGTTTCGCAGGGGCTGACGCTGAAGTTGGGATCGCAGGGCGTTTCCGCGGTCAGACAATCCCCAGTCATGCAATCGGTCGTGTGCACGGCGCCCACAGCCTCTCTGAGCTCCGGTCCCGCGAGCCTCTGCACGGTCTCCCTGGTCAACGAGAGCTTCTTCGCCTTCTTCTTCATCGCTTCCTCCTGTCTGATGCGCCGGTGACTATACCAGAACCATGCGGCGTCTACATGTCCTGCATATTGGGTAGGACTTTGCTCCTCCAATTCCGCTCGAAACGCTCTTTGACGCCCGTGGCTTCGGAGAGGTGCTGTGCCGCAAGGGCCTGCCAGAGCCCGAAGAGCGAGCGGGAGTTGTTGGGGCGGCGCTTCAGATCCTCGCGAAAGACGAGCTCCGCCTTTTTGAATTCTTGTTTGAGGAAGAGGGAGGAACCGTAGGTCTCGCGGGAAGAGAGATACCACCCGGGCGGCTCGTCGTAGTCGAGGAGGTCCTCGGTCTCAACGGCCAGCAGCGCAAAGGTTTCGGAGGCGTCCTGGAGGCCCTTCATGCGCGCGATCCGCTCCAGCAGGCGCCATCTGACGACCGCGAGAATGGCAGAGGCGGAGTTGTTGCCCCAACCGAGCCCGGCGTTCTGTACACAGCTCTGCGCCTGTTGAAAGCTGAAGAGGTCGTCGTCGGTGGGAAGCCCGAGAGAAGCGTGCGCCATGCCACGACCGAAGTACCACATCGCCGTCGCGAGCTTGTATTTGAGAGCGGCGCAAAACTTCGGGTCCTTGGGGTTGGGCATGTCGCTCTGCGGCGGCGGGAGCTTGGCAAGCTCCTGCCATTTGCCGAAGTGCACCCTCATGGCGACCTTGGTGGTGAGGTAGTGCTCCAATCCCGGTTGAGCACGAATGAACTTGCGCACATTTTTCTCGAGCCGCTCGGAGAGCGGCTCGACCTCTCCCCACTCTCCCCGGTTGTTGTAACCGACGTCGAGAAAGAGCATGTCGTGACTGTAGTAGTGGCCCACGAGAAGTTGATTGCAAGCGAGAGCGGAGCGCTTTCGGCAGGCCTCGGCCCAGGGCTGATCGGCTTCTACGGCGCGCTGATTGGCGGCAACCACCTGGTCCCATTCCCCGAGGAGGAGGAACGTATGGGCAGGCATGTGGCGCAGGTGCGGCGTGATGAAAGGTGCCTTTTCGACGAGGACCTCGGCGGCGGATCGGGCACTTTCGGCCTGAGCGATCGGAGCTTCTTCCATGGCGTGAATCAGCATGTGGTTGAGCCCGATGTGCAAGGGGAAGTCATGGAGGCCGGCTTTGACGACCCGGAGAGCCTCGTCGATCTCGGCCGAAGGCTGGCCGGGGGTGGTCCACCAGAGCCAGGGGCGAAGGTTCATCAGGCTGTAGGCGTAGAGAGCACCGGCCTCGGGGTCCTGAGAGCCGATCTTTTCGTAAACCGACTTCATGGCGAGCGTGTAATTGACGCTGAGCTGCTGGGGATCGCGCAAGCGGACGTCGGAGCCGGGACTGGAGCTCGTGCCGTAGCGTTGCGCGAGTGCGTTGATATAGAGCTGCTCCGTCGGAGTGGCCCGGTTCAGAAGCCGATTCGCCATCTTGCTCTGCTCGACGGCAAGCAGCATGCACTTATCGCCGCCCGGGATGTTCAGGTCGCCGCCGGCGGCTAGGGCGACGCCCCAGTAGGCCATCGCGAGATTGGGGTCTGCGACCGCGGCTTGATGGAAAGAGCGGAGGGCCGATTCGGAGTCAAAACCATAGAAGAACGTAAGCCCTTGATTGAAGAACTGTTGGGCACGCGGGTTGGAGGTGCTGACCTTATGGTTGAGGTCGCCCGCTTGATCCAGCGGGAAGAGCGGGATGGGCCCATCGAACCGTCCGGGCAGGCAGGCGGAGGCGCTGCCGGTGCCGGAATGAGAGTGCATGCCCAGGGAATGCTGGCCGTGAGCGACCACTGGAATTAGCAAGAGAAAGGATACAGAGGCCACAGCCATTCGTTGCTTCATGGGCTCCCTCCTGTCTGATGGAGCGCCGACTATACCAGGAGACCGGGTGAGGGGAGCCCACGGGCCGAGCTCAAGCAACGGGCATTGCCCCGGTCTTCCCGGTTGGGGGCACCCTTCCTATGGAGCCGTGCTCCGCCGCACTCCGTGGCGGAGCGCCGGCTCGCAAGGAGGACCTGACCATGAACAAGATCGACGTCATCCGCGCCTGGAAAGACCCTGTCTACCGCGCCGGCCTGAGCCGCGAGGAGATCGCCGCCCTGCCGGGACACCCGTCCGGCCTGCTGGAGCTGAACGAGGAGCAGCTCAAGATGGCCGCCGGTGCCATCCTCACCACCTACAAGACCTGCACCGCGTACACCGTCAACCAGGCCCGGGGGTGCTGCAAATAGGAGCGCGGTCTGCCGCGTGGGGCGCACCCTTAGTGTAGGAGCCCTGCTCCGCCGCACTCCGTGGCGGAGCGCCGGCTCGCAAGGAGGACCTGACCATGAACAAGATCGACGTCATCCGCGCCTGGAAGGATCCCGTCTACCGCGCCGGCCTGAGCCGCGAGGAGGTCGCCGGCCTGCCGGGCCATCCGGCCGGCTTCCTGGAGATCAGCGAGGAGCAGCTCAAGTCGGCCTCGGGGGCCCTCATCACGACCGCCAGGGGCTGCACCATGAACTCCTTCGGCGGCTGGCGGTCCTGCTGCCCGTAGTAACATGGCCACCGCGCCCGGCGCGGCGCGCCGGGAGCCGCTCGAAAGGAGCTTGAGATGAACCGAGTCGACATCGTGCGGGCCTGGAAAGACCCCCTCTACCGCGCCAGTCTGACCGCCGACGAGCGGGACCGCCTCCCCGGGCATCCGTCCGGCCTCATGGAGATCGAGGACGAGCTGCTCAAGTCCGTTGCCGCGGGGGCGCTGACCACCGCGCTGAAGTGCACCGAGTCCAGCTTCAACAACTTCCGGAGCTGCTGCCCGAAGTAGCCGTTCCACGCCCGGCCCGCTGGGCCGGGCTTCCTCTCCCCGGGGGCCTCCCCGGGAGCCGCCGCAGATGCACGAAGCCCTCATCGATCTCACCCCGGGGTACCGAGCCCTGGCCCTCGCCGAGCGGGCGGCGGCGCCCCGCAACGGCGCGCTGGCGAAGGCAGCCGCGACGGAGGTCGACGCGCTCGCCCGCCTGCGCCTCGCGCAGTGGCAGGAGCTCTCGCCCTTCCGCTCGGGCGACGCCTTCGCCCGCCGGCTCGCGGACGACGGGCTCGACGCCGTCTCCTTCGCGCGGCTGTTGGCGGAGCCCGCCGAGGACGCCGGCGCCCGTCTGCCGCAGACGCCGGCCTGGCTCGCCGAGGTGGCGGCGGCCTTCGCCGAGCCCGGTTCCGCCACGGCGGAGCCGTTCCCCTGGCCCGAGGAGATGGGCGAGGACTCCGCCGCCGGCTTCGTGGAGCTGGTCCGGCCGCTGGTCGACCGGGCGCGCGCCCGGCTGCGCGCAGGGATCGAGAGGATCGTCCAGGACCATCAGGACCCTCGCCCGCCGTTCACCGCGGCGGAGGCGGAACGGCTGGTGAGCGAGACGCTCGGCCTGCGCCTGCTGCCGCTCCTGGCGCGGACGCTGGTGCTGGAGATGCACGTGGCGCGGCTTCAGGGGCTGCTGGCCGGCGAGACCGCGGCGGAGCGCTTCGCCGCCTTCGTCGAACGCCTGCGCCAGCCCGCGGTCGCCGCCGCGATCCTCAACGAATATCCCGTCCTCGCCCGCCTGGTGGTCGAGGAGCTCGAAACCTGGGTCGCCACTTCGCTCGAGCTCCTCGCGCGGCTGGCGGCGGACTGGCCGGACCTCGTGGCCACCTTCTTCGCCGGCCAGGACCCCGGCCCCTTGACCGCCCTCGACGGCGGCGCCGGGGACCGCCACGGCGGCGGCCGCGCCGTGCGCATCTGCGGGCTCGCCTCGGGCGCGAAGCTGGTCTACAAGCCGCGGTCGCTGGCCGTGGACAGTCACTTCCAGGAGCTCCTCGCCTGCCTGGAATCCCTGGAGTCTCGGGAGTCGGGCAGCGGCCTCTCCTTCCGCCGGCTGGCGGTGCTCGACCGCGGCGAATACGGCTGGATGGAATTCGTCGCCGCCAGGGGGTGCGCATCCGCGGCCGAGGTGGCGCTCTATCACCGCCGGCTCGGCGGTCTGCTCGCCGTGCTCTACGCCCTGGAGGCCACGGACTGCCACTTCGAGAACCTCATCGCGGCGGGAGACCAGCCGGTGGTGGTCGACCTCGAATCGCTGTTCCATCCGCGGATCGACGTCCCGTCTCCCCCGCGGCCGGACGAACGGCTGGCGGGCCACGCGCTGGCGGAGTCGGTGCTGCGCATCGGGCTCCTCCCCTTCCGCGTCGGCGAGAGCGACGAGTTCGACGGCGTCGATCTGAGCGGCGTGGCGGTGGTGGCCGGCCAGCCCTCCCCGCAGCCGGTCCTGCAATGGCAGGGGATCGGGACCGACGAGATGCGGGCCATTCGCGAGCGGGTCGCGATGGAGGGAGGGAGCAACCGCCCGTCCCTCGACGGCCGCGAGGTCGAAGCCGCCGAGTACACGGACGACATGGCCGCGGGATTCGCCGAGGTCTACCGCCTGCTGGTCCGCCATCGCGAGGAGCTGCTGGCGCCCGGCGGGCCCGTCGCCCGGTTCGCGGACGATCCGGTGCGGGCGGTATTGCGCGCCACCCGCGTCTACGGCCTCTTGCTCGGCGAGAGCTTCCACCCCGACGTGCTGCGCGACGCGCTCGACCGCGACCTCCTCTTCGACCGCCTCTGGGTAGGGGTGGAAGAGGTGCCCGCCCTGGCGCGGGTGGTAGTGCCCGAGCACCGCGACCTGCGTAGCGGCGACATTCCGTCCTTCACGGCCCGCCCCTCCTCGACCGACCTGTGGACGAGCCGCGGCGAGCGCCTCCCCGGCTTCTTCCGCGACACCGCGCTCGCGGGCGTGCGCCGCCGTCTCCAGGGCCTGAGCGAGGAGGATTTGCGGCGCCAGCTCGCGCTCCTCCGCCTCGCCCTCGGCACCCAGTTGCTCAACCGCGACGACGTGGGCTGGCAGGGCTACGCCGAAGCCGATCCCGGCCCGCCGCTCGCGCCGGCAGAGCTGCGCCGGCGGCTCGTCGCCGCCGCCCGCGCGGTGGGGGAGTGGTTCGCGGACCAGGCCCTGCGCGATGACCGCGAAGATCGCGATGACGATCACGCCACCTGGATCGGCCTCGAATACCGCAACCGCCTCTGGTCCATGGTGCCCGCGCCCGAGGACCTGTATGCGGGCCTGCCGGGGATCGCCCTCTTCCTCGGCTACCTCGGCGCGGTCACCGGCGAGGAGCGCTGGACCGCCCTCGCGCGGGCGGCGATGAATTCCCTGCTGGCGCGCTTCGAGGACGCGCCGGCGAGCACCGCGAAGCCCGCCTCCGGCCCCGAAGCGATCGGCGCCTTCTCCGGCTGGGGGGGCATCCTCTACGCCGCCGCTCACCTGGGCTCGCTGTGGCACGACCCGGACCTCCTCGCCACGGCGGAGCGGCTGGCCGAGAAGATCCCGCCCCGCATCGAGAGCGACGAGGACCTCGACGTCGTCGGCGGTGCGGCCGGCGCCATCCTCGGCCTCCTGGCCCTCCACCGCGCCGCCGGCTCGCGCCGCGCCCTCGCCGTGGCCGTCCTCTGCGGCGAGCGTCTGCTCGCCCGGTCCCAGCCGGCGGGTCCGGGACTCGGGTGGCTCACGCGGCTCGCCACGGAGCGGCCGCAGATCGGTTTCTCCCATGGCAACGCCGGCATCGGTCTCGCACTGGTCGAGCTGGGCGCGACGGCCGGCGACGCCCGCTTCCTCGCGGCGGGCCTGGCGGCCTGGGACTGGGAGCGGGAGGCCTTCTGGCCCGAGCTGCGGCGCTGGCTCGCCGGCGGCGACGGCCAGTCGCCGCCGCCCGAAAGCACGGTGGCCGTGGCCTGGTGCTACGGCGCCCCGGGCGTCGGCCTCGCGCGGCTCAAGGCCCTGGCCCACGTCCGCGAGCCCGCGGCCCGGCGCGCGCTGCTGGAGGAGCTGACGGAAGCCGTGCAGAAGACCGTCGAGCACGGCTTCGGCGAGAACCATTGCCAATGCCACGGCGACCTGGGCAACCTCGACTTCCTTCTCCAGGCCCGCCAGTCCCTGGGCGATCCGGCCCTGGACGACGCGATCGACCGCCAGACCCGGATCGTCCTCGCCAGCATCGCCCGCGACGGCTGGCTCTGCGGCACGCGCGGAGGCGTCGAATCGCCCGGCCTGATGAACGGCTTCGCCGGCATTGGCTACGGCCTCCTGCGCCTCGCCGATCCCGGGCGGGTACCGTCGGTGCTGGCGCTGGAGCCTCCCGCCGGGACCCCTGGGACCGCCGGCGTCCCGCCGGCTTGCTAACTCCGTTTTTGATTAGTTTTGGGTTAGAAGGCCGGCGGGACGCCGGCGGTCCCAGGGGTCCCAGGGTTTTTGCTACCATCCCCCCACCCTTTCAGGAGACTCCGCCTTGAAGCCACGGATCCTCATCCCCCTTTTCCTCCTCCTCCCCTGCGCCGTTTGGGCAGAGGAGATTGGCTATTACCGCTTCCCGGCCCTGCACGGCGACACGGTCGTGTTCGCGGCCGAAGGCGATCTCTGGCGCGTGGGGCGCCAGGGCGGGACGGCGACGCGGCTGACCACGCATCCGGCCGAAGAGTCGAATCCCGCCATCTCGCCGGACGGTAAGACGATCGCCTTCTCGGCCGCCTACGAAGGACCCACCGAGATCTACACCATGCCCATCGACGGCGGCCTGCCGGTGCGTCGCACGTTCGAAGGCGGCGATGCGCGGGTGGTCGGGTGGATGCCCGGCGGCGAGATCCTCTATTCGACTCGCCACGGGTCGGGCCTGCCGGCCACGCAGCTCGTCCGCCTCGATCCGGCGACGGGCAAGAGCGCGCTTCTACCCCTGGCCCAGGCCGCCGACGGCGAATTCACTCCGGACGGCAAGACGCTGTTCTTCACCCGCTTCGCCTTCCAGGGGAGCCACACCAAGCGCTACCGCGGCGGCACGGCCCAGAGCCTCTGGCGCTACCGCGAGGGCGATGCCGAGGCCGTCCCCCTCACCGCCGATTTCGACGGCACCAGCCGCGAGCCCATGCTCTGGCAGGGGCGCGTCTACTTCGTCTCCGACCGCGACGGCACCCACAACCTGTGGTCCATGGACCAGGACGGCCACGACCTCAAGCAGCTCACCTCCCACCGCGGTTGGGAGGTGGCCTCACCCAGCCTCTCGGACGGCCGCATCGTCTATCAGCTCGGAGCCGACCTGCGGATCTACGACGTCGCGGCGGGCAGGGACGAGCCGCTCCCCGTCCGCCTCGTCTCGGATTTCGACCAGATGCGGGAGACGTGGATCAAGGAGCCGCTGGAGTACCTCACCTCGGCCGACCTCTCGCCCGCCGGCGACCGGCTCGCGCTGACGGCCCGCGGCCAGGTGTTCGTGGTGCCGGTGAAGAAGGGACGGATCGTGGAGGTCACCCGCAAGCCCGGCGTGCGCTACCGCGAGGCCCGCTTCCTCGCCGACGGCAAGGGCGTGCTCGCCCTCTCCGACGAGACCGGCGAGGTGGAGCTGTGGAAGTTCCCGGCCAACGGCGTGGGCAAGCCCGAGCCGCTCACGTCCGACGGCAAGGTGCTGCGCTGGGAGGGTGTCCCCTCGCCCGACGGCAAATGGATCGCCCATCGCGACAAGGATCGCCAGCTCTGGCTCCTGAACGTGAAGACCCGCAAGAACAGCCGCATCGCCGTCTCGGCCGACGGCGACTTCCAGGACCTCCACTGGTCGCCGGACGGCCGCTGGCTGGCCTGGGCCGTCTCCGCCACCAACACCTTCCTGCGGATCTATCTCTACGACACCACCAACGGCCGCACCGTGCCCCTCACCTCCGAGCGCTTCAACAGTTGGAGCCCCGCCTGGAGCCAGGACGGCAAGTGGCTCTGGTTCCTCTCCGACCGCGAGCTGCGGACCCTGGTCCCGGGGCCCTGGGGGCCGCGCCAGCCCGACCCCTTCCTGACGGCGACCACCAAGATCTTCGGCGCCGCCCTGAAGAAGGGGCTGCGTTCGCCCTTCCAACCGCCGGACGAGCTCCATCCGGAGGAAAAGGACGAGAAGGACGGCAAGAAGGAGAAGGAGGCGAAGGAGGACAAGGACGAGAAGGAGACCGCGGAGACTGGCACGGCCAAGGCCGCGGCGCCCAAAGTGGACAAAGTGGAGATCGACCTCGACGGCCTGTCGGAGAGGCTCGTCGAGGTGCCGGTGGAGGCCGGCAATTACGACTCCCTCTCGGCCAATGAGGACCGGCTGTTCTGGCTGCAGTCCGATCCCTCCTTCGCGGACGAGCCCGCCTCGTCCCTGCTGACGGTGGCCTTCGACGGCGAGAAGCCCAAGGCCAAGACGTTGATCGAGGGGATCGCCGACTACCAGCTCTCAGACGATGGCAAGAAGCTGCTGGTGCACAAAGAGAAGGCCCTCTACGTCTTCGGCGCCGGCGAGGAGGCGCCCGACGAGCTCGACGAGGCGAAGGTGGACCTCTCCGGCTGGACCTTTCCCATCGATCCCAGGGAACAGTGGCGCCAGATGTTCCGTGAGGCGTGGCGCCTGGAGCGTGACTACTTCTACGACCCCAAGATGCACGGCGTGGACTGGCCCGCCATGCTGGAGAAGTACCGCCCCCTGTCACTGCGGGTGACGAGCCGGCCTGAGCTCAACGACCTGCTGGCGCAGATGGTGAGCGAGCTTTCGGCCCTGCACACCTTCGTCCATGGCGGCGACCGGCGCAAGGGGGACGCCGACGTGGACGTGGCCTCGCTGGGGGCCGTGCTGACCCGTGACGAGAAGCGCGGCGGCTACCACGTGGACCGCCTCTATGCCTGGGACCCGGACCTCCCGGCCGACGCGCCGCCGCTGGCCATGCCCGGCGTCGACGTCAAGGCGGGCGACGTCATCGAATCGATCAACGGCGTTTCAACTCTGTCGGTGCCCGACGCCGGCCTGCTGCTGCGCAACCAGGCGAACCGGCAGGTGCTGCTGCGCGTGCACGACGCCAAGATCCGCGCCGCGCGCGACGTGGTGGTGGTCCCGGTCTCCCCGAAGCAGGAGGGGGACCTGCGCTATACGGACTGGGAGCTCTCCCGCCGGCGGCTGGTGGAGGAGAAGGGGAAGAGCCAGATCGGCTACCTCCACCTGCGAGCCATGAGCAGCGAGGACTACACGAGTTGGGCGCGGGACTTCTACCCGGTCTTCGATCGCCAGGGGCTGATCCTCGACCTGCGCAACAATCGCGGCGGCAACATCGAGAGCTGGCTGCTCGGCAAGCTCCAGCGCAAGGCGTGGTTCTGGTGGCAGCCGCGGGTGGGCACGCCCTATTCGAACATGCAGTACGCCTTCCGCGGCCACGTGGTGGTACTGGTCAACGAGAACACCAGCTCGGACGGCGAAGCCTTCGCCGAGGGCGTCAAGCGCCTGGGGCTGGGCAAGGTGATCGGCACCCGCACCTGGGGCGGTGAGATCTGGCTGAGCGCGTCCAACGTCCTGGTGGACAAGGGGATCGCCACCGCCGCCGAGTTCGGCGTCTTCGGTCCCGAAGGGACCTGGCTGATCGAAGGCCACGGCGTCGATCCCGACATGGTGAAAGACAACCTCCCCCACGCCACCTTCCTCGGCGGCGACGCCCAGCTCGACGCCGCGATCGCGTATCTCCAGGAGGAGATCAAGAAAAACCCCGTGCCGCCGGTGAAGACGCCGGAGTATCCGAACAAGTCGGGGCGGCGTAGCGGGGAGGGGAACGGAAGGGGAAACCCGTGATGACGAGGTGCGGAGGAAAGCGGTCAGGGCTCGTCACAGAATGACCGTGTCAATCCATGCCCCAGCCCCGGAGGGGCGGCAGCATAAGCCTGGGGCGTCAGCCCCAGGACCAGATTTGAGACATTTTTCAAAGCCCTGAAAGGACGACAGGGATCGATGCCGGTGAGACTCTGGAGTCGATCGCACCAATCGGTCTGCGGCGTCTTCGGTCGTGCCGGAGGTCCGGGGAGAACCTCACGGCACAGGGCGGTGCCGACTGGTACCTCGTCACTCCAGAAATGACGAGTGAGTTCCCGGCAAGTTCCTGGAAAAAGCACCTCACCTGTCGATCTACCCACCGGCCCAACGGGCCGGCCACTCACGCCGGGTTAAACACTGTTACCCTCACGCGGCAAGAATCCGAGATCCATCGGGATCATGTTACAGGAACTCGCGCACTCCTCACACCTATTGAGACTCATATCAATTTTTCTCGGCCAACGGCGTCTCATGCCGATTGCTTCGGCGCCGGCGCGGCAACGCCTTTGATGAGCAGCCACAGAGCGAGGGCCACCTCATACACCAACGCCGGCAACCATATGAGCCAGGTGACCGATGACGACCAACTCGTAAGGCCACCCAGCAGTCCGGCGCGCTGCAGCGGAAGGATCACGACGAGCAGAGCCGACGCGAGCACGCCGAGCCAAGCCAGTGCGACGGGAATCATTCGGCCGCGGAGGAGGAGCCAGGAAAAGAGCGTGCTGCCCACGGCGAAAAAGATTGCGCCCTGGTGGCCGGGGATGGCTTCGATGACGCGACAGGTCAGGGCCAGCAGTGCGAGATCTGCATCCTGTTGGCGCGTGATCGCATAGAGCGTCACACCGTGCCGTAAGCTCGTCGAAGACTCTTCAAGAGACTATTCTGGATGCAAAAGGCGTATTGGAGTGTCTGGGTCGTTTTTTCAGCGTTTCCCGGCTTTTTTCATTGTTTCTCCCGTTTTTTCAATGTTTCTCCGCTTTTTCCAATGTTCCACGGCTTTTTTCGTTGTTTGGCGGCCTGAAACAATGAAAAAAACCGGGAAACATTGTTTGCAGCCGTAGAACATTGTTTCAGCGGCTTTTCCATTGTTTCAGCGGGAGAAACCGCGTTTCAGGCGGCGGTGCCGCGATTCCGGCCAGCGCGCATCGTGCAACGCGTCCTTTCTGTGTGTGTGCATAGATAGCCTGCTTTGCGCTGCTCTGTCAAGCCAGATCATTGACAGGCCTCTCCGGTTTCGATATCCTACCGCATATCGAGGAGACTACGTCCAGATGCTTCTCCAGCAGGCTCAGGAGGAGCCGTCAGGGCATGGCCGCCGCGAAAGGCGCTCTTTGACAATTGAGAAGGGACGGCGGCCGCCGAGTCCAAGGACGCCGCCGTTCCGCCCGAAGGAGGCCCGCCTCCTGGGAGGAGCTGCGTCCTCCCCGCGGGGAGAGGAGGCGGGCCTGAGCCATTCGAGACTTGCGCCGCGAAGTAGGAAGGCAAAAGGCCGGCACCGCCAGGGATGCTGGCCCAGGAAGCACTCCACCGTCAGTTGTTGCTGTGGCTGGAGTCGACGGTGCCGATCGGCGTCGGATCGGCCGGCGTCGACGGATCGACGGGAATCGGGCCGTAGCGCACCTTGTCCACCGGCTTGTCGCAGTCGACATAGACCTCGACGCAGTGCAGGTGGTCGCAATACCAGTTGGGGGTGTATGGATCCTTGGACCACTTGGCGCAGTGGCAGGAGGTGTCCTTGCACAGCGCCGTGGCCGTGGCGACGGCGTGCGGGTCCACTCCGGCGAGGAAGTTCGAGGGGGCCGGCACCAGGGTGTCGGGCACCCCGTCGCCATTCGTGTCCACCTTCACCGTGCCGGTGTGCTTCACGGCCACCTTGGCGATGCCGGTCGGGTACGCCCAGAACGACTGGCTGCCGGGCCCGAGGCTGACCCGGTTCGCCACCTCGCGGCGGTCGCCCTTGCCGGAGACCGGCGTGAAGACCAGTCTGACCTTGAGGTCGAGCGGGGCGACGTAGTAGCCGCCGTAGCTGCTGGTACGCACGATCTTCATCTCGGTCACCGGCTGCACGCCGGCCAGCGACGCGATCACGTCATAGAGGCCGCAGCCGGTGTCGACCGGCTTGACACTGGCGAGGGACAGCGCCATCAACTGGATGCGGGTCGTGGTCTCGCCCTGCGGGTTGAAGGTGGCGTCGTCGAGCCGCCGGACGATCGTGTCGGTCTCGCCGAGACCGCCGACGGGAATCGTGGCGAGCGGCACCCCCTTCATGTTGATGGTGCCCTTGAAGGGCTTGGACCCCTGGCAGAAGAAGTCGGCCGGGATGGGGTTCTCCGCGAAGCTGGTGAACGTGAATCCCGACGTGGTGTGCCAGAGATCGGCGCCGTTCTGGACGACCTCCGCCGCGAACGCGGGCACGGCGGCCACCAGGACGAGCAGGGCGCAGCTCAGGGCGAGCCGCCTCCCCCAGGATCGCTTTCCTTTCATCACACGCTCCTTTTCTCCCTGCAAGGACACGACGCCGCTCCGTTGACGGCGCCGGGTCCGGATGGGCTCGCGCGGCGAAATCCAGCTCCGGTGAGAGAAACCCGATGATGTCCTCTAGAAGTCAAGGTGCGCGCGGCCCGGATTGAGGGGACAACCACCTCAGTCCGGCTCCCTGCGGGAAGGAAGTGCCAAAAGGGACTCCTTGACTTCGACATCATGAGCATGTTTAATCGTCTGCCTCTAAGGAGGACGCGATATGAGAACCTGTCTTTCTTGTGCCCTGCTCGGCCTCATGCTCGCCTTCGTCCCCGCCCTCGCGAGCTCCCCCAATCGGTGTACCTCTTCCCGGGCTTCCACTCCGCTCCCCAGGTTCGTGACTGCCATGGGCTCCTGTACGGCAGCGTGCGGAAACATGGGAGGATCGGCGACGGTATCGTGCACGGGGACCTGCACCATTGTGGACCAGGACTGCGACTCTGGAGTTCAAGGCTACGTCCAGTGTAATAGCGCACAGCCGGTGTACTGCCCCGCCTGCCAGTGGTGCTCGATCGAGGGATCGTGCCCGGAGGGCGGCTCTATTTCGTGCGGCACCTGGGGGTACGCCGGATCCACCTGCAGCGGCGGCTATAATACCTGCTTCGTCAAGTGCGGCAACGAGTATACGTTCTGCCCCGGGCACGTAGGGCAGATCTACTGCGGCTTCTGAACCAGTCTGGCGTAGGGCCGGTCAGCCCAGGGATTCGACCCGGCTCCGCAGCCGGGTGAGCCCCTCGGACGCCGCGCCGAGCTCCTGGCTGGCGGCGGCCAGGCGGTCGCGCTCGGCGCGCACGAAGCGGGTGTACGGGCCGATCGCTTCGTCGATCCGCCGCAGGCTGCCCTCGACCTCGCGGTCGAACTGGGCGGTGAGGGAGCCCATGAGCTGCTCGCGCATGGCGGCGATCTTCTCGCGCAGGTCCCGCTTGGCGTCGGCGCGGCGGTTGGGGATGATGAACAGACCGAGGACGGCCACGGCGCTGGCGGCGAGGATGCCGGTGAAATCCGCGGCGGCAGTGACGGCGATGTGGGTGAGGACGGCCCCCAGCCCCAGGGCCCCCACCTCGGCCAGCGCCGTGCCCGCCACCGCCACCTGCACCGAGTCGGCCAGCCGCGACGACTCCCGCTCGCGGTCGAAGGTCTCCACCGACCGCTGAGCGGCCCGGCCGACGCTGTCGAGCAGGCGGGTGCGGTCGAAGTCGAAGCTGCGGCCCACCTGGCCCACGATGCGGTCGGCGTGCTCCTGCCGCCGCCGGGCCAGGTGCTCGGTCACCGCCTGCCACTGCCGCAGGTCCGCGTTCACCAGCCAGTCGATGATCTCCGTCACCCGCCGCTCCACCCGCTGCGGCAGATCGGCCACCACCATGCGCTCGAAGTCGGCCTTCATCTTCGACTTGTTGATGAGGTCGAAGACGCGGGTGATGCGCATGGTGTCGTCGAAGAAGCTCATGCCGCGGTTCTCGAACTCGTGGAGGACGACGTCGACATCGGCTAGGCGAAAGCGGAACTCCCGCTGCATGTCCTCTTTATAGAGGGCCATCTGGCGCTCGATGTCCTCGAGGGCGGCGAAGTCCTCCTTGAGCAGGCCGAGACGTCCCTCCGCGACCTCCAGGTACTTGCCTGCCAGGTGCTCGCCCACGCCCAGGGGGTTGAGGAGCTTCAGCCGCACCCGCTCCTTCTCGTCCAGGGTGCCGACGACGTAGCGCTCCAGGGCGTCGAAGCGGCTGCGGGCGAGGAGGGCGTCGTCGCCGGACTCCTTGGCCCGCAGGGCCAGCCGGGCGGCCACGGGGAAAATCTCGGGAGACGCGCCCAGCAGGGTGCGGGCATTCTCGGAGACGAACTCCACGACGCGGGCCACATCTTCCTCGGTCTCCAGGATGTCAATTTTATTGATCACCACTACGATCTTCTTCCCCCAGTCGCGAATGCCCTGGAGAAAGGCGCGCTCGCTCTCGGTGAACGGGCGGTCCGCGGAGGTGACGAAGAGGACCATGTCGGAACGGGGGACGAACTCCCGCGTGATCGCCTCGTGCTCGCGGTGGATGGCGTTGGTGCCCGGCGTGTCGACGATGTTGATGTCGCGCAGCAGCTCCACCGGCGCGGTGATGACGTCGAGCGCCGCCTCCAGGGGGATGCGGTCCACGGCCGGACCGTACTTGACGACGTGGACTCTGGTGGTGGTGGGAGTGACCCCCTCCTCCAGTACCCGGCTCCCCAGGAGGGCGTTGATGAAGGCGCTCTTGCCCGCGTTGAACTCGCCGGCGACGACCAGGAGGAACAGCTCGTCGAGCTGCAGGGCGGACCGCTTGAGGGTCTCCTGGTCCTCCGCCGCGGCGTCGAACCGCGCCAGGGCCTGCTGGAGATCGGCCAGCAGCCGGCGGTTCTCCGCCAGGAGCTCGTCCTGATTCTTGTTGAGGATACGCCGCAGCATGATCGCCCTCCCCCGCCGCGGGGAACATAGCATGGGGCGTGCCCATCCCTCTTCCCACAGGTTGGCATTAGAATTCAGCCATGAAGATCTGGGTCCGAAAGGGGAACTCCTTTGAAGAAGAGGCGAAAGCCGACCGCGAGTTCTGGCGACAGACGACGCCAATCGAACGCCTCAGGGCGCTCGAAGAGCTTCGCCTCGAGGCGTGGGGGGCTGAAGGTTCTGCCGAAGGACTTCGCAGAGTTGCTCGAATTGTTAAACGAGAGGAAGGTTAGAGCTCTCGTCGTCGGCGGCTATGCTTTCTGCTTTCACGCCCGGCCCCGCACCACCAAGGATATCGACATCTGGATTGAGCCCGCCCCGGACAACGTCGAGCGGCTCCTCCAAGCCCTCGCCGACTTCGGCTTTGGCAGTGTCGGACTGAAGGCCGAGGACTTCCTGGCGCCCGGTCAGTTCGTGCAACTCGGGTATCCTCCTCATCGAGTCGACCTCCTGACCTCCATTAAAGGTGTGGGTTTCGAGGACGCCTGGGCGGGGCGCATGGAAGCCGAGGTGAACAAAGTGACGGTCTGTTTCCTCGGGAAGGACGACCTGATCCGGAACAAGAAGGCCGTGGGGCGTCCCCAGGACGTAGCCGACGTGGCGGTTCTGGAATTCTACCGAAACGAGGAGAGCTGAGATGCCCAGCCACAGGAGAGGCCCGGTTTGACCATCCCGCCGAATCCACCGCCGAAGCGACCCGGCACCCTTCAGAGCCTTCGCGGGGCGTTCACCTCGTGGCGGACGGCCTCGGTGACGCTGATGTCGTTCGCCTCGGGGATGCCCCTGGGGTTGATCTGGGTCGCCATCCCGGACTGGATGCGCAAGTCGGGGGTCGACATCCGGGTGGTGGGCCTGTTCACCCTGGCCCAGGCGCCGTGGACGTTCAAGTTCCTCTGGTCGCCGTTGATGGATCGCTTCGTGCCGCCGCTCGGGCGCCGCCGCGGCTGGGCCGCCATCGCCCAGATCGCCCTCTTCTTTGGCGCCCTCTGCCTCGCCGGGCTCGGCAATCATCCGCAGACCCCCTGGGTGGTCGGCGCCCTCGCCCTCGCCATGGCCTTTGCCGGCGCCACCCAGGACATCGCCATCGACGCCTATGCCGTGGACGTCCTGCGTCCGGACGAGCAGGCGGTCGCGGCCGGGGCCCGCAACGCGCTCTGGCGCCTCGGCTATCAGCTCGCCGGCAGCATCTCCATCTGGCTCGCGGGGCTGTGGGGATGGCAGACGGTCAACGTCTTCCTCGCCTGCCTCTATCTGCCGATACTGGTGGTCCTCTGGAAGGCGCCCGATCCAATGGATGCCGCCATTGCTCCCAGGACCCTGAAGGAGGCCGTCTGGTACCCCTTCCTCGGTTTCCTCTCCCGTCATCGGGCGCTCGAGATCCTCGCCTTCGTCCTTCTCTACAAGCTGGCGGACAACCTCGTCCAGGCGCTGCAGCGGCCGTTCCTGATCGACAAGGGGTACAGCGACTTCGACCGCGGCTTCGTGCTGTTCGTCATCGGCCTGGTGGTCAACGTCGTGGGCACCTTCATCGGCGGCCTGCTCACCACGCCGCTGGGGCTGGGCCGGGCGCTGTGGGTCTTCGGCTTCATCCAGATCTTCGCCAACGCCGGCTATGCCATCCTCGCCCACCAGCCGGGGCCGAACCGGCCGATGATGTGGGCCGCCTTCGGCTTCGAGACGCTGGCGAGCAGCCTCGCGAGCGGCGCCTTCCTGGTGCTGCTGATGCGGATGACTCAGAAGCGCTTCTCGGCCACCCAGTACGCCCTCTTCTCCAGTCTCTTCGGACTGCCGCGCATCGTCTCCGGCCCCATCTGCGGCTTCCTCGTCCATGCCATCGGCTGGGAGGCGTTCTTCTGGTCGACGCTGCCGACCGGCATCCCGGGGCTGATCCTGCTCGCCCGCTTCGTCCCCTTCACCGCCCGCGAGCCGGAGTTCAAGGTGGAGCCGCCGCGCCTCCGTGAGCCCCTCACCTCCGGCGCGCTCGCCTTGAAGGGGCTCCTCGGCGGAGTCGTTGGCCTCACCTTCGGCGCCTTCACGGTGGCGCTGATGAGCGCCCTGGAAGCGGCGAAGAAGGGCGGCGCCTTCGACCTCCTGACGCCGCTCGCCACGCTCGTCCATCCGCAGGGGAACAGTGGATGGCTCACCCTGCTGGGGATCGTGATCTTCGGCGCCGTCTGCGGTCTGCTCACGGCCGCCATCGTGGCGGCGCGGCACGGGGCGGGCCAGGAGCTTGCATCGGAGATGGGAGACGTCTGAGGAGGAAGCGCCATGCCTCTCTATCGCTCGCGCCAACACAAGCTGATCGCCGGGGTCTGCGGCGGCATCGCCGACTACCTGGGCTGGAACCCCAACCTGGTGCGGATCGGCTATGTCGTCGTCTCCATCGCCTCGGCGGCGTTCCCGGGAACCATCGCCTACATCGTGCTGTGGATCGTGATGCCCAAGGCGCCGGGGTGAGGGTTTCGGGCGGGCGCGCGGCCCCGTGCTATGTTGATCCGCGACACCCGCCAAGCCCGGAGGGACTCTCCATGACCCCTGTCACCCCCCAAATCGTCACCGGCGCCGCCCGCGCTTCGTCCCGCGCGGAGATGGACGCGGCGGTGGCCGCCCTGCAGGCGAACAAGAGCGCCTGGACAGCCGTCAGCCCTCAGGAACGGCTGTCGCTCCTCGCCGAGCTCTCCCGCCGCTTCGCCGCCGTGGCGGACCGCTGGGCCGCCCTGGGTGTGGAGGCCGAGGGGCTCGACCCCAACCACCCCGGCTCCGGCGAAGAGGCCCTGGTGGGCCCTTACTTCATCCTGCGCAACCTGCGCCTGCTGCGCGAGTCGCTGCTGGACATCGACACCCACGGCCGGCCCCGCATCCCAGGGGCCGTGCGCACCCGTCCGGACGGCCAGGTGTTCGCCCGCATCTTCCCGCTCGACCTCTACGACCGCATCTTCTACGCCGGCGTCACCGCCGACGTCTGGATGGAGCCGGGCGTGACGGAGCAGAGCCTCCCCGAAACCCAGGCCGTGGCCTATCACGCGCCGGTACGCCAGGGGAAGGTCGCGCTGGTGCTGGGCGCGGGCAACGTCTCCTCGATCGGCCCCATGGACGCCCTCTACAAGCTCTTCGTCGAAGACCAGGTGGTGGTGCTCAAGACCCACCCCGTCAACGTCTTCCTGGGGCCGCTGCTGGAGGAGGCGTTCCAGCCGCTCGTCGAGCACGGCTTCTTCCGCGTCGTCTACGGCGGCGCCGAGGAGGGAGCCTACCTCTGCGGCCACGCCGGAGTGGACGAGATCCACATCACCGGCTCGGACAAGACCTACGAGGCGATCGTCTTCGGCCCCGGCGAGGAGGGGAAGCGGCGCAAAGGCGCGGGTGAGCCCTTGATCTCCAAGCGGTTCACGGCGGAGCTCGGCAATGTCAGCGGCGTCATCGTGGTGCCCGGCCCGTGGAGCGAGGGGGACCTCGCCTATCATGCCCAGAACCTGGCCACCATGCTCACCAACAACGCCGGCTTCAACTGCAACGCCGGCCGGGTGATCGTGCAGCACGCCGCCTGGCCGCAGCGGCAGGCCCTGCTGGCAAGGACGCGCGAGGTCCTCGCCCAGGTGCCGGTGCGCAAAGCCTATTATCCCGGCGCCGTCGACCGTTTCGAAACCTTTCTCGCCGCCCATCCGGAGACCGCCGAGATCTTCGGCACCCGCGCCGGCGACAAGCTCCCCTGGGTGCTCATCCCCGGCCTCGACCCGGCGAAGAAGGACGACGTCTGCTTCACCACCGAGGCCTTCTGCGGCGTCTTCGGCGAGACCGCCCTCGAGGCCACCACCGTCCCGGAGTATGTCGACAAGGCCGTGGCCTTCTGCAACGGCACTCTGTGGGGAACGCTCAACGTCACCCTCATCGTCCACCCCGCGTCGCTGGAGGACCCGGACGTGGCTCGGGCCGTCGACCGCGCCATCGCCAACCTGCGTTACGGCACTGTCTCCATCAACCACTGGGCGGCCGTGGGTTACGGTCTGGTGGTCACACCCTGGGGCGGCTTCCCCGGCCACACGTCGCAGGACATCAAGTCTGGCACCGGCTGGGTGCACAACACGCTGATGTTCGACCGGATTCAGAAGACCGTCGTGCGCGCGCCCTTCCGGGTCTTCCCCAAGCCCGTCTGGTTCGCCACCCACAAGACGGCCCACCTCCTCGCCCCGAAGCTGAGCCAGTTCGAAGCGGCGCCGTCGCCGGCGAAGCTGCCGGGGATCCTGGCGCTGGCGTTGCGGGGGTAGTCAGGTAGGCGTACCCGAGATCCTGATCGTCCTTTTTCTGATTGTGCTTCTCGGCTTTTTCCAATCGCTCACTCGATCCCGAGCTGCTTCATCCGCTGCTGAAGACCCTTCTTCGAGACTTCCAGGTGCATGCCCATGGCTTCGAGGTCGCCGGCGAGCTGTTCGCGGGCTTTCAGGATCTCCTCCGCGGTGAGGTCCGCCGCCTTGCGGACGCCGGGGAACTTGTCGATGAGCAGGTAGAGCGAGGGGCGCGAGATGCCCAGGAGGTGGGCGGCCAGCTTGACCTCCCAACGGCAGGCGCGCAGGGTTTCGAGGATCTCGGCCTCGGTCACCTCGGAGGGCGAGCGATAGTCCTCCGGCGCGGGCCGGCGCCGCCGGGGAGCGGTCTCCGGCGCTTCGGGCTCCGGAGCGGCCGGCGCGGCCTCCACCGGCGTGGACGGCGGCGGCTCGGGCTCGCGCAGCAGGCGCTCGATCTGGGGGCCGATCTGCACCGTGTCGAAGGAGCGGCTGGCAATGACGAGCTGGCGCACGGCGTTGTGGAGCTGTCGCACGTTGCCGGGCCAGCGGTAGCGCGCCAGACGCGCCACCACCGAGGACGGCAGCCACGGCTTGTCCTCCTCACCCGGCGGATCGAGCCGGTATTCCTCGCCGACGGCCGCGAGCTCGGCGCGCACGAAGTGGAAGAACAGCCGTCCGAAGTCGTCGCGCCGCTCGCGCAGGGGCGGGACGAGGATCTCGTAGCCCGCCAGCCGGTGGAGCAGAGGGGCGCGGAAACGGCCCTCCTCGATGGCCCGCTCGAGGTCCGCATCCGTGGCCGCGATGAGGCGGACGTCCACCCTCTGGGGCTCGAGGCCGCCGACCCGCTGCACCTCGCCGGTCTCGAGGACGCGCAGCAGCAGGACCTGGACTTCAGACGGGGCCTCGCCGATCTCGTCGAGGAACAGGGTGCCGCCGTGGGCGCGCTGGAAATAGCCGGCCTGGTCGCGGACGGAGCTGGTGAACGAGCCCCGGGCCGAGCCGAACAGCTCGGAAACGGCGAGCGACGCCGGGATGGCGGCCACGTTGACGAACAGGCAGGGGCCGCCATGCCGCCGGCTGGCCTGGTGGATGGCACGGGCCACCAGCTCCTTGCCGGTCCCCGTCTCCCCCCGCAGGAGGACGGGCACCTCGAGATCGGCGATGCGGCGGATCTCGTGGCGGATGCGCAGGATGCCCTCGCTCTCGCCGATGAGGCCGAAGCGCTCGGGAGTTGGGATCGGCGTCGCGGGGAGCGTGTGCAGGAGCAGGACGATCCGGTCCGCCAGCTCGAGGACGATGCCGCGCTCGACGTCCTCGGGAGTGAAGACGTACGGCTCGTAGACCAGAGCGCCGTCGGCGAAGGCCCGGGTGCGGCTCTCGCCCAGCGAGAGCTGGATGGCGCCGTCCTCGCGAACGGGGCTCAGCACCAGGGGCGAGCGGCTGAGGTGCCGGTCGCTCAGCGGGCGGCGGTCCGCCTGACCGGGAGGCGCGAAGCCGGGCTCCAGGCGGGAGAGCTGGACGGGCTTGCCCTCCATCAGCCCGTCGAGCAGCGCGCGCTCGCCCACCCGGCGGACCTCCGGGTGATAGACGATGGTCAGCGCAGGGATGCGCGAACGGGCGCGGTGCCTGCGCTCTCCGTTCCCCGGCAGTCCTCCCCACGCCGGCACCTCGACGGTCAACCCGGTTTTCGTCTCGGACATTTACTGACAGTTTAAATCAAACGCGAGGGCCTTTCCGCTTCGCGGGCGGCTTGAGCCTCTGCAGGAGGTTGCGGGCCTGCTCGGCCTGCGTGGGGTCGCGGACAGTATCCGCCAGGGGCTCCAGGATGGCGACGGCGCCTTGGACGTCGCCCCGGTTGACCAGCTCGACCGCCTGGTTGTACCGCTCGACGAAGTGGTTGAAGTCCAGCGCCTTGCGGATCTCGTCGATCCGCAGCTCGAGGGTGCGGCGCCGCTCGGGCCGGCGCGTGGCGTCGCGCACCCGCTCCAGGAGGGGGAGCGCCTCCGCGACCTTCTCCTGGGTGACCAGCTCTTCGGCGTGGCGGTATTCCTCGTCCAGCAGGGCTTCGCGGGCGTCGATCACCACGTCGGGATCGGCCTGGGGAGCGAGGACGTGCTCGATGAGTTCCTCAGCCTGGGCCCGGTGTCCGGTGCGGGCATAGGCCACGGCGAGGTTGTGCGCGACGTCCATGCGGGTGGGGAGGAGCCGGTGAGCCGTCTCCAGGACGTGGACGACGTTTTCGTCCAGCGACTCCTCGGCCTGCCAGGTGTAGCCGAGACGGGCCCAGGCCTCGCCGAAATCGGGCCGCAGGGCGACGGCCCGGGTCAGAGCGGCGCGGGCTGTGCGCAGCGAGCCGGGAGCAGGGTCGTCCAGCAGGCTCTGGGCGTAGCGGTACTGGACGATGAAATCGTCCGGCGCGAGCTTCGCGGCCTTCTCGTAGAGGGGGCGCGCGTCCTGCGGGCGACCGGCGAGCTCCGCGAGATAGCCGAGACCGCTGAGAGGGGCGCCGTAGTCCGGCCGCGCCGCCAGGGCGGCGTGGAAGTGCTCCTCGGCGGCGGCACGGTGCTCGGGACCGAGGTTGGCGAGCAGGTCGCCGAGGCGGAAGAGGACGTCGGGCCAGGCCATGGGGCGGACCTCCAGGGCGAGGTTCGCCTCCGGCTGGATCGGGTTGCGGGTATACGAGAAGGTGAAGCTCTTGACGTAGGTGTGCGCCTCCCGCTCCAGGGCTGCGGGATCGCTGCCGAAGATCTTCGAGAACGCCTCCTTGCCGGAGGTCCCCGCCTTGTCCAGGCGGAGGAGGTCGAGGAGCTGGCCACGGCGCTGCGGGTTGCCGGCGAGGAGATAGTGGGTCAGGGCCCAGGACTCGGCGTAGAAGGCGCCGCGGCGCGCCTTCTCGTTGTACTCCTTCGAATTCTCGTCCAACGCGAAAAGCTCGGGGAGGGGGATCCAGGGGTTCTCCCGCAGCCAGCCCACGTGCTCGGCGATGGGCAGACCGACGAGGGCCTCGTTCTTGTCCACCTCGAAGGTGCTGTAATACTCGGCGAGCCCCTCGTTCAGCCACAGCGGCAGGTTGGCGTTCCGGGTCACGTAGTGGATGTACTCGTGGTAGACGAGGGCCGTCTGGTTGCCTCGATGATTGCCGTCGATCGCCACGTAATTTCCCTGCGAGCGCGACATGAAGAAGCCGCCGGAATCCCGGGGCTTGCCCTCGTACAGCCGCTGGTAGGGCTGGAAAGAGCCCGCGTTCTTGAAGACGTAGATCCAGGTCGGAACCGGAGCGTCGAGGGCCAGTCCCGGCGAGAGCTGCGACAACGCGTCGCGCAGCCGTTCGAGGTCGGCGCCCACGCGGCGGGTGTCCTTCTCGCCGGCCTCGCTGAACAGCGTGAAGTTCGCTGTCCGGACCTCGACCCAGGCGTCGGTCTTAGGGGGCAGAGCCGACGCGGGGTGGGTGATCGCGAGGAGGGCCGCGATTCCGAGGGCGTTGGCATTCAGAAGAGAGAACTGCTTCATCCTGACTCCCGGTAATCAGGGAGGAGCCTACCACCCGGCCGTCGCCGGTCCAAACCGCGCTGCCACTCACCCGATTTCAGGCCAGCCGTGTCTTGCGCTGTGAGAAGCAAGGAGGCGGAAGGCGATGCCAGCCCTGACGAGAGTGGTCCAGAGACGCTGCGAACAGCGCGAATGTGAGCGGTTCGGGATGCCGGTGGACGCGGGTGACGTCTGCCCTGCCTGCAAGAACCCCCTGGTGGTCAGGACGAAGTGGGAGGCCTGGTTGGCGCTGGTGGCCGGCGGAGTCGTGCTCGTGCTCGCCGTCATCGTCGTCCTGCTTCTGCGGCCCCACTCCTCTCCGCCCCCCGCCGTCGTGACCGCACCAACTCCCGCTGTCGTGACCACGCCAACGAGCCCGCCGCCACAAACACCGCAAACCCGCGCTCCCGCGCCGGGCGTGATTCAGGAGGCTGCGCTGGCTGTGAGCCGGGGGGAGACGCTGGCGAGCCAGGGCCTTTACGAGGAGGCCCGGCGCGAGTTCCTCCGCGCCACCGTGGCAGACCCGGAGAGCCCCATGGCCTGGGCCAACCTGGGAGCCGCCGCCGCCGTGACCCGGCCGTCGACGACCTGCGCCGCGACCCCGCCTTGCGCGGGCTCCTCGACGATCCCCGCGTCCGCGATCTGGCGGCGCAGCCGGGAGGAAGGTCATGACCAAGCGCGCCCTGGTGATTCTCATCCTGGTCCTGTTGCCGGCAGCCGTCCCGGCGGTGGCCGAGAGCCCGAACTGCACGCAGGCGCGGTCCATGGTTGCCGACGCCCAGGCGATGGTCGAGGCCGGGCATCCCGACTACGCCGCCATCCTCAGCAAGATGAAGACGGCGACCGGACTCTGCGCCGCACTCGGCGATGCCTGGAAACACGCTTACTGCAGCGCCGTGGCGCTCGGGGACAAGAAGGCGAGCTTCTATCGCGATCAGGCGGTTCTCAACGGTGTCAAAAGACTTGAGTGCGGATCGGGAGCGAGCGGCGCGACTCAGGCGCCGGTGCCGCTGCCCAGCCATGTTCGGGACAAATACGCCCTGGTGATCGGGATCGGGAAATTCAAGGATCCCGACATTCCAACCCTCCAATTCCCCGCCAAGGACGCCCGCGACCTGGCCGCCGTGCTCAAGGATCCGAAATATGGCCGCTTCGATCCCGCGCACGTCGTCCTGCTGACCGACGAGCAGGCCACGCGGGCCAACATCCTCAGTGCTCTCAACGATCTCATTGGCAAGGCGAAAGAGGACGACCTGGTCTTCCTCTACTTCAGCAGCCATGGCTCACCCCACCAGGAGGACGCGGCACTGCAAGGTGTGGGCTATATCGTCACCTACGACACGTCCCGCAAGAGCCTCTTCATCGACGCCCTGGAATATGAGGACTTCTCGCGCAAGGTCGCGCTCATCAAGGCGCGGCGCAAAGTCGCTTTCCTCGACACCTGCTACAGCGGCCAGGCCAAGCCAGGGGCCAAAGGGCTGTTCATCGAAGACGGACGCGGGATCGACGACAAGACGGCCCGCCTGTTCCTCTCGGGCGAGGGAACCTACGTCGTCACCTCCAGCAAATCCTCGGAGCGCTCGTTCGAGAGCGAAACGCTTCACAACGGCTATTTCACATACTACCTGATCAACGCGCTCAAGGCCGGCTCGGAGCCGCCCACCGTGCGACAGGTCTTCGACGTCCTGTCGCGCGAGGTTCCGGCCGCCGTGCTCAAGGACAAAGGGGCACCGCAGCACCCTCAAATCCTACCCGAGGATGGCCGCGGCGACGTCCGCATCGGCGTTTCGACCGTCGGCTCCTCAGGGAACCCCTGATCTGAAAGGCTTGGAGAATCGCCATGAAAAACCCACTTTGCTTCATTACATCGGCTCTCATCGCCCTGGGACTCTGCCTCTCCGCGGCTCCCGCGGGCGCGGACTTCGGCTGGACCAAGAAGACGGCGACGCTGGTTCGGGTGAGCCCGCCGAAAGTCTTTCTCATGGGAACCCGGATCAACGTCAAGACCACGTGCCAGGATCCCGCAAACCAGGCTCTGGCGGAGAAGATCCGCAGTCAGCTAGAAAGCTCGCTGATCAGCGCCGACAGCCGGCTCTCCGCGGACGCGGCCAAGCCCGAGGTCCTCGTCGACGTCACGGTCCTCCAGAACGACTACAGTGAGAGCACGTCGCAGCGCCGTGAGGTCGAGCGGCGCCAGGTCGGCAAGGATGGGAAGGGCAAGCCGGTCTACCAGGATTATGACGTGATGGTCAACTACAAGACCGTCTCCTACGCCTTCGGCGCCTCCTACAAGGTGAACGATCTGGTGAAAGGCGCCAGCCTCGACGCCGACACCGTGCGTTACGAGTTGAGGCAGGATTATCGGGAGGGTTCCGGCGCGCCCGAAAAGTTCAGCCTCGAGAGCTCGGGAGCGGAGGCGGTGGTGAACAAGATCGTCCCGCGGCTGACTCCCACGCGCGAGAAGATCGGGGTCCTGCTGCCCAAGAGCAGCCTCGAGACCTACCTGCCGCTCGGCGAGAACGGCCTGTGGAGCAAGTACCTCGAAGCGCTGTCCGGGCTGTCCGAGAATCCCAAAGCGAACGAGGAGTCCTACCGCCAATACGCTCTGGGCACGGCCTACGAGGCGCTGGGCTACGCCGCGGACGATCCGGACACCACCCTCAAATATCTCGAGCAGGCGGCCGGCTTCTACAATCACGCCATCGAGACCAACCCTGGAGAAAAGTATTTCTCCAAGCCTTATCAGAGCCTCTTCGGCAAGACCGCCGCCGCGCCGCTCGACCGCGTCAAACAGGCTTTGGGGGACTACCGCCGGATCAAGGAGTTCCGGGAGAGCTACGAGAAGATGCAAGTGGCCGCGAAATCCGCAGCGATGGCCGAGGGCGCCAAGGCTCTCGACCGTCCGGCGGGGGCGAGCGATGCCGTGGACAACGCGGCGGTGATCCAGATGGTGCAGTCGGGTCTGCCTGAGGAGATCATCGCCAACTCCATCAACGCGGCACCACACTGCAACTTCGACGTCTCGCCCAAAGGGCTGGTGGAGCTCTCCCAGGCCAAGGTGAGCACCGGTCTCATCAAGCGCATCCAGGAGATCGCCGCCAAAGGGAAGGACGCCGGCAAGGGCAAGCCGGCCAGGAAAGCACCGAAGAAGGGATGAACGTCTCCAGTGCCACATATGAGTCTCGTTCCGTGTGCGCCTCTGAGCTTGGACGAAATCCATTGATGATGAATCATAGTTTGCCTACCTATCCAGTTGAGCCGTGCGGTCTCGAGTCAAGGAGGAAGTGTGACATCCTCGCAAAAAGAAAACTGCCACGTCATAATTCATGGAGCTTCAACCGCTGCCGCCGGCGTCGGCGCTGGCCTTGCCCAGCTTCCGGTGGCGGATCACATTGCCCTGATTCCCATTCAGGTCGCAATGGTCATTGCGCTGGGCAAAGTGTTCGATGTCCATCTCACCGAATCAGCCGCCAAGGGAGTGATCTACACGGGTGTTGCCGCTACAGTAGGTCGCGCAGTGTCGCAGATCCTGGTCGGGTGGATTCCTGGAATCGGCAACGCGATAAATGCTGCCACGGCAGCAGGCCTTACCGAGGCTCTTGGCTGGGCGACCGCGAATCGATTTGAGCGTGGTGATATCAAGAGTAGTTAAGCTAGTGCGGCGGCTCAATGGTTTCGAGCCTGTCCAGCCGGAGACGCGGGTCGCAGGCGACTGAGCCGCCTGACTCCGCTGCAGCGGACACCGCCCGGGCGTTTCGCCTTGGCGGGCCGCTGAGTTCAAAGGCCGATAAACGTCTCAACGAGGAGGTCCGGACATGCGAGCATATGGTTTGACTCTCCTCGCCGCACTCCTGTGGAGCGGCGTGGCGAACGGAGCCGAAGCACCTATTCCGGGTGCCAAGGAACTGTTTTATAATCCGGCGGGCGACCACTTGTCGAACAGCGCTCCGGCGAAAGCGCCGGTTAGAAAATCGGGCGGCAAACGCTCCGCCGCGAGCTCGGTCGCGACGGGTGGTTCCTCGGCGCGCCGACCGGTGCAAAACGTCTTAAACCCCGCAGCCCAGAAGGTCCTCGGCCTCAGCTACTGGATCGAGTTGGAGGGAGCCAAGGGACAGCCCGGCACCCAGGTGACGAATCAGCGGATCTTCCGGTCGGGAGAGCGGATCCGGCTCCATTTCCGCAGCAACGCCGAGGGCCAGATCGCTCTGATGATGCTCGGCTCCTCCGGTAACGCGACTTTCCTCTTTCCGGACGTCGAAAAGCGGCTGACAGATACCAACCTGGAGGCGGACCAGGATCGCGTGCTTCCCGACGACTCGGCCTGGTTCACCTTCGACAATCGCCCTGGCACCGAGCGGTTGCTGGCCGTCTTCGCCAAGAGCAAAGCCGACGTGGACTCTTTGTCGATCGGCCCGGCCATGGATTCGAAGACGACCGAGGCGGTATTGCAGACGGCGGAGAAGCAGCGGGGAAGCAAGGACCTGGTGATCGAGACGGAGACCCGGAAGGCGTCGGAGATCGGCACCTACGGCGTCACTCACAGTGGCAAGCCGGTCATTCTGGAAATCGATCTCAAGCACGAGTGAGGCGGCTTCAGTCGCGCAGGCGGGAGGCACGTACAGCCTGGAGCTCTATGTGACCTTCCGCACTCTTCCTTTGCAGTCCCCAAGCAGAACTGCGGTGAAAATCCGGGCTAGTCTCCTGCCAGGGCGGCAAGCAGGCGAGGGGCGGCCGGTGTGCGGGTGATGATCTCGATGGCGAGCGCTTCGAGGTCGGAGCCCGGCTTGGCGAAGTCGGGATCGAACTTGAGGAGATGCAGGACCTCCTGCCGGACCTCCGGGCTCTCGGCCGAGATCAGGCCGTCGAATAGATCGATGACCGTTCCACGGCAGGCAACGGCAGAGCACGCCTGCCGGGCCCAGGTCTTCAGTGCGCTGAGCCACCTCTTGCGCAGAGCCTGGCGGAGGATGCCGGGAAACGGCGAGGTGCGAGAGTAGAGATTTTCGAAAAACTTGCCCAATCTTCGCGTCGCGTCGCCCCCAAGCCTCCAGGCCCAATAGAGGATGGCACTGCATCCTTCGCGTTCGTCTGCCTCGAGCTCATTTCCCCTGGTCATATCCACTTTGAAACTGTTGAGAATGTCGATCAGTCCGTCGCGACTCAGGGCGACGAGCGTGACCAGGTGAGCCAGGGGCTCGTCCGGTTTCTGGCTCCATTCACTCAAGCGATCGACCAGCGCCATCGCGGAGTCGTCGTAGAAGAGGCAAAGATCGGTCAGGGTTATGTAGACCGATTCGAGGATCTCTTGCTCTCTGTCGCTGAGCAGGGGAGCGATGTTTCCCGTCTGGAGCCTCAGCAGCGCGCTCAGCGCCTCCGTCGTGTCTGCCGGATTCCGCGCTGCCCTCTCAATCAACTCCACCCGCCGATATATCTTCCCGAGGTCCTCGAAGCGGGGAGCGAGTCGGGTGGACAACACTCTCCTGATTTCCTGAAAGGCCAGGCTCGGATCGGCCGCTCCGATCTCGCTCAGGCAGAGGATACCTGTGCAGGTTCTCTCCAGATCGTGATTGGACAGAGTCGCACGGAGCTCGCGGAGGCAGAGAGCCTTATAGCTACTCGCATTGCTTCCGAGAACACCTTGGAGAAACTGGCCGAGGATCCTGGCACGAAGCTGGCGGTCGTCGCCTGGCGGCCCCCAGATCAGCGGCATTGCCAGCCCGTAGGGATCCAACTCGGCGATCCTCCCGAGCGCCCTCGCCGCCGTGATGCGCAAGGAGGGCACAGGGGAGCGCAGGAGGTCGCGCAGGGCAGGCATGAGCGCTCCCAGGATCTGGCGACCCGGGCCCAGCAGGCTCTTCCAGAGACGGACCGGATAGAACTTCTCCCGAAATCGGATGGCGCAGGCTTCGCCGCCGCTGGCTTGATCAATCTCGGCCGCTGCGACTTGGCGCAACTCTTCCTCGCCGCAAAGGCAACTCGGGTTGCGTTCTCCAGGCTTGCGTCTCAACTCGCGATGCAGAACACGGGTCAGGACTTGGCGGAGCTGGTCGAAGTCGATCCAAGCGACCCTCTCGGAAGACGCAGCCGTCGCGTGGCACAGAGTCAAGGCCAGAACGTAGCTCCAGGCCGCGAAATCCTCGGCGAGGCTTTTGAGAAACCAGGGTCCGAGATCGTCGACGCGATCCAGAGCCTCGTCGAGGGAAAGGGAGCCTTTCGCCACCATCAGCAGCAGCTCCTGGACGAAACGCGTGATCCGGGGCATGGTTCCAAGCTTGGTAGCGATCCGCTCCCCTTCGGCCTCGAGGAGCGACCGGATCTGGGCACGATGCTCTTCGGCTTCGGGGCGTGAGCTCAACAGGTGTTCAACCTTGGATTGCAAACCCTCGACAAGAAGGTCGGCGGGTATAGGAGCCAATTCGCACAGGAGGCCAAGGCTGCTCAGCCTTTCGCGGTTTTCGATCTGGTCGGCGTCCGAAGTGAACAACAGGAAGCTTCGGTTCTCCGCCAGTCGTCGCGAGTAGCGGGCCGCCTCGGCCTCGTTCAACTCGCTGGCGAAGCGGTTGAGGTCGATACTCTTCTTGGCGAAAGCGTCCTTGAAGATCACTAACCTGCCTTGATAACTGGGAGACTCAGCGAGCTCCTGAAAAGAAATTTCAGTTCCTCGATCCACAGGGCTGGAGTAAAAGAGCACCCCACGAGTTTTTCCGTCTCCGAGCCGGAGGGCGAGCGTGCGCGCGATGGTAGCTTTGCCGCTCTCCGGACCTCCAATCAGGAACAGGAAGCGCCGCTCCCTCAATCGCTGGATCAGAGGTTCGAGATCGGGGTGAATGATTTCATCGTTCTCGCGTTCCAGGTCTTCAGGGGAGAATCGCTTGAAGTCCTCGGGTTGGAGACGTTTTCGCTCCTTCCCCTCTGCCCGGTTGATATTAACGGTCTTATTGATCGTCTGAGCGATATCAGCCCCGCCCTCGACACTGCCGATGTTGGCTTCGACCCTCCAGTCGTCTTCGCCCTTTTTCTTCTCTCCGGCTTCGTCGTGGTGCGGTAGCTTGACGCGCTCCTCTTCGTCCGTCAGCTTCTCGGGAAGGACGGGGTTTGAGCTCGGATCTAGTTTCGGCTTGTCTGCCATGACGCCCATTCCCTCAGGCCAATTCGCCCTTTAATCTACCGCTGTCCTGCAGCCGCCGCAGGAATTGCGTCTGTTCATCGCTCAGCTCGCGGAAGAGTTTCCTCATCTCCTGCCCCAGGGCTTCGGAGTAGCGCTGCGCCACGGCCTCCTCGGCCTCATTTCCGCGGAGCGCTTCGGCGACCAGATGCAGAGCGGCCGAGGCAATGCGCCGTTTGTCTTCGGGCCCGCATACAAGGCCGCTCACCAACTCCAAGGTCCGGGACAATAGACCGCCGAGACTCCCGCTCATCGCGACGTGGGCGGGCAACTGCTGCACCGCCGCCGGCGGCAGGAATCCGGTGCCCGCGGATGCAACGGGCGAGCCGCTCGTGGTGAGACCTTGGAGGCCGGCCTTGATAGCCTGGAGGTCGGGCAGGGTTTGCCGGACTTCGCTGAAGGTCCGGATCTCGCCGGCCGCGCGGGTGATGACGTTGGCGGTGGCGGTCGCCATGGTGCTGCGCACCTTCTGTCCGTCGTCGAGCCCTGTGATCTGTTGCTTGTGTTCCACCTGCTGGACGTGGTACTCGTGAGTGACCTGTTCGATCTCCTTGTTCTCGTGGAGTTTCTTTTTGGCTTTGGCGACCCGCAGCTCTTCTTCCGGGAGGATCCGGGAGACCGAGACGCCGCGGATCTCGATCCCGATCTTGCGGGCAAAACGCTGGATGAGATCCAGGTTGGTGCTTGTCCCAGTCCCATCCGGGGCCTGCTGGAAGAGAGTGGCTCGTTCCAGCGCAGTCTCATCCTCGATGACCGACCAATCGAGTGGGCGGAGAGCCACCCGGAAGGTCTCCCCAGCCTCCTGCTCGATGCGCAGCAGCGGATCGGTCGACAGCTTCTCGACGAGACGCAGCGGATTCGCTACCTGATAGATCAGGGCGAAGCGCAGCGTGAACGACCGCGTCTGATCCTTGTAATCGAACTCCCGGTGGAAGACGTGACGGAGGCTGTCGTCCTTGGATACGGCATAGGTCACGAAAGAGGTCGCGCTTTCGAACAGCCTGGGCTTGAAGATGCGGTTCGGCTGGACGATCTCCTGGAACTTCAAGCCATCGCCGACTTTCCGGAAGACGACCAAGTCGTGGTCGGGGACAGGATGGAATCCTTTGGTTTCCCGGACGAGATTCGCCTGTTCGGTGAGGTTCGCCATGGCTCAGCTCCGGTTGATCCTGCCGCCGATGTAGACGCCTTTACCGCTCTTGATGTCGCCCGCTTTCACTTGGGTGCGGAGGGTCTCGGGGACGCTGGCGCGCCTGCCAGCTCCCAGGCCTTGGTTCAACTCGCCGAAGAGAAGGACCTCCTCATGGCTCTCGATATCTCCGACCTCAAAGGAGCTCTCTGTGGTGCCGGCGGCTGGGCTCTCCTTCTGCGCAGCGAAGAGATGACCATCCGGGAGACGCATGAACAGCATCGGCGTCGCCCACTCCAGAGAGTCGGGATCACCATTGTGCATTGCGATCCGACCCTCGGCCACGGCCGCGTCGACCGGATCGCCGGCGGCGAGGCGCTCGTAAAGAGACTTGCTGAAAACGATGGCCGCCGGGTCCGAGATGCCACGGCGCATCGCCACCACGGCCGGCACGCCTGCCCTGACCAGCGCCGGCGCGACTCCCGCGAAGGGATGACGGCCGGGCTGGTCCGAGGTCCGGCCGGTCTGGCAGGCATTAAGCACGACGAGTCGCGGTCGGCCCTCGCCGCGCAGCACCGTGGCGAGGGCCTCGTCGCGGACCGTCTGGGGCGCGCCGCTCGAAGTCTCGAACAGGAGGTGGCCGGCGCCTCGGGCATCATCGAAGCCGCCATGACCCATGAAGTGGAAGACGTGCTGAGGGGAGGAGAGGAGGTGTTGGCGCAGCGTGTCGAGGGTGGGCCTCTCCAGGAACGAAATCTCGACGTTGTCGGAGCGCCAGGCATTCTTCAACGCTTTGCGCTCGGCGTCCAGATCGAGCGGCGTCGTTGCTTCCGCATTCGCGATCACTACCAGGATGCGCAGAGGGGGGCGGAAAGGAACGGGACGGTTCGGCTCTGAGACTTCGAGGTAACGCACCACCGGATTCAGCCGATCGAGGCTGAGGAAGCGGCCGGTCTCGGGATCTTGCAGCGTTTCCCAAGGCAACCCGGATATGCCCGCCAACCGTGGCTCTCGCGGATCGATCCGGATCTTCACCCGGACTCCTCGCTCCCTGGCCTGGGCGGCGGTTCGGGAGGTCGCGAAGAGCTGGCGGATCGCGCCCTGGAAGAAGGTCTCGAAGAGGCGCTCTCCGATCTGAGGGCTGACGATGGTCGCCTCCGCCGCGAGGTCGAGCTCCCGGATCGGTCTACTCGCAGAAGACCCCAGTCCGGTTCTCGCTTCGCTTTCCAGAGCCTCTACCACTTCACGCCCAAGGGCTCCCTGTTCCTCGCCCTCCGTCGAATCAGCGGTAATCCGGAACTTGTCGGTTCCGTCCGGCAGGATCCGCAGCACGAAATCCTCGTAGTCTATGGCCATGGGCCCTCCACCCATCTCTGGAGTGAGGAGACACGGCTCTGTCACCGCTTGTTTAGGAAGCTCAAGTGGGTCCTTTTTGTCAGTCCCCCCGCCGCGGGTCCCCCCGCTCGCTGGCGGGTACCCGCCAGGTGACTCGGTAGGTGCCGGCGCGGGGCTCGAAGGCGAGGTCCCGCCACTCGAAGAGGCGGGCGAGGCGTTCGAGAATGCGGCGGCCGCCGTAGGACTCGCTGCGGTCGCGGACGGGGCCGCCGGGCGCGGCGGGGAGGTCGTTCTCGATCTCGAAGACGAGCTCCCGGCGCACCCGGTCGAGGGCGATGCGCAACGCCGGCGTCGAGCCCGGCCGGCCGTGGCGGACGGCGTTGATCAGCACCTCGCCGAGGAAGAAGCCGAAACCCCCGCGCACCGGGCACGAGAACCAGAGCTCCTCCGGCCAGTCCATCTCTGTCGTGAAGACGGGCGCCGACCCCGCGGGCCGCTCGGAGAGCACGCCGTTGTCCCAGTGCAGGCGGGCACGCAGGTCGGCGTCCCCGGCCGCCAGGGCGAAAACGCTCGCCAGGCGCTCGATCGTCGTCCGCGCCTGGGCGGCCTCCACGGAGCTGTCCGGCGGCAGGGGCGGCCGGGCGTCCCAGTGGTCGAGCAGCCAGGCGGTGGTGCGCAGCCGGCGGTCGACGTAGCCGCCGAGCCAAGCCACGAATTCCGGGTCGGAGGCCGCTCCGGTCGTGCTCCGCAGGCCGTGGGCGAGCACCCGGATCAGCGCGTCCACGCCGTGCGAGAGGAGGCCGGCGAGCTTGCGGCGCTCGTCCTGGCGGGTATCGTCCTCCAAGTCCTCGGTGAGCAGGGCGAGGTCCACCTCCGGCTCCAGCACGAAGAGGACGCCAAGCCGGTGCCGCTCGTCGGCCTTCAGCGCCTCGATGGGGGCGGTCACGGCCACCGAGCGGACGATGGCGTAGCGCTCCTCCTCGCCGCCGTCCTCCCCCCGCACCCGCACCGGCACGCCGTAGGCCCGGCGCGGCTCGGGTCTCGCCACCTGCATGCGCTCGTAGTGGGCCCGCGCCCGTGGGTCCGGCGACACCATGTCGCCGAAGCGGGAGCCGGGACGCACGCCCAGGTTCTCCGCCGCCTGATTGCCGAAGACGACTTCGTCCGTGTTGGGGTCCACGACCATCAGCGGCACCTGCATGGTGTTGAGCAGGTTCTGCTTCTCGGCCAAGGCGCCTTCTGCCTTCGCTTGCGCCCGCTCAGCCCGCCGCCGGTTGAGCTCGAAGCCCGCCAGGAGCGCCACCAGCATCACCGCCGAAAGCAGCACGGGCACCAGCGGCTGGTGGGACTGGGTCTTGGGAAACAGCACCACGAGCCAGGTGGTGGCCGCCACCTGGAAGGCCGCGACCGCGCCCTGGCCCTCGACCACGCCATGGAGGAGGTAGGGCGTGCTTTCGGCGGCGGCAACGCCGGGCCGCTGCGCCGCGAGGGCGGAGATGGCGTTGCGCAGGGCCGCCGGCCGGGAGCCCGGCAAGCCGCCGGCGATGTCCGCCCAGGGATGGGCTCCGGCCGGCGCCGCGGTGAAGTGGGCGACGCCGGCCGTCATCGGCGGCTCGATGCCGCGGGCGAAGGCCTCCCAGTCGATGTCGAACGTCAGGTCGGCGCCCACCAGCCCCCGCTCGCCAGCGGCGGCGCGCAGGGGGACGGTGATGGTGGCCACGAGCCCCTGACCGCCGAGGTCGAGGTAGAGCCCCGAGTAGAAGGTCTGGTCCTCGGGCGTGCCGTAGTCGAAGCGGAAATAGAACTCGTTGGAGACGAACGTGGGCCGCTCCGGCGAGCTCCGGAAGCCGCGCCCCTCGAGGAGGGTGGCGCGGCGGCTCGCCTCGGGATCGAAGGGGCCGGGCGGGCCATTGGGAATGGGTAGAGAGACGAGCGTGCCGTCTTCTGAGAGGGCATAGAGACGCACCACCCGCGGCGGGCGGCTCCCCGGCAGCGCCGGCAGGGGGTGCTCGGCCAGCACCTGCGGCAGCTCCTTGGAGAGGGCCAGGACGTGCGGTGTGGCGAAGGCGAGAAAGCGGTTCGAAGGGTTCGCGAGGTCCGCGAGGTCTGGTGAGTCCAGGGCCGTGCGGCGGGTGATGGCGAACCAGCGGCGGTCGAGCTCGAGGAAGCTCTGGGTGCGCAGGGAGAAGGGGCCGGGCGGATCACCCAGCGGATCGGGAGAGACGAGCCGCGGCCGGACCGCGATCTCCGGCGGGCGGGCGGGGCTCGCCAGGAGCTGGCGCAGGGGGGCGAAGAACGGCGGCACCGAGCGCGTGTCCTGCCACTCCGCCACCTCGCCGTAGAGCCGCGCCTTGACCGGGTCGGCGATGCGCTCGCGGTAGCGCCGCAGCTCGAGGTTGAGCCAGGCCGAGGCGCCCGGAGTCTCCGTGGGCCGCGACGGGGTCTTCCCCTGTACGAGCTGGAAGATGACGTCCGACCGGCTCTGGCCGATCCGCTGCTGCCACTCCTGCCGGATGGACGTCGCGGCGAGGGCCACCAGGACGGCGAAGAGGAAGACGCCCAGGAAGAGCAGGCGGGAGCCCCAGCGGCGCGTGCGTTCGGGATCGGAGGACATGACCGGACTCAGTATAGTAGCCGGCATGAGCTGGGTCGGAGCCACGGGCTTCGCGCGGCGGCCGCTGGTCGTGGCCGAGGACCATCTGCATCACGTCTCGGAATTGCTGGCGGTGTTGGCGGCGGCCGGCGTCGGCTTGGTGGCGCAGGCGACCGTGCTCTGCCTGGACCGGCCGGGTCCGGACACCACCCGCATCGCCGCCGGCTGGCTGGAGCGCTATCCCGGCCTGCAGGTCGCGGCCCGTTTTGACGGCGACGTGCCGGAGCCTCTCCGGCCCCGCCACGCCGTCCTCGACGCCGCCGTGTTCGAGAGCGCCAACCGCTTCGCCAAGGCTCTCGCCGGCCTGCTCCGCCCGGGCGGCCTGCTGCTCCAGGACATCCAGCTCTCGACGCTCGCTTTCATTCCCCCGGACCGCTGGTGGGAGTCCATCTACCTCGCCACCACGGTGCGGGGGATGTTCGCCGAGAATCCGCCCACCGGCCGGTTCCTCTCCAACAAGCGGGGCTACGAGGCCACCTTCGGCCGCGACCTCCTCGACGCCGGTTTCGATCCGCGCGACGTGATGGACAAGAGCGAGCTTCAGGAGATGGTCCTGCCGGTCGTGCGGGCCTCGCTCGACCGCGCCTTTCCCCTGGCCCTCCAGGTCATCGGGGGAGGGGAGACGCCTCCCATCGCCTGGGTGGGCAGGACCGAGGAGGACCGCCGGGAGGTGGAATCCGAGCTGGACCTGGTGGTCTGGTGCGGCGGTCCGGGTGTCGAGATCGGCGGCCGTCTTCTTCCACGGCTGTCCTGCAAGGCGGGGAGCCAGGAGGCGGTCACCTGGACCGAGCTGGTGGAGGACCGCCTGCGGGGCGGCGACGGGGTCCCCGTCCTGGAGGTCGGGACGCGGATCGCACCGGAGGGGGCCGGCCGGGCCGAGATCACCAACCTCGCGGCGCGGCACGTCCACGGTCTGCGCGGCCGGCTGCGCGAGGGCGGAGCGATCGTGACCGCGCACCATGCGTACCGGCTCGCCGACGGGATTCGGATTGGCAAGGTGCAACCGCGCAAAACGGTTCTGTAGAGACGCCTCCCCCTACCTCCATTTTCCAGATATCGCGGCGCGAAGGTCGCGGGATAGAGAGGCCCCTGGGCCTTCTCTTAACCTGCCGCCATGACGAAGCCAACCAATCCACTGTTTGCCCGCAAACCCCTGAGTATGCTGCTGGAGGAGCTGAAGGGAGAGAACCGGTTGCGCCGGGTGCTCGGTCCCGTGCAGCTCACCAGCCTCGGCGTCGGCGCGGTGATCGGCGCCGGGATCTTCGTTTCCACCGGCGCAGTCGCCCGGCAGACGGCGGGGCCGGCCCTGACGCTCTCCTACGCCGTGGCCGGGCTCGTCTGCGTGTTCGCGGCGCTGTGCTACGCCGAGTTCGCCTCGATGGTGCCGGTGGCAGGCTCGGCCTATACCTACGCCTACGCCACGCTGGGCGAGCTGCTTGCCTGGATCATCGGCTGGGACCTCATCCTCGAATATGCGGTCAGCTCCGCGACGGTGGCGGACGGCTGGTCCGGCTACTTCCAGAGCGTCCTCAACGTCTTCGGCTGGAAGCTTCCCCACGCGATCGCCGGTCCGGTGGTGAACTACGATCCGCAGCTCGGCCACCTGGTCGCCACCGGGTCGTACATCAACCTGCCGGCGGTCGTGATCGTCGCCCTGGTCACGGGCATCCTGGTGATCGGCATTCAGGAGAGCGCCAGCGTCAACACGGCCCTGGTGGGGATCAAGGTGGCCGCGGTCCTCTTCGTGATTGGTGTGGGATTGTTCTACGTGAACACCGCCAACTGGCACCCGTTCGCGCCTTTTGGCTTCACCGGCTTTCAGGTTTTTGGTCACACTCTCCTCGGCCAGAGCGACGCCGGGGGCAAGCCCGTGGGCATGCTCGCCGGCGCCGCTCTGGCCTTTTTTGCCTACATCGGTTTCGACTCCGTCTCCACCCACTCCGAGGAGGCCCGGAACCCGCAGCGCGACGTGCCCATCGGCATCATCGTGTCGCTGGTCCTCTGCACGCTTCTTTACATCTGCGTCGTCGCGGTGCTCACCGGCATGGTGCCGTTCGATCAGCTTGATATCAACGCGCCGGTGGCCGACGCGTTCCGGCGCGTGGGTCTGCGCTGGGCCCAGTTCCTGATCGCTCTCGCCGGCATCGCCGGCATCACCTCCGTGCTGCTGGTGACGATGCTGAGCCAGGCGCGCATCCTGCTCGCCATCGCCCGCGACGGCCTCCTCCCGGCCGGCTTCTTCGCCGCGGTCCACGACCGCTTTCGCACGCCGTGGAAGTCGACGATCGTGACCGGAATCTTCGTGGCCTCGCTCACGGCGTTCCTGCCCATCAGCGTGCTGCTGATGCTGGTCAACATGGGGACGCTGTTCGCTTTCGTGATCGTCTGCGCGGCCGTGCTCATCATGCGGCGCACGCACCCGGAGGCCGAGCGGCCGTTCCGCGTGCCGTTCGTGCCCGTGCTCCCGATCGTGGGGATCGGGAGCTGTCTCCTGCTGATGTTCTCGCTGCCCTCGGAAAACTGGCTGCGGCTGATCGTCTGGCTGGCGATCGGCCTGATCATCTATTTCTCCTATGGCCGCAAACACAGCAAGCTGAGGAAAGGAGCGGAAACGTGATCGCTGCCGAGAGGTCTCCGATCGCCGTTCCGGAGGCCGCCGCGCCGGCGCCGGCTCCGGCCGCCGTGGAGTTTCAACCCTTCGTCGCTCCCGAGGTGCGGATGCGCGAGCTGACGGTCCGTGGATTGATCATCGGCTCCGCGCTGGGCATCGTCTTCGCGGCGTCGTCCGCCTATCTGGCCCTCAAGGTGGGGCTCACCGTCTCCGCGTCGATCCCGGTGGCCGTGCTTTCGATCACCCTGTTCAAATGGATGGCGAAGGCCTTCCGCCTGCAGCCGGGGACGATCCTCGAAAACAACATCGTGCAGACTACGGGCTCGGCGGGAGAGTCGATCGCCGCCGGCGTGGCCTTCACGCTGCCGTCGCTCCTGCTGCTGGGATTCGACATGGAGCTGGGGCGGATCCTCCTCGTCGCGCTCCTGGGCGGGCTGATCGGCGTGCTGATGATGATCCCGCTGCGCCAGGGGCTGATCGTGGAGGAGCACGGCAGGCTCACCTATCCCGAGGGGACGGCCTGCGCCGACGTGCTGATCGTGGGCGAGCGGGGCGGCACCAGCGCCCGCACCGTTTTCTTGGGTTTTTTCGTGGGGCTCTTCTACGCCCTTTGCAACCTGATCTTCAAACTGTGGAACGACACGGCCAACTTCGCGGTCGAAATGTGGGGGCGCTTTCGCGGCGGCCTGCTCTCCTTCGAAGTGTCGCCACCCATGCTGGGGGTGGGCTACATCATCGGCCTGCGGACGTCGGCCAACATGATGGCCGGCGGCGTGCTGGCGTTCCTGGTGCTGGTGCCGCTGGCCCATCTCTTCGGCGATGCGCTGCCGCAGCCCATGTACCCGGCGCTCAAGCGGATCGCCGAGATGACGCCGGCCGAGGTGCGCAGCAACTATATCCTTTATATTGGCGCGGGGGCGGTGGCGACGGGCGGCTTCATCGCGTTGGCGCGGGCCATCCCCTCGATCCTCGCCGCCTTCGCCGGCGGCCTCAAGAACCTGCGCGCGGGCCGGGAGGCCGCGGCCTCCCGGCCGCGCACGGCGCAGGACCTGCCGATGGCCGTGGTGCTGGGCGGCTCGCTGGCCCTGGCGCTCGCCATCTGGGCGGCGCCGATGCTGGAGGTCAACGCCGCGACGGCGGCGCTCATCGTGCTCTTCGGCTTCTTCTTCGTCACCGTCTCGTCGCGGATCACGGGCGAGCTGGGCTCCTCTTCGAATCCCATCTCGGGGATGACGGTCGCCTGCCTGCTCCTGACCTGCGGCCTGTTCGTGGCCCTCGGCTGGACGGGCGTCGGCTACAAGGCGATGGCGATCACCAGCGCGGCCCTGCTCTGCGTCGCCATCTCGAACGGCGGCACCATCTCGCAGGACCTGAAGACCGGCTTCCTCGTGGGCGCGACTCCGAAGCACCAGCAGATCGCGATCATGGTGGGAGTGATCACCAGCGCCATCGTGATCGGTCTGACACTCCAGCTCCTGAACCGCGGCAACACCACCTACGTTCCGGTGGACGTGCCGGGGGTCCGTCTCCAGGCCGGCACCGGCTCCTGGAAGGGGCCGGACGGCAGGGCCTACCGCGCCGTGGACCTGAACGAGGATCAGGGCGCTCTGCGGCGGGGCCGATATCTGGTGGACGCCGAGGGCCGGCCCGCCTTCCTGGTGGACCCGGGCGTGGCCGGCACTTTCCCCTACCGCTTCGAGCGCCTGCCGGCGGGAGCTCCCAAGGTGGCCGTGCCGGCGGGCGCGCCGGCGGAGCTCGGCCCCGACCGCCGGTCCTACCGCCGCGTGGACCTCGGCGCGGCTGGCCGGTATCTGGTGACGGCGGACGGCTCACCGATCTGGGCGTACCGGCCGGCGGCCAAGTTCGACGCGCCCAAGGCCCAGCTCTTCGCCCTGGTGGTGGACGGCACCCTGGGCGGCCGCCTCCCGTGGGGGCTGGTGCTGGCCGGAGTCTTCCTGGCGCTGATGATGGAGCTGGTGGGAGTGGCTTCGCTCCCCTTCGCCGTGGGGCTCTACCTGCCGATCTCCACCTCGGCGGCGATCTTCGTGGGCGGCGTCGTGCGCCGGCTGGTGGACCGCAGGAACGCCGGCCAGAGCGCCTCGGAGGCCGAGTTCTCCCCCGGCATGCTGATGGCCTCGGGACTCATCGCCGGCGGGGCCATTGCCGGCGTGGCCCAGGCCGTCATCACCTTCGAGGAGGCCGGAGACGTTTTCGACTGGAGCGGCCTCCTGGGCGCCCTCGGCCACAACGTGAGCTGGTGGCCGGCGATTCCGTTCGTGGCGATGGCGGCGTTGCTGTATTTCGTGGGGGTGAAGAAATCGTAGCCGAAGCAGGGACAGCAGGGACAACAGGGACTGCAAGGACAACAGGGACAGGGAGACAACCATCGACAGTGACTTCCTTGTCCCTGCTGTCCCTGCTGTCCCTGAAGTCCCTGCTGTCCCTGGTATCTCACTCTGTATACGATCTGATCGCCCGCTCGATCGCCCAGGCACAGACGGCGCAATAGGTCTTGGGATTGCGGCTGAACATGATGCAGTCCACCGCGGGACGGTAGAGCCCCTTGGCCTCGTAGGCGGCGCCCTGGAAGGCCCCCACCTTTCCGAAGTACTTCTCGGCACGGAGCATGGGCGTGGTCTTCTCGCGGATCTCCTGGAAGAGGGCCTCCATCTGCTCCTCGGGCGCCCCCTTCTCGCGCAGCTCTCGCCGCTTCTTCTCGTAGGCCAGCACCACCTTGTCGTAGGCGTCCTGGTCCCAGGGCGTGGGGAGCGGCGTGCCGGCGGCCACGAGGCCTTTCCACTTCACGCTCTGCGGATCGAGGAGAGCCGTGACGTTCGGCTCCCAGGGTTCGCTGCCCGGCGGGTTGAAATTCTGATAGGAAACCTGGGAGGTGTAGTACTCGTCCCCCAGGCCCGCGAAGGAGTGGCCGAATTCGTGGACCAGCAGGTAGGCGGACTCGGCGCTGTCCACGGCGGCCGTGTTCCAAAGATTGTAGATCCCCCCTCCGCCGTACTTGCGGCTGTTGGCGAGGAGGATCAGCGCGTCGTAGGGCGCCTGGGCCGCGATCTCGCGCAGGCCCAAGTCCGCGAAGGTGAGCATGTAGCGCTCGGAGTCGAAGGCGTTGTAGGCGAGGCCCAGCGGCGTCCTGCGCCAGGTGCCGGTGCGCGGATCGGTGACCCCGGAGGCCGGGGAGGCGACATCGATGGCCCGCACGTTGAAGTCCGCCCGGAAACTTTTGAACGGCTCGGTGGCGAAGAGGGCGTCCGTCAGCCGCTTGACGTCGGCGTGGAACTTCGCCTGCTCGGCGGCCGTGTAGCCGTCGCCCAGGATCAGCAGGTCCACCTTGACGGCCGGCGGACCGTTCTCGAAGACGCTCCAGACGGCCCCCGTCGCGGGCACGGGCGAGCGGTCCACGAAGCGGCTGGCCGGGTCGGCGACGGTCGAGTAGATCTCCCGGAAAGCGCCGTCCGCGGCCCGTTTCTTGAGGATGAGCTGTACCTTTCCCCGCGGCCCAGGGAAGCGTATGGACTCGTGGAACGTCCGCCAGGTGCCGGCGTTGGCCTCCCCTGTCGTTTCCCATTCGCCGTAAATGCTGGAGAAGCCGCGCGACCAGACCACCCGGTTGGTGGCGAGGTCGATCACCTCGAAGAGGTACTTGCCGAGGTTGGAGTCGTCCAGCAGGCGGGTGCGGCTGCCCGGCCACTCCCCTTCGAGGCGCAGGCCGTCGAGGCTGACGTGCTCCTCCTTGGCGGTGCCGGAGTGGAAGTAGTCGAAGCGCAGGGTGCGGCCCGTGAAGCGGGAATCAAAGCGGGAATCGAAACCCGTAGGCTGCACCGCGGCGGCGAGGGCCAGGACGAGGCTGAGGAGGTGGATCGGCATGGCGGAGTCTCCTTGTCCCGCCGATCCTATCCCTCCCCGGCCGCCTGGGCTTTAGAACAGCTTGTGCCCCGTCACCTGGTTGACATCGATCGAGACGCTGGCGCTCTGGAGCTTGCCGGTGGCGTCCAGGCACTCGAGCTTCTCGGGAGAGGCCGACCAGTTGGCGCAGGTCTGGGCCGTGTAGACGGCCGTCACGTCGAGCTCGATCGTGGTGCCCAGGACGAGGAAGCCGATCGTCAGCGGATACGGCGTCGGCACCGCTCCCCAGAGCATCTCGGCGATGCGGTTGCAGTCGTCCATCGTCGCGTTGCCCGGCGGCAAGGGATCGAGGACGTCGCCAAGGATCAGCTTGGCGATACGCTTTTCGCGGCCCACCGGAACCCCCTTGTCCACGAGCAGGAGGATGCTCTTCTCGACGTGTTGCGGGAACGTCGGGTCGGCGTAGATGTTGAAGTTGTAGAGGTTGATGTCCGTGGCGTAGTTGCCGAACTTGACGGTCTGCTCGCCGCCCCTCTGGTCGAGGGCGTCGCCCCAGATGCCAAGGTTGGTCGGGTTGTAGCCGCAGACGAACTTCACGGCGTAGCTGTAGAGGATCTTGGCCGAGGCGGCCTGCGCCCCCGCGAGGGTGAGGCTGAGGACGACGATCCCGTGGATCCAAACCTTGCGTGACATGACGGCTCCTTTCTCGATCGCCCGCCTGGGCGGCGGGCTCGACGCATACAGTCCCTGTCACGACGGCCGTCGTTCACGGTCCGGAGGTCCCGGACTTTGTCTCTAACTTTAACTAGTGTTCAAGGTTCGATAAGCGGGACAAGCGGATAGAGTTGGCGCCGTGAGCGACGATCCCCTCCTCCGCACCTTCCGCGCCGACCGTGGCGACGCCCGCGGGCGGCTGGACCGGGTCCTCATGCGGCATCTCGCGGACCGTCCCGAGGTGACGCGCTCGCAGGTCCAGGCCTGGATCGAAGGCGGCCGCGTGCGGGTCAACGGCGGCGTGCCGTCGAAGCCCGCGAGCCGGCTGGCCCTGGCCGACGAGGTGGAGGTCGTGCTGCCGCCGCCTCCGCTCCGCCGGCAGCCGCAGGCGCAGGAGATGCCTCTCTCCGTGCTCTACGAGGACGAGCACCTGCTGGCCCTGGAAAAGCCGCCCGGCCTGGTGGTCCATCCGGCACCGGGGCACCGGGAGGGGACGCTGATCAACGCTCTGCTCTGGCGGGCCCGCGAGTGGGGGGAGGGGCAGCGGCCCGGGCTGGTGAGCCGTCTCGACCGCGACACGTCGGGCGTGCTGATGGTGACCAAGACCCCGGCCGCGCACGCCGCCCTGGCCCGCGCCCTCAAGCACCGCAACGCGGAGAAGGAATACCTCGCCGTCGCCTACGGCAAGGCGCCCACCGATCGCGGACGGATCGAGCTCAAGATCGACCGCGACCCGGCGGACCTGCGGCGCCGCATCGCCTCGAAGACGGAGGGTCGGGACAGCGTGACCCTCTACGAGCTCCTCGGGGATTCCGGCGGCCTCTCCCTCCTGCGCTGCCGGCTGCTCACCGGCCGCACGCACCAGATCCGCGTCCACCTCCAGGCCCACGGGCTGCCGATCGTCGGCGATCCCCTCTACGGCGAGCCGCGCTGGAAAGGGATCGGCGATTCAGGGCTGGCCGCCGCCTGCCGCGACTTCCCCCGCCAGGCCCTCCACGCCTGGCGGCTGGCCTTCTTCCATCCGGCGACTGGAGAGCGGCTGGAGATCGTGGCGCCGGTGCCGGACGACCTGGCCGGCCTGCTCGCGGCGGCCGGGCTTGAACCTGGCCTCAGGGGCTGACGGGCTCGACCTTGGTGACGAAGTACTCGGTCTCGCCGAAGCAGTTGCCGGGCACACCCTTGTGCTGCTCGTAGTGGAGGCGCACGCGCTGGCCGAGGCTCTGGTTGACGCGGGCGGCCACGGCGTCGTCGCGCACCGAGAAGCGGAAGAGCTCGGGCAGGGCGCCGGGGAGGTTGACCATGGCGAGCTCGCCCTCCCACGTCTTGCAGACCCAACCCTTGCGGGAGAACTTCTGGACGTACCCCGCCCGCTCCCCATTCGAGTAGCTGAGGTGGAGGGCGCTCCAGACGTACAGGGCGAAGCCGCCGATCACCACGATCAGGAACAGGAGGAGGAACAACAGCGGCTTGCCGCGCCTGCGCGGCCTGGCGGTGGGGGACTGCACGGTTGCGGCCATGGCGGTCTCCTTCGGAAAGGGCGAGGCGCCCTCTGGAGATCATTCCACAGAATGGCCGTTCTTAGTCCCCCCGCGGCGTATCCTGGACGGGCGGCTCGCGATACCATGGCGTCGCCGGGAGCGCTCGATGATCCGATACCTCGCAGAGCTGGGGCTGGCCTCGCTGCTGAAGCTCGACCGGGCGACCATCGCCTCGCTCATCGCCAGCAGCGCGGAGCGCTATGGCGGCGACAGCGCCCGCGAGCTCGACGATTTCGTCAAGGTCCTGGAGACCGCGGACCGCCTGGAGCTCTTCTGGGGGCTCTACGGAGTGTTCACGAAGCCGCGCCAGGAGCTGCGCCGTTTTCCTCACCAAGCGCTCGCCGGCAGCCTCCTTCTCTGCCTGCGGCCGCCCTGTCCCCTCCCGGCCTGTGAGGCGATCCGCGGCGTCCTCCTCAGTTGGGAGGTGAGCATCGAGGAGCTGCCCTGGTACCTCGCCCTGACCTGCGGCGAGGACACCGTCTGGAACGCCATCGCCCAGCTCGACGCCGAGCCGCTCAGCGACCGGGAGCGACTCGTCCTCCACGCCTTCCGCTACTGGGTGCTCCCCGGCTGGCGGGAGAACCCGCTGGCCCGCCCGCGGATCGGGGACCCGGGCTAGGGGGGAGGCGGCGCCGTCCCCGCCCCTGCCCCCGGCGGGATCACCACCCGGGGCGGCTTCGACGGGAACCACAGCCACGGCCGCCAGCCGCCACCCGTGGTGAAGCTCTCCCAGGCCCAGCGCAGCCAGCGCAGGAGGGCGACGGCGAGCCACAGCGCCCAGGCGAGCATGGCCAGACGATAGACCAGCAGCGGCACCGAGAGCATCCACGCCGCCGGTGGCACGGCGCCGGCACGGTCCGCGTACCAGCGGAGCTGAGAGGCGGTGGAGCCGTTGCCAGCGACCTGCATCTCGGGGGTGCCCAGCAGCCCCTGCTGGATGCTCCAGAAGAGGATGCCGAGCGCCACCAGGGTCCAGATCCCGAGCACCAGTTGGATGAGGTCGAAGACGTGGTCGCGGCGCACGGCGGCGCCCCGCTCCCGGCGCAGGCCCAGCACGAGGAGCCAGGCGGCCACCAGCCCCCCGGCCGCGAGCGGCACCTGGGAGAGGCCCACGCCCAGCAGGGCCCAGTCCCGGGCTCGCAGCGGCGTCAGGCGCACCCGTCCCAGGCCCCAGGCCGTCAGCAGGATCACCAGCAGCAGGCTCCAGAAGAGGACGGCCGGCCCCAGGCGGGGTCCGCCGGCGAGGAGGAGCCAGCGGCCGCGGGGGATGTCGACTGTCGTCAGGGCGTTGACGCCCGGCGTCTTCAGGTCCACCGCGGGCGTGCGGAAGAGCAGGGAGGTCCCCCGGCTCTCGCGCCAGGCGAGGACCGCCCGCTGCGCGCCGGGGTGGATGGGCAGGGTGACCCGCCGGCCCTCCTGGCGGATGGGCTGCGGCCGGCCGTCGATCGCCACCGCGGTCAGCTCCGCGCCCGGGGGCAGGACGATCGTGTGCTGGCCGCCGCGGCTGCTGCGCAGGGCGAGGTCGAGGGAGACGTCCGTCGAGCGCACGCCGGGGGTCACGCCGAGCTGGCTGCGCACCAGGGTGAGGGTGCGGCCGGCAATCCCCTCCGGCCGGCTGATGGCCAGCTCGACGCGCTCGCCGGGCCAGGGCCGCCACTCGGGGATCCGCGGCTCCGCGGCGGGGAGCACGGCGGGGATGCCCTTCGCTTCGAAGTGCCAGATGGGGCTCGCGTCGAGCCTCCAGACCTCGGTCCACGCCAGGGTGCGCGGCGCGGCGAGCACCAGGGCGGGACGGATGGCGAGCGTCGAGGTCCACGTCACCTCGTCCGTCTGCGGCCCGAGGCTCACCTGCACGGCGCCGGCTTTCACCCGGATGCCGCTCGTGGTCACCGACTCGCCGGGCAGCAGGGGGACGTCCGCCGCCGCCGGCACGCCCTCGGGCGAGCGGCGGGAGACGCGGGTCTCCACCTGCCAGGTGAGGCCTAAGCGCACGGTGCGCTCGACCTCCAGGAAGGGGGGGAGGGCGCTCGGCTGGAGGGCTCCGGCCGCGGCGGGACTCGCGCCGCGCAACCGGGCGAGCTGCAGCGTGTCGTCCGCCTCGCCGTCCTCGTGAACGCCGGCGACGGTCCAGCCGCTTGCCGTCACCTCCACCCGGTGCGGCTTGAGCGGCAGGGGGATCTGCACGCCGTCGCGCGGCGGCAGCGGCCCGGCGAGGAGGACCTCGTGGCGGCCGGGGCCGATCCGCACCCAGAGCCGGCCGTCCTCTGTGCGCGCGACCCCTGCCGGCTGGCCGTCCACCTGCACCTCGGCGGGCACCCACTGCTGCGCGCCGCCGGGAATGGGGACGGCCACCTCCGCCGCCGCGCCCACCTCGAAGCGGGCGCGCAAGCCGGCCGGCGAGACGTCGAGGAAGAGGCGCGAGCTCGCGGCGCAGCCGGGGAAGCAGTCGGGCTTCTCGGTGAGCGCCTGGCGCAACTGGTTCAGGACGTCCATCGCCGGGGCGCTCGGCATGACCGGCGGGTCCTCCGCCCGCGCCAGGGCCGGAACGAGGAGCAGGACGAGCAGGAGCGCCGCGGCGGCCGGCGGCGTTCCGACCGGGCGCCAGGGGAGACGCAGACCCGCGAGGTCGAGGGTCAGCAGCGCCAGCAGGATCAGCAGCGCCGCCCGCAGAAAGGTGAGGAGCCCGTTGGCGAGCGGCGAGAGGAGGAAGAAGCGCACCCGCTGCGACTTTTCGACCGGGCCGCTCCAGCGCAGGCTGACCCGCGTCCACTCCCACTCCGGCAGGCCCGGGCCGGTGTCGACCACGGCCCGCGGATCCACCTCCTGGAGCTCGGCGGACGGTGGGGCCGGCGCCGTTTTCCCCCTGGCCATCTCCAGTTGCATGCCGGCGCGAGGCTTCGGCGCCGGCGGGGGCGGCGGCGGAGGAGGGGGCACGATGAGAGCCGAAGGCGGAGCGGCCGGGGCGGGCTCGGGGGCCTCCACTCCGGCTTTGGACTCCACCGCCGCACCGTTGCGGCCGACATCGCCGAGCGATCTCAGCGCGTCCGCCGAGGACGCCGAGCCCAGCGAGGCCTGAAGCGTCCGGTCCTGCACCTCGCCGCCGGCCTCGATCGACACCTCGGGCCGCTCCAGGGCGGGGTAGATCGCCTGGCGCACCTGCCCGGCCACGAAGGCGACGGTGACGAGGATCAGGCAGGCCCGGGCGATCACCGACCCGGCGCGCACCAGCGTCCGCAGGCGGCCGTCCGTGGGGAGGAGGCGGCGCAGCGCCTCCAGGGCGAGCACCACGATCCAGACCCACTGCGGCGCATCCGGCTCCTGCCAACTGAGGACCATGGCCGCGAGCGCGATCAGCCCCCAGCGCGTCCCCCACAGGTGGCGGACGGCGAGGGCGATGATCAGCACGAGGAAGAGGTCGAGCAGCGTCCAGCGGCTGATCCAGGTGCCAGGCACTTCGTCAACGCCGGTGGCGCCCAGGATGCGCCAGCCCGGAGGGAGGTGGAGCTCACCCGTGACCTGCTGGAAATCATGGTCCCAGCCCACGGCGGGGAGGGTCCAGGCGTTCTCGATCCGCCCCTCGGCGCCCAGCACGACGGTGCCCTGGCGCACCTCAATACCCGCCAGTGGTGCCAGCCGCGAGCCGGCGCGGCGGGTGATCACCTGCTCGCGGCCGGCGATGGCCACGCGCTCCAGGCGGCTGGGCGGAGCCATCTCCAGGCGCCAGCTCCGGGTGAGGGTGCCCGCCAGCCGGTCCGACCAGGTGTAGCCGCCGCCGTCGAAATCGAGCCATAGGATGCGGTGGAGCGCCAGCCGGTCCGGCGCCGGATCGGCGTCGCCCCGCCGGTGCTCGGCGAAACGCATCGTCTCGCCGGGCCGCAGGCGGTAGGCCGGGAGCTTCTTCCACTCTTCCGGCAGGCTCGTCTGCTGGGGATCGACGGCCGTCACGCCCTCGACGTCGGCGAGGCGCAGGCTGGGCTGGGCTTCGAACACCCAGACCTCCTCCTTCGCCCACGGGCCGCCCGGCGCCGGCGCCGTGAGGGCGCTGACCGGGCCGTCGTGGCGGGCCGTGAGCTCCAGCGTCCAGGAACCGGGGCGCACCTGCACGCGCAGGCGGCCGTCCGGCTCGATGCGGGCGGGCAGCGACGACGCCAGCTCCAGGGGGATGAAGCGGTCAGGGAGGGCGCGGCCGAGGAGCACCTCGCGGGCCTTGCCGGCGACCGCGAGCTGGAGGCGCGTCACCAGCACGAGCGGCACCGCGTCGATCACCTTCCGGTGGACGATCACCTCCAGGCTCTCCGCCTCCGTCGCCGCGGCGGCGCTCGCGCGCTGGAGGAAGATCCGGCCGTCCGCGTCGCGATCCGGGAACGGCACCGCGGCGCCGCGCACGGTGAGCGACACGAGCCCCACCTCCTGCGACAGGTCGAGCGACTCGGGGAGCGAGTCCCAGCGGAAGGCTCCCGCCAGGGCGTGGCGGCCGGCGGCCAGCCAGACCCCCGGTGCGCCGCCGTTCTCGACGGCGGCGGCGGGCCGGCCGTCGACCGTCAGCTCCACGGGCCAGTGCCGCTCCTCGCCGGGCAGGGGCACGAAGCCCGGGATCTGCAGCGTCCACTCCTGGCGGAACCGGCCCTCCTTCTCGCCGAGATCGAGAGCCAGCCGGCCGGGCCAGGTGCACTGCGTCTCGGCCGTGCTCGCGTCCGTCGCGCCGAGGAGGAACGGGCAGACCTCAGGCTCGTGGCCGCGCATCACCCAGTCCGTCCAGGTCTGGAGCGGCGCGGGGATGCGGTCCTTCGGGATCGGGCCCGCCGCCAGGGAGAGAGCGGTCAGGAGCGACAGAGCCAGCGTCAGAAGAGCGCGGCGAATCACGGGCCACCTCCACTCGAAAGAGTCCTGCTCAGCGAGTTGGACACGATCCTATCTCACAAGGAAACCGGCGCTTCCCGGACGGCCTCCTTTCTTGCCCCTGCCGTCCCTGTTGTCCTTGTTGTCCCTGCCCTTTCTGCGGCGCAGGCGCCCAGCCCGCCCAGCCCACCCAGCAGATGAACGAGTGGGACCACTCCGACCCCGGGCGGCAACGGCCCCGCGAACAGCGTCTGCCCGGCGAGCGACTCGAAAGCCGCCTTGGCGAGGAAGAGCGCGACGGCCGCCAGCGCCAGGGCACGTGTCCACGGATCGCGCGACTCCGCGACGCGGACCGCCGCCAGGACGAAGAGCGCGGAAGCCACTCCGGAGCTGCCCCGGTATACCAGGAGGTCGGGCGAGAGCGCGTGGACGGCGAGCGCGGTGAGCCCGCCGCCCAGCGCCAGGGCCGAGGCCGCGAGCCGCCGGTCCCCCCGGACCTCCAGCCAGATCCCGAGCCCGAGCAGCATGCCGAGGTCGAAGGCCGCCATCCGCGGCATCCAGTGAACGAGCTGCCCGGTGAGCAGCCGCCAGACCTCGCCCGCCGCCACCCGGGCCCGGTCGTACTCCAGGGCGGCCGCTGGAAAGAACGCGGCGGCAGCGCAGAGCGCGACGAGCGCTGCGGTTATCCAGGGAAAGCGCCACGGAAAACGTTTCATTTCAGGCTCCCGCGGCGCGGCGCCTGACCAGCAGAGAAACCCCGAGCAGCGCAACGACGATCAGCTCCGGAATCCCCAGGGCCCCGCCACCGCCGCCGCCGCTGCTCCTGGCGGTGATGCGCTCTCCCTTGGCGTCGTACATCGCAATCGCCGGGGTGCCCGGCCCCTGGACCGTGCCGTTCCTGGCCTGCTCCTCGAACCGGGCCAGCGAGGCGTTCAGGCTGTCGATCAGGCCCTTGGTCGCTTTGTCGAACCCCTCCGCCGCGAAAATCCGGCGCTTCCGGTCCATGTTGAGTGGGCTCGACCGGCCATTGACCGTGCTCTCGCCGGCCGCGCGGAAGAGCAGCGCGTGCGAGTGGATGTCGTAGACCACGGCGTCCATGACCGTGCGGGTGTCGTTTTTCTCCCCTTCGATCAGGAGGGGACCGACCACCGTGAGATACGTCCATGAGGCGCGAGTCGACTCGGTGAATTGTGACTGGTCGTAGGACAGCAGGACCATCAGGTCGGCCCCCAGCGAGCTGCGGATCTGCTCGAGATTGACGAAGCTCCCTCCGGGCTGCAGGTAGGTCGTGGGCACGACTTCCAGGTGGCTGATGGCCTTGTGCTCCTTGAATGCGTCGGCGACGCGGGTGAGAAGCCTCTGCTTCTGCTCCTCCGTGATCGGGTCCATCTGGTTGCGCCGGTTTGGCGCGAAGGCGAGCCCCACGCGAAGCGGCAGCTTGAGGACCACCTCGCTCGCCGGCGCGGCGGTGGTGATCCCATGGGGATAGAGGAAGTCCAGCGCGCTGTTGACGTGGTGGGACGGCTGCAAGGAGTAGCCGATGCAACCGGCTGCCAGCGCCAGCAGTGGCAGCAGCGAGACGAAGACGAGAGTCATGCGATTCCTCATACAGCCTCCTTCAGAAGAAGTGACCGCGATCCGGTCCCTGGCAAGGGCGAAGCTCATGCCACCGTGGCGCGGAAACCTATCTGCTTGCAGGGCTTGAGGTTGGGGCGCAGGGCTCCCGCGCGGCGAAGGCCGTCGAGTACATCGGCTGTACACGGGGAGCGCAGCGGATGTCAGGTGCGGAGAGCGGGGCCGCGCTCTTTCTTGACGTAGAATTTCCCAATGATCGACCCGGATCGATTGCCGACGATTGCCGCCCCGCGCGTCCTCCTGCGCTGGCTGACCGAGGACGACGTCGACGCACTGTTCTCGATCTTCTCGAACCCTGAGGTGATGCGCTACTGGAGCACCCTGCCGATGACGGATCGGCGCGAGGCCCGGGAACTGCTGGAGCACGTCCACGAGAGCTTCCGCCGCCAGACACTCTGGCAATGGGGAGTCGCGCGGCGAGACGACGATCTCGTGATCGGGACCTGCACTCTGTTTCATTTCGAGGCGGACAACCGCCGGGCCGAAATCGGCTATGCTCTCGGCCGCGAGCACTGGGGTCAGGGCTACATGGGTGAGGCCTTGGAGGCACTCCTCGGCTTTGCCTTCGGGGAACTGGACCTGCACCGGCTCGAGGCGGACGTCGATCCCCGCAACTCCTCCTCGATCCGCACCTTGGAGCGTCTGGGATTCCAGCGCGAGGGTTATCTCCGCGAGCGGTGGCTGGTCGGCGGCGAGGCGCAGGACGCGCTGTTCTTCGGTCTGCTGCGGCGCGAGTGGACGGGGCGGTCGAGGCCCGAGATCTTGCCCCCCTCCGCCGCTGAGGAGCGATAAAACGCTGAACCCAGGGTGCTTAGCGGCATCTCCTGCCGCAATCGCGAGCGGCCCAACCCGACCCGTCTAGGCCAACTCGACAATGCTCCATGCGTTGACGAGGATTAGGAATCAGCGTAGAATGTCTCCGCTCCATAGATTGAATGAACATACATCTTTACCAGCAGGAGTAGGGTCCAGGACGAAAACTGTCGGGAAGGCTTTTAGGGGTAGGACGGATACAGGTCACCTAGAGGTTCTGCGGCAGGAAGAGTGAAGGTTGAGGGGTACCACAGTGGCAGACAAGGTAGTAAGTGATAGCGATCTCCGAAGGATGGTACTTGAGGTGCTCGCTTCGAAGCCAACAGACGACTGGGGCACTATTCGGAGTGAGGTGATCAGCCGTTTACAGGATAGTGACCTTGGGAAGCTTGGCCGACTGGGAGAGCAGCGGGTAAACCAAGCTATCGTGGGCCTCATCATTGAGCAGCTTGTAACGGTCGGGGCTAGAGGAGGTAACTATTCCCCCCTGTGGCCTCCGATCATGCTTACGGATCTTGGTCGAGCTTGGGTCGACACCACAGGCACTCGTTGGAGAGACCCTGATGGGTACGGCACATTCCTCAGAGAGGTGGCTCCCGGAGTCGAGCGGGCGACGGTCGAGTATGCAGTCGAGGCTTTCAAGTGCCTTCAACAGAATTTGCTCTTTGCGGGTGCGGTTATGATCGGCGCCGCAGCAGAGCGGGAGGTCTTTCGACTTGGGCAAGCTATCCTGTCCTACGAGAAGGACGAGCGGGCAGCGAAGAAGTTGAGAGAAGCTCTGGATCGTGGCAGGCTGCCCTCGCTCTTTCAGGAGATCAGAGCATCTGTAGAGAAATCTGCCCAAAACGAGTTGTCTTACTCAATTCATCAGGGCTCCGTAGAACATCTACTCTCCTTTCAGGAGATGATCCGCAGCCAGCGAAACGATGCTGTCCATTCAGGAGCCGAGAGCATTACCAAGGACAAAGTCTTCCTCTCTATACAAACGTTCCCTGTGGCGCTCGGAGTCATTGACCGCCTGCGGACATGGTTCGAGGAGCACCGTTGAGCAATGATGGGCCGAAAGCCGCAGAACCCGGCGCTTGCACTCGGACGGCCGGCTTCGCCGGCTTCGCCGGCTTCGCCGGCTTCGCCGCCAGAATAAGCGCCAGAGGTCTGTAGAAGAGAATCGGAGAATCGCCTCGAAAGGATTGACCTTGCCTTTTTCTCGCTCCTGAGGCGTCAATTTTAAGGTATTGTAGCCTTCCGAGCCTCACTCTCGGAAAGCTTCGGACACACCTCGGCCCTGCGAACGGAGTACGCTCACGAAATGGCCCTCAGCGGGCGGCACATCTGTCAAAGATCGCGTCCTGGTTTGCCTATCCGGCGACAAAAGGCAGGGCCGGCGGGAAGCTGCCGGCGGGGAAGGGGGCGGCTCGATCCCCTCGACGCAGCTTTTCGGCGGCATCGCGGAAGGCTCCCACGAACCAGGAGTAGGCCTCGTAGAACGCCCTGCGCGCCGCCTTGGTCGCGGCATGCACCCGCGGTGCTGGCGAGCGGGCGAGCTGTTTCGGCCGGTACAGGGGATCCCGAGCCAGAATGGCGTCGACTCCTACGACCTGGGTCCCAGCCGCTTCTCTGGCGACGGCGGCTTCGGCTTCAATGTCCTCTCCCAGGGAGGCGACGCGTTGACGGTAGGCTTCGTCCGAGAGATGAGCCCAACAGGGAAGCGGGGAGAGGATCACGGTCTCAGTCGTCGCGTACTTGAATCGGCTGTACTCTTCTCCGCGAACCCGGGCCGCATGCTCCTGGCTGCGGTCGAACCAGTGGCCGGTCATGGGAGTGCCTTCGAGCAGGGCTCCAAAGCAGTGGACGCCGGGCCAATCCAGAATCCGTTCCACGAGCTGCTCTTTGACGCCCTGCGCCAAAATATACTTGAAAATCTCTACTTGGGCGGCCTCCTCGTCGGTGACGACGGCCATTTCGTAGCGTCGGTCGAAGACCGTTCCGCTCCAACCCGTCAGGCGGTTGGTCTCCAGGGCCAGCTTGGATTTGAAGTTCCGCATGAAGTCGGCCGCGTGTTTGACGTCGTCGACCACCGACAGCAGGTGGAAGTGGGTCGACAGTACTGAAACAGCGCAGAGCTCGACTTCGCAGTCCCGCTGGGCTTTCCCGAGAACACCCAGAAAGACGTCGTTGAATTCCGGGCCGGGACGGAACAGATAGAGTCCCTGGATGGTCCGGCAGGTGATGTGGACGAGGGTCTTGGGCTTGGGTACGTAGCGAAGTTTTCTCATGCCCTCTATAAACGGAAAAACTCGCTCCCATCGCTCAACTATTTTGGTCGTGGTCGAGACGGGCATCGATCTAAAGCGGACTGGTCTACTGCTAGAAAACAAGATGTGGAAATCGACATGATGACCCTATGTCAGTTGGGTCGGCCGGCGTCAGGCTGACCGCAGGAGGTTGCCAGGGCTAGACCCTGGTCAGCCCCCCAGAATCGACCCCTAGCACCTGGAGGGCCCAGGGTGCCCACTTGCGTTGCGCCTCGCATCGTGTTGCAATCTGCAACGCGATGACGCAACACGAGCACGACCTCCGGCGCCAGGAGTTGGAGGCGCGGTACCGGGCCGCCCTGGCGATCCTGGAGGCCGGCCACCGCACCCAAGTGGAGGAGCTCGAGCGGCTCTGGCAGGCGGAGCGGGAAACCGAACCGCAGTCAGAGGCTCCGGCGCCGGTCCCCGAGCCCGTACGACGCTGGGGGGTGAGCCTCCTCGCCGAGTGCCGCGACGCGCTCGACCGTCTGCCGGAGGAGTTCGACAAGGATGACCTTCTCCGGGTCCTGGGCTTCTCTCCGCACCGGAGCTCTCTCTTCAGGGCGCTCCAGCAACTCGGATGGGAGGGACGGATCGCCGTCACTTCCGTCGGGAGCAACCGGAAGGCGAGCGTCTACCGTCAACTGCCGCCGCGGAGCGGCTCCGAGACGCCACGGTAGGCAGCGACGAGCTCCCGGAGCGTTCCGGCAACACGGAGGAATGCTCCACCTCCGCCACGGAACGCTCCTCCGCGTTTCCGGCGCGTTCCTCCGCGTTGCTGGAACGCTCCTCCGCGTTGCTGGAACTCTCCGCTGCGTTGCGGGAGCATTCTTCCGCGTTGCTGGAACGCTCCGCCGCGTCTCGCGAGCGTTCCTCCGCGTTGCATGAACACTCCGTGTCCGCGATCGGGGCTGCCGCGTCGCTTCTCCAACCCTGTTTGTCAGGTTGAGGAAGCTGGCTCGTTGAAGGAGAGCACCCCGCAGGGCAAGTCATCCTCCCCATGGTCTGCTCGTACGCAACGCCGCCCGAAACGTCCCCGGAGTCATCCCGGTCACCCGTTTGAAGATGCGGTTGCAGTGGCTCTGGTCGGCGAAGCCGGCATCCAGGGCGAGGTCGATGAGGGAGCGGTCGGGATCGGCGAGCCCTTCGCAGAGGTGGCGGATGCGCAGCTCGTGGACGAAATCGCCCGGGGTCAGACCGCGAAAATGGCGGAAGGTGCGGCTGACGTGGCACGGGTGCACGCCGGCCGCGGCGGCGAGGTGGTCGAGGGTCAGGGGCTCGCGGTAGCTCTGGCGAAGGAGGTCCTCGACGGTGGCGAGCCAGGCGGGCGGGCGCCGCTCGTGGGGCCGCGCCAGTCGTCCGGCGGCAGCCAGCAGCTCGAGCACCAGCCCGTCGATCACCAGGGCCGCGGCCGCTCCCGGCGCCCGGAGCTCGCGGTAGAGGCGCGCCGCCAGCCACAGGGGCGCGCCCGAGGTGAGGACAGTGAAGCCCAACTCCGGCCGCGCCTCCTCCCGCAGCCGCTTGAACCACCGCTCGCCGACTTCGACGCTGAAAAAGTGTCCGCCGCCATCGCCCACCTCGTCCCGGTGCTCCAGGCCCGGCGGATGGAAGGCCAGGGTCATGGGCCGGTGAGCGAACGACCGGCTGCCGACCTGCTCCGCATAGCCGCCTTCCAGCAGCAGAGAGAAGTAGGCGAGCTCGTGGGAGTGAGAGGGGAAGCTCCGCTGCTCGCGGTGGCGCAGGTCGGTCATCACCAGTCCCGGGGCGCGGCACCGCATCAAGACCTCGCCGAAGAAGCGGCCGGCGCCCAGGGGCTCGCCCCTGAGCTCCACGCTCGTCTGCTGTCCATCCGTCGCCATGGTGTGCTCCTCTCGTCTTCGTTTACGTACGGTAAGGCCTGGAGTTGCGATGTCCAGCAGGTTGATTTCGTTCAAGATTGCTGGCGAAATTCCGTCTAGGCTCCCCCCTGACCCTCCCGAATGCTCGGGTCGGCGTCCTCCAGGAGCTTGCACTGATGAAAACCTTTTCAAGGATCCTCCTCATCCTTTTCGTCTGCGTCGCGCTGGCGGCGCCGCTTATCGCTCAAGGCTCGCCGGAGGCTGGCCGGCCGGCCGCCGCCATCCTGATTTTCGAAGGCGTGCAGATCATCGATTACACCGGACCCTATGAGGTCCTGGGTCAGGCCGGATTCCGCGTCTTCACCGTCGCTGCCTCCGCCGCATCGATCACCACCAGCATGGGGATGAAGGTCACGCCGGCCTACGCCCTGGCCGACGCGCCGCCGGCCGACGTCCTCGTGATTCCTGGCGGCGATACCCGGAGCACCCTGGCTGATGCCGCGGTGCTCGCCTGGGTGCGCGAGCGGGCGCGGCCGGCCAGGCACGTCCTCACCGTGTGCAACGGCGCCTTCATCCTGGCGAAGACGGGTCTGCTCGACGGCCTCACGGCCACGACGTTCTACGACCTCATCCCGCAGCTCCGGGAGACCGCGCCCAAGGTCCACGTCGTCGCCGACCGCCGGTTCGTGGACAACGGTCAGATCATCACTACGGCGGGCCTCTCCTCGGGGATCGACGGCGCCCTTCACGTGGTGGAAAGGATGCTGGGGACGGGGCGGGCGCAGCAGGTGGCGCTCAACATGGAGTACGACTGGCGGCCGGACTCAGGGTTCGCCCGCGCCGCCCTGGCCGACGCCGAGCTGCGGCGGATCTTCGGCCGGCCGCTCGAGCTCCAGGTGCCGGGTGGCGAGTCGGAGGTGCTGAGCACGGCGGGGACAGCCGACCGCTGGGAGGTTCGCTGGCGGGTGAAGACCGCGACGCCGCTCGCCGATCTGCGCGCCCTCCTGGTGCACCACCTCGCCGAGACCGGCAAGTGGACCCCGAAGTCCGCTGTGGCTGGAGCCCCCGGCGAGTGGACCTATAAGGACGCCGCTCAGAAGACCTGGAACGCCCGCGTGGACCTCGTGCCGGAGGCCGGGAAGACCGGCGAATACCGGATGGTGATCAAGGTCGAGCGGGCAGGGGCGTGAGGGCCCGCGCATACACCGGCGCCAGGAACACCGCCTCGACGTCTGGTCCGGGCACGGGGATCCGCAGGGCCACCTGCCAGTAGGTGGCCTCGTCGCCGCCGAGGTCGTTGCCCGGGAGGTCCACGGGTAGGTCGAAAGCGAGCGGCAACTCGCGCAGGGTCTCGCCGGGGGGCAGGGTCTCGAAGCTCTGCTCATAGATCACGTACGGCTCGAGGTGGGAGGTCGAGCCGTCCGGCGCCGGATGCTCGACCCGCTCCTCCCGCACACAGCGCAACCTCACCTGGATCGAGCTCATGACGTGCTGGCGGGGCCGGAGGGTGACGGTCCCCTCCAGCCGGCCTCCTAAGAAAGCGGGGAAGGTGGTCCAGCGCATCCGCGTCCGGGGGTGGCGCAGCCAGTGGACGAGCTTCAGCAGCGAGTCGAAGAGGATCAGGATCCCGGCGAGGTCGCAGGCGGCGATCACGATCTTGAGGACGAGATAGGGTGAGGCGAGCCCGAGGTTGAGGAGAGCGATCAGCGCCAGGATGGCCGCCCGGCCGAGCACCGCACAGCGGGAGTCGCGCGAGTCGTCGGGGTTCATCCCCCGCGGACGCCAGGGATGGTCCGAGATCCAGGGCTGCGCGGGGTCCACGGGTTGCCGGCTCGAGAGCCGAGTGGTCTTCATCGCCGCCCGCGGTGAGGCAAAGAGCAGGTAGCGCTCGCGGGATTCTTGGGTGGGTGGCATGGGACGTCCAGGGGCGGGTTCGGCCGGGCGGGAGATGATATCAGGGCTGGGACCTTCGCCGGACCAAAACGAGCGTGCTACACTCCGCCGCCATTAACCCGGAGGCGATATGTCGGAAGATCGAGACGGTCTCTGCTGTAGCGAGAGTGTAGCCAACGATCCCAGATGGATACAGTGGCGGGGCGCCGGGCTGGGCCTGCTCTGCGCCGGCTGGCTCCTCGCCGCGGCCGCTCCGGCCCGAGCCCAGAAGATTCCGGTCATTCCCTGCGCGCACACGGGTAAACCGGTGTTTGGCCAGGAGCTGGAGCAGCCGCGCGTAATCCGGCCCGTCGACGGGGTCGTCAGCACCAGCCTGGTGGCGCGCAAGGCGACGTATTCCTGCATCCCGGCGTGGATCGACAAGCAGTGGGTCTGGCAGCCGATGACGCTGCGTACTTACTACGTGCCCAAGAATGGGAACAATCCGCACGATCCCAATCTGCTGCCGGCGATCCCGGGGCCGACCTTCCGCATTCGCAAGGCCCTGCTGAAGAACCCCGACCTGCCGCCGGGACCGTCCAATCCGCAGGTGAAGCCCGGCACCCGCTTGAGGGTGCTGCTCAAAAACCAGCTTCCAGTCAGTGCCGATCCCAACGCCTGCGAACCCACCGAGGTCCTGGAGCCGCCGCAACCCGGATGCGAGCCCAACTGTGACAAGAGCAAGCGGTACAAGGCGAAGCATCCCGACTGCTTCCACGGCGCCGAGGTGACCAACCTCCACCTCCACGGCACCCACGTCTCTCCTCAGCCGCACCAGGACTACATCTTCCTGGAGCTGTATCCGGAGAATGGGCCGAAGCCTGCCAAGGCGATGTACCCGACCGGCGCGACGGAGACCGGGCAGTATCAGGTCGACGTCAATCCGTTCCCCTGGAACCAGGCACCGGGAACCCATTGGTACCACGCCCACAAGCACGCCTCGACGGCGCTGCAGGTGCTCAACGGCATGTCCGGAGCGCTGCTCATCGAAGGACCGTTCGATGACTGGCTGTACGGTTATTACAAGGTCGATCCGAACAACGACGCGCAGCTCAAGACTTTCGAAAAGCTCCTCGTCGTGCAGCAGATCTGGCCGGAGCTCAACTTCTATAAAAAGCCCCATCCCAACTATCCGCCGCCGCCCCTGGTCAATGGCCAGGCGGAGCCCAAGATCAAGATCCGCTATGGCGAGGTCCAGCGCCTGCGGTTCATCGGCGCCACCATGCAGGCGGCGGCGGAGCTCACGATTTGTTTCGACTCCCTGATCGGTCAGGGTTATCAGATCAGGCAGATCGCTCAGGACGGAGTCCAGTTCGCCAGGGAGAACTGGGAGGGGCCGAACAGTCAGCCGCTGATCGGCCCTGACGGTAAAGGCTGCAAGGCGTCCTACTTCCTGGCGCCAGGCAACCGGGCCGATTTTCTGATCAAGGCGCCGCCGCCCCCGGCGGGAGCGAAGGCCGAGGCGCTGGCGGCGAAAAAGCTCTCGTCCATCACCTACCGGGTCTCCGGCAACCTGGCGGACGAGATTCGTGAGCAGATCGAAGAGCAGGTCAAGCAGCGTCTGGCGGCCCCGTCCGCCCAGGCGGTCAACGCCGCCAATCCCGTGCTCTTCTCGATGGAGCTCAGCGGCACGGGCCCCTCGATGTCGTTCCCGACGACCTGGCCGGCGATGCCCTACTTCCTGCGCGACGTCACCGCGGCCGACGTGGATGGCCGCAAGCGCACCGTGGCTTTCAGCATGACGGACCCCGCGACCGGGGTGCCCACCGCCCCGGCCAAGCAGCCCAACGGCTTCTGGATCGACAAGACGAAGTACAACCCAAGCTGCGCCAACCAGACCATGGTGCTCGGCACGGCGGAGCAGTGGACGGTGACCAACGATTCAGCTCCGAACCACCCCTTCCACATTCATATCAATCCGTTCCAGGTGGTCCGCAACGACACGAGGACGTTCGCGAAACCGGTCTGGCAGGACACGATCGCGTTGCCCGTGGGCGGCTGCAACGACGTCAACGCCGGCCCGATCCTCAACCAGAAGGAGGCGGAGGCGAAGTGCCCCGGCGTCTGCACCGCCAAGCAACAGGTGTGGGACGGCCAATGGACGACGACGCAGCCGGGCGTCATGTCCGTCTGCGGCTGCTGCACGGTCAAGTCGGTGGAGCTGCGCAGCCGCTTCGAGGACTACACGGGCGGCTACGTCTATCACTGCCACTTCCTGGGCCATGAGGACCGCGGGATGATGCACAACGTCCAGACGGTCTGCCCGGCCGGGAGCGATGCGAAGCAGTACGGCACGCCGCAGGCCAACGGCGGAGCCGACAACTGCGGCGTGCCGAATCCGCTCAAGCCGCTCCCCGTCTGCACCGGCGCGACGGGCGGCGCGAGCTCGCACGCGAGCCACCAGCCCTGAGAGGGCGTCTGGACAGCGCGACCTCCTGCTCCTGGCCCGGCGGTGAATCGCCGGGCCAGGAACAGCGTTCCTGAGAGTATGATTACTGAACTTTCAGTAGAAGGAGGAGCCATGTACAGAAAGACCCTTCTCCCTTTGATCTTGCTGGTCTCGTCGACCCTGCCAGGTGTCGTTCACGCCGCGACCGCTGCCGCTGCGCAGAGCACGGATCCGGGGATGATGGTGACCTCACCGGCAAGCGGTGCCTGCGGAGAGGTTCAGGGCGCAGCATCCCCATCTCCGGGTCAGGAGCCCGCCACGCTGTTCGACCTGCCCTGGACCCGGCCGGTCGAGCGCACCTCCTGCGATTGCAGCGGCTTCGACTGCAACGCGGTCTGCTCCCCGTGCTTCGGCGAAATTGCCCAATGCGTTCTGGTCCGAGGTCATTGCAACGCGATCTGCCGTTGCGGCTGCTGAGTATGATGCTGTCATGAAGATCGAAGCCACCCCGGGCCGCGTCAAGGCCGCGCGCATGATCGCCGTCGTCGCCGACCTCCTTCAGATCGGCGGCTTCGCGGTCTTCATGCCGGGCTGGGCCTCGCCTGCCGACGACGTGCTCGACGCGGTGGTGGGCGCGGCCCTCATCTGGCTCGTGGGCTGGCACTGGTCCTTCCTGCCGGGCTTCATCGCCGAGCTGGTCCCAGGCCTGGACCTCATCCCGAGCTGGACGGCGGCCGTCCTCCTCGCCACGCGGGGCCAGGGCAAGGTGGAGCCCGAGCAGGAACCGGTCAAGGTGATCACGCCCGGGAAGCGGTAGGGGCGAGTGGCGTACAGGGATTCCGAGGAGCGGGTCCGGTTCGCTTCGAAGCCTCACCCCCGGTCTCTGGGGGCCGGGGTGAGGGTCCGGCCTCCCTCTGATAGGCTTGCAGGCCGATTCCGAGCCGAAGGACCCGAGGAGACCTGCATGTCCGCGCGATCCAAATTCCGCTCTCCCCGACCCGCCGTGTCGGCGATCGTCACCACCTTCAACGAGGAGGCGAACATCGCCGCCTGCATCGAGTCGCTCCTGTGGTGCGACGAGATCCTGGTCGTCGACTCCTTCTCCACCGACCGCACGCCGGAGATCTCCCGCGGCTACGACCAGGTCCGCTTCTTCCAGCGCACCTACTTCGGCTCGGCGTCGCAGAAGAACTGGGCCATGGACCAGGTGACCAACGACTGGATCCTCATCTTCGACGCCGACGAGCGCTGCACCCCCGCCCTGCAACGGGAGATCGAGGAGTTGCTGGCGAGAGGCCCCGAGCAGGAGGCCTACACCATCAAGCGGCGGGTCTACTTCCTCGACCGTGTCATCCGCTTCTCCGGCTGGCAGCACGACCAGGTGGTGCGGCTGGTGCGCAACGGCTCGGCCCGCTATCCCAACCGCCGGGTGCACGCCGACATGATCACCCGCGGGCCGGCGCCGGTGCTGCGCAACCCCATGGAGCACTACATGGCCGACACGCTGGACGAGTACATCCGGCGCATCGAGAAGTACAGCTTCTGGGGCGCGGCGCAGAACTGGAAGGAGCGCAAGAGGTCCGGCTTCCTGGAGGTCTTCGGCCGCTCCATCTGGCGCTTCTTCCGCACCTACATCTTCCAGCTCGGGATCCTCGACGGCATGCACGGCCTGGTCTTCTGCATGCTCCAGTCCTACGGCACCTACCTCAAGTGGGTCCTCCTCTGGGGCTGGCATATCAACTCCGCGCGCGGCCGCATGCCCTCGCTGCCGATCTTCGACGACAACGAGGAGACCTGGCGCGGCCTCGACGACGACGACGCGGGCCGTCCCGCGGCGTCGGGGGAGTAGGCGGGGACGGTGACGGCTCAGGACCTCCGCTTCAGCCTCCGGCAACTGTTCCGCCACCCCGGCCACACCGTGACGGCGGTGCTGGCGCTCGGCCTCGGCATCGGCCTGGCCACGGCCATGTTCAGCATCGTCTACGGCGCACTGCTGCGCGGCCTGCCGGTGCCGGCGGCGGACCGCCTGCTCCGCGTCCACAGCGCCAACCCGAGCCACGACGACCCGGCGCTGGAAGTCTTCCTCCACGACTTCCTCGATTTCCGGGCTCGCCAGCGGTCCTTCCAGAGCCTCGCCGCCTTCTATGAGGGCACCGTCAACCTCAGCGGCGACGGCAATCCGCCGGAGCGCTTCAACGGCGTCTTCTCCTCCGCCAACCTGTTCGACGTGCTGCGCGTCCCGCCCGTCCACGGCCGCGCCTTCCTGCCGGGAGAGGACGCCCCGGCGGCGGAGCCGGTGATCCTCCTCTCCTATGGCGTCTGGCAGCGCCGCTACCACGCCGACCCCCGGGTGGTGGGGCGGCCGGTGCGGATCAACGGCGAGGCCGGGACGATCGCCGGCGTCCTGCCCCCCGGGTTCGGCTTCCCCCTGAGCTCCGAGGTCTGGGTCCCCCTGCGTCTCGACCCCCTGCGCATCCCGCGCGGCGAGGGGAAGACCCTGGACGTGATCGGACGGCTGCGGGACGGCGTCTCCCTGGAGCAGGCGCGGGCCGATCTCAGGGCCATCGCCCGCGCCCTGGCCGCCGAGCACCCGCAGACGAACCGGGGGCGGATCGCCGTGGTCAATCCATGGATGGAGGAGGCCCTGGGCGGCGGCATCGCCAAGCTCCTGTGGACCATGCTGGGAGCCTGCGTCTTCGTCCTCCTCATCGCCTGTGCCAACGTCGCCAGCCTGATGATGGCCCGTGCCTCGCGGCGCACCCGTGAGATCACCATCCGCGCCGCCCTGGGAGCCAGCCGGCGGCGGCTGGTGGGACACCTCCTGCTCGAAAGCCTGCTCCTCGCCCTCTGTGGCGCCGGGCTCGGCGTCCTCCTCGCCGCCCTCGGGGTGAAGCTCTTCAACCTCGGCATCGCCGCTAGCAGCCCGCCGTTCTGGATGCGCATCGCCGTCGATCCCGTGGCCCTGCTGTTCACGCTCGGCGTCACCCTGGCGGCCGGCCTCCTCTCCGGCCTGATGCCGGCCCTCCAGACCTCGCGGACGGACCTGAACGAGGTGCTCAAGGACGAGGGACGAGGCTCCTCCAGCCTGCGCCTGGGCCGCTTCAGCCGGCTCGTCGTGGTGGCGGAGGTGGCCTTCTCCTGCCTGCTGCTGGTGGGCACCGGCCTCATGGTGAGGAGCGTCGTCCGCCTGCGCACGATGGACCTGGGGATCGATCCCGCCCGGCGTTTCACCGGCCGTGTCACCCTGCCGGCGGCAACCTACCCGAAGGAGGCCGACCGGCTCGCCTTCTACGACGAGGTCCTGCGCCGGCTGGAGGCGCAGCCGGACGTGGCCGCGGCGGCGGTCGGGACGCACCTGCCGGGCGGCTTCTCGGGCCTGTCGCCCTACCGCGCCGAGGGGCGCTCGTATCCCAACGAGCAGGACCTGCCGATGACCCACACCGCCGAGATCTCGCCCGCTTACTTCGAGGCCTTCGGGGTGCGGCTGCTGGCGGGCCGCCCCTTTGGCCGGCTGGACACGGCGACGTCGCTGCCGGTGGCGATCGTCAACCAGAGCTTCGCGGCCGAGGCCTGGCCGGGCCAGGACCCGCTGGGCCGGCGCTTCCGCCTGGGGGATGAGGAGGGGGTGAGCAATCCGCCGTGGCGCACCGTCGTGGGGGTGGCGCCCGACCTGCACATGGGCGGCCTGGACGATGTCCGCGGCTGGCCCCAGGGGGTCTACCTGCCGCTCGCCCAGCGCCCCCCCGCGACCGCCACGCTGACGGCGCGGACGCGCACCCCCGACCCGCTGACGCTCACCGCCGCGGTACGCCAGCAGGTCTCGGCCCTCGACCCGGACCTCCCCGTTTACCTCGTCCGCTCGCTGGAGGAGCAGCTCGCGCGCGAGCGCTTCTTCCCCAACCTCTTCGCCTCGCTGTTCGCCATCTTCGGCGGCGCCGCCCTGGTGCTCGCCGCCGTGGGCATCTACGGCGTCATCGCCTTCTCCGTCCAGCAGCGGACGCAGGAGATCGGCATTCGCATGGCCCTGGGGGCGCAGCAGGGGAGCGTGCTGAGCCTGATCCTGCGCCGGGGGATGGGACAGCTCCTCGCCGGGCTGGCGGCCGGCCTCCTGGGCGCCTTCTTCGTCTCACACCTCCTCGTCGACTACCTGTCGGGGATCCAGCCCCGCGATCCGCTGACCTTCCTCCTGGTGTCGCTGGCCTTGGCGCTGATCGCCTTTGTGGCCTGCTGGATTCCGGCCCGGCGGGCGACGCGGACGGATCCGCTGGTTGCCATTCGCTACGAGTGACCCGTGACCGGCCCCGCCCAGCAGATCCTCACCCACCTCCGCGCAGGGACGGAGGAGATGGCCGCTCTCCTCGTGGACCTCGCCCGCCTCGAATCGCCGTCGCTGGACGCGGCGTCGCAGGAACCGGTTTTCGCCCGCCTCGCCGCCGAGCTGGGGGCGGTGGGCCTGCGCGTTCGCCGGCTGCCGGGGCGGCAGACCGGCGGCCAGCTCTGGGCCGTGCCCCGGGATCGCCAGCGTGGCGTGCCCGCTCAGCTCCTGCTAGGCCACTGCGATACCGTGTGGCCGCGAGGGACCGTCGAACGCATGCCCGTCGAGGTGACCGACGGCCGGCTCACCGGGCCCGGCGTCTACGACATGAAGGCGGGGCTGGTGCAGGGGATCTTCGCCCTGCGGGCTCTGCGCGACCTGGGGCTCGCGCCCGCGGTCACGCCTGCCTTCTTCATCGACTCGGACGAGGAGATCGGCAGCCTCGAGTCCATCCCCCGCCTCGAGCGCGTGGCGCGCTGCATGCGACGGGTCTTCGTGCTGGAGCCTTCGCTGGGGCCGGAGGGGAGGCTCAAGACGCGGCGCAAGGGATCGCTGCGCTTCACGATCAAGATCCAGGGCCGCGCGGCCCACTCCGGGCTCGATCCGGAGAAGGGGGCGAGCGCCATCCTGGAGCTCTCGCGGGTGATCCAGCGGCTTTACGAGCTGGCCGATCCCGCGCGGGGGATCACCGTCAACGTCGGCGTGGTTGCCGGCGGCCTGCGGGCCAACGTGGTCGCCCCCGAGGCCCGGGCCGAGCTGGACGTGCGGGCCCTCGCCACGGAGGACGCGCTGCGCCTGGAGCGGACGATCCTCGATCTCGCGCCCCTCACCCCGGGCACCACCCTCGAAGTGATCGGGGGAATCGACCGGCCGCCCCTCGAAGCCACGCCCGGCAACCGGGTCCTGTGGGAGGCCGCCCGCCGGCGGGCGGCGGAGCTGGGGATCCCGCTCGCCGAAGGCACGGCCGGCGGCGCCTCGGACGGCAGCCTCACCAGCCGCTTCGTGCCCACTCTGGACGGCCTCGGCGCCGTGGGCGACGGCGCCCACGCCCTCCACGAGCACGTGCTGGTGGACTGCATGCCCGAGCGCGCGGCGCTGTTGGCTCTGCTGTTGCTGGAGCCGGCGTAAGGCAGCACGGACAGACACGGACGATCACAGACGGCAGGACGGGACGGTCTTCCTTGTCCGTGTCCGTCCTTGTGCGTCCGTGCTCGTCCGTGTGTGCTGGCCGAAAGGTTGCATCAAAGATTTTCCCCGTTGGGGTTCTAGACCGCCACCCGCTGCAGTCCGTATATGTTGATGTAGTCCAGGGTGGAAGGGGGTTCCGATGTCGACGTACCGCCGTTTCGTCGTTCTCGCCGCGCTTCTCGCCGCCGTTGCCGTCCCGCTCCAGGCTGCCAGTCCCGCCAGCAAGAAGTCCCTCACTCAGGCCGAGGTCCGCCAGGCCGAGCAGCGTCTCGCCGATCTCGGCTACTGGACGGGACCCATCGACGGCGTGTGGGACGGCGTGAGCCGCAACGCCCTCGTCGCCTTCCAGAAGGTCCAGCGCGCCAGGGCCACGGGGCAGCTCACCCGGGCGGAGCTCAACGCCCTGTCGATGGCCGCTCCGCCCCGGCCGCGCGAGCTGGGAGGGGCGCACATCGAAGTGGACCTCGCCCGCCAGGTGCTCTTCCTCGTGGACGGCGAGGGGAGAGTGGGGAACGTCCTCACCATCTCCTCCGGCAGCGGCAAGACCTTCCATGAGAAGGGCTACCCGGAGACGCACGCCGTCACGCCGTGCGGCCACCTGGAGGTCTTCGCCAAGGCCTCCGGCTGGAAGACCAGCCCGCTGGGCGAGATGTACAACCCGTTGTATATCGTGGGCGGCATCGCCATCCACGGCAGCCTGGACGTGCCGGCCCACCCGGCCAGCCACGGCTGCATCCGCGTCCCCATGTTCGCCTCCGAGCGCCTGCCGCGGATGATACCCAAGGGCACGCCCGTCTTCGTCTACGGCTGCAAGGACGACAAGCTGCAGGAAGAGATCGCGGCCACGTCCGTGGCGCCGGTGGCTGCCGGGCAGGAGTGACGGCCCGCTCCGAGGGGCGCCACAGAAGGTCTATCTGCGGATAAAATCCACGCTGCGAGAGCCCTCTCTCCAGCCCATGCACACCTACAACTGCTGATCAACCTGCGCGGCGAGCGCTCTCGATGTACGCCACGCACCAGGAGAACCTCTCGGAGGAGGAGATGGAGCGCCGCGCTGCCGCCGCCGGCAAGCACGCCTGAGCCGCTCCGAGCCGTCGAGGAAGGAAGTACCCCGGGGCCGGTCGCCACCTGTCCCCGGAGTTGAATCGTTAGTATGGGAGTCATTTTTGAAGGGAGATCCCACTATGGAAACTAAGCTTGAAAAAGAAGTGCGCTTCTGGAAAATTTACGCTGCCATGACCACGCTTTTCTGCGCGATGTTTTTCCTTTCAGCCTTTGCCGCCCACAGCAAGAGGGACGGCCCCCGCCCGCCGGGAATGATCTTTTCAACCATCTGGGCGATGAAATAGGCGGATTTATATTCGGGGACAACGGCGGCAATGGGCATTTCGGCACGCTAACCTTCGATAAAGTCAGAAACGATCAGGCCATTGGCTTCCGCTACCTGGAGAGCGACAACGGCGCATACCGACGGGCCTTGAAATATGGCAGCAGCCCAATCTGCCGTCGGACGTTGTCGGAGCCAAGTGGGAAGCCGCGAGAAAAATGCCCGATGATCGAAGACCACAAGGCAGAGGTGATCGTCCAACCCTGGAACGAGAGTTTCCTCGTTGCGCTCCATTGCAAGGAGTCGCGCCTCTCAGATCCCCAACTCGTTGATGCTGAGAGCAAAGAATCGGTCAACCTGTTCTTCCAGTGGCCTCGTTCCTAGGTCTGCCTCAGGAATCAAGACCTGGGCTCTAAGAAGCAGGGACAGCAGGGACTCCAAGGACAGCAGGGACACGAAAACCTAGCCGAGACCGGAGCTTTTTCGTCCCTGCTGTCTCTGATGTCCCTGTCTTCGGTTTTCAGGGATCGAATAAGCCGTCGATCGGCTGCCTGGACCCTAACCTTCATCGCGCCTGGACGCAGCCACCTCCGCCCGCAGCGCCTTCACCTCGCTCTCCAGAGCCTCCACTTTGCGACCCAAGGCTGGTCTGCCGAGCACGCGCATGAGCAGAAAAACGCCTCCGAAGACCAAGCCGAGAAACACGATCAGAACAAGGACAATCAGGATCTCCGGTATACCTATACTCATGAGCTCAATCCTCCTCTGCTGATTTTTTCCCAGCGTCTGCTCGCGCGCCTTGCTCAAACTCCCTCAGGAAGACGATAGGGCACCTGCGACGCCGCGGCGACCATCTCCCTGGCGGCGGTGACGTAGGGGATCAGCGCGGCGAGGCTCCCCTTCTCCAGCTTGAGCTTGCCCGTCATCAGCGCGAGGATGGGCTCGAGCTCGCGGTCCAGCACCCGTTTCCAGGTGTGGAAGTCGCCGCTGATGACGTATGCCACGGCGGCCCGATCCATTTCGGTGGCGGACCGTGCCTCGCGGCAATCCCCCTCGAACAGGTCGAGGAAGACCGAGCGCCCGGGCAGGTTCAGCCCCGGATCAGGGGTCATGGCGATGATCATGGGCCACTGCCACCGCCGGGCGGCCGTCCGGTAGCCATCGCTGGCGCGGATCGCCTCGCCCCAGGCGACGGCCCAGTCGTGGGTGAAGACCTCGTGGGACATCACAAGCCTCCTTCTCAGGAAGCTTACAACGTCCTACACGGCCAAGTTGCCGTCGGGGAGATCACCGGGGAGGGGAGCAGCCTTTTCATTGACAACTGAATCCGCTGGGGGAATGGAAGCCCAACCACTCCCCGGCAAAGCTCTGGCCCGGCGGATCCTCCCGCGGGCCTCGGGATAGGGTGCGCCCCGGGGCCCTCGGATTTTTTGGGAGCCGTGCAGATGCGTCCACGAGCGGAGTATCCAGCGCTCCCTTCAAGATCCAAGCCGGCGCGACTGAAGCCGCCGAAGACCGATTGGCGCGATCGACTCCAGAGTCTCACCGGCATCGTGTGGAAATCGACGGCAAGCGCTGGACTCTTCACACCTTCCTCTGGTCTCAACTCTCAGTCCTGCAAAGGATCGGCGAAAGGATCCACGTTTCCATTCCCAGTTTCTTTCGCCGACACGGGTCTTCTCGCTGTGAAAGGCCCCGAACTTGCTCGGCTTGCTCCAGTAGTAGTTGGTCAGGCCGTCGACCTCATAGACCTCGGCCTGGTGGAAAACGCTTTGACCCCGGTCATTGAAACGGATCGATGATCTCGCTCCCGCCTTCTCGAAACCGCGCCGATTCCAGGTTACGACGGCGATGCCATGAACGAGTGCCGTGGCTGCGATCAGGCTGTCTTTGAGCGGCATGGACCGGCCGCTGGTGCGGAGCTCGGCGAGAAGGCGCGCCCAGCGCAAGCCCGTGCCCGCGTCGAGGTCGACGCGCTGGCGTTCTTCTTCGACCAGTTGCAGGTGGGACCGCGGTAACCGGCGCGGCAGCCGCGAAGCCAGGGACGACAGGGACAGCAGGGACGACAAAGCCCACCGTCTCGGCCAGTCCGTGCAGTCCTTGGCGTCCGTGTCTTCGGCTGCCGCGCAGTCCTCCGACGCGGAACACCGGCTGAGACAAGATCACTACCTCCTCCCATAACGGCGAGAGCCGCGCACCCCTTCCCTTCACACGCCTTTCGAGTATAAGATCGGTGTGGACAGGACGAGGAGGGGCACTTTGCGCTCGGACCCGCAGGAGACACTCATTGCCGAAGCCGCCGAGGCTCAGGAGACCGCGCTGCTCGCGGCCCTGGGTCAGGAGCTCGGCCTGCTGCGCAAGGCGGTGCTCCGCCAGGGCCATGCCCAGGAGCTGTTCCAGGCGCGGGTGGAGGAGGCGGTCGGACGGCTCTCCGGGGCTGCGGAGAGGGCCGGTCCGCCGTCGTCCGCAGCCAACCCCGCCCAGGTGCGGGCGCTCCTGGAGCTCGATCAGGCGGTGCTCCAACTCCTGCGCCTGTCCCAGACGCCGCCGGGTGGGACGGAGGAACCGGCGGAGAACGCTCCCCAGTCCCTGCGCGAGGGCCTCTCCCTCCTTCAGGTGAGGGTCCGCAATCTCCAGCACTCGCTGGGGCTCGAGGCCATTCCCACTCTGAACCGATTCTTTGACGACCGCTGGCACGAGGCCCGCGGCGTGGCGCACCGGCCCGACCTCCCGGACGGCTGGGTGGTCGAGGAGATCCTTCCCGGCTACCGGCTGGGCGAGCGGGTGGTGCGTCCCGCGCGAGTCGTCGTCAACCGCCGTGATCACGATTGAGACGATTGAGGAGTTCCATGACGCACGTCACGAAGAGAATTTTTGGTATCGATCTGGGAACCACCAACTCCTGTCTGGCGGTGATGGAGGCCGGCGGGCCGCGCGTCATCGCCATCGAGGGCGAGCCCATCGTGCCGTCGGTGGTGGGCCTCGACCGCCAGACGGGCCGCTTCCTGGTGGGCCGGAGAGCGAGGAATCGCCAGGTGCTCGAGCCGGCCTGGACCGTGCGCTCGGTCAAGCGCCGCATGGGGGAGACGGCGCGCGTGCGGCTGGGCGACCGGGAACTGCTGCCCGAGGAGGTGTCGGCCGAGATCCTCCGCTATCTGAAGGAGCAGGGCGAGGCGGCGCTGGGCGAGCCGGTGGAGCGGGCCGTGATCACCGTACCCGCCTACTTCGGTGACGCCCAGCGCCGCGCCACCATCCGTGCCGGCGAACTGGCCGGCCTCGAGGTGGTCCGCATCCTCAACGAGCCCACGGCCGCGGCTCTCGTCTACGACCGCCTGGTGGCCCGCAAAGTCGAGCCCCAGGCCGTGGAGGCGGCGCCGGCCCCTGCGGGCACGGCGCTGGCCGTCCCGGGCCGCCGCGCCGGGGCCGATGTCCAGCGCGTCCTCGTCTACGACCTCGGGGGCGGCACTTTCGACGTCTCGGTGGTGGAGATCGGCGGTGGCATCAACGAGGTGCGGGCAAGCTGCGGCAACAATCAACTCGGCGGCGACGACTTCGACCGGTTGCTGGCGGACCATCTGGCCGCGCATCTGCGGCAGCGGACGGGCCGCGACCTCCCCGAGGACCTGCGCCTCCGCGCGCGTCTGGAGGACGCCGCCGAGCGGGCGAAGATCGACCTCTCCTCCCGTCCCTACGCCCAGGTGACGGAGGAGGCGCTGGTGGGGGGCTTTCACCTCAACCTGGAGGTGGACCGGCCCAGCTTCGAGGAGCTGATCGACGGCCTGCTCGCCAGCACCCTCGCGGAGGTGGACCGGGCCCTGAGCGAGGCCCGCCTTACAGCGAAGCAGATCGACCTGGTGATCCTGGTGGGCGGCTCGACGCACGTCCCACGGGTGCGGGAGCTGCTCGCCGGGCGCTTTTCCTGTCCGGTCGAGCATGCCGTCGATCCAGCTCTCTGCGTGGCCCTGGGAGCCGCCGTCCAGGGGGCGATCCTCGCCGGCCAGGTGTTCGACCACATCCTGGTCGACGTGGCCGCCCACTCTCTGGGTATCAAGACCCTGGACCACGCTTCTGAAGGCGGTTTCTGGGGCCGCCCGCGGGCCAACCATTTCTCCACCATCATCCAGCGCAACACGCAGGTGCCGGCGACCCGGTCCGAGGTCTTCAGGACTCTGCTGGACGACCAGAAGAGCGTGGCCGTCGAGGTCTACCAGGGCGAGAGCGCCCGCTGCAGCGAGAACACCCTGGTCGGCCACTTCCCGTTCAAGCTCCTGCCGGCCCCCGCCGGCAGTCCGGTGGTGGTGGAATTCCGCTACGACCTCGACGGCGTCATCCGGGTGATCGTCCACCAGAAGGGCACCGACAATCGGCAGGAGGTGACCCTCTCCACCCGCATGCGCGAGCCGGCTCCTGCCGCCGTCGCGGCGGGCACCGCCGGTGCGGTCGAGAACTACATCCTGCGCAAGGCTCGGGCCTTGACTGCGAGCCTTCCGGCTGGTGAGCTGAGGGAGCGCCTCGCCGCCGCCGCGGAGTCCTACGAGGAGGTTCTGGCCGACGCAGAGGCAGGTCCCACCGAGGTCGATCCGGCCGAGGAGGAGCTCCTGGAGCTGCTGCAAGAGGCTGAAGAGGCTGCGGTCGGACTGTGAGCGGCAAGCGGAGCCTCAAGAAGCAGCAGAAGCGCCAGGCGTCGGCCTTGGCGCAGCTCGAGGAGCTGTACCGGCGGGGCGCCGACGACGAGTTCCTCGCCCGCGCTGCCGAGCAGGTTGCGGACCTCGCCGCCTCGCCGTTCGCCGCGAAGTGGGCGGAGGTGGCGGACCGGGCCTTGCGGCAGAGCTTGGCTCGCGCCGACCTCGGCCGGCTCGGCCACCTCCTCCGTTCTCTGCGCCGGAGCGGTCCACCGCGGCTCCTGGCCCTCCTCGGCGAAGGCGTCCTGGACCTGGCGGCGGGCCGCCTCGACGTGGCCCGCTCGCGGCTCGCGGCCGTTGCCGCCGGGGGCGCCGCGGAAGGCGCCGCCGGCGCGCTTCCACCGCGTCTCCTCGCGGACCTCCGGGCTCTGGCCCGGGACGCGCCGGACCCGTCCCAAGATGACCCCTACCTGCTGGCGGTGGCGGAGCTTTTCGCTGCGTTTCAGAATTTGGAAACGCGAGGCTTCGCACCGACCGCGGCGGACCGCGAGGCCCTGGCCCGGGGCCTGCGGACCCTGCGGGACCTGGCTCCGGCGGAGAATTCGGAGGACGCCGAGCGCCGCCGTCTCCTCACCGCTGCCGACCAGCATCTGTTGGTGCTCGCCGATCTCGAAGCTCTCGAGACCCGGCTGTCCTCCCTTCCGGAGCCCCCTGAGAGCCCTGAGGCGCGGGCGAGCCGGGTGGTCGCCGACTGGCTCCGCGCTCCCGGACCGTCGCTGACCGCGGCGCTCGACGCCTCCGTGCCGCCTCTGCTCGCCCCTCTCCAGTACGCCGTATGGATGCGGTGGCGGAGCGTGCTGGAACGGGTGGCGGCGCAGGAGGGGGCGTCAGGGCTCGCGGCCCTCTGCGCCGCCGATCCCCGACTCCTGAACCACGACGTGGACCTGCAAGGGAGCGGTCTCGCAGGTCTCCGGCAACGGGCCCAGGCGCAGCAGCTCCTGGCCATGAGTCGCTACGGCGAGCTGGCCCAGCTTCTCCGGTCGCGCAGCCGGGCCGCCGCCGAGCCTGGAGACCTGGCGGCGCTCTGGAGCCTGGAGCTGTGGGCCTGCCGGCGGATCCCCGACGAGCCGGAAGCCGAGGAGTACGAAGACTGGGCGCCGGATCTCCCCGAGCCTTTCCATCATGGCACTCTCGTCCGTCTGGGAGAGATGGCCGCCGAGGTCGGGCGGCGCTTTCCGGCCGGGCAGCGCGCCGAGGTGGCGCGGGTGCTGGGCGACGAGCTGATCGAGCTCTGCGAGGCGGTCGACTTCTGCGACCACACGGCGACGGCGGCCCTGTCGCTGCTGGAGCATCTGCCCGGCGACCTCGGCCTGCTCATCGCGGGCGTGGCCGGGGCTCTTGCGGGCGGCCGTCTCCGCACTCTCCGCACCCTGGAAGCTCTCATCGAGCGCCGCGGCCAGGCGAACGCGAGCCCGGAGCACCTCCGCGCGATCGAGCAGCGGCTGATGGCCCAGGTCGCCCAGGAGAGCCCGCGGACCCTGGCGCGGATCCTCGACAAGGTGAGACCGCTGTTCTCCGGCGACGCCTGGCCGGCGGTCGCGGAGCTCGTGGCCCGGGAGATGGGCGGCAACTTCGCCCGGCTCCTGTGGTCGGCAGGCTTCGAAACCCTGGAGAGTCCCGAGGCGGCAAGGCGGATAGCGCAGAGCGCTCGCGAGAGGCTCGACCTCCTGCGGCCGGCTCTGGGTGGGACCCTCGGCTTCGCCGCCGTGGACCTGACCCTCGACTGCTGGCGGCCGGACCGGCCGGCGGTGGAGAAGCGGCTCGCCAGGTTCCTGGCCGGCGTTCCCGGCTGGGAGGGCGTCCTCGTCGCCCTCCAGGTGATGAACAAATTTCTCATCCCCTGGGCGCCAAAGGGTCTGGGCATGGCCTTCGGCAGCCTTGCCCAGGCGGCGATTGACCGCCTCGATGACCGGTGGCAGCTCTGGGGGCGAGCGGTGCCGATGCTGGCCCTCACCGCCGGCGGCGGCCATCTCCAGGGCCTGGAGAAAAAGGTCCGGCAGCTCCTCGCCTCGCCCGAGATCCAGGGGGAGGGCCGCGAGGTCCTCGAGGAGGGTCTGCGGGCGATCCACCGCGTCGAGAGCCTGAAGCGCGAGCGTGAGCGTCCTCGCCGGCGTCCGCAGAAGAAGAAGCCCCGCCGCAGTCGCGGCGGCGTCCCCAAGCTCCGGCTGGACATCTGAATTCGGGGGAGTTGACTTTGGAGACTCCGCACGACGTCCTGGGGTTGCCGGCCTCGGCCACCGCCGAAGAGGTCACCCGCGCCTACCGCAAGCTGGTGCGCCGCTATCCGCCCGAGCTCGCCCCTGAGCAGTTCGCGCGCATCCATCGCGCCTATCAGCTCCTGACCTCCCCCGAGCGGCGCATGGCGGTGGTGCGGACCGCTCCCGAGGAGGCGATCGATCAGCTATTTCCCCTGCCCGTGCCGGCCCTCAAGGCTCCGCCCCCACTCCCTCCCGCCCTCGCCGAACGAGACCTGGAGCCGCTCCTCGCTCCCTTTCGTCGCGCCCGGCTCGTCCGTATCCTGCGTGAAGCCTTCACGGAAGGCGGAGGAAACGGGGAGTGAAAGGTTTCTCGTCGCAGGGTGAGGAGATTCCCCGCCTGCCTTCGTTACCTTCGCCGAGGCAGCCAATCAAGGCCGTCTTCAGAGGTAAGGAAAAGACGTTCATGAAGAAGCAAGCCAAGAAGCTCACGCTGGCCAAAGAGACGCTCCGTAACCTGGAAGGTAAGGATGCCAAGCTCGTGAACGGCGGCATCAGCGGCAGCGCCTGCACGAATCCCACCTGCATCAAGCTCTGTCCGGTTACCAAGGACTGCTAGACCAGAAGCCTCGTAACGGGTGGGCGGTCCGAGGCCGCCCACCCGAACCCTGGCCATGAGCAACTTTCTCTATTATACTCCTGATCCGGCCAATCCAGGCCGCTCGTCGTGGATTAGGAGAGCCCATCCGTGAAAAAGCAAATCAAGAAGCTCGTGCTGGCCAAGGAAACCCTCCGCAACCTGGAAGATAAGGACGTCAAGTACGTGAACGGCGGCCAGAGCGGCAGCAGGTGCGGCAACCCCACCTGCATTCAGGACTGCGGGACCACGACCTGCTAGCAGGTGTGTGATCCGGGTGGGCGGCCCCGAGCCGCCCACCCGCTCCTGAAGTCTCCTGACACCACAGCCCGGAGGCGACATGACGCTGCGTTCCCGGATCTTCCCTGTCCTCTTCGTGCTGGGTCTCGCCGCCGGCTGGTCGACTCTGCCGGCAGGCGGCGCGTCCTATCCTGATCCAGTCGAGGGGGACTTCGTCCTCCACGATTTTCGTTTCGCATCCGGCGAGACGCTGCCGGCGCTGAAGCTCCACTACCGGACGATCGGTCATCCGGTGCGGGACGCTCAGGGCGTCACGCGCAATGCCGTGCTCGTCCTCCACGGCACCACCGGCGCCGGCAGCAATTTCATTTCGGACACTTTCGCCGGCCGGCTCTTCGGTCCCGGCCAGCTCCTCGACGCCGCGCGCTACTTCATCGTGCTGCCGGACGGTATCGGCCACGGCCAATCGAGCAAGCCGAGCGACGGATTGCACATGCGTTTTCCCCGCTACACCTACGACGACATGGTGACCGCTCAGTACCGGCTGCTGACCGAGGGACTGAAGGTCAACCACCTCTTCCTCGTCATGGGCACGTCCATGGGGGGCATGCACACCTGGGTCTGGGGGGAGAGGTACCCCGGCTTCATGGACGGGCTCGTGCCGCTGGCGAGCGTGCCGACCCAGATCGCCGGCCGCAACCGCGTGATGCGCAGGATGGCCATGGATGCGATCAAGAGCGATCCCGAGTGGCGCCACGGCGAGTATCAGGCGCAGCCGCGCCAGGGGCTGACGGGAGCCTTGAACATCCTCCTGATGATGACGAGCAGCCCCCTGCAGTGGCAGAAGACGGCGCCCACCCGCGATCAGGCCGATGCCTTCCTCGCCGAGCAGATCCAGCGCCGGCTGGCCGCGAACGACGCCAACGACATGCTCTACGCCTTCGACGCCTCGCGGGAGTACGACCCCTCGAAGGAGCTGGAGAAGATCGCGGCCCCCGTCCTCGCCATCAACTCGGCCGACGACCAGGTCAATCCGCCCGAGCTGGGGCTGATGGAGAAGCTGATGCCGCGGGTCAGGAAGGGACGCTACGTGCTGATCCCCATCAGCGACGAGACCCGGGGGCATGGGACGCACTCGCTGCCGGCGGTGTGGGGATCGCATCTGGAGGCGTTCCTCAAGGAGCTCAAAAAATGACATCCTTAAGAGCTTCTCGGCCCGATCGACTCTTCCTTACCGGTCAGCGGGTTGAACCAGGAGATCCGGCTTCTACGCCGCAGCTTCTGGGGAAAGATGGTAAGGATGTGGTGGTATGGCGCTTTCGAAGAGAGCGACTTGAAGGCCTCCAGCTTCGGCACCCTGAAGAGCGCAGATCCAAGGTCCTGTGTGGGAGCCGATCCCGTCGGGCTCTTGATCGTCGTGCCTGAACCCCGTAAATGATATCCACGCCAGTCGCCAGTCAGCTCCTGAGCCGTGACCTCCAGAAGGCTCTGGGAAGCGAGATCTGTGAGATCCGCGACGTGCTGGAGTGAAACCTGGATGTTGAGGGTTGTCCAGGTGCTGTGAGGGGAGGGTACCAAGCTTCCTGGAGTGGTCGGAGAGCCCAGAAGGGCCTGCGCCTCAAGGAGAGCGACGAGATGATTCTCCGCCAGATACAGGATTTCGAATCCCGGAGACGCAGGGCTTGCATCGCCGAAGCGACTGGGAACGGTCGACGTATGGCGGGTCGAGAGAGCGGTCGGGAGGAAATGGGTCGGGAGAGCCCGATACCAAGTCCCACTCTCCGGAGCCAGGGCAACGCCACCGGCTACGGCAGAGAATGGCCTCCTCACGTTATCATGCCGTGCTTGACGGCCTCAACCAGATTGTGGAGGACCTTACGGCCATTCTCTGTCTGGAGAAGGTCCCGCGGTCGTTGTCCTCCGAGGCTGTAGTTCGGGCTATCCAGCCAAGCATCAGTATCCAGGACCATCTTCGCGATATCTGCCAACAGGGCGTCGCTCTCATCCAGGGTCTGTGCTCGGGCGTGTCGTGCCATGACATAAAGAATAGCAGATCCCGGAGTCGTTGTCACGGGGTCAAGCCAGGGTTGAGCGAGCCCGCGAGACAGGGGGCTCCCCGGGCATTCTCGTTCCAGCTATCCTGTTGTCCCTTCGGGGACGCCATGCCTGACCACGAGTACCTCGCCCACCGAATTCGCGAGCTTCCTGACAAGCCCGGCATCTATATCTTCAAGGATGCCGCGGGGAAGGTCCTGTACGTCGGCAAGGCGAAGTCGCTGCGCAAACGGGCTTCGTCGTACCTGGCCCGGGACCATGAGCCGCGCCTGGCCGCCATGGTGGCCGAGGCCGTGGACCTGGAGTTCGTGGTCACCGATTCCGAGTCCGAGGCGCTCCTTCTCGAAAACAACTGGATCAAGAGGAAGAAGCCGCGCTACAACGTCCTGCTGCGCGACGACAAGACCTACCCGTATCTACGGATCACCCTCCAGGACGAGTACCCGCGCATCGCCTTCACCCGCCGCATCCGCGACGACAGCGCCGAATACTACGGGCCGTTCCTGCCGGGCGGGCTGGCACGCAAGGCCATCAAGCTGGTCCAGAAGCTGTTCCAGATTCGCGTCTGCCGCATCGAGATCGACGGCTCCCTGGCGCGGCCATGTCTGTACTACGACATGCACCGCTGCCTCGGCCCCTGCGTCGCCGGGTTGACCACGAAGCAGGCGTATGACGAGGCGGTGGAGCAGGCCCGGCTGTTCCTCGCCGGCCGCAACGATCAGCTCGCCAAGCGGCTCAAGCGCGAGATGTGGGAGGCGGCCGAGGCCGAGGACTACGAGCGGGCGGCCCAGCTCCGCGACACGCTGGGCGAGGTGGAGGCGATCAGCCAGCGGCGCAAGCTCTCGTCGGTGGAGGACGAGGACCTGGACGTCTACGGCTTCCACGTCTCCAGCGGCAACGCGACCGTTGCCTCCCTGGTGATGCGGGGCGGCCAGGTGCTGGACCGCCGCGAGCTGTTCTGGGAGGGGGTGGGGCACATCACCCCCGAGCTCCTCCTCTCCCAGGTGCTGCCTCAGGTCTATGACCGCACGACCTTCATCCCCAAGGAGATCCACCTGCCGGTGGCGATCGACGGCGAGGAGGCGCTGATGGAGTGGCTCTCCGAGAAGAAGGGGGAGAGGGTCTATCTGCGCATGCCCTCGCGCGGGCCCAAGGCCGAGCGGGTGGCCCTTGCCATGCACAACGCGGAGCTGGCCCACAAGCGGCGCTTCCGGGGCCTCAAGGTGGCGCCGGGCGCCTCGGCCCTGGAGCGCCACCTGGGGCTGGAGGAGCCGCCGCGGCGCATCGAAGGGTTCGACATCTCTCACTTCCAGGGGGGCGAGACAGTCGCCTCGATGGTGGTCTGGGAGGAGGGGCGGATGCGCAAGAGCGACTACCGGAGCTTCAACGTCCGCGACCTCACGCAGCCGGACGACTTCGCCTCCATGCGCCAGGCCGTCGAGCGGCGCTACCGGCGGGTGCTGGAGGAGACCGGAGCGATGCCCGACCTGATCCTCATCGACGGCGGCCGCGGCCAGCTCAACGCCGCCCTCGCCGCCCTGGCCGAGCTGGGGGTGGAGGAGACGTCCATCGTCTCGCTGGCCAAGCGGGAGGAGGAGGTCTATCTCCCCGAGCTGCCGGAGCCCCTCCGCCTGGGACGGGACGACGCGGGCCTGCGGCTACTCCAGGAGGTCCGCGACGAGGCCCACCGCTTCGCCGTCTCCCGTCACCGCGCCCGCCGCTCCGCCCGCACCCTGCACAGCCGGCTGGACGAGCTGGCCGGCGTCGGCCCGCGCCGCCGCAAGCTGCTGATCCTTGCGTTCGGCAGCGTTCAAGGGGTGAAGGAGGCGAGCCTGGAAGACCTGCAGAAGGCCGTGGGACCCGCCATGGGGCGGCGGATCTTCTCGCAGCTCCACGCGGCGGAGGAGACGGCGGCAGTCAGCCCGGTCGAGAGCGTCTAGAGCTGCCGGGGCACCCGTCTCAGGATGTAGATCCTCTGCCCATTGCCCTTGAGGTCTCCCGGATAGGGGTCGCTGGGCGCGGAGCCGAAGGTCGCCTCGAGCCGGTAGTTCTTCACGATCCACTCGCGCATGTCCGGCAGGATCCATGGACTGCCGTCAGGAGCGACGATGTCGCCCACCACGAGGTAGTTGAAACGCCGGCCCCAGATGCGCTTCCAGGCCTGGTTCCAGGACCGCACCGTCGTCTCGCCGGGGAGCCGGGCGACGCGGCCCGGCAGGAAGGCGAGCTCCTCGACGAACAGGATGCGGTCCTCGGGCCGGGTGTGGGCGGCGAGCCAGTGGAGCGACTTTTCCCGCGTGTCCTCGAGCCCGAGCTGGAAGGTGACGTACTGGTGGAGCGCTGGAGCGAAGAGGAGGACCGGCAGGGCCGCGGCGGCCAGGTCCAGCCACCACTGCCGGGAGGGCCGGGAGAGCCGGCGGCGGATAGCGGCGTAGAGCAGGGCGACGAGCAGGCAGCCCAGGGGGACGAGGGCCAGGAGGTTGCGAAAGGCCCGGAACTTGTACGGTGACACGAGGCAGCCCGTGGCGGCCGCGAACAGCAGCCAGCCCCACACGGACCGCGACCAGCGGCGGTCCCGCAGGCCGACGGCCAGCCCCGCCGCCGCCAGGACGAGAAAGACGATCCCGAGCTCGGGATGTTCCAGCGGCAGGTCCCACTCCGCCCGGTGGACGGCCTGGTCCCAGTACGACCCCAGCTCCTGCGCGCCATAGACCTGCGACATCTCGTGCGCCGCCGCCAGCACGCTCGCGGTCCGCAGGGCGACGGCCGGCATGGCCACGACGACGGTCACGACGGCGGCGCCGCCGGCGAGGAGGAGGCGCCGGAGCTTTTCGCTCCATGCCGTCTGGGCGAGGAGGATGGCGAGGGCCACCGGCAGGCAGACCAGGAGGCCCGGGTACTTGGTCGCCGCGGCCAGGCCGGTCATCGCCCCGGCCAGGGCGGCGTCGCGCCGCGGCCGGCGGCCGTCCCGGGCGCCCTCGGCGAAGAGCAGAGCCGCCAGGACGAAGAACGCCACCAGGGGGTTGATGTTGACGATGCTGCTGCGGGCCACGAGGGCCGGAACCAGAGCGGCGAGCCAGGCCGCGAAGAGACCGGCGGCGGGACCGGCGAGGCGCCGGGCCAGCAGGCCGGTCAGCGCTACGACGCCGAGGGAGAAGACCAGCGTCACCAGCCGGCCGATGACCAGGATATCCACCGGCTCCACGATGTCGTAATACTGGGACGGGTTGGGTGAGAGGTCGTCCGCCAAGGGGTGACCATGGGTGGCGGCGTAGAGGGGCGACCAGGCCAGGGCCGTCCCGGCCATCAGATAAAAGGTGAGGGAGCCGTAGCTGTAGTTGTCCGGCTCCCAGGTCCGTCGCTCCAGGAGATGGAGCACGTGGTGGAGGACGTGCCCCTCGTCCACGTAGGTCATGTAGGGGAGGCCGGCCGGGAGCGCTGGCAGCCGCACGGCGGCTGCCACGATCAGGAGGGTGATGCCGGCGGCAAGGGTCTTCCAGCGCATTCTGCGGATAGTACGAAAATCGCGGGATTTTCGCTGGCTCGGGTGCGCGTTGCCGCTTTACGCGATACAATGAAGGCACCTGATGGAGAGCCCCATTGCTGTGCAGCGCCCGACGGACGAAGAGCTCCGCCTTTTCCTGGACAGGATCGGCCGGCGGCTGGCGGACCGCCTGCCGGACCTGGACCCCGTGGCCCACCGGGAGCAGGTGGCGGGCCTGCTGCGCCAGGCCGGAGAGGCCAACTTCTACCAGCTCCTGGACATCTCCTCCACGGCCAGGGCGCAGGAGGTGCACGAGGCCTACGACCAGATCGCCCGGCTGGTCCATCCCGCCAACGCCGGCCGCCTGGGGCTGATCGGGCGGGAGGGGGTGCTGGAGATGCTTTTCGAGCGACTCACCCTGGCCTACCTGACTCTCTTCCAGACCGACCGGCGCAAGGCCTACGACCGGGAGCTCGATCCGGGAGCCTGGGGCGCCACCGCCTGGGGAGCCGCCCCGGACCGCCGCCGGGAGGAGGCCCGCGGCGTGGCCCAGGGCTATTACCAACGGGCGGTGGGGCTGGCCGCCGAGAGCGATTTCCACTTCGCCATCGAGCTGCTCCAGCAGGCCGTGCGGGTCGACGACAGCCGGCCGGAATACCATTTCCTGCTGGGCAAGCTGCAGGCGAAGAACTCCCGCTGGCTGCGCGTCGCCGCGGAGAACCTGGAGCATGCCGGGGCCATGGGATCGCGCGATCCGGAGCTGCCGGCGCTGCTGGCGCAGGTGCGGGAGCGCCTGACCGCCGGCGAGGCGCTGCGCCGGCCCTCCACGGACGGTTCTTCCCCTTCGCCGGCCGGCCGGCGAAAGGGCCGGGAGGTGCCGGAGGTGGAGGTCCTGAACCCCGACGGCGAAGAAATCGACGTGCCCTGGCCCGTGCCGGACAAGCGGGACCGGTGGTAGGGGCGCCCATACACGCTAACTTTGCTTAGGGTAGGGGCGGGTCTGGACGGGTGGGAGGGGGCGCGACCCGCCCTGCAACGGCGAGATCGACCTCCCCAGGGCGGGTCGAGCCCCCAACCTGCCCGCCCAGACCCGCCCCTACCCTAGGCAGCGAGGCCAAAGTTAGCGCCTATGGTAGGCGCGCATCCTCCCAACCTGCGTAGCGTCTCTGGCAGACCCACCGGGCTTTATGGTAGAGTCCGGGCAGAACAAATTATGGGTCAACACGATCTCAGTTATCGCCTTTTCTTCTCCCACCGGCACATGACCCAGGATCTCCTGCAAGAGATCGTGGCCGAGCGATGGGTGGAGCGGATCGACTTCGACTCCGGCGAGTTGGCCGACCCTTCCTACGTTTCCGACAAGCACGAGAACCGCGAAAGCGACCTCGTCTGGAAGTTCCGGCGCCAGGATGGAGAAGAGCCGGTCTACGTGCTCCTGGAGTTCCAGTCGCGGCCCGATCCCTCCATGCCGGTCCGTTTCATGGGCTACGAGAGCCTCTTCTACCAGAAGCTGTTGGCCGACAAGCCCGTAGCCGCCTGGAGAAAGCTGCCGCCGGTCATCGCTGTCCTGGTCTACAATGGATGGGAGCCGTGGCACGTGGCGACGGACCTCGGTTCTTTGATCGGAGAACTGGACGTCTCGGCGGCGACCTACCGGCCGCAGTTGCGGTACCGGCTGGTGGACGAGTCGGCCTATCGGCGGGAGGATCTGGCATCGCTGAACAGTCCGGTGGCTGCCCTGTTCCTCATCGAGATGAGCCGCGACGGGCAGGAGGTCTGCGCGAGCCTTCGTCGCCTATGGCAGACGATTCCGCCGGATGAGGTTTCCCTGCGGCGGGCTTTCGAGACCTGGCTGCGGAAGGTCATCCTGCCGCGTCTCGGAGTGTCTTGGGAGGAAACCGCAGAACTCACTATGGAGGAGGTGGAAACCATGCTGGCTGAAAGCATCGACCGTTGGAACCGTGAGCTCCTAGAAAAGGGCCGCCAGGAGGGGGAGGCCCAAGTAGTGCTTCGGTTACTCCGATTGAAGTTCGGTCCTCTGGAGCCGGAGACCGAGGAGCGGGTGCGATCTGCCGATACGGACCGCCTCCTGGAGTGGGGCGAGCGAGTTTTGACCGCCCAAAGTCTCCAGGACGTCTTCCGGGATTGATCCAGCTCAAGGGGGATGAAGCCGCAGCCCTCACTATGGAGGAGGTGGGAACCATGCTGGCTGAAAGCATCGACCGTTGGAACCGTGAGCTCCTGGAAAAGGGCCGTCAGGAAGGTCTTCAAGAAGGCCGCCAGGAAGGTCGTCAGGAGGGGGAGGCCCAGGTAGTGCTTCGGCAACTCCGATTGAAGTTCGGTCCTCTGGAGCCGGAGACCGTGTATCGGGTGCGATCTTCCGATCCGGACCGCCTTCTGGAGTGGGGCGAGCGAGTTTTGACGGCCCAAAGTCTCCAGGATGTCTTCCGGGATTGATCCACTCTGGAGGAGGTGGACACCATGCTGACTGAAAATATCAACCGTTGGACTCGCGAGATCCGAGAAGAAGGCCGGCAGGAGGGGGAGGCCCAAGTGGTGCTTCGGCTACTCCAATTGAAGTTCGGACGTCTGGAGCCCGAGACCGTGTATCGGGTGCGATCTGCCGATCCGGACCGCCTCCTGAAGTGGGGCGAGCGAGTCTTGACGGCCCAAAGTCTGCAGGATGTCTTCCCACCTCATGAGGAACCCGCCACACTGACTCTGGAGGAGATGGAAACCATGCTGGCTGAAAACATCGACCGTTGGAACCGTGAGCTCCTAGAGAAGGGCCGCCAAAAAGGCCGCCAGGAAGGTCGCCAGCAGGGCCGCCAGGAGGGGGAGGCCCGGCTGGTGCTTCGGCAACTCCAATTGAAGTTCGGGCCTCTGGAGCCCGCGATCGAGGATCGGGTGCGATCTGCCGATCCGGACCGCCTCTTGGAGTTGGGCGAGCGAGTTTTGACGGCCCAAAGTCTCCAGGATGTCTTCCGGGACTGATCAGCACAAAGCAGAACGTTGACCTGCTCGCCTGTCACCTCCGGCACGACCGAAGCCGCCGAAGACCGATAGGCGCGATCAACTCCAGAGTCTCACCGGTATCGATCCTCTATGCGGTGTGAGGTCTGCGGTCAGAAGGCTCTGCGCCTAGTCGGTGAAGTGGCACCTGCCCGAGCGCCGAGGGCTCCGCCGCGGTGATCCCATCGTTCATAGCTCGATGTCAATATTATCTGCTCAGCCGTGGAGGCAGGGAAGTTGTGTATCCCACTCGGGTCCTGCTGTATAATCATCGACGTGAAATCGCGGTTGCGGAGCCTGGGCATGCGGCCGATCCCTTCGCTGGACGGTCCTCGGACAGCCACACGGCGGCTGTCGGGGGTGGTGTGGAGGTCGGCAGGGCGTCGCGCGAAGCGTCTGCCAGGGATTGAATCCCATAGGACCGCCTCGGACTCGCCCGCGGCTTCGTTCAACCTGCGTCTATCCGAAATCCTCCCGGGACCCGTTGAGGACTCCGGGACGATTTCTTGGGGAGGATCTCGGATAGACGCTTAAAGGTTGGGCGTCTCTGTGCTGCGTGCTGTCCGAGCTACGTGTAAAAAAGGTTTGAGAGAGCGCCGCGCGCATCCCGCATCAAACAGGAGCCGGCGCCTATTGAAAGGGAGCATCTAAATGTCTAAATCACGAGGATCAGGGATATTTGCAGCTTCGGTGGGTGCCCTGTTTGCGCTAGCGGTTTGGAATCCCACCGGCATAAATTTCACACGTCTCGACCGCATTGAAGTGATAAACGGCTGGTTCGTATTTGCTGCGGCAGTTCTCATCTTTTGGGGAAGCTATCGGGCAATCAGGCCACATGTGGAAAATCCACCAATAGGCCAAGATACACTCAACTTCGTGGTAGCTATCGTGGGCGCTACATTCGCAATCTTGGGCTTCTTGGCCAAATGAAGGTGTCGCTTAGTCATCGTTACTCAAGAGGCTGAGAGGGAGGAGGCTCTGTGGTGATGGTTAAGGAATCTGAGCACGTCCTGGTAAATAGGTGTCCCTGTGGCAAGCCGATGCAGGGTGGCGCCCATCATCAGCAATCATGGAACTGCGCCGGAGGCCATCAGTTTCTTGTAACGAGTCCTGATCCTCCGATAACAGCGAGAGTACTGGTGGGTTATGGTGAGGCGGGCATCAAGGCAGGCTCAGTATACACTTGGAATTCGAGGGAGAACCAGCCCTGAAACGGTGACTAAAATTAAACTCGCCCAACTCCGGGGGCCTCAACCGGACGCCACCGCTACGCGGTGCCGCGCGGTTAGGCCCGAAGCGTTAGGCGCGCTGTGTAAGTCCCGAAGTGCGCCCGGCGCGATGTCATGGGAAAACAATGAAAAAGCTTAGACCCTTCCACATGCGCGCGTCGGGCGAACAATCTGGCAAAAGCAGAGTGTTTCTTAGGGAGCGTCACAGAATAACTGTCTCATATGTCAAAATTTGCGCCCTTGCAGGATCTAGATTGAGAAATCTTGACATGGGACAGTTATTTCGTGACAGGTCCTTAGTCCTCTGGTCACGCCTCGTCCTGCGAGCGTTCAGTGATGCGCAGATTCTATCCTCGCAAAACGCCTGATCGGGTCATGTTCTGGGCCTGCGTAGCCTTCCTCCTATGGATCATCTGGGAGGCGACGAGCCGGCGTGCCGATCTTCTTGGCGTAGCACTGGATGGGCTTCTCTTGGCCGTCGGTATCTTCGGACTGTACAACCTACAGGACAGACGGCCGCCAAGTTCAGTGACTGAGCGCGTTCCGCTTGAGAAACGGTTCCTGGTGTTCTCCCGAGAACGTTATCTGCTGCTTGCAGGAGGGAGCCCTGACGTCGCGCGAAGCCTGTTTTCTCTGGATTCCATAGCGCAGTTCCTTATCCTCTCAGCCGGCGCTACAGTACTCTTCCTCGATAGCCATCTGAGCATGTTATCAGGTTTGTCGGGTTCAATCATTGCTGGCGGCCTATTAGCAGTAGTCATCAGCCGCTTGTATTGCGCCGGGATAGCTGTCTGCAGTATGTTCGGGGTGTCACTCGGGGAGGACCGCATTTTTGGCGCGGTAGTTCTCAACTTCCTGACTAATGTTCTGAGTTCAACGCTGTTAGTCATACTATGTTTGTTCCACTTCGGAGCGGTGGATGGCCTCGCAGATATCTTTATAACATATTGGCCCCGTCTTACTCAAGGTGTCGGCTCCGCCTTGGCCCAATTGATTGCATGGAGTCTCTCTGCGGCTACTGTTTCTGCGATCTCCAGTGGAGTTCTTAGTAATGCCGTCTATGGCGTTCTCAAGGAGTTCTGCATGAGGCGGAGGAGAAGAGGCAACGCGCTGGGTGCTCCTTCCCTTCCGAAGGTGCAACGGCGCCGGGAGGGGAGCAAACGCCGTGTTCGGCGCCGCATTCACTGAACCGCGCTCCGCGCAGTCGCCACCGGTGAGCTTCAGTTACGTTGACCGTGTGGTACCCGCGGGGGATTCTCCAGGGCCCTCTCGGATCTCGCCGGTCGCGTCGATGCGATCGCTCGTGGTCCCCCGTCATTCCGCCAGAGCGCAGAGGAAGATCGGGGAGGGAAGAGACGGCGAGGTCTTTGGGGTATACTGGCGTGGCGCCGGAGAGCTCCAGGCGGTCGCTTCGCGCGGCCCTCGGGCCGGCGCGGAGAGGAAAGTCCGAGCTCCCACGGGCAGCAGGCTCGCTAACGGCGAGGCGCGGCGACGCGACGGAAAGTGCAACAGAGAATAGACCGCCGGGCTCCTTCGGGGGTCCGGTAAGGGTGAAACGGTGCGGTAAGAGCGCACCGCTCGGCCGGCGACGGACGAGGCTTGGTAAACCCCCTGCGGAGCAAGACCAAATAGGGGAGCGGAACGCGGGCCGCCCGTCCCGCCCTTGCGTCCGGTTCGCCGGGCGCGGGGCCGCTTCCGGGTAGGTTGCTCGAGGCCGGCGGCAACGCCGGTCCCAGAGGAATGACCGCTAGCCGGCGCTTTGGCGCCGGGGACACAGAACTCGGCTTACGGAGCTCTCCGGCGTCTTGATCTCCCCTGCACAGCTTCCCCCTCCGGCCGGTCCCGGCGACCGGGTGGGGGTGGCCGCTCTCTCCGGTCCCGTAGATCCCGGCCGGCTGGAGACGGGCCTCTCCGCCCTGCGCCGCCTGGGCTTCGAGCCGGTGCTGGCGGACAACCTCCTGAGCCGGCACGGCCTGTTCGCGGGCTGCGACGCCGACCGCCTCGCCGCTTTCCACCGCCTGGCGGCCGACCCCAATCTCCGGGCCATCCTCTTCGCCCGCGGCGGCCACGGCGTGCTGCGGCTCCTGCCCGGCCTCGACTGGGACCTCCTCGCCCGCCACCCCAGAGCCTACATGGGCTACTCCGACCTCACCCCCTTCCTCCTGGAGGTGGTGCGCCGGCTGGGCTTGGTCGCGTTCCACGGTCCCATGGTGGCGGCCGATCTGGCCCGGGGGATGTCGCCCGGCGACGAGGCGTCATTTCTCGATGCGCTCGCCGGCCGCTATCCGGCCGAGCTGCCGTTCACGGCCGTGCTCCGTCCGGGGGAGGCTCGCGGGCCGCTGCTCGGCGGCTGCCTCAGCCTGCTGACGGCCACCCTGGGCACACCTTGGGCCCCCGACCTCGTGGGCGCCGTCGTCTTCTGGGAGGACATCAACGAGCCCCCCTACCGCATCGACCGCATGTTGACCCACCTGGGGCTCTCGGGTAATCTCGCCAACATCGCGGGCATGATCGTCGGCCATCTCGGTGAACCCCAGGAACCGGGCCGGGATGCGGTGGACTGGCCGTCGCAGATCGCCGACAGCCTCGCCCGCTATTCCTGGCCGCTCGCCTGGGGCTTGGAGAGCGGCCACGTGCCGCCCAACCGGACGCTCCCCCTGGGGATGATGGCGCGGTTGGACGCAGAAGCAGGTCGGCTCGTACTCGGTGAGGGATAGGGTCCAATGGTCAACCCAGTTTTCAAGACCACCAGCAACAGCGGCACCGCGACCACCAGGAGGGGCTACGCCCTCGAATTCAAGGCGGGAGAGTACGTCTTTCGCGAGGGCGAGCTGGGGCTGGAGATGTACATCATCAACGAAGGGAAGGTGGAGATCCTCAACCACGTCGGCGACGAGGAGCAGATCCTCGCCGTGCTGGAGAAAGGGGACTTCTTCGGCGAGATGTCGGTGCTGGAGGACCTCCCCCGGGCGGCCTCGGCACGGGCGGCCACGGACGTCCGCCTGCTGCAGATCAACGGCTCCACCTTCGACCAGCTCCTCCAGGGCAATCCCGAGATCGCCGTGCGCATGATGCGCAAGCTCTCCCGCCGCCTGCGCGAGACGGACGAGATGCTGAAGTCGCTCCTCGGCACCAAGGTCACGGCCTCCCGCGAGATGCCCCGGCCGGTGGTGCAGGCCGTGGCGGAGGGGCCGGAGAAGCTGGTGCACGTCCCGTCGGGGATGGAGTTCCCGCTCTCCAACGGCCCCGAGACGACCATCGGCCGCAAGGACCCGGTGACCGGCATCTACCCCGACATCGACCTCACGCCGGTGGACAACCAGCGCTCGGTGAGCCGCCGTCACTCCAAGATCTATCGCCGTGGCAGCAAGTTTTTTTTCGGCGAGGAGATCGGCACCATGAACAGCACCTTCCTGAACGGCAAGCGTCTGGAGACCGGAGTCCCCTCCGAGATCCGCCCCGGCGACGAGGTGCGCTTCGGCGTCGTCGTCCTGCGTTTCGAGGGCGCGTAGGGTCCTGGACCTCGACACGCCTCTCCGCCAGGTGCGCGGCGTGGGTCCCGCGCGCGCCCGGACCCTCGCCGGGGCGGGGTGCCATACGGCCGGCGATCTCCTTCTCCGTCATCTCCCTTTTCGCTATGAGGATCGGCGCGCGGTGACGCCCGTGGCGGCGGCTGCCGCCGGCGTCGCGCTCACCTTTCGGGGGCGGCTTTCGGGATTGCGCCGCATCCGCACCCGGCGACGCGGCTTCAGCCTGGTGCGGGGGTTCGTGGAGGACGCGACGGGCCGGCTCGCCGTGGTCTGGTTCAATCGTCCCTACCTGGCGGACCAGGCGACGGCGGAGGAGTACCTGCTCCACGGCCCGGTGCGCGAGGCGAAGGGGGGAGGCCTGGAGTTGCTGAACCCGTCGTGCGAGCCGGCGGCGGGGGCCGTCCACGGCGCGCGCATCGCGCCCGTCTATCCGGCAATGGGGAAGCTCGGCGCGCCGTTCCTGCGGCGGCTGATCGACTCCCTCCTGACCGAGGTGGACCTCCGGCAGGTTCCGGAGACGCTGCCGGCGGAGCTGCTCGCACGTCACGGCCTGCCCGCGTTGGGGGAGGCGCTCGATACCCTCCACCGACCGCGGGAGGAGGACGTGGAGGCCCTGAACGTCCGGGAGACTCCGGCGCACCACCGCCTCGTCTACGGCGAGCTGCTGGAGATGCAGGTGGTCCTCGCCCTGCGGCGGGAGCGGGAGGCGCGCGAGCCCCGGTCGCGGCACTATCGTCTTGATTTCTCGGCGGTGCGGGAGGCCCTGCCCTTCCCGCTGACCGGCGCTCAGGAGCGGGTGCTCGGCGAGATCGTCGCCGACCTCCGCGCCCCGCACCCCATGCACCGCCTCCTCCAAGGGGACGTGGGGAGCGGCAAGACGGCGGTGGCCGCCCTGGCCCTGGCGCTGGCCCTGGAGAGCGGCTACCAGGGCGCCTTCATGGCCCCCACCGAGTTGCTGGCCGAGCAGCACTTTGCGAGCCTTGAACGCTTGCTGGGAGGCCGCTACTCCGCCGTCCTGCTGACCGGTGGCACGGCGGACGCGCGCCTGCGGGCGCGGATCGCCTCCGGCGAAGCGCAGCTCGTGGTGGGCACCCACGCCCTCATCCAGGAGGGGGTGGAGCTCCCGGACCTGGGCCTCGCGGTGATCGACGAGCAGCACCGCTTCGGCGTTGCCCAGCGCGAGCTGCTGCGGCGTAAAGGAGAACGCCCGGATGTCCTGGTGATGACGGCGACGCCCATCCCCCGCTCTCTGGCCCTCACGGCTTATGGCGACCTCCCGGTCTCCACCCTGGACGAGATGCCCCCCGGCCGCTCGCCCGTGCGGACCGAGGTGGTGTCCGCCCGTGGCCGGCCAGAGGTCTATCGCAGGCTGCGGGCGGCGATCTCGGCCGGGGCGCAGGCCTACGTGGTGGCGCCTCTCATCGAGGAGAGCGGCAATATCGCTGGGGCGGGACCCGCGTCCCTGGCCGAGGTCGAGGGGCGGGTGCGGGAGGCGCTGGCGGGATTCCCGGTGGCCCTCCTCCACGGCCGCATGCCGGCCGCGGAGCGCGAGCGGACGATGCGGGCCTTCGCCGCCGGCGAGGTGCGAGCCCTGGTGGCCACGACCGTGATCGAGGTTGGAGTCGACGTGTCGGCCGCGACCTGGATGGTGATCGAGAGCGCCGAGCGCTTCGGCCTCGCCCAGCTCCACCAGCTCCGCGGCCGGGTGGGGCGGGGGAGCGGGGCGTCCACCTGTGTGGCCATCCACGGTCGCTTGACGGTGGTAGGGCGGGAGCGGCTGGCGGTGTTCGCGTCCACGCAGGACGGCTTCGAGATCGCTGAGCGGGATCTCCTGCTGCGCGGGCCGGGCGACGTGTTGGGCACGCGCCAGGCCGGCCTGCCGCCGCTGCGCCTGGCGCGGTTGCCGGAAGACTGGGACTGGCTGGTCAAAGCCCGGGACGACGCCCGGGAGCTCCTCGGCCGGTTGGACGAGCCCGCGCGCCGAGCGCTCGAAGAGAAGGTCATGCCATGCGCGTCCTCCTGATCGCGAACACCCTGCCGCCGCGCGACGTTTCCGGCGTCGGCGAACAGGTGCTACAGTTGGCCGCCGGCCTGCGGGAACTCGGGGACCAGCCCGGGGATCAAGTGGAGGTGCTGGGTCGCGGAGCCGGTGGGGCCGCGGGTCCTAAGGTGTTCTTTCCCCTGCTGGTGCTGCCGGCGGTCTGGCGGGCGCTGCGCCGCTTCCGGCCCCACGTGGTGCAGGTGCATGAGTCGGACGGAGCACTGGCGGCCCTGCTGGTGGCCGTCGTGAGAGCGCTCCTCGCGCCGCGTCCTCTCCTGGTGGCCCTGCTTCAGGTGAGCTACGTCGAGGAGCGGAGAGCGGTCCGCCCGCTGATCGCCGAGGGGCGGGTGCTGGGCCGGCCGGGAGCGGCCGAGTGGCGCTTCCGCTGGTTCAAGGCGCCGCTGCAGATCCTCCTGGGCATGCTCACCGCCTGGGCTGCCGACCTGGTCTTGGCGCCCAGCGCGGCCACCGCCGCCGAGATCCGCCGCGATTACCGGGTCGAGGGCGTGGGGGTGATCCCCAACGTCACGGGCGGGCTGACGGTCGAGCCTGTGGCGGGCAGGGAAGGAGAGTCGGGATACCTGCTCTTCGTCGGCCGGCTGCGCATCCGTAAAGGCGTCGAGGTGCTGCTGGAGGCTTTGAAAGATCTTCGCTCCCGGCATCCAGGGGCCACCCTGCGGATCGCGGGCGATGGCGAGCACCGGGGCCGGCTGGAGCACCGGGCGGCCGAGCTGGAGCTGGGAGAGGTCGTGAGCTTCCTCGGCACCTGCGACGCCGGGCGGGTGCGGCGCCTGCTGGCCGGCGCCGCGGCGCTGGTGGTGCCCTCGATTTACGAGGGGATGCCGCTGGTGGTGCTGGAGGCCATGGCGGCCGGCGTGCCGGTCGTGGCGAGCGCCGTCTCCGGCATCCCCGAGGTGGTGGTGGACGGGGAGACCGGCTGGCTGGTGCCGCCGGAAGACCCCCGGGCCCTTGAGCAGGCCCTGGAAGACGTGCTGGCCCGGCCGCAGGAGGCGCGGCGCCGGGGCGAGGCCGGACGCCGTCGCGTGGACGAGCGCTTCCGCCCGTCCGCGGCGGCGGCCCGCTGGCGGGAGGCGGTCCTGGCCTCTCTCGCGGGCCGCGCGAGCGAAGACTTTGGAGGACGGTCTTAAATGATGGGACGAGCCCTGCTGATCGTCGGCGCCATGGCGACCCTCGGCGTCATCGCCGCCGCCGTGGTGGGCTACACGCTGCACGGCGCCACCGACACCAACATGCCGCTCCACGTGCTCATCGGGCTTGCTTCGAGCCTGCTGCTGCTGTTCTCCCACTGCTGGATCATGTTCTACCTGATCGGCACCGGCAAGGCGATCAAGGACGCGGTGCGGGAGAACGCCCTCGATGCCGCTATCGTCGAGGAGACCAAGCGCTTCAAGAACGCCTCCTACCCGTGGCTGATGCTGGCCATGGCGCTGGTGATGGCGACCTTCATCCTGGGCGGCGGCGTGGCCACGGGCTCCGTCCCCACCTGGGTCCATCACGTCCTCTTCTATCTGGCGGTGGCGGCTCAAGGCTACGCCCTGCGCATCGAGTGGCGGGTGCTGACCGAGAACGAGCGCCTGATGGGCGACGTCGACCGCCGCCTGGCCGCGGCGCCCGCCACGAGATGATTGTGAAATGACCGCGAATCTCGTCTTCACCGCCGCGGTGCAGCTCCTCCTGCTGCTGCTGGCGATCTCCGTCCATGGCGCCGCCCAGGCCTGGACGGCGGAGCTGTGCGGCGATCCCACCGCCAGCCAGCTCGGAGCCGCCAGCCTCAACCCGCTGCGCCACTTCGACCTCCTGGGGTCGCTGCTGTTCCCCGCACTCCTCCTGGCCTTCGGCTTCCCGGTCCCGGTCTTCGGCTGGGGCCGCCCGATCCCGGTGATGGACGCGAACCTCCATCGGCCCGGGTGGGACGCCATCCTCGTCGCCGCCGCCGGACCGGCGGCGAACCTCCTGCTGACCGGCGGCGCCATCCTGGCGCTGATCGTCGGCGTTCACCTGCTGGGGGCGGAGGGGCGGCAGGCGGCCATCGTCGCGTTGACCTATCCGGCGGGGGCGGAGAAGCTGTCCCCGGTTTTCCCGGTGATGTTCACCCTGGTGCGGATGGCCGCGATCAACGCCTGCGTCGCCGCGTTCCAGCTCATGCCGCTGCCGCCCCTGGACGGCGGGCAGATCGCGCTGCGCCTGCTGCCGCCCGACTGGGCCGGCCGGCTTGCCGCCATGCGCCCCTATGGCTTTATCATCGGGGTACCGGCTGGACTGGCCCTGACGGTGCTGCTCCTCCTGCCGCTCTACGGCATCCTGGCCGTGGTGATCAATCTCTCCTGACGAAAGGGGACCTGGAGTGACCGAACAGAAGATTGTGCTCTCGGGCATGCGCTCGACGGGCAAGATCCACCTGGGCAACTACTTCGGGGCCCTCAAGAACTGGGTCGGCCTGCAGGACGCCTACCGCTGCTACTACTTCGCGGCCGACTGGCACGCGCTGACCAGCGACTACGCCGATCCTTCGCAGATCGCCGTCAACACCCTGGAGATGGTGGTCGACTGGATCGCCGCCGGGCTCGATCCCGCCAAGTCGACGATCTTCGTCCAGTCCATGGTGCCGGATCACGCCGAGCTCCACCTGCTGTTCTCGATGATCACGCCGCTCGGCTGGCTGGAACGCGTGCCCACCTACAAGGAGCAGATGCAGCAGATCGAGAGCAAGGACCTCTCCACCTACGGCTTCCTCGGCTACCCGGTGCTGCAGACGGTGGACATCGCCATCTACCGCGCTCACTTCGTGCCGGTGGGCGAGGACCAGGCGAGCCACCTCGAGATCAGCCGCGAGATCGTGCGCCGCTTCAACCACCTCTACCAGCGCGAAGTCTTCCCCGAGCCGCAAGGTCTGTTCACGCCCACGGCCAAGGTGCCAGGCATCGACGGCCGCAAGATGTCCAAGTCCTACGGCAACGCCATCAACCTCTCGGACTCCCCCGACGTCATCCGCCAGAAGTGCATGCAGATGTTCACCGATCCGCAGCGCCTGCGGCGGACCGACCCGGGCCGCCCCGAGGTCTGCAACCTCTATGACTTCCACAAGCTGGTGTCGCCCCCCGAGGTGCAGGAGCGGGTGGCCCGCGAGTGCCGGGCCGCCACCATCGGCTGCGTCGACGACAAGAAGCTGCTGGCCCAGATCCTCATCGACTACCTGGAGCCCTTCCGCCGCCGCCGCGAGGAGCTGGAGCGCGACCGCGACACGGTGTATGACATCCTGGTGGAGGGATCGAAGAAGGCGCGGGAGCGCACCGCCGAGACCCTGGAGCAGGTGCGCGAGGTCATAGGGCTCGATTATCGCAAGGCCCTGGCGGAGAAGGTATGAGCGACGAGACGCCGGGCCTTCAGGATCTGACGGATCCGTCTGATCGATCGGATCCGTCGGAGCTGCCGCCGCTTGACGCCGCGGATGAGGAGTCCGATTCCGCGCTGCCCGCGGCGTGGCGGGTCCACCTGCCGATCTTCGAGGGGCCGCTCGACCTGCTGCTGCACCTCGTCAAGCTCAACCGGGTGGAGATCACCGACATCCCGGTGGCGACGATCTGCGACCAGTTCCACGCCTACATGGCGCTGATGGAGGAGCTGAACCTCGACATCGCCGGCGAGTACATCTACGAGGCGGCGCTGCTGATACATCTCAAGTCGAAGATGCTGCTTCCCCGGCCGCCGGGGACTCAGGGCGAGCCCGAGGAGGACCCGCGCCAGGAGCTGGTGGAGCGGCTCCTCGAATACCGCCGGCTCAAGGAGGTGGCGCAGTCGTTCGCCGAGGTGGACCGCTTGCGGCTGGGCATCTGGACGCGCCGGCCGCAACCGCTGCCGGCGGCGCCCGAGGACGAGGAGCAGCAGGTGGATCTCGGCGAGGTCTCGCTGTTCGACCTCATGGGGGCCTTGAAGCAGGCGCTCCAGCGCTATGAGAAGGAGCATCCGCCGCCGCTCCAGCTCTCCCTCGAGGAATACTCGGTGCGCGGGCAGTTCGACCGGCTGCTGAGCGTCCTGGGCGCCGGCCACCCCTTCGACCTGGTGTCCGACCTCAAGAGCCGTTCCTGCCGGGCCGAGGCCATCGCCGTGTTCTTGGCGGTGCTGGAGCTGGCGCGCCTCAACCTGGTACGCATCCATCAGACGGAAGCCGGCGACATCCTCCTCTATCGCACCACGCGCGATCTGGCGGACGCCGAGCGGGAGGCCATCGGTTCATGACGGAGCGCAGCGACATGGAGGCGGCCATCGAGGCCGTCCTCTTCGTCTCCTCCGAGCCCGTGCCGCGCACGAAGCTCCTGGAGCTGTTCGAGGAGGGCGAGCGGGAGCAGGCTGCGGAGGCTTTGGAGACCGTGCTGGCCCGCTACAGTCCTTCCGAGGGTGCCGAGGGCCGGGGCGTCCTGGTGGAAGACGTGGGCGGCGGGGTGCGCCTCGCCACCCGTCCCGAGGTGGTGGGCTGGCTGCGCCGCTTCTTCGACGTCTCCGGCGGCAACAAGCTCTCCATGGCCGCTCTGGAGACCCTGGCGATCATCGCCTACCGCCAGCCGATCACCGGCCCGGAGATCCAGGAGCTGCGGGGCGTCAACCCCGCGGGCGTGGTGAAGACGCTGCTCGAGCGCCGCATGGTGCGCATCGTCGGCCGCAAGGAGGTGGTGGGCAAGCCGTTCCTCTACGGCACCACCCGCGAGTTCCTCGTTCACTTCGGGCTCAACAGTCTGAAGGACCTGCCGCCCCTGGAGGAGTTCGAGGAGACCTTCGGCAGCGGCGACGCCTCGGCCGTGGCGGGCCTCGCCGAGTTGGCGGGAGGGCCCCAGGACGAGTCGTCCCTGAACGCCGCGGACGCCGACAGCGAGGAGCGATTCCTGCGCGAGGTGGCCGAGCTCGAAGAGCAGCAGGACGCTCTGCCGGTGGAGGAGCCATGAGCCCTCACCCCTGTCCCCTCTCCCACCGCCCTCCCTCCGACCGGGAGAGGGGGACCCGGCTGAATGGTCTTGCCTTTCTCCCTCTTCTCCCAGTTGGGGGGAGTGCGGTGGGAGAAGAGGGTCGGGGTGATGAGGGGTCCGGCGGCGCAGGAAACGGCCCGAGTCGGCAGGCCGAGGGGAGCGGAGGAATCGCCTCATGAGCGAAGAGCGCCTGCAGAAGATCCTGGCCCGGGCCGGCGTCGCCACCTCCCGCCGCAAGGCCGAGGAGCTGATCCAGGAGGGGCGCGTCACCATCAACGGCAAGGTGGCCGAGGTGGGGGAGAAGGCCGATCCCGAGCGCGACGCCATCAAGGTCGACTCCCGGCGCATCCAGCCGATTCAGGAGCATCACTACTTCCTGCTCAACAAGCCCAAGGGGGTGATGTCCACTGTCACCGACCCCGAGGGACGGCGCACGGTGATCGACCTCGTGCCGCCCGGAATGCGCAAGGCCCTGGTGCCGGTGGGGCGCCTCGACTTCAACACCGAGGGGCTGCTGCTGCTCACCGACGACGGCGAGTTCGCCCAACGCGTGGCCCATCCGCGCTACGGCAGCGTCAAGACCTACGAGGTCAAGGTGAAGGGGACCCCCACCGAAGCCCAGCTCGAGCGGCTGCGCGCCGGCGTCGTCATCGACGGCAAGCGCACGGCGCCGGCGCGGATCACCTCGCGCGCCCCCTTCAAGCCGGCCGGGGCTCGTCGCCGGGGAGAGCCCGAAAGCGAGAACTCCTGGTGGATCGTCGAGCTGACCGAAGGGCGCACCCGCCAGATCCGCGAGATGTTCTTCCACATCGGCCACTCGGTGCAGAAGCTGCGGCGGATTGCCATCGGCCCCCTGCGCGACCGCGACCTGCCGGTCGGCGCCCTGCGCGAGCTGACGGAGAAAGAGGTCCAGCGCCTCCTTAAGTCGGCCGGCCGGCCGGCCGAGAAAAAGAAGCCGGTGGCGAAGAAAAAGACCGCAGCGAAAAAGACCCCCGCGAAGCCGGCCGGGTCCCCCAGGCGGGCCGCGGCGAGGAAACCGGCGACGGGCGTCAAGCGGGCCGGAGCCCGGAAGGTGGCGCCGAAGTCGGGGCGGCGATGACGGCCGGGGAGAGCCACCCTCTGATCGTCGCCATCGACGGTCCCTCCGGTGTGGGTAAGAGCACCGTCGCCCGGCGTCTGGCCGAGCGGCTGCGGGTGCCCTTCCTGGACACCGGCGCCATGTACCGGGCGATCGGCCTCAAGGTGCTGGAGAGCGGCGCCGATCCCCACGACCGGAAAATGGTGGTGGCCCTCTCCGACGCCGCCGACGTGCGCCTGGGCCGGCGCCCGGACGGCAGCTTCGAGGTGCTCCTGGACGGCGAGCCGGTGGAGTCGCGCATCCGCACGCCGGAGGTGGGGGAGGCGACCTCGGCCATCTCCACCTACCCCGAGGTACGCCAGCGCATGGTGCGCCTGCAGCGCGAGGCCGCCACCCACTTCGGGGCGGTCCTCGAAGGGCGGGACATCGGCACCCGCGTCTTCCCGGACACGCCGTACAAGTTCTTCCTCGACGCCCGCTCCGACGTCCGCTTCCGCCGCCGCTTCGAAGAGCTCCAGGCCACGGGCCAGCCCGTCACCTACGCCGACGTCGAAGAAGACATCCGTCGCCGCGACCTGCGCGACAGCACCCGGATCGATTCTCCTTTGACGAGAGACGACTCCTACGTTTTCATCGACGCTTCGGACCTCTCCGTCGAGGAGGTGGTGGAGCGGATGGCGCGGGAGATCGAGGGGGAGTGATGGCCAAGCGGAAGACAGAGGATCCAATCGTAAAGGTGATTTTGCCGCAAGTGACACATCGATCCTGCTCCCTACCTGCACCCACTTATAAACAACTCACGATTCTGCCCCGAAGGGGCTCAGGCATGTAGCCTGGGGCTGGCGCTTTTTGCCAGCCCCAGGTAGCCGTGGCCCCACAAAACCTTTCAAACCCCGAAGGGGTGGCGGCAACTCGCCTCAACGATGAACTGCCGTCGCCCCTTGCGGGGCTATGGGAAATTTTGGGGGCGCGGTTTCCTGGGGCTGGCAAAAAGCGCCAGCCCCAGGCTACATGCCGCTGCCCCTTCGGGACAGGAAACCCGGGTTGGCAGTCATCCAGCGATCTAAGGAATGTAGCCCTTATCTCTTGACGATAAAATCTGGACGTGGCGGTCTATCGCAGTTTCATGGCATCTTCACCTCGGCAGCCATCTTGCAAAGCCCGCCCCTGGAGGCGCCCATCGGCGGCCTCCTCCCAAGACCAACCGCTCGAACCGCGAAAGGAGTACAGCATGGGTCTGATCGATTTCATCAAAGACGTGGGACACAAGCTCAACGTCGGGGGGCATGACGAGCCCAAGGCGGCGCAGCAGGCGCAGGGGCAGCACCCGCAGGTGCCGGCCCAGGCGGCTCCCCAGGCCGCCCAGGGACCGTCGCAGCAGGATCTGAAGGCGCTCGAGAATCGCAAGAAAGCCACCGCTCTCACCAACCTCGTCCAGCAGTTGGGGCTCAAGGCCGAGAACCTCAACGTCCAGGTGGACGGCGACAAGGCCACGCTCACCGGCAAGGTGGACAGCCAGGAGCAGCGGGAGAAGATCGTCCTGCTCGTCGGCAACTCCCAGGGAATCGCCAAGGTCGACGATCAGCTCCAGGTCGCGCGTCCGGAGCCGGAGGCCCAGTTCTACGACGTCAAGCCCGGCGACAACCTGTCCAAGATCTCCAAGCAGTTCTATGGCGACGCCAACCAGTACAACCGGATCTTCGAGGCCAATCGGCCGATGCTCAAGAACGCCGACGACATCTACCCCGGTCAGAAGCTGCGCATCCCGGCTCTCGCCACGGCGGGCGCCCGGGCCTGATCCCATGAGCCTGCGCGGCAGAGGCCAGCCTTGATGGCCCGGCTCTGAGATAGCAGGGATAACAGGGACGGCAGGGACAACAGGGACGAAGAAAAAGGACCGGGACTGGAGCTTGGCTCGTCCCTGCTGTCTCTGAAGTCCCTGCTGTCCCTGTCGCAGGCTCCTCTACGGCGCCGGCCCCGCCGCCTTCAGCGCCAGGAACTTCGCCGCCGACATGGCCTTGCCGTCGAACACGCGGAGCACCAGGCCGGAGCCCTCGGCCGTGGCGGCGCAGCCCGAGAGGAGGAGCCAGGTATCCCCCTGGGGGACGAGCACCTGCGTGACCGGCAGGTGCTCGTCGTTCTTCGTCTTCACCTCGGCCGGCGACTCGGTGAGGCGGAGCCACTCTCCGGCCGTGCCCAGACGAGTGAGGACGAGCACCTCGTCCGACGGCCGCCGGCGATCGAACCAGGCGAGCCGGAGGGCGGCCCGGTGATCGCCGGAGGGGAGGTCGACCCAGTAGTCCGTCCCCTGCCGCCAGATGCCCACCGTGTCCTTCGCGCCCCAGGGAGTCCAGGTGGAGCGGCGCCACGCCTTGCCCGAATCGTCCGAAAGGTACACCACGCCGTCGCCCGAGACGTAGGCCGCGGACCGGCCGGTGAGCGCGACGAGTTGGCCGCGGCGGGCGGCCGGCAGGCTGGGGAGGCCCACCACCCAGGCTTCCGGCGGCCCGGAGGCGGAGAAGAGGCCGGTGCCGGTGAGGACGCCGTCTTTCCGCTGCGGCGCCGGGAGAGCCTGGGGCTCGCCCACCGCGGTGACGTCGGCGGAGCCCCGGCTCTGCCAGACCCGGTTGTCCAGGCGGTAGGCCCAGGCCTTGAGCTGACCGGCGGTGGCGCCGTGGGCGTAGAGCAGGAGCCAGGGCGCTCCTGTGTGGTCATAGGTCGCGGCGACGGTGGCCGCCGCCGGGGCCACCACGGTATCCCCCAGCGGCTCCCAGGAGCCGTCCTTCCAGCGCACCGGCTGGAGACAGGCGGCGCCGCAAGGATGGGCAGCCACCACCGGACCGGGACCCACCGATCCTCCGAAGCGCCCCTTCGGATCGTCCGGATAGACCCGTGCCTCGCGCCCCTCGCCGTCGAGCTCCACGATCCACGCGGCCTGGCTCGTGCCGGTGGGCAGGATGGAGAACAGCGTCCGGCCGGCCGTGGTATCCATCCCGATCAGCGTCAGGGGCGTCGAGCCGTCGCAGATGGGCGGGGCGGCGGCGGCCGGGACCGCCGCGAGGGCGAGAGCCAGGGCGGCGGCGGGGAATCGGGTCCGGATCGTCATGGCTGTCCTCCTGGCTGTCCTCTTGATTGGTGCCGGGGCCGCTCCTAGATCTCGGCCGCGCGCCGCCGCACCGACCGCACCCAGTGCCGGCCGCCGAGGGCCTTCACCCGGGCGATGCGGTCCTCGGCCAGCCGGTCGGCGGCGAGGGCGGTGGGGATCGCCTGGGCGCGCGAGATCTCGAAGACGCGAGCCATGTTGGCGTGGATCCCCCGCGCCATGCGCATGGCGGTGTCGCGATTGTAGCCGACGATCTCGTTGTAGACGTTGATCAGGCCGCCGGCATTGCCCACGAAGTCGGGAGCGTAGAGGATGCCCCGGTCGTGCAACTCCTGGCCGTGCCGCCTCTCGTCCGCGAGCTGGTTGTTCGCCGCCCCGGCCACGATGCGGCAGCGCAGACGGGGAATCGACTCGTCGTTGAGCACGGCTCCCAGGGCGCAGGGGGCCACGACGTCGCACGGCACCTCCAGGATCTCGGCCGTGGGTACGACCTCGACGCCGAGCTCGTCGCGGGCGCGACCGGTGGCGTTGGCGTCGATGTCGGCCGCGAACACCTTGGCCCCCGCTTCGCGCAGGAACCGCGCGAGGTTGTAGCCGACGCTGCCGAGACCCTGCACGGCCACCGAGCGGCCGGCGAGCGCGCCGTCGCCGAAGTGGCAGGCCACGGCGGCCAGGATGCCCTGGAGGACGCCGAAGGCGGTGACCGGCGACGGATCGCCGCCGCCCCCGTGCTCGGGCGAGACGCCGGTGACCCAGCGCGTCTCGTGCTGGATGACCTCCATGTCCTCGATGTCGGTGCCCACGTCCTCGGCCGTGATGTAGAGGCCGTTCAGAGAGTCGACGTAGCGGCCGAAGGCGCGCAGGAGGGCCTCGGTCTTCTCCTTCTTGGGATCGCCGACGATCACCGCCTTGCCGCCGCCGAGGTTGAGCCCCGCGGCCGCCGCCTTGTAGGTCATGCCGCGCGAGAGGCGGAGGACGTCGGTGATTGCCTCCTCCATGCTGCCGTACGGCCACATCCGCACTCCGCCCAACCCCGGACCCAGGACGGTCGAATGAACGGCGATGATGGCCTTGAGCCCCACGTCGGGGTTCGAGCAGACGAGGACCCGCTCGTGACCCATCTCCACCATCTGCTGGAACAGTTCCATCGCATTCCTTTCTCGCGAACGCTCTGTGGAGCCGGGGAAGTCTAGCCGAAGGGAGGGCGGGCCCGCGAGGGACCCGCGCCGAGTCACAACCGGATTACAGCGAGCTCAGCGCCGCGAGCACCTGCTCGTCGTGGCCGTCCACGTTGACCTTCTTCCACGCCTTGCGCACCTTGCCGTCGCGGTCGATGAGGAAGGTGGAGCGCTGGATGCCCATGGACGTCTTGCCGTACAGGTTCTTCTCCCGCCAGGCGCCGTAGCTCTCGGCCACCTGGTGGTCGGTGTCGGCGAGGAGGGGGAAGTTGAGGCTGTACTTGTCGCGGAACTGGCCGTGGCTCGTCACGTCGTCGGGGGAGACTCCGAGCACCACGGCACCCTTGGCCGCGAGGTCGGCCGTACGGTCGCGAAAGGCGCACGCCTCCTTGGTGCAGCCGGGCGTGTCGTCCTTGGGATAGAAATAGAGCACCACGGGCTTGCCGCGGAGATCGGACAGCTTGACCTTCCGGCCGTCGTCGGCGGGAAGAGTGAAATCGGGGGCGCTCTGGCCCTCTTCGACCCAGTCGGCCATCGTGTTCTTCTCCTCTGGAAGTGAAAAGTCGCGGCGCGGTGGAACGGCCGCGGGAGGGAGAGTCTATCCCAGGTCCCGTGACTACTTCCGCATCCGGAATGCAACACCATCCCAAAACTTGAACAACTGCGCGCCCGCCACCACCACGGTGAAACCGGCGGCGCGGGCCAGACGGTGGACGTCCCGGCGGTCCCCCGTGAGGTCGTCGCGATAGGAGTAGTTGAAGAGCACAAAGTCGCCGCCGGGGCGCAGCACCCGGGCGGCCTCGTGGAAGTGGGCCTCGGCCAGTGCCGGACCTGCCTGAAAGATGTAGGGGAAGGAGTCCACGGCGAGGACGAGGTCCAGGCTCTCGGCGTCGAAGCCGGCCAGGTCGCGCCCCGAGCTGACGGCGAGGTGGACGTTGGGGAGGTCGGCGCAGCGCCTGCGGGCCGCCTCGATCATCCGCGGCGAGATGTCGATGCCGTGCGCCTCGGCCACCCTGGGAGCCAGGGCCGCCTGCATGCGGCCGATGCCGCAGCCGATCTCCAGGGTCCTGCGGTCCGCCCCGAGGATCTCCCAGCGTTCGAGGAGGTCCACGACCTCCCGGGTCGCCCTGGCGAGGAGCTCCGGATCGCCCAGGGAGTAGGCGGCCACGCTCGCCGTCTCGTGGCGTTCCACGGAGCGGTCGAAGAAGGAGCGGCAGGCGGCGATCACGTCCTCCGCCGGCGAGGTCGAGACGTCAGGGTCCGGGTGCTCGCGCAGCATCGTCGCCACCCGTTCGCACCCCTCGCGATGATCCTGGAGGAGCCGCGCCACTTCGTGGAGGGACGGATGAAGCGGCCGTCCCCAATTCTGCGCGACCTCGGCAAGGACCTCGTCGACTTCGGAAGGCCACCCCAGAGCGAGAAGCAGGCGTGACAGGGTGATCACCGGCGAGATCTCGCCGGCGAGGAGGTCGAGGAGCACCTCCCGCGCAACGGGCGGATCGATCTCCCCCAGCCGCGCGTCGATCTCCTTCCGATCCAGGGCCTCACGACCCTTGTCCACTGCCACCTCCTTCGGGGCGCCGATCTCCCAGCTTCATTGTCCCCGATTTCAAGCTTGAGCCGGCTGGTCTTCCGCCTGCGGCGCTTCAAGTCGAGCTTGAGACGGGCTGAATCGAGCCCCACCAGGCTTCGCCAGGCTTGGACCGCCCTCCTCCAGGCTCGCCACGGGATGGCGCAACCTTACGCCGGGTCGAGCCAGGCTCGCGGCGCCTTCCGACAAGCTTCCCGCGGCACGGCCCAAGCTTGAAGGGCTCCGTGGAGACCTTGAGGAGCGCCACGCGAGCCTTGGAATGGGGAGAGACAGGCTTGCAACGGGCCGCGCCGAGCTTTGAGCGGGAGGCCGCGAGCTTGAAACGCCTCGTCGCAATTTTCGGTGAGGGCATCCCAGGCTGGAGCGAGGATCGCCAAGCTTGGCGCGAGGCGCCGCAGGCTCGCGACGGCTCGCCTCAAGCTCGGCCGCTTCTTCGCAAACCTGACGAGAGTCGCCGCAACCTTGCCGCGAGGGATCTCAAGGCCGCTTCGCGCCGCCTTGAAGCTTCAGGCCCATGTGACGATCTCCGAATGAGCTCGCAGAGCCTTGAGGCATTCCTCATCGACGAGGAGATCTGCCTCCGGTCCTGCGGCGATCCTGAGAAGAGCCGCGAAGACTCCCGCGAACGGATGGTTCCGGACTAACTTCTCGATCTCCTCCGCCTTCGTATCCTTTCCCGCCACCCTTAATTCGGCATAGCGGATCAGGAGCTGCTCGAGGCCTGTCCAAGCAAAAGCTCGCCCTTGGTCAGTGTAGTACGGTTGAGGCCGAAGACGTCAATCGAGGGATCTCCCTTGGGAGACCTGGGCTCGAACCGGCCGGTCGACGGAGAGAAGGAGAGATGATCCAGAGGCTCCTCCTCGCTCGGGTTCACCAGGAGCGGGGCGCCGGCTGCGTCGAGGGGGAACTGGTCGCGTTTGAAATTGCTGTTGCACCGCGAGCAGGCGATCAGGTAGTTGAGCCAGTCGAAGGCTCGCTCCGGGTAGACCGACTTGGGCCAGAAGTGCTCGATGGCGGTGCCCTCGCTGTCCTCGCAATACATGCAGCGTTCGAGGCCGGAGGCCATCTTGCCCAGAGTCTCCCGGAGCTCTTGAAATGCTTTGTTGGACTGCTGGCGCCAGAGTCTCGCTGCCTCGGCTCGTGGATCAGGCGAGACAGCAACCCCGTCCGAGCGGTCGCGGAGAAAGGTGAGAGTCTCAGTGCTGAGATCCAGCCGCTTCAGGCGCTTCATTCGTTGATCGCTAGCGTACGCAGCGCCTGCTCCATGTCCGCACTCAAAGTCTGAGGAAGGCGCGATCGGAGCTCCTTGAGCTCTTCCCGCTCCTTGTCGCTGACTTTTCCCGACTGCAGAAGGGCTTCCAATTGAGCGACGCGCTCGCGCAGCCGCTCGGATTCACCGGAGTAGGGGGTATCGAGGCCGAAGAGCTCCGTCAGGACTGCGTCGTCGGCACCGCCGTTGACCACCGTATTGTAGAGAGCTTCAGACACGTGCTCGGCGGAACGGTTCTCGCCTGGAGCCGGCAGGCGGATCAGCCCTCTCGGGTCGGCGGCCTGGCAGACGAAGGGGCTATGGGTGGTGACAATGAATTGGATGTTGGGGAAATGACGCTTCAGCCAGAAGCCGATCCCTTTCTGCCAGGAGACGTGAAGATGGAGGTCGACCTCATCGATTAAGACCACGCCCGAGTAGCCGATTTGTTGACAGGTACCAGAGGCCTCTACTATCGTGTTTATATCCAGTAAATCGGCATGCCGGTCGAGTTGGCGCACGATATCCATGATGAGAGCGGCGGTGGTTCGGTATCCATCGCTCAATTCGGTCAGCGGTAGCCTTATCCCGCGTTGGCGTACCCATAAACCTTCAGAGTCTATGTTCTCGACAATGACATCATCTGGAAGAAGACCATCGTTAAGTAGAGAAAGGACGGTTTTCTCGAGATGGTCAGCCCCGAGCTTCTTCTCAAGCCGACGTAGGTAAATTTCGCGAAGCCAGCTCACGGATTCCACTAAGGAGGCGTCCTCACGGAAGAGAGTAACGAGGCCTGCAACTCTTCTTGGGCCTGCCATCAGACGTTGCGCTTCGCTGGCATGTCCAGTGAGGCGGCGATAGGGGCCATAGCCAGCGATAAACCATCCGAAGGGATCTCCTGACCAGGGCCCTTCGTGGTGATCACGCTCCAACTCTGCGAATTCGTGGCCCATCACTCCAGTAAGGCGTGGCTCGGCCCCGTTTGGGGTTGATGCCCATCGCAAAGCAATCGTGCTGGAGGTGGTTAGATAGTCCGTGTCCTCTTCCGTCGGCTCAACGAGGAGCTCAGTCTCCGCAATATCCCCACCAAGGGAAACCCAATTGGCGAAGCTGGGTACTAGAGCCTTGGCCTCTGGAGGCCCTGCCAGGGAGAGCGCAATAGCCTTGAGCAGAGTCGACTTGCCGGCTCCATTCCGCCCTGCAAGGACTGTCCAGCCAGCCAAGCTCCCATCAGGCCGGCTGAAGTCCAGGTCCACCTCTCGGAAGCCCCGGACGTTTTTGATCTTCACCCTTCGGACATGCACCAGGAAATCCCCTTGAGCTAGCCTGCGTTCTAGTCAGCACACGGCCAGACGACTCTAGCCAACAGTATCCTACCCCCATGGACCCCCGCGCCACCGCCGCCCTTCTCAAATCCTGGGCCCTGGAATCCGGGTTCGACCGCGCCGGGGTGGCGGAGCTCGGTCCGCTGGACCATGGGGATGTGCTGGTGCGGTGGCTGGAGCGCGGGGACCAGGCGGGGATGGAGTACCTGGGCCGCCGGCTGGAGGCGCGGCTCGATCCCTGGCAGATCTTTCCGGGGGCGCGGAGCGTCGTCTGCATGGCCCTCCAGTATCACCCTCTGTATGGAGAGGATGGGGAGCGGCAGCCGGAGCCCCGGGGGGACCTCTGGCGGCGGGTGGCCCGCTATGCCCGCGGGCAGGACTATCACGAGGTGATGGGCGAGCGGCTGCGCGTCCTGGAGGCCCGGGTCCGCGAGGCGTTCCCCGCCTGCGAGACCCGGTGTTACGTGGACACCGGCCCGGTGTTGGAGAGGGAGCTCGCGGCGCGGGCCGGCCTGGGGGCAGTGGGCAAGAACACGATGCTCCTCCATCCGGAGGGCGGCTCGTGGTTCCTCCTCGGCGAGCTGTTCCTCTCCTTGGACCTGGCACCGGATCAGCCGCTCGCGGACCTCTGCGGGAGTTGTACTCTCTGCCTCGACGCCTGCCCCACGGGGGCGCTCCCCGAGCCCTACCGCCTGGACAGCAACCGGTGCATCTCCTACTGGACGATCGAGCACCGCGGGCCGCTCCCGCCCGCGGCGCGGCGGATGGTGGGGGGATGGGTCTTCGGCTGCGACGTCTGCCAGGAGGTCTGTCCCTGGAACGCGGCGCCGGCCGGGGCGGTCCACCCGGAGATGGAGCTACCGCAAGAGCGCGGCGAGCTCACCCTGGAGCGGCTCCTGCGCCTCCCACGCGAGGAGTACGTCGAACGTTTCCGGGGGAGCCCCATGAAGCGGGCGAAGCTCGCGGGTCTGCAAAGGAACGCCGCGGTGGCGATGGGGAACCGGCTGGAGTCGCGCCACGTGGGGCCGCTCGCCGCGGCGCTGCGGGAGGGGGAGCCCCTGGTGCGCGTTCACGCCGCCTGGGCGCTGGGACGGATCGGGGGGACGGAGGCGTGGCGGTTTCTGGAGGAGGCGTTGGCAGAAGAAGAGGATGGGGGGGTGCGGGCCGAGATCGAGTCGTCGCTCGGGGCCTCGCGCCCCCCTGTCTGACGCCGTTTCAGCGGCTGGCCCGCAGGCCGAGGGCGCCCGCCAGCGACAGCGCGCCGATGAGGCCGAGGAGCGGCAGGTCGCTCGCCGTGTTCGGCATGTGCCGGCTGCCCGTGCTGGTGCCGGTCGTGGTGGTGTCGTCCGTGGTCGTGGTGGCGCCGCCGTAGGAACCCGTGGAGGTGCCGGTGGTGCTGCCATTGTAGGAACCGGTCGTGCCCGTCGTGGTCCCGGTCGCGGTGGCTCCGGTGGTCCCGGAGTAGGCGCCGGTGGTACCGGTCGTGGTCCCGGTGGTCGTTCCGGTCGTGGTTCCGGTGGTGGTGCCGGTCGTTCCGGTCGCGGAGCCGGCCGTGCCGGTGGTCGTGCCCGTGCCGGTGGTCGTGCCGGTCACGGTGCCGTTGCGGCGGTCGGTGTTGGTGGTCGGATTGAGCGTCGGGTTGGTCTGGGGGTCGGTGGGGGCGGTGTTGTTCATGGTGCCCGTCGTGTCGGGCGAGCCGGTGGTTCCGGTCGTGCCGGTGGCCGTGCCCGTGGTGCCGTTGGCGCTGCTGCCGGTCGCGCTGGAGCCCATGGTGCCGCTGGTGCCGGTGCCAGAGCCCGTCGCGGTGCCGGTGCCGGTCGTGCCGGTGCCGGTCGTGCCGCTGGTGCCGCCGGTCTGGGCCAGGAGGCCGGTGGCCGTGGCGAGGACGAGAACCATGAGGAGCGTGAAGATCTGCCGTTTCATTTTTACCCTCCTGCTGTCCTTCCTGTGGGCGATCCCGGAGAGGACCTGCTCGCGGGGACCATCCCCGCCGATCTCATTCAGGATCTTCTGCAATGAGGGTGCCATCCTCGTGGCGGCAGGGCTCCGGGAGGCGAGAAGGCCCGTGGAGCGGGCGTTTCAGCGGCGGATTGACACCGGCCATGCCGCCCCCTATACTCGAAGGCCCGAGTTCTCAATGACTTAAGTAGAGCTCGATGCCCCCACGGCCGTGGGGGAACAGGCCCGAGAGCCTGAATCCAAGCCCAAGGAGGAAAGTTTTCATTATGCCGGCCAGTGAAGAACTCGAGGACCAGTCGTTGATGACGGCTGAGTCCGAGGATGAGCGGGACTCCGAGGAGTACCGCAAGCTCCTCGAGCTGTACGACGAGAGCATGCGCAATCTCACCGAGGGTGAGATCGTGACGGGACGCATCATCGGCGTCACGTCCAATGCCGTGATCGTCGACGTGGGGTACAAGTCCGAGGGCCTGATCCCCATCGAGGAGTTCACCGACCGCGGCGGCGAGCTGTCCGTCAAGGTCGGTGAAGAGGTCGACGTCCTGCTCGAGAAGACCGAGGACCTCGAGGGGCACGTGCTGCTCTCGTACTCCAAGGCGCTGCGCATGCGCCGCTGGACCGAGGTGGAGCGGGCCTACAAGGATGGGCGAATCATCAAGGGCCGCATCACCGACCGCATCAAGGGCGGCCTGACGGTGGACGTGGGCCTGCGCGCCTTCCTGCCCGGGTCCCTGGTCGACATCAAGCCGGTCAAGAACCTGGAGTCGCTGCGCGGCCAGGAGCTGGAGTTCAAGGTGATCAGCCTGGACCGCCGGCGCAACAACATCGTGCTGTCGCGCAAGGCCGTGCTCGAGACCGAGCTGGTGAAGAAGAAGGCCGAGACGCTGAAGCGGCTGGAGGAGGGGGCGCGACTCCGAGGGACGGTGAAGAACATCACCGACTACGGGGTGTTCATCGACCTCGGCGGCATCGACGGCCTGCTGCACATCACCGACATCTCTTGGGGGCGGGTCAACCACCCCTCGGAGCATTTCTCGGTGGGCGACGAGGTCGAGGTGGTGGTGCTCAAGTTCGACCCCGAGACCGAGCGCGTCTCCCTGGGCTACAAGCAGCGCAGCGACGACCCCTGGACGCTGGTGGACAAGAAGTACCCCATCGGCTCCCGCGTCAAGGGCCGGGTGGTCTCCATCGTCGACTACGGCGCCTTCGTGGAGATCGAGGAGGGCGTCGAGGGCCTCATCCACGTCAGCGAGATGTCGTGGACCAAGAAGGTCGTCAACCCTGCCAAGATCCTGGAGGTGGGCGACGAGGTGGAGGCGATCGTCTCCGAGCTCGACATGGACCAGCGGCGCATCAGCCTGTCGCTGCGCCAGACCGAGCGCAACCCGTGGGAGGAGCTGGAGGACACCCACCCCGAGGGCAGCGTCATCGAGGGCAAGGTGCGCAACCTCACGGAGTTCGGCGCCTTCGTCGAGATCACCGAGGGCATCGACGGCCTGATCCACGTCTCCGACATGAGCTGGACCAAACGGGTGAAGCACCCCAGCGAGGTGCTCAAGAAGGGCGACACGGTCAAGGCGCGGATCACCAACATCGACGTCGAGAACCAGCGGGTCTCCCTCTCGATCAAGGAGTTCATGCCCAACGAGTGGGAGGATTTCGCCGAGCGCCACCGCCCCGGCGACACGCTCGACGGCCGGGTGGTCAACGTCACCGACTTCGGCCTCTTCATCGACATCTACAACGGTCTCGAGGGTCTGGCCCACGTCAGCGAGATCGACGTGCCGGCCGGCGCCAAGCTGGAAGACCACTTCAAGGTCGGCGACTGGGTGCGCACACGCATCCTGCGCATCGAGGAGGAGGAGAAGAAGGTCGGCCTCTCGATGCGGGGGGTGTCGCAGCCGTCCGAGGAGGAGCTCGCGGAGCTGCAGGCCGCGGCTGCGAAGAAGGGCGGTGAGGAAGGCGAGCCCCGCGGCAGGAAGCGCGAGGCTGATCACGAAGCTGACAAGGAGTCCGAGGAAGCGGAGTAGGTCTTGGGACCCGGACCGGCGGGGCCCTCCTTGCGAGGAGGCGGAGGCCCCGCCGTGGCCATGAGAGAAAAGGGGTGGGAGATGACGGTGCCCTTGAAAGACGGGATGACCAAGGCCGAGCTGGTCGAAGAGGTCGCCCGCACCACTCAACTCACCAAGAAGCACGCGGAGATCATCGTCAACACGGTATTCGACAGCATCGTCGATTCGCTCAAGGACGGGGAGAAGATCGAGCTCCGGGGTTTCGGCAGCTTCCGCATCCGCCATCGTGGCGCACGCACGGGCCGCAATCCCAAGACCGGCGACAAGGTGAAGGTTCCGCCCAAGCGGATCCCCTACTTCAAACCGGGCAAAGAGCTCAGGGAGCTCCTCAACGACGAGTGCTGAAGCGGCCGGGCGTCCCTCACGCGGGCGCCCGCCGTTTCCCCAGGCCCCGGATGCAACAGCTCTTCACTCCCTGGAGGTACTCCTACATCACCGCGAATCCGCAGGATTCCGACTGCTTCTTTTGTGCCGCGGGGCGTCAGCCCGACCATCCGGAGGGCCTGGTGGTCCACAAGGCGCGGCATCACCTGGTCATGCTCAACCTCCACCCCTACTCGAACGGCCATCTGATGGTGGCCCCCCTGGACCACCTGGCCTCGCCGCAGGAGAGCGGCCCGGAGGCCCAGGCCGAGCTCTGGCCGCTGGTGCTGAAAACTCAGCGCATCCTGGACGCGGCCTACCAGCCCCACGGCTTCAACCTGGGGATGAACCTGGGCAAGCCGGCCGGAGCGGGAGTGCCCGGACATTTTCATTTCCATCTCGTCCCCCGCTGGAATGGGGACACGAACTTCATGACGGTGCTGGCGGAGGTCCGGCTCGTGCCCGAGGACCTGCGCCATTCCCGCGAGCGCCTGCGGGCGCTCTTCGCGCGAGAGGAGGACTGATTGGCCGAATCCGGTAGCACACCCGCCGCGGCGCAACCGGTGCCGCAGGCCGCCCGGCCGCGGGGAAACCCGGTCGTGGCGGTGCTCTCGGCCTGGCTGGTGCCGGGGCTGGGCCACGTCTATCTGAAGCGGCACCTGCGCGGGCTGGCCTTTTTCGTGCTGGTGATCGCCTCGCTGCTCATCGGCTGCAAGCTGGAGGGCAATCTCTACAAGGTCGTCCCCGGCGAGCCGCTCACCATCCTGGCGACGCTCGGCTCCATGGGCATGGGCTTCCCCTACTTCCTCCTCCGCTACGGCCTCCACTACGAGGGGAACGTGATGGGGGCAGGATACGAGTACGGCACCGCCTTCCTGCTCACGGCGGGGCTGATGAACCTGCTGCTGGTGCTCGACGCCTGGGACATCGTCCGCGGCAAGAAGGAGTGACCCCGTGCTCAGCCATTTCCTCCTGATGGTGGTCTACGCGTTGATCGTGAGCCTGTTCTTCACCCTCCTCTGGCGCCGCGAGCGCAAGGAGCAGGTCAAGCTCTTCCTCCAGATCTTTCTCGGCATGGTGGGAGGCGGTCTGCTGGTGGCGTGGCTGATGTATCCGTTCCCTTCGGGTCCGCCGGCTCCGATCCCCTGAGCCTTCAGGCATGCGATCGAATCCCCGCGAGCTGCTGGTCGTCGCCGGCGAAGCCTCGGGCGACCTCCACGGCGCGCGGCTGATCTCCGAGCTGCGGCAGCGGGTGCCGGGGCTCTCGACTTTCGGCCTCGGCGGCGACGAGATGCGGGCCGCGGGCCTCGTGTCCGTGGCCCACAGCTCCGAGGTCGCGGTGGTGGGCATCACCGAGGTCCTCAGGGTGCTGCCGCGCATCCGCGAGGTCTTCGCCGACCTCCTCCGCGAGGTGGACCGCCGGCGGCCGGCCCTCGCCGTGCTCATCGACTTCCCGGACTTCAACCTCCGCCTGGCCCGCCGGCTCAAGCAGCGCGGCCTCCCGGTCGTCTACTACATCAGCCCCCAGGTGTGGGCCTGGCGGCGGGGCCGGGTGAAGACCATCGCCCGCCTGGTGGACCGCATGCTGGTGCTCTTCCCCTTCGAGGTGGGCTTCTACCGCGCTCACGGAGTGGACGTCGTCCACGTCGGCCACCCGCTGGTGGACGAGGTGCCATCCCTCCCGCAGGCCTGGGAACGCACCGTGGAGATCGGGGAGGACGGCCCGTTCCGCGTTGCCCTCCTGCCCGGCTCGCGGGTGAGCGAGGTCGAGGCCCTGCTGCCGGCGCTGCTGGCGGCGGCTGGGCGGCTGGCGGCCGAGCTGCCCGTCGAGGTGCGGATCATCCGTGCGCCCACCGTCCCCCGCGAGCTCCTGGACGAGGCCGTGGAGCTGTCCGGCCTGACGGTGGAGATCGTGGAGAGCGATCGCTTCGCCGCCGTGGCCGATTCCCACGTGGCGCTCTGCGCCTCGGGCACGGCGACCCTGGAGGTGGGTCTGCTGGGCACTCCCATGGTCATGGTCTACCGCTTGGGGGCCTGGACCTACGTCCTCGCCCGTCTGCTGGTGCGGCTGCCCAACGTCGCCCTGGTCAACCTGGTGCTGGGGAGGCGGGTGGTGCCCGAGCTGATCCAGGGAGAGGCCAATCCCGAGCGCATCGCCGCCGAGGCCGCCCGCCTGCTGACCGACGCCGGGGCGCGCAACGCGATGCGGACCGCCCTGGCCGAGGTGCGCGGCCGCCTGGGCGCGGGCGGCGCCAGCGGCCGGGCGGCGGGCGAGGTGGCGGAGATGCTCGCGGAGGCGTCGCGGAATTGAAACGGAATTGAAATGGAATTGAAGATGTCCTCTTTCTTCTGGCGCTATTTGCGCGGCTACACCGGCTGGGCGATCCTGGCCGCCGCCGGCATCCTCGTCTACGCCGCCGCCACCGCGGGCACCGCCGCCCTGATCAAGCCCATCTTCGGCGAGGTGCTCCTCGCCGGCGACAGCATGCCCGGGCCGCTGGGCGCGATCACCTCGACCCCGGCGCCGCAGAGCCAGGGGAAGCGGCCGGAGAGCGGCGTCCTCGGAGATCTCAAGAAGCGGCTCAACCTGGCGCGGCAGATCGACAGCAGCTACGAATCGCTGAAGCGGCACCTCGGGGTGAACCGCGACAACGTCGTCTACTTCGTCCCCCTCCTCTTCGTGCTGGTCTTCCTGCTGCGGTCGCTCGCCGACTTCGCCTCGGGCTACGCCTTCCAGCACATCGGCCTGGGGGTGACGACGGACGTCCGCAACGACCTCTACCGGCGGATCCTCCAGCAGTCGAGCCGCTTCCACGCCGAGCACCCGTCGGGGGAACTGGTGGCGCGCGTCATCAACGACGTGGCGCTGATGCAGAACGCGGTCGCCAACCGCCTGCTCGACCTCTTCCAGCAGTCCTTCACCCTGGTCGCGCTGCTGGCGCTGCTGCTGTCCACCCACTTCAAGCTGGCGCTGATCTCGCTGATCGCGGCGCCGCTGCTCCTCTATCCCATCATCCGCTTCGGCAAGGGGATGCGCCGCACGAGCCACCGCAGCCAGGAGCGCATGGCCGACCTCGCCAGCCTGATGGCCGAGGGGGTGCGCGGCCACCGGGTGGTGAAGGCCTTCGGCATGGAGGAGTTCGAGATGAGCCGCTTCCGCGAGGCCACCCGGCGGCACCTGCGGGTGAACCTCTGGGCCCAGATGCTGGCCAACTCGTCCGGCCCCGTGGTCGAGTCGCTCGCCGTGCTGGGGGCCGCGGGCCTGCTCATCTATGCCGGCAAGTCGATCCGCGCCGGCGACCTCTCGGCGCCCGAGCTGGTGCAGTTCCTCACCACGCTGCTGATGCTCTACGACCCGATCCGCAAGCTCAACAAGGTGAACCTCATCCTGCAGGAGGCCGTGGCCTCGGGGCAGCGGGTGTCGCGGCTGATGGAGATCCCGGACGACATCCAGGAGCGGCCCGGGGCGCGCGACGTCGCGACGGTCCGCGAGGCCATCGCCTACGAGCGGGTCTCCTTCTCCTACGAGGAGCGGCCGGTGCTGCGCGAGGTCTCGCTCGCCATCCAGGCCGGCGAGATCGTGGCGCTGGTGGGGCCGTCCGGAGCGGGCAAGTCGACGCTGGTCAACCTCCTGCCGCGCTTCTTCGATCCGGGCTCGGGGCGGCTGACCATCGACGGCGTGGACATCCGCGACCTCAAGCTCAAGAGCCTGCGCGCGCTCATCGGCATCGTCACCCAGGAGACGGTGCTGTTCAACGACTCGATCCGCAACAACATCGCCTATGGCCGCTTCGACCTGCCGCTGGAGCGGGTGCGGGAGGCGGCGGCGGCGGCCTACGCCGACGAGTTCATCATGCAGCTCCCCAAGGGGTATGACACGGTGATCGGCGAGTCGGGCGTGCGCCTCTCGGGCGGCCAGCGGCAGCGGCTGGCCATCGCCCGGGCGCTGCTCAAGAACGCGCCCATCCTGATCCTCGACGAGGCCACCTCGCACCTCGACAGCCAGTCCGAGGCCCTGGTGCAGAAGGCCCTCTACAACCTGATGCAGGGGCGGTCGACGCTGGTCATCGCCCATCGCCTGTCGACCGTCACCCGGGCGGACCGCATCGTGGTCGTCGAGGCCGGGCGCATCGTGGAGGAGGGCTCCCATCGCGAGCTGCTGGCGCTCGGCGGCTCGTACAAGCGATTGTTCGACCTCCAGTTCCGGGTGTGAGCCCGCCGGCCGGGATCGTCTCGTGGCTCGCGGCCTGGTTCATCCGGGCCCTGCGGGCGACCGTGCGGCTGCGGCATCATGGCGACGAGCGGTTGCGCCAGTGGGAGCAGGGGGAGCAGCGGTTCATCCTCGCCTTCTGGCACCGCCACCTGCTGCTGATGCCCTATGCGTATCGAGGACGGCGGATCTCGGTGCTGGTGAGCCAGAGCGGCGACGGCGAGCTGATCGCCCGCACCGTGGCCCGGCTGGGGATCGACTCCGCGCGCGGCTCGAGCAGCCGGGGTGGCATCGCGGGCCTGCGCTCGCTGCTGCGCCAGGCGGCCGAGGGCTGGGACATCGCCTTCACGCCCGACGGTCCCAAGGGGCCGGCGAGCGAGGTGCAGCCGGGGGTCATCCTGGCGGCGGCGTCGACCGGGCTGCCCATCGTGCCGGTGGCGGTGGCGGCGAGCCGGGCGAAGCGGCTCCGCTCCTGGGACCGCTTCCTCGTCCCTCTGCCGCTCGCGACCGTGCACTTCGTCTACGGCGAGCCCCTCGCCGTCGCGCGGCGGGGTGATTTAGGCGCGGCGGCGGCCGAGCTGAAGCGGCGGCTGGAGGGGGCGGAGGAGGAGGCGGAGGGATGGGTGAAGGGATCAGCCTGAGAGGGTGTCTCGAAAGGGTTCCCCCCCACTGTAGAGACGCCCACGGGGAACCCCGTGGGGCGTCTCGGGGGGCGGCGATTGTCGGCTGTCCTCTCCTCGTCGCCCCGCGGACACACCGTGGCAGGTTGGAACGTCCTTTCCGCCCCGGAGACGCCCCGCGGGGTTCCCCACGGGGCGTCTCTACAGAGGGGGCTGCCAGACAGGTCACCCCTTTCGAGACACCCTCTGAGAGCGTGATAGGATTTTGGAGCGGAGGTTCTCATGGAAGTGCAGCTCACGGTTCCTGACGACATCATCGAGAGACTCCAAGTCAGCTCGGAGGATCTCTCACGCCATGCCCTGGAGGCTCTAGCTGCGGACTTCTATCGCGCCGGATTGCTGTCCACGGCCGAGGTCCAGCGGATGCTAGATTTCGAGACCCGATGGCAGACCGACGCATTCCTCAAGCAGAAAGAGGCTTACTTGCACTACTCCGTTGAGGATTTCAACAAGGATATCGAGACAAATCGCAGGCTTTTCGGACGGTGAAGGTATTCTCCTCCGGCACGCCTCCGATCCCTATCTGCTCGCTGATCGAAGAGGGCTATGATCGATCTGGACCGCATTACCTTCGCTTGGTTGGCATCTGACGAACGCCTCGTACGGACTGCTTGAACACGCGAGGCGGTTCCGATCAAGCCATAGTACCCAGCCCCTTGAGGACTCATCCATGCGCAGCATGACCGGTTACGGTGAAGCGTCGGGGGAGAACGCACGGCATGGTGTGACGGTGAGCCTGCGGGCGGTGAACCACCGGTTCCTCGACCTTCAGCTCCGGCTGGCCGAGGACCTGCGAGGGAGCGAGGCGGCGTTGCGCGACCTCATCAGCCGGGAGGTCACCCGCGGCCGGCTGGAGGTGCGGGTGGAGGTGCGCTCGGTGGCGGAGCGCAAGGCCTCCGTCCAGGTCCACATGGGGGTGATCCGGGAGGCTCATGCCGCGATCCACGAGCTGTTCGAGGCGGGCCTGGTGGAGCGCGGCCTCTCGGCCGGCGACCTGCTGCGCCTGCCTGAGGCGTTCCGGGTGGACCTGGAGAGGGAGGAGTGGAGCGAAGCGGACGAGGAGCTGCTGCTGACGGTGGCCCGCGAGGCCGTGGCACAGCTCGTGGCCAGCCGCGAGACCGAGGGCGCCAGCCTCGCCGTCGCCATGGAGGAGAAGCTGCAGGGCATCCAGGAGGCGGTGGACCGGCTCGACGCCCTGCGGGGGTCGGTGCGCGAAGAGATCGCGGCATCGCTGCGCCGGCGCCTGGCCGAGCTGCTGGGCGCGCAGCCCCTGGACGAGGCGCGCCTCGCCCAGGAGGTGGCCCTGCTGGTGGACCGCAGCGACGTCAGCGAGGAGATCGACCGTCTGCGCTCGCACCTGGAGCACTTCCGCGGCGTCACCCGCGAGCCGGGCGCCGCCGGCAAGCGCCTCGACTTCCTCACCCAGGAGATCTTCCGCGAGCTCAACACCCTGGGCGCCAAGTGCCGCAACGCCGAGATGACCCGGGCCGTGCTCGACGCCAAGGTCCTCTGCGAGCAGATCCGCGAGCAGGTGCAGAACGTGGAATAGTGGTACGATACGGCGGGCGCAGCACCCTCCTTTCGACAACTTTTGAAGGAATCGATGCATCCCGGCGAGCTCTTCATCCTCTCCGCTCCTTCGGGAACGGGTAAGACGACCCTCATCCAGAGCCTCATGGCGGGAGGCCTCAACGGCTTCGGCGGCCTGGCGTTCTCGGTGAGCCACACCACGCGCAAACCCCGCCCGGGGGAGATGGACGGCAAGGACTACCACTTCGTGGACCAGGCCACCTTCCAGTCGATGATCGCCGCCGATGCCTTTCTCGAATGGGCGCAGGTGCACGACAACTACTACGGCACCTCGCGCGATGAGGTCTTCCCCCGGCTGGAGAAGGGGATCGACGTGGTGCTGGACATCGACGTCCAGGGCGCCGAGCGGGTGCTCGCTCGCTATCCTCAGGCGTATGGCATCTTCATCATGCCCCCCAGCTACGAGGACCTGGAGAGCCGGCTGCGCCGCCGCGGCAAGGACGACGCCCAGGCCATCGCCCGGCGTCTGGCCGTATCCCTCTGGGAAATCAGGCGCTACGATCGGTATCACTATGTTATCATCAATGATGACGCCCGCCGGGCGAGCGAGGTGCTCGCGGCCATCATCCTCGAGAAGCGTCACCGGCGAGAGCGCATGCAGGCCCGGGTGCAGGAGATCCTGCGGGACTTCCAGGACCGGGGCTCCCCTCCGAGCTGAGAAGAAAAATTCGACCGGCGTTGATCCGAGGTTGATCCCGAGCGATCCCGGACGCCGCCAAGGAGAGATTATCGATGGAAGAGAAGCCGACGATGGATAGCAAGTTCCGTCGGGTGCTCGTGGCCGCCAGCCGGGCCGAGCAGCTCATGCGGGGCGCCCGCCCCAAGGTCGAGGCCGGCAAGCGCAAGCCCACCCGGGTGGCGCTGGAGGAGCTCGACAACAAGCTTGTCGACTGGGGCTACGGCCCGCCGCCGCAGCCGCAGCCGGAGGAGGCGCCGGCCGCCGAGGAGCCACAGCCGGCGGAAGTCCACTAGATCCTCGTTTCCCTTGTCGCCGCCGCGCGCCGAGCGTTCCATGAGCCGACCTTTGAGAGTCCTGCTCGGCGTCAGCGGCGGCATCGCCGCCTACAAGTCCGCCGAGCTGGTGCGCCGCCTCCGGGCGCGCGGGCACGAGGTGCGGTGCGCCCTCACCCGCAGCGCCGTCGCCTTCGTGGCACCCCTCACCCTGGAGGTGCTCTCGGGCCGGCCGGTCGACCAGGAGGAATACCTGGTCCCTGGAGTCGCCCATGGCCCGGAGATCGAGGAGGCGCACATCGCCGCCGCCGCTTGGGCGGAGGTGCTGTGCGTGGCCCCGGCGACCGCGCACGTGCTGGCGCGGCTGGCCCTGGGACTGGCGGACGACTTCCTCACCACCACCGCCCTCGCCTTCACCGGTCCGGTGGTGGTGGCCCCGGCCATGCACTCGGCGATGTGGGAGAAGCCCGCGACACAGCAGCACGCCGGGACTCTGAAGGGGCGCGGCGTGTGGTTCGCCGGTCCGGTCGAGGGTCCCCTGGCCTCGGGCGAGGTGGGCATGGGACGGATGGCCGAGCCGGAGACGATCGTGGCGGCGGTGGAGGCCGCCGCCGGCTCGGGGCCGCTCGCGGGCCGCACGGTGCTGGTCACCGCCGGCCCCACCCATGAGCCGCTCGATCCCGTCCGCTTCCTGGGCAACCGGTCGAGCGGCAGGATGGGCTTCGCCCTCGCCGCCGAGGCCGCCCGGCGGGGCGCCCGGGTGGTGCTGATCGCCGGCCCGGTGGCGCTTGCCACGCCCTCGGGCGTGACCCGCATCGACGTGGTCACCGCCCGCGAGATGGAGCGGGCGGTCCACGAGCACGCCCCGGCCGCGGACCTCGTGGTGATGGCGGCGGCGGTGGCGGATTTCCGGCCGCGGCGGGTCGCCGCCGGCAAGATCAAGAAGGAGGAGGGACTCCCCCCCGCTGACATTGAGATGGAGGAGAACCCGGACATCCTCGCCGGCCTGCGGGCAGTGGCGCCGCGGGCGGTCCTGGTGGGCTTCGCCGCGGAGACGGAGGACCTCGACCGCCACGCCCGCGCCAAGCTGGAGCGCAAGGACGCCGACTTCCTGGTGGCCAACGACGTCTCCCGCCGCGATATCGCCTTCGAGAGCGGGGACAACGAGGTCACCGTCTTTCGCCGTCAGGGCGAGCCCGTCTTCTTCTCCCGCCGGCCCAAGCCGGAGCTGGCGGCCTCGCTCTTCGACCTGTTCACAGCTACACTCTCGGATCGTGCGGACCGTGAGACCTCCCCTGCAGCCGGCCCTCGCTGACCTCCTCGCCTATCTGGGCGAGATGGGTTATGGCGATCTCTACGTCGACGCGCCCCGGGCTGCGGCGCGCCCCCAGGCCCCGGCACCCCCGCAGGAGCCGGTCGCCGCTGTTGCCGCGGCCACCGCGGTCGCCCCCTTGAGCGGCGAGGCGGTGGCGCGGGCCTCCGAGCTGGCCACCCTGGCCGGCGCGGCGGCGGGCTGCACCCGCTGCCGGCTGAGCGAGGGGCGGACCCATGTGGTCTTCGGCACCGGCAACCCCGCCGCCGAGCTGATGTTCGTCGGCGAGGGCCCGGGGGCCGAGGAGGATCGGCAGGGGCTGCCGTTCGTCGGCGCCGCCGGCGAGCTGCTCAATCGCATCATCCAGGCGATCGAGAAGACCCGCGACGAGGTCTACATCGCCAACGTCGTGAAGTGCCGGCCGCCGGGCAACCGCGACCCCCAGCCCGACGAGGTGACCGCCTGCCGCGGCTACCTGGACAGGCAGATCGCCCTCGTCCGCCCCCGGGTCCTCGTCGCCCTCGGGCGCGTCGCGGCCCAGACCCTGCTGGGCAACGACTCGCCCATCGGCAGGATGCGCGGCCAGTGGTTCCGAGTGCAGGGCATCCCCACCATGGTCACCTACCACCCGGCGGCCCTGCTGCGCAACCCCGCCCTGAAGCGCCCCACCTGGGAGGACATGCAGCAGGTCCGCGACTTCCTGCGGTCCTGCTGAGCGTCTGCAATTTAATGTAGAGGCGGCTATAAGCTGGACGGCTCTGGGGAAGAGTGTTAATTTGAATTTGACATCTATCTTTTTCCCTGGCCTGAATGTTCAGCCCGGCCCTCACCGAGAACGCCCCCCCCTTCGAGGATTTCTTGAAGGCGGTCGAGCCCAAGCTGAAACGGCTCCTCGCCAGCTACAACATCCCCACCGAGGACGCGGAGGACGTCCTCCAGCAGTCGCTCCTCGCCCTGCTCTACCAGTGGGAGCGGGTGCGGGACCCCGAGCGCTGGCTGTTCGGCACGGTGAAGCGAAACTGTCTGATGTACTGGCGGACGACCCGGCGGAAGATCTACTCGGCGGTGGACATGACGATCCTGGAGTGGCTCTCGGAACCGGTCGCGCCGACGCAGGAGCGGTTGGACCTGATCTGTGATCTGGAGAACCTCATCGACCGTCTCCCCAAGCGCTGCCGGCGGGTGCTCCGGCTTCGCTTCCGGCTGGGCTATGAGCCGCCGGAGGTGGCGGCCAAGCTGGGCTACCGGACGTCGAGCATCGGCAAGATCACGAACCGTTGCCTCCACGCCCTGGTGCAGGAGCTGCTGGCCTCCGACCTGGCCGACAAGCTGCCGGTGTGCAAGTCGACGGATCGCCGGCACCGTTGACTTAAGCCCGCCTCCGGGCGACGTAGCGCCATGAGCTCTGAGCCGTACCACCTCTTCCCCCAGGTCGAGCGGTTGCTGCGCGGGATCGAATCCCGCGAATCCCCCCTCGTCCAGCTCTGGGGGTGGCCGGGCAGCGGCGGCATGGCCGTTCTCGAGGCGCTCCTCGCTCGCCAGGGCCGGCGGGCGCTGGGGCTGCCCCTGGCGACGGTGGGCGACGAGGCGGCGCTGCGAGAGGCTCTGGAGGCGGCCCGTGACGTCGGGGTCCGCTGGCTGGTGGCCCTGGGGGAGCCGCCGGCCGCGCGGCTGGCCACGGCCGAGCGCTGGCTGCTTCCCGGGCAGCGCCTGGTCTTCGCCGCCGCCCGGCGCTGGCCTGCGGCGATCCCGCTGGACGTGGTGCCCCCCCAGGAGCTGCTCCTCGAGCCGGCGGAGGTCTCCTCCCTCTGCCTCCTCCTGACCGGCGAAGAGCCGTCGCCGCCGGCCGCCCACACGCTGTGGGAGGCGACGGACGGCTGGCATCGGCCGCTACGGCTCGCCCTGGAGGCCGCGGGAGGGCCGGGGCTCGAGGGCGTCGGGCCGGACGCCCTGCTGGACCTGCCGGCCGTGCGCCTCTTCCTCCGGCAGGAGCTGCTGGAGGCCCTGCCGCAGAAGGAGCGTGACCTCCTGCTCGACGCTCCGGAGGAGAGGCCGGACGCCGGCGGTGCCGGGGAGGAGGGCTGGCGAGTGATCGACGCGCTCGGCCTCTGGCTGGAGGGCCCGGAGCGCGACCGGCTGCCACGGCTCTTCGCCGCCCTGCTGGCGCGCGAGCGTCGCCGTCGCCGGCCGCGCTCCGCCCTCCCGGCGCTGCCGCGGCCCCCGGCCGTCGCCGCGAGCGCAGGGGACGGGCCGGCGGCCGGCCGCCTCCCCGTCTACATCCTCGGTCTGCTGGGGAGCCCGCTCGCCCGGCAGCGGGACGAGGAGGGGGAGCGCGACCTCGACTGCCGCCTGCGGCGCTCGTTCCAGGTCCTGGCCTATCTCGCCTCCTCCCCCGGACTGCAGGCGGGCCGCGAAGAGCTCGTGGAGGCCGTCTGGCCGACCGAGGGAGAGCGCACCATCGAGCGCAACTTCCATCCCACCCTCAGCCATCTCCGGCGGGCCCTGGAGGGCGGGCGCAAGGGCAAGGACCTCCCCGCCCCTCTGCTGTTCCGCGGCGGCTTCTACCGGCTCAACTCCGATGTCTCCTGGCAAGTGGACGTCATCGACTTCAGCCGTCTGGTCGAGGAGGGGAAAGAGCGGGAGCGCCGCGGCGAGCTGGAGGCCGCGGCCGACTCCTGGCAGCGGGCCTGGAAGCTCTACCGCGGCCCCTTCCTTCAGGGGTACTACGAGGCCTGGGTCACCGCCCGCCGGGAGTCCTTCCAGCGCCTCTACCTGGAGCTGCTGCGCGAGTTGGGCGACCTGTACGTCCGGCTGCAGAAGCCCGGCGAGGCGCTCGACGCCTATCGCACGGTGCTCATGGAGGACCCGCTCAACGAGCGGGTCCACCTCGCGGTGATGCGCCTCTACGCCGAGCAGGGGAGGCGCGACCTGGTGCGCCGCCAGTACGACAAGCTCTGTGCCATCCTGCTCGACGAGCTCGGGGTGCCGCCCATGCCGGATACGACGCAGGGCTATCACCAGTTGATGGAATAGGTTCCATCTGCTAGGTTCTGGCGGACCCCGGAGGCGCACAGGCGTTGACCTGGTTTAGGGTAGGGGCGGGTCTGGACGGGCGGGAGGGGGCGCGACCCGCCCTGCAACGCCGAGATCATCCGTATCAGGGCGCCGCACCAGGGCGGGTCGAGCCCCCAACCTGCCGTCCAGACCCGCCCCTACCCTAAGCATCAAGGCATCAGGCATGAGACTCAGAGCCCTGCGCGACGCCTGCATCGGCGGCTTCCTCTATGGCGCGGTCGTCTACGGCGCCTCGCTGTCGCTCCTGCACGTCGTCCACAACCGGCTGGGATCGAGCCGCGATGCCCTGATCGCCCTGATCTTCTTCAGCCTGCTCTACGGCCTTTGGAGCGCCGCGTTTTTTCTGGGGGCCACCCTGGCGGTCTGGCCGTTCTCGCGGCCGGAGGCCCGCGAACGGCGCGGGCTCGGGGTGGGCCTCTTCGTCTACAACCTTTTTTTCTGGGAGGTCGCCCTTCTCTATGGGCTGACCTACGACGAGGCGCCGTTCCATCCCGCCGGCGTCTGGGGGATGGCGGCCGTGCTGGCCCTCCTGGCCGCGGGGATCGCCGTCCTCGTCGCCGGCGTCTCCTGGGCGGAGCTCCGGGGGCTCGCGGCCCTGCACCGCCAGGGCTGGCTGGGGCGTGCGGCCGCCGCCCTGGCCCTCCTCGCCGTGGGGGTGCACGCCGCGGCTCCCCTCTACACGGGACGCGGGCGCCATCGGGCCGCGCCGCCGCCGAAGATCGCGGTGGCGGACACCGGCCTCAAGGTCGTGCTCGTGGGGCTGGACGGCGCCGACTGGCGGGTCCTCCAGCCGATGATGGACAAGGGGACGCTTCCCGCCTTCGCCGGCATGGTGCGCGACGGCTCGACGGCCGACCTCGCCACCCTCCACCACTCCAATTCGGCCGTGATCTGGGCCTCGATCTACACCGGCGATACGCCCGGCCGGCACGGGGTGCTGGACTTCTACCGCATCCGCTTCCCGGGCATGGCCTCGGCGGGGCTCTTCCCCCTCCACCGCACCTTCTTCAAGGAGCTGTCGGACCTGGTGGCGCCCCTGGGTCTGGCGGACCAGATGGCCGTGGACCGCTTCTCCCTCCACGCCTCGCCGCCGCTCTGGGAGATCGCCGACCGGGCGGGGCTCTCGATCGGCGTGGCGGACGGCTATTTCTACTCCTTCCCGGCTTTGCACCCGTCGCGGCCGGAGAGCTGGTTCTTCTCCTACGGGCTGGACGAATTCTCGACCCACCCGTCGGACCACGTGGAGCGATTCGTCCAGCCGAAGGACGTGAAGCTCTACCGCTCGCTGACCTCCGTCCTTGCGGGCGGCGACTTCAAGTGGCAGTCCGGCGTCCTGATGGGGCAACTCACCGGCAAGACCCAGCCGCGCTTCGTCAACCTCTACAGCCACCAGCCGGACAGCTTCCAGCACTGGTACTGGAAGTGGTTCCAGCCCGACCACTACTTCGGCGCGGGTGAGCGCCTGGCGGAGAATCACGACCGCATTCCGGGGCTCTACCGGGACTTCGACGCCTTCCTCGCCCGCCTCCTCCCCCGGATGGGGCCGGACACGGTAGTGATCGTCGCCTCGGACCACGGCCACAGCCCTACGATCGTCGACCGGCTCTACTCCCAGCACTGGCACGGGCCGCCGGGCATCCTGCTCATGCAGGGCGGACCGGTGAAGCGGGGCGAAGCCCTCCAGGGGGCCAACGTCTACGACCTGTATCCCACGGTGCTCTACCTTCTCGGTCTGCCCGTGCCCCAGGATGCCGAAGGCAAGGTCCTGCTCGAGGCGCTCGATCCCGCCTTCGTCCGCGCCCATCCCGTGCGCACGGTGCCGTCCTACGGGGGCCTGGGCTTCTCCCCCGGCCTGCCCGGGGCGCGCCGCGACAGCACCCAGAACGAGCGGGAGATCGAGAAGCTGCGGAGCCTCGGCTACATCGGATTGTAGGTAGAATCGGCCGGCAGCCACGAAGGAGTCTCCATGAGCAGGCCCGCGAAGCACGACATGCCGGTGGTGATCCTCTGCGGAGGCAAGGGCACCCGTCTGCGCGAGGAGACCGAGTACCGCCCGAAGCCCATGGTGGAGATCGGCCCCCAGCCGATCCTCTGGCACATCATGAAGTCCTACGGCGTTCATGGCCTCGACCGCTTCGTCCTCTGCCTGGGCTACAAGGGGTGGGAGATCAAGCAGTACTTCCTGCGCTACAAGGAGATGCACTGCGACTTCACGGTCGCCATGGACGGCAGCCGGCCGCTCGAAGTCCACAACCAGGACGGTTACGAGAGCTGGCGGGTGACCTGCGCCGAGACCGGCGCCGAGACCGCCACCGGCGCCCGCCTCTGGAAGGTGCGCCAATACGTCGACGCCGAAACCTTCTGCTTCACCTATGGCGACGCGGTGAGCGACGTGGACGTCGACGCCCTGCTGGCGTTCCACTGGGCGCAGGGGCGGATCGCCACCGTCACCGGCGTCCGCCCCACCTCGCGCTACGGCGAGCTGCGGGTCGACGGCACCAAGGCCCTGGAGTTCGCCGAGAAGCCCACGGCCGAGGGGGTGGTCAGCGGCGGTTTCTTCGTCTTCCAGCGCGAGGTCTTCGACTATCTGGACGACGATCCGGACCTCTTCCTGGAGCAGCGGCCGCTGCGCAACCTGGCCCGCGACGGTCAGCTCTCGGTCTACCTGCACGAGGGCTTCTGGCACCCCATGGACACCTACCGCGACTACCTCCACCTGAACGACCTGTGGAAGCGGGGCGAGACGCCGTGGAAAAAATGGTGAATCGCCTCGCGTGCCGTTTCTGCGGCGCGCCGCTCTCCCACGTCTTCGTGGACCTGGGCTCCCAGCCTCTCGCCAATTCCTACCTGGAGCCGGAGGACCTGGGGAAGGCGGAGACGTTCCTGCCGCTCTGCGTCTACGTCTGCGGCGAGTGCTTCCTGGTGCAGCTTCCGGAGGAGGAGAGGCCGGAGGCCATCTTCTCCGACTACGCCTACTTCTCCTCCTACTCCGAGAGCTGGCTGCGCCACGCCGAAGCCTACGCCACGGCCATGGTCGAGCGCTTCGGCCTCGGGGCCGGCCACCAGGTGATCGAAGTGGCCAGCAACGACGGCTACCTGCTGCGCTGGTTTGCGGAGCGCGGGATCCCCGCCTTAGGGATCGAGCCGGCGGCGAACGTGGCCGCGGCGGCCGAGGCGGCGGGCATTCCGACCCTGGTGAAGTTCTTCGGCGCGGCCACGGCCCGCGAGCTGGCGGCGGCCGGCACGCGGGCCGACCTGCTGGTGGGCAACAACGTCCTCGCCCACGTGCCGGACCTGAACGACTTCGTCGCCGGGTTGAAAATCCTCCTCGCTCCCACGGGCGTGCTGACGATGGAGTTCCCTCACCTCCTGCGATTGATGGCGGAAGATCAGTTCGACACCATCTACCACGAGCACTACTCCTACTTCTCCCTCTCCACCGTGCGCCGGGTCTTCGCCGCCCACGGCCTGACGCTCTTCGACGTCGAGGAGCTGCCCACCCACGGGGGGTCGCTGCGCGTTTATTGCCGGCATGCTTGTCACGCGGAGGATGCATCGAAACGGATCGGGGAGCGGGTGGTGGACCTCCTGGCCCGGGAGGCGGCGGATGGGTTTTCGCGCCTGGAGACCTACCGCTCGTTCGACGAGCGGGTGCGCCGGGTCAAGCGCGGGCTCCTGCGCTTCCTGATCGAGGCCCGGGAGGAGGGACGATCGATCGCCGGCTACGGCGCGCCGGCCAAGGGGAACACGCTGCTCAACTATTGCGGCGTGCGCACCGACTTCCTCGACTTCACCGTGGACCGCAGCCCCCACAAGCAGGGGCGCTTCCTGCCCGGCACCCGCATCCCCATCCACGGGCCGGACCGCCTGCGCGAGGCGCGGCCGGACTACGTCCTCATCCTGCCGTGGAACCTCAAGGAGGAGATCATGGAGCAGATGGCGGACGTCCGCTCCTGGGGCGGCCGCTTCGTGGTGGCCATCCCGGAGGTGAAGGTCCTCGCATGATCTTCCGCGAGACGCCGCTGCCGGGCGCCTGGGTCCTGGAGCCGGAGCGCTTCGCGGACGAGCGCGGTTTCTTCGCCCGCACCTTCTGCCGCCGCGACTTCGCGGCGCGGGGGCTGGAGACGGCCGTGGACCAGTGCAGCGTCTCGTACAACCACCGGCGGGGGACCCTGCGCGGGCTCCATTTTCAGATCGCTCCTCATGAAGAGGTCAAGCTCGTGCGAGTCAATCGCGGCGTCCTCTGGGACGTGATCGTGGACCTGCGGCCCGGCTCGCCCACCTTGAGAAAGCATTTCGCGATCGTCCTGTCCGCGGATCTCGGCAATCAGCTTTACATTCCGAAGGGGATGGCCCACGGTTTTCAAACCCTGGAGGATGGCACAGAGGTTTTCTACCAGATTTCCGAGCCCTACGCCCCCGAGGCCGCCCGCGGCTATCGCTGGGACGATCCCGCGTTCGCCATCCCCTGGCCGGAGCCGGCGACGGTGATCTCGGAGAAGGATCGGAGCCTGCCGTTCTTCTCGGCCGACTCGTCGCAGCCCCCCGCCCAGGGCCCTCACCCCCCGGCCCCCTCTCCCGCCCCCTCCCAACCCCCCTCACCGGGAGAGGGGGAGAGGAGACCCGAGACTTCATCCGGCTGTTCTCCCTCTTCTCCCGGTGAGGGGGGTTGGGAGGGGGCGGGAGAAGAGGGCCGGGGTGATGAGGGTCTTCGGGAGGAGGCACGATGACCCCCGAAGCCTTGGAGAAGGCCGGCGGCGCCATGCATGCTTTCATCGCCGAGGCCTTCCCCCTCTGCCGCAGCATCACGGGCGACGGCGTGCGCCGCACCCTGGCGATGATCGCCGGGCGCATCCCGCTCGACGTTCACGAGGTCCCCTCGGGCACCCAGGTCTTCGACTGGACGGTGCCGAAAGAATGGAACATCCGGGACGCCTGGATCAAGGACCCGTCGGGCCGCAAGGTCGTGGACTTCCAGGAATCGAACCTCCACATCCTCAACTACAGCGTTCCCGTCCACGCGCGGATGCAACTCGCCGAGTTGCAGTCGCACCTGTTCACACTGCCTTTCAAGCCGGAACTGATTCCCTACCGCACCTCGTATTACAAGGAGGCGTGGGGCTTCTGCCTCTCCCACCGCCAGCTCGAAGCTCTGCCCGAAGGCGAGTACGAGGTCTGCGTCGATTCGACCCTGGCGGACGGCTCGCTCACCTACGGCGAATGCCTGCTGCCGGGGGAGACCGAGCGGGAGGTGCTCCTCTCGACCCACGTCTGCCATCCGTCGCTCGCCAACGACAACCTCTCGGGTATCGCCGTCATGACCTGGCTGGCCCGGGAGATCTCGGCCCGCCCCCGGCGGCGCTACTCGTATCGATTCCTTTTCATTCCCGGCACCATCGGCTCCATCACCTGGCTCGCCCGCAACGAAGCGCGCGCCTCGCGGATCGCCCACGGCCTGGTGGCGGCCAACCTGGGAGACCCGGGAGCGTTCCACTACAAGCGGAGCCGGCGGGGGATCGCGGAGATCGATCGCGTGGTGACGGCCGTGCTGAAGGCCGCAGGGGAGCCGTTGGGCGTCGAAGAGTTCGTCCCCTTCGGCTACGACGAGCGGCAGTACTGCTCTCCCGGCTTCGACCTGCCCGTGGGCTCCCTCACCCGCACGCCCTGGGGACGCTATCCCGAGTACCACACCTCGGCGGACGACCTCGCCTTCGTCCGGCCCGACGCGCTGGCCGGGTCGCTGCGCACCTATCTGAACGTGGTGAAAGTTCTCGAAGGAAACCGCCGCTACCTCAACCTGAACCCCAAGTGCGAGCCCCAACTCGGCCGCCGGGGGCTGTACCGGACGATCGGCGGCGACGAATCCGGCCGTGCTCGCGAGCTGGCCCTCCTCTGGGTGCTCAATCAATCCGACGGCTACTACTCCCTGCTCGACATCGCCGAGCGCGCGCGTCTGAGCTTTGCGGCCATTCGCGAAGCGGCCGACGCGCTGCTGGAGGCGGGTCTGCTGCGGGAGGTCGAAGGATGAGCTCCGAATTCACGGCCGGAGGCCTCGCGTTTCGCGGCAAGGTCGCGGTGATCACCGGCGCCAGCGGCGGCATTGGCGAGGCCATCGCAGTGGCCCTGGCGCGGGAGGGCGCCCGTCTGGTCCTGGCGGGGCGGAACGCCGAGCGGCTCGATCGGGTCGCCGAGCGGGCTCGGGACTTCTCCCCGGGCGTCGAGACCTTCGCCGCCGATCTCACCGACGACGAACGGAGTCACGCCCTGGCAGCGCGGGCGGTCGGGGCCTTCGGCGGCGTCGACGTCCTGGTCCACAGCATCGGCTACTTCGCGGGCGGCCTCGTGGCCACGGCGCCGGTGGACGACCTCGACCGTCTCTACCGGGTCAACGCCCGCTCGCCCTACGTCCTCACCCAGGCTCTGCTGCCGTCCCTCATCGCCCGCCAGGGGCAGGTGGTGTTCGTCAACTCCGGCTCCGGTTTCCAACCCGCCCGTGCCGGCTGGGCCGCCTACGCCGCCTCCAAGCACGCTCTGCGAGCCTTGGCCGACGGCCTGCGGGACGAGGTCCATCCGCAGGGCGTGAGGGTGATTACCGTCTTCCCGGGCCGCACGGCCACGGCCATGCAGGAGGAGGTTCACCGCTATGAGGGTCGCCCCTACGATCCCAACCGCTTCCTCCAGTCCCGGGACGTGGCCGCCGTGGTCGTGAACGCCCTGGCCCTGCCGCGCACCGCCGAGGTGACGGAGGTGCGGGTCCGGCCGGGACAGGGGTAGAAGGCTCGAAGCTAGCCGCTCACCGGGGCCGCCCCTCCGCGAGACGGCGGAGGAAGGAGTCCCTCATCCGCTCCCAGCCGGGCCGGTCCGTCTCGGCCTGGAGGAGGGCGCGGGTGCGCCAGGACGCTGCGGCATAACGCTCTGCCTCATGGAGCACGATGCCGTCCCGGAGCAAGGCGTTGAGCAGGGGGAAGCCGGGGTCGTCGAGGCTCACGACGTCGACCTCCACTCTGGCGGCGTCGCTGAGGTCCGCCGCCAGCTCCAGCAGGTCGAGATCGTCGCCCAGGACGGCCACGTCCGCATCGGATCCAGAGCGGGCCCTGCCCCGTGCCCGGGAACCGAAGAGCATAGCGAGACGGACGTCCTTCCGCCCGTTCAGCGCTTTCTTCAGAGACTCGATGACCCGATCTTCCGTGCTCACGGAAGTGAGTTTACGCCGGAGCCCCGCTGTCTCAAAATGCGCGGGCCATGGCAGGTCAGAGCGCCGAGCGGCTCGACTGGGTCACCGAGCGGGTAGTCACGTATACTGGAGCTCATGGCGAAGGCGATCCTGAAGCAGGAGACGGAGCCCGTTGCCGCAAGAGAGATCCGGAGGATGGTGCGCGAGATCGTGAGCCGCTTTGATCCGGAGAGAATCATCCTCTTCGGTTCGCATGCCCGGGGCGACGCGGGTCCTGGCAGCGATGTCGACCTGCTCGTCGTGATGCCGTTCTTCGGGTCCAAGCTGGAGAAACAGCTCGAGATCCGGCTCGCCCTGAAAAATATTCAGATTGCGAAAGACATCGTGGTCACGACGCCCGAAGACTTCCACTGGCGAAAGGAGATTCCCGGTACCATTGAGCGGCCGGCAGCGCGGGGGGGGAAAGTCTTGTATGCCCGACCGTGAGGAGCTGTTCGTCGTATGCAAGGAGTGGTTGTTCAAGGCTGACAATGATCTTGCGAACGCAGCCCACACCCTCAAGCTCGGAGCGAGTTGTCCGACGGACACAGTCTGTTTCCACGCACAACAATGCGTCGAAAAATACTTGAAGGCGGTCCTCGTCCTGTAAGGAATCGACTTTCCCAAGACGCACGATCTCGAAAGATTGTTGTCGCTTATCCCCGCTGACTCACGGCCGGATCTCAGCGATGAGGAGCAAGCGCGCTGACCGAATATGCGACGGGTGCCCGGTATCCCGGCTGGGAGGAGATCTCGCTTGCCGCAGTGCGTCGCGCAGTGGCGGTAGCACGCAGGGTCCGTAGATCCGTTCGGCGTGGACTCCCCAGAAAAGCTCTGCTCGGGACCACAAGGAAGCTCACGTGATCGCCACAAGGCGATGACCCGCGCGAGGCGCGCTGAGTCGCCCCCACTCGGGAGGACCTCCCTCACGAGTTGGTACAGGGCCCGCCCCTCTCGGGAGGAGCTCTCCCCCGAGCAGGTACGGGCCTCTCCCCACCCGGGAGGAGCTCCAAACGGGCGGGTACGGGCCTCTCCCCGCTCGGGAGGGAGATCCAAACGAACGGGTACGGGCTCTCCCCGCTCGGAGGGAGCTCCGTACGAGCGGGTACGGGCCTCTCCCCACTGAGGAAACTTCCCGGACGAGTGGGGGAAAGCCTCATAGGCGCTAACTTTGCTTAGGGTAGGGGCGGGTCTGGACGGGCGGGAGGAGGCGCGACCCGCCCTGCAACGGCGAGATCGTCCACCCAGGGCGGGTCGAGCCCCCAACCTGCCGTCCAGACCCGCCCCTACCCTAGGCATCGAGGCCAAAGTTAGGGTAACAATATACTTGACTCAGTAGCGCCTGCCACCTAGTGTATGCGCGCTTTCTTCACTTCTCCCCAATGCCGCACAAGCTCGGCTTGGGTGACGACAGCCGCCCGCTTGAGTCTGGCAATCATGGGCCGCAAATCGTCATTCAACGAACAGCGGATGTCCCCCTCAACTTCCAACATTATATCATAGGGAACGCGGTATTCCAACATATCTGCCGGGGAATCAGGCATAATACTGGCAAGAAATTCAAGTAGATCTTCCACTTCCTGTAAGGTGCTCACGGCACCCCAAAGCATCCGCTGGGCGCGGGCTGCACACTCTTCCCGAGTCATAGAGTCCCCTCTCTGAATTGAAATTGCCGGGACCGCTCATAACGGTCCCGACTCCCCTTTCCGTGTCTTTCCAGATCCGCGTCCCTCGGCGCCACCTCCTCTCCGGTTCGGGACCACGATATACATAGATACGTACCTACGTCAAGCGCACCTATGTACTTTGTCGCCATGGCTACCAAGAAGACGCTCAAGGGACCTCGGGGAGGGGAGACGACTGTCTCTAAGTCCGGGATGGTACGGAAGACGCTATGGCTACATGGTGATGAGGCAGAAGCGTTACGACAACGCGCCTTCAAGGATAGGCGAGCTGAATCAGAGATTGTCCGCGAAGCTTTGCGGTCGTATCTCGGGATAGAGGACTAAGCTTTCTTCTTTCTGTTTCGCTCCAATTCGTCAATCTCACTTTTTGGAACAGAGATAACCCGTCGCGCTAGGTTGACAAAGTTTTGGAATGCTTCGTCACCTTCGACGTATTCAATTTTTCTTTCTTCTTTTTGTGCTTGTAGCTTACTCACTTTGGGTTTTGCCATTTACATCTCCTATGCTTTAGTCTACATCAACCCACTGGTGCGAATGATGAAGGAATTCTTGACGAACCACTCTCCTTACCTGAACCGGATCATTGGCGGCCAGCTCAGCATGAAGAATGCCAGGGCTGACAGCTTGGGCAGGAGAAAAGCTAACGTTTATAGACTTTGAATCAGTGCCCGGAGACACCATGCTAACCAGCTTGAAGTCTCCATTATCTTGAAATGCAAACTTGCAAGCGCCAATGCAGAGCGGAACATCACACTCGAAGCGGAGCCTTTGCTGAGCTAATCCATGATCTACATTAAAAAAGATTTTGGCTACATTAACGGAAGCACCCTCGTATTGCCGCCTGTCTACTGAAGACATCCTAACAGTGAATCCTTTGGGGAGTATAATAATACTACTGCTATCTACTGCCGCTGGATTAGGGGCCGCGTAGTTACCGGCATAGACGGGGTGACGTTTCATTCTTAGTACCACTAAGAACAAAATAATCCCAAAGAGTAGGAGGAAAGTAGGAATCGAATAAAGGGCCGGAGTCATAAGACGCTCTTCAAGTTTCTTCCAAGAAAGCCCAGCGAGAATAGCTCCACCGGCTGTTAGAAAAGAAAGTTCCTTCAGCTTATCGTATAACCACTCTATAACCTTTGCTGAAGAAGGCATGAAATCCCCCCTCTACAAATCTATCTCGCCAATGGTGGTTATCTGCCATAATGGCACTATCATACTGAATCTCCTACCTTGCCGTCAAGTGATGCATAATAAGCCTTATTCCGCTTCTGCCGCCGTGAGTTGAGCATAGGTCAGACGACGGCCAATGATCGACAAGGCAACCGCTAGGAAACGCTCGGCATCGTCGGCCTTCCGGCTGTTGAATCTAAAGCTTTGTTCGTCCAGATAGCGGAAGAGATGGAAGGGGGCGGTACTAACATAGGTTCCCTTAATTGTTCGCTTCAGGAGACTCCAGAAATTCTCTAGCCCATTGGTATGAATGCGACCATTAACGTAGGCTTCCGCATGGTCGATTACCCCATGGACGTATTCAGGCGACAATCCGAGATAGGAAGCCAGGGCATCGGTGTAAACCTTTGAACCCGGTTCAACATTCTCCCGGACTTTGCCTTGTACTTCTTTCCGCTTCGTGCTAGGTACGATAAACGTTCTCACCTCACCATGCCGCTCTAGCACTCCCATTACAACCGACTTACCTACGGCTCCGCGTCCCTTGACCTTGCGCTTTCCAGGATGCATGTTGCGAGCCTTGCCGCCAATGAAAGTTTCATCCGCCTCTACTTCTCCGGAGAGCTTCTTATCAAAGCTTCCCGCTTGCATGGCAAGGCGGATGCGATGGAGCATGAACCATGCCGTCTTCTGAGTCACCCCGAGATCGCGAGCCACTTCGTAGGAGGAGATTCCATTCTTACAGTTGGCAATCATCCAAAGGGTAGGCAACCACTTGTCCAGCCCGAGCGGGGAGTCCTCAAAGATGGTTCCAACCTTGACGGAGAACTGACGCTTGGGGTGTTTCGTCTTGCACTCCCAGAGTCGCCGTGTCGAGAGGAACCGGACATCCTTGCTACCGCAGGTTGGGCACGTCACCCCCTCGGGCCACCGTAGGCTAACCATAAAGGAAAGACAGGCATCAGGGTCAGTAAAGTACCGAACCGCTTGAATGAGCGTCTTAGGAGTCTGGGGCTGCTGTGTCTTGGCGTCCATAGAGGTAGACTAGCAGAAAGTGGCCGCTGAGTCAAGTGCCTTGTTAATAGTTCGTCGGCTATATCTTGGTGCCGTCCGCCCTCTCTCCACCCCCCTCGAAGAGGCCATAGAACACGGCCTTTGTCTCTTTGATTGCGGCGTAATCAAAATAGATGGGGCGTGCTACGTGTGCCTTCCCTATAAAGTCTGCCAGAATGCAGTAGAACAAGAGCAAGAGATCTGGCGTCTCGCTTTCCTCGGTGCAATATAGATACTTGGCCTCCATTGGTGCGGGAGACAAAGCATTACTCGTCGTTTCATAGGAAATAATGTGGCGGTGCCAGTCACAATAAAGGTTGGGCCAGACTTTTGGCTCGTGACTCTTGAGATAGGCTTGAATCTGAGATATCAAGTTATCCTGGCTTAGAGAGCCGCTGGTAAAGATGAACCCCAGTATCTGGTCGCGATGAAAGAGTTCTGGGTCAAAGGCAATGCCGGGGATTGAGATTCCCGGTCCTGTAATCAGCTCGTTCTTCTTGCGATTACTCCGGTCCAGAGCCTTGACGGAACTGATTTTTTCTAAAGCATCCGCCAATTTTTCCGAAGAAGCGATATCCGACTTAACTTCTCCTACTGCAATCACGCTCTCGCAGGGAAAGAACTTGACTTCAGCAACCTCGAAGATCGTGCCGACAGTTTTGTCATAAATCACCACGTCGATTTGCTTGCTCTCTCCTCCCAAAGCATCTATGACGAAACCGGAATCAATCCCCATTCTGGAAGGTAGATATTTCTTAAGTAAGGTGATGAGGACTCTTTCCCTTGCCTCCCCGGAGGTCAGATTATGGCTAATCTCTCGCGTAAGTTCATCGAATTCGGCAGCGAATGCCTTTGAGATTTTGCGGAATGTTGAATTCAGGTTCATGTCTACGTGACCTCCACAGTTGGCAGCACCGAGCTTGCCAGGGTGGTAGTCTACGCTGAGCGGGGTAGATCTAAGTTCGTGCATATAAGAATTCCTGTTAATGTGCTGCCGTCTATGGCTCGGCTACTGAGTCAAGTATGTTGTTACCAAAGTTAGCGCCTATGGGGGAAAACCCTCGCCCCCGGTCTTCGTAATCGCCGCCTTCCGCGCTACACTCCGCCCCATGTCCCCACTCTCCCGTCGTGACTTCCTGAACGCCACCGCCGTGTCCGCGGCCGCGCTCGCTTTTCCACAAATCCTGCGCTCCGACGACGGCCTCGACGCGATCCAGGCCGAGATCGTGAAGCGTCATGCCGAAGGCATCGCGCGCCTTCAGGAATGGGTGCGGCAGCCTTCGATCGCCGCCGAGAACCGGGGGATGGCGGAAGGGTGCGAGCTCATGATGCGCTTCGCGCGGGAGGCCGGCTTTCAGCAGGTCACCCGCGTTCCCACCGACGGCCAGCCTGGCGTCTTCGCCACGCTGGACGCCGGCGCGGCGCGGACCGTCGGCCTGTACTTCATGTACGACGTCAAGCAGGTCGATCCCGCTGAGTGGTCCTCGCCGCCATGGGCGGCGGCGCTCGTCGACAAGCCCGGCTTCGGCAAGGTCCTGGTCGGCCGCGGCGCGGTGAACCAGAAGGGCCCGGAGGCCGCGTTCCTGGCCGCTCTCCACGCCATCCACGGCGCCGGCCGGAAGTGCCCCGTCAACCTCGTCCTCGTCGCCGAAGGGGAGGAGGAGATCGGCTCGCCGCATTTCCGGCAGGTGGTGCGGCGGCCCGAGGTCGCCGCCGCTCTCAAGCGCTGCACGAGCGTCTTCATGCCCGCGGCGTCGCAGGACCCGGACGGCACCGTGACGGTATCGCTCGGCGCCAAGGGCGTCGTCGAGCTGGAGCTGGTGGCGAGCGGCGAGAAGTGGGGACGGGGTCCCAAGAAGGACGTCCACTCGAGCAACCGGGCGCGGCTCGACAGCCCGGCGTTCCATCTCGTGCAGGCGCTCGCCACGCTGGTCAACGCCGACGGCGATCCGGCGATCGACGGCTTTGCCGACGCCGTTCGCCCACCGTCGGCCGCGCAGCGCGCCATGCTCGACGCGGCGGGACAGCGGCTGAGCGAGGACACCGCGAAGCGCCTGCTGTCCGCGGACCGCTGGGCCCACGACCTGCCCTGGCGCGCCTCGCTCGATCGCTTCCTGTTCACGCCCACGGTGAACATCGAGGGCCTGGTCGCCGGCTACACCGGTCCGGGGGGCAAGACCGTGCTGCCGCATCGCGCCGTCGCCAAGCTCGACCTCCGCCTCGTGCCCGACATGACCTACGAAGGCGCCGTGGCCGCGCTCAAGGCGCACCTGCAGAAGCGCGGCTTCGGCGATGTCGAGGTCAACCCGAGCGGCGGTTACGATCCGACCAGCACGGACGCGGACGCGCCCGTGATCCGCGCCGCGATGTCGGTCTACCGCCGCGCGCACCTCGATCCGATCCTCTGGCCGCGCAACGCGGGCTCCTATCCCGGGTACGTGTTCACCGCCGAGCCGCTCAAGCTGCCCGCCGGCCACTTCGGCCTCGGCCACGGCAGCGGCGCCCACGCTCCCGACGAATACCTCGTGATCGAATCGTCCAATCCGAAAGTGATGGGTTGGGATGGCGCCGTGCGCTCGTTCGTCGACTACCTCTACGAGTTGGCCACCGTGGCTTGATCGGTTCGCTGGCTCCTATTGATCATTTCCTGAGCTACCGATCTCAATCGCATTTCTCAGGTCCGGGCAACGCCTCGCAGGTCTTCCGGTAGGGCTTGCCGGCGCCAATATAGTTTCGCCATTCGTCACAGGTCAGATTTCGGTTGGCTCTGCGGCAAGCCTCAGCTCTGAGGACGTCCAAGTCCAAGGCATCACCCAAGTCCCACAGAATGACGGTGTGGTTCTCGCTCGCCAAGGCCAGTCGTTTCCCGTCCGGGCTGAAGGCGACGCTGAAAACCCTACCTTTGTCTCCCGCCAGCGTGGCCAGCGGCTTGCGGCTATTCATGTCCCACAGGATGGCGGTCCCGTCCCAACTCGCCGAAGCCAGCCGTTTCCCGTCCGGACTGAAGGCCACGCTCTGCACCAAACCCTTGTGATCCCGCAATGTGGCCAGCGGCTTGCGGCTGTCCACGTCCCACAGGATCACGGTCTTGTCAAAGCTCGCCGAGGCCAGCCGCTTCCCGTCCGGGCTGAAGGCAACGCTTATAACCCCGTCCTTGTGTCCCACCAGCGTGGCCAGCGGCTTGCGGCTGCCCACATCCCACAGGATCACAGTATTGATCTTGTCCCGGCCCGTTGAGGCCAGCCGCTTCCCGTCCGGACTGAAGGCGACGTCTTGGACCCTTGCCCCGTGCCCCTCCAGCGTGGCAAGTGGCCTGCCGCTGTCCAGATCCCACAGAATCACGGTCCAGTCCTCGCTCGCCGAAGCCAGCCGTCTCCCGTCTGGGATGAAGGCCACGCCAAGGACCGGTGCCTTGTGCCCTTCCAGCGTGGCCAGTGGTTGCCGGCTATTCATGTCCCACAAAATCAGGGTCCCGGCGTCGCCTGCCGAAGCCAGACGCTTCCCGTCCGGGCTGAAGGCGACGGCCAAGACCCGGCCGTTGTGCCCCTCCAGCGTGACCAGCGGCCTGCGGCTGTCTACGTCCCACAGGATCACGGTCCCGTCCCGGCTCGCCGAGGCCAGCCGTTTCCCGTCCGGGCTGAAGGCAACGCTGCAGACCACGCTCTGATGCCTCTCCAGAATGGCCAGCGGCTTGAGGCTGTCCAAATCCCACAGGATCACGGTCTGGTCCACACTCGCCGCGGCCAGCCGCTTCCCGTCCGGGCTGAAGGCGACGTCAAAGATCGCGCCCTTGTGCTCTAGAGTGGCCAACGGTTTGCGGCTGTCCACGTCCCACAGGATTACTTCGTCACTCGCGGAGGCCAGCCGCTTGCCGTCAGGGCTGAAGGCGACGCTATTGACCCAATCCTTGTGCCCCTCCAGCCGAGCCAGCGGCTTGCGGCTGTCCACGTCCCACAGGATCACGGTCTTGTCCCGACTCGCTGAGGCCAGCCGCTTGCCGTCAGGGCTGAAGGCCACACTATAGACCTCGTCCTTGTGCCCCTTCAGCGTAGCCAGCGGCTTGCGGCTGTCCACGTCCCACAGGATCACGGTCTTGTCCAGACTCGCCGAGGCCAGCCGCTTGCCGTCCGGGCTGAAGGCCACGCTATAGACCTCGTCCTTGTGCCCCTTCAGCGTGGCCAGCGGCTTGCGGCTGTCCACGTCCCACAGGATCACCGTATCGTCCGCACTCGCCGAGGCCAGCCGCTTGCCGTCTGGGCTGAAGGCGACGCCATAGACCGCGTCTGTGTGCCCCGGCAGAAACGCAGATAGATGTGGGTGGCTCACGAAGCGCCGCAGCAACCCAGCCGACGCCTCGAGTGTCGGAGCGGCCCGAACGGTTTCCAGGTTGAGCAGAAGGGATAGGTCGTATTTGACATCCTGAACCCGATCTGCGTTAGCCATCAATTGCGTGATCTCAGCCTCTTTCAGCAACTTGGTGGCTTTCCACGTGGACCACCCGGCAAGCCCTGCGAGAACGATCACGACGAGCGCTCCTGCCAGCACGAGCGCCGCATTGCGCCGGTTGCGCCGCTGCTGCGCGAGGGCCGCCTCTTCGGCCTCGCGGGCGCGGCGGTTGTCGCGGCTCTCCTTAACCACGCGGGTCAGCACGTCGTGGGTCAGCTCCAGCCGGCGCACGCTCTGCCGCTCGTCCACCCGCAGCAGGCGGCTGCGGATCAGCGCGTCGAGCGCCTCGGAGGTGACGCCGGGCAGGGCCAGCGCGTCCTCCAGGGCGTGGCTGTCGCGATAGCCGCGCTCGGTGATGAGCTCGTCTTCGACGAACGTCCGCACGGCTGGATCGAGGCCGGCCATGCCGCGCTCGTAGAAGCCCGAGAGGATCTCGCGATCGGCGCCCTCCAGCAGCGCGGGTGTGATGCGGTCTAAGGGTGGCTCCGCCTGCTGGCGCTTGTGGTTCAGCTCGCTGCACACCACGCTGAGCAGCGCCGGATCGATTTCGATCCTGGGGGAAATCGCACGGATCGACGAATCGTTTTTCCAGGCGAGCCTGATGATCCGCAGCGCGACGTCGTCGTCGACCAGCGCTCCGCCCGCGCGGGTGATCACTTCGTAGGCTTGGTCGCCGCTCATCAGAAGCAGGCGAAAGCGGTTGTACATGAGGGAGGGCATCTGCCCCTTGAGCCCCTCCATCTCGGCTAAGAAATCTTCACGGAAGCTCAGCACCAGCTTGACCGTCGAGCGCTTGAAGTCGAAGCCTCTCGCCGCCGTGGAATCGGCTTCCAGCGCCTGCTGGACCGCGTCAGGCGGCCGGTTCTCCGCCAGGTCGCCCAACTCGGCGAGGAAGGCCGCCGACCGCGACCGGGCCGCCGTGGTCTCCTGGCCGGAGGTGAAGATCTCCTCGAATTGATCGAAGACGATCACGGGCGTCACCGGGCGGTTTTTCGCGCTCCAGAATTCCGCGTCGCGCCGGTGGAAGAACGACCACAGGCTCTCCTCCTGGGTGGGCTGGGAAGCTTGGACCCGCTCGGCCTCGCACGCCGCCTGCAGCCCGCGAAAGACCTGCTCGCGCAGCGGCGGAGCCCCTTCGGCATGGTCGAGGCGCACGTAGACCGGCAGGTAGTCCTCGGCGCGCAGCAGCGGGAACAACCCGGCTTTGAGCAGCGATGTCTTGCCCAGCCCCGAGCGCCCGAAAACCACTGTCAGCGGCTCGCGGCGGACCAGGCGCAGCAGCTCGGCCGACTCGACCGTTCGGCCATGGAAATATTCGCGGTCCGCTTCGTCGAAGGGATCGAGCCCGGGCCAGGGATTGTCGCGGTTCAGGGCGGCGTGACGTTCGAGATCGATCATCTCAGGCCGCCCGTTGCCGGCGGTGGAAGGCGCGCACGAGCTCTTTGAGCAGCTCGGCGACGTCGGCTGTGATCTTTCCGTCCAGCAAGGTTTTGCCCTGCGCTCGGGTGAAGGCATCCGGCAGCGGGGCGCGATCGATGCGCGTGTCGTCGACCGCCATGGGGACGATGAAGACCTCGTCCGGTGCCATGCCGCGAGCGAGGTCGGCCGCCTCGTTCCATTCCCACCAGAAGAAGCGACGCCGGTTCTCCTCGCTCAGGGCCTGGCGGGAGATCACCGGCAGGAACAGCGAGCAGCGCTCGATGCCGCGCCGGATGCTGCGTTTCCAATCCTCTCCCATTTGCAGGGCATACTTGTCGAACCATACCTCCAGGCCGGCCGCGCGCAGACCCTCGACCAAACGGCCGGCGGCTTCGACGTCTTCATTGGCGTAGCTGACGAAGACCGCCCCGGTTGGAATGTTCCGCGCGTCCCCGCCCGCCTCCCGAACCTCAGGATTCGCGATCGGTGCTGCCGCCGGATGGCTGTCCTGCCAGCGCCTCGCCAGCTCCGCGACGAACTGTGCCGCGGTCAACGGGACCACGCGGGCGTCGGAGCTGAAGCTTTCGAGGAACAGGGCCAGCTTGGCGTCGTGTGCGATCTGGTCGCCCACCAGCACGTCCCAGCGCCGGCGTTTCTGAGATAGCTCGAGGCTCCTGGCGGTGCGCAGGAAAAAGCGCGCGAGCCAGTCCCCGAAGCTGCAACCGAGGATGAGCAGATGATTGCCGCGCAGCTCGTCGAACAGCATCTTGGGTTGCCGCTGCTTGTCCTGCATGCCATGCATGAGCTCGAGCAGGTCCTCGTCGCAAATGGCATAGTCCGGAGAAGCCGAGGCCCGCCCCAGGAGATGGAACACCACGGGCCGCTGCAAGTCAGCCTTCGGACAGGCGAGGTCGCGGACGGTGTTCGGCGAGTAGACGATCTGAGCGGCGCCGAGGGCTTGCGCCAGCAGGGAGTCGAAGGTCAGCGAGACGAACAGGTCGAAGCCGGGAATGCCGGCGAGCGCGCGTAGCGACTCAGGAGGAGTCAGCGCGGCGTTGCGCAGCATCCTGTGAATCCGGGCGTAGAGCTCCTCTCGTTCTCCACGCCGGCGCAGGTGCAGGGAAACGACGTCGTTGAGGTCGAAGTCCTCGGGAAGGTCCGCGGCGGGCAGTGCGAGATCGGCAGCCAGCCGCTGCGCCACCCAACGATAGAGGGGTACGTCGCGGTCGCCTTCCCGAACCGTGACGAGCTCCGAGCCGATGACGGGGATGACCGTCCGGTCCTGGATGTAGTCCAGGAGATTGTCCCAGAAACTCTCTGGCACGTGGGCCATGGCCGTGCACCCCTTGGTTTGGCTAGTCTGTCATCATAGTCTAATTCTACCTTTGCCGGATTGCCCGAACGCGCCGTTGTCAGCGCCCCTTCGGGGCGGACCCTCACTCTCCCAACCCTCTCTCTCCCAGCCTCCCCCCCAACCGCCGGGAGAGAGAGGGCTAAAACAGCCTCGCTCTGTTTTTTCTTTTCTTCAGACTAACCACTCCCTCTTCTCCCGGCGGAAGGGGGGGAGGCTGGGAGAAGAGGGCCGGGGTGATGAGGGCCAACGGCTCGGGAACGCAACCATGGTAGGATCATTCGCTCCATGACTATCCCCTGGCGGCGGTATGGCCGCCTCTCGGTGATCCTCCCGGTCGCGGCGACGTTGGTGTCGTCTGTCCTCCTCTTTGGCTATGCCATGCGTCAGGAGGACGAGGCCGTGCTCCGGACCTTCCAGGATCGGGCCCGGACGCTGGCCTCTGCCGTCCGGGTGGGCTGCGACAGTCACCTGGAGATCCTGATCTCCCTCAACGCCCTGTACGCGAGCGTTCCGACGGTCAGCCGGGAGGAATTCAGCCGGTTCGTGGGCAGGTCGCTCAGCCGGCACCCGGGCATCCGAGGTCTGTCGTGGAACCCTCGCGTCGAGGCTGCGGACCGCGCACGCTTCGAGGCCGAGGCCGGCACTCCCATCACCCAGCGCGATCCGCACGGGCAGCGCGTGCCGGCGGCGCCGAGGGCCGAGTACGTGGTGGTGCGCTATGTCGAGCCGGCCACGGACCAGAAGGCCCTGGGCCTCGACGTGGCGTCGGAGCCCGTGCGGCGCGAAGCCCTTTCCAGTGCCCGCGACACGGGACTGATCGCGGCGACGCGCCCGATCCGGCTGGTCAACGATGGCGCGGACCAGCTCTCCATCCTCCTTTTCGCCCCGGTCTACGGTGGCGGGACGGTACCCGCGACCGTCGAGGAGCGCCGCCGGCAGATCCGGGGTTATACGACCGGAGCCTTCCGCCTCCAGGACCTGGTGGAGACCGCGATCCGGGACCTGCCGCGGGACGGTGTGACGGTCGCCCTGTTCGAAGACCGGGCCCCGGCGGTCCCCGAGCGGCTGTACAGCGATGCCCGGTGGACCTCCAGGAAAGACGAGGCCGCGGGTGGCCTGGGGTGGCGGGAGCCCTTCGTGTTCGGGGGGCGCAGTTGGGAAGTGCACGTGGCCGCGACGCCCGCCTTCGAGCAACGCTACCGGTCGTGGTCCTCCTGGCTGATCCTCCTCGGCGGACTCCTGTTCACCGGGTTGCTCGGCGCCTTCCTCTACGTGGTCACCTCGCGCACGGCCAAGGCGGAAGAATTGATGGTCCTCCGTACCGCCGACGCGCAGGTGAGCGAGGCGCGGACTCGCGACATCCTGGAGCACATGCTCGGCGGGATGATCACGTTCAACGAGCAGAGCCGGATCGAGTCGGTGAACCCGGCAGCGGAACGGATCGTCGGCTATCGGGAGGAGGAGCTGATCGGCCGGAGCGTCGCGCTCCTCCTGGCCGACGCTCCGGCCGGCGATCCGGAGCGGTTCCTCCGGCAGGTACACCGGAAGGCGATCGGCCGGGTGACGGAGCTCTGGGGGCGACGCAAGGACGGCGAGGTCTTCTACACCGAGGCGGCGCTCTTCGAGTTTGCGGCTCCCGAAGGCCGCCGCTTCGCCTGCAACTTCCAGGACATCTCGGAGCGGCGGGAGGTGGATCGCCTGAAATCGGAGTTCGTGTCCACGGTGAGCCACGAGTTGCGCACCCCTCTGACCTCGATCCGCGGCTCCCTGGGCCTCCTGGCGGGCGGCGTGTTGGGCGACCTCTCACCGCAGGTCCGGGACTTTCTCCTCCTGGCCGAGCGCAATGCGGTCCGGCTCACCGCCCTGATCAACGACATCCTGGATTTCGAGCGCCTGGACAGCGGCAGGATCGAGATGCAGTGTACGGACGTGGACCTGCAGGCGTTGTTCGAGCAGTCGCTGGAATCGGTGCGCCCCGTTGCGGACGAACACCAGATCGCCCTCCTCAGCTCGCCGACCGGGCTCCGGTTACGAGCGGATGGGGCTCGCATCGTCCAGCTTCTGATCAACCTCGTCTCCAATGCGATCAAGTTCTCGCCACCGGGACGGGAGATCCGGGTGTGGGCCGAGGAGAAGGACGACGACTGGGTGAGGATCTTCGTGAAAGACCGAGGACAGGGCATCCCCGCCAGCTACCACCAGAGAATTTTCGAGCGGTTCGTCCACGTCGAGACCGCGGACAAGCGCGACAAGGGAGGAACGGGCCTCGGTCTCGCGATCTGCAAGGCGATCGTGGAGCAGCACGGGGGACGCATCGGCGTCGACAGCGAGCTCGGAGTGGGGAGCACCTTCTGGTTCGACCTCCCCAGCGCGGCCGGCCGAGAGGCGATGTCGGAACGGGCCAACTGAATTTTTGCCATCTTTTCAGCGAAGGCGGTAGAGACGTTCCCAGCCCTGAACGATATCGATTCGCAGGGAGTGCTCCTGGCTCACGCTCACAGCCGTGGCGGAAAAGAAGACCGAGGGTTTCAAGATCGCCTTCGATTCCAAGGCCCTGGCTGGCGCCAGGCTCGACTGGCTGCTGGTGCGTTGAGCACCGCGCTGGGAGCCCCGAGGGGCCATATCCAGCCGGCATTATGTGCTCTTCCGCGGCCCCTTTCGCGTAGAGAGTCGATCGCCGCGGCGTTCCTGCTCCTCGCGGCATGTCCCCTCCGTTTGCCGCGCCGGGCTTATTGGGTGGGCTCCAGGTCCCGCCTCGGCGTCATCTCGATCTCGGATTTGCACAGCACCCGGCTGCCGCTGGGGACGTCCTGGGCGACGATGGCATTGACTCCGATGAAGACATCGTCGCCGATCGTGATGTCCCCGATGACCTTGGCGCCGGCTCCGAGGAAGATGTTGTCTCCGATCACCGGCATCTTCTCGACTCTCCCGGGGTGGGGCGAGCCGATGGTGACGCCGTGGAGGAGGAGGGCGCCGCGGCCGAGACGGGCGTAGCCGCCGATCACCAGGCCCGTGCCGTGGCTGATCCGCAGGCCTGGGCCGATCACCGCGCCAGGAGCGATGTCCACGCCGGTCAGGAACTGGTTGTAGCGCGCGATCAGCGGCCCCAGCACGGGGATCCCCCGGCTCTTGAACCAGTGGGCGATGCGGTACAGGACGACGGCCTGGTAGCCGGTCTCGAAGAGCAGCGATTCGATCACATACCAGGGGAACGGCTTGGTCTTGATCTCGCGCAGCCGGCGGGTATCCTCCCGCAGGTTATCGAGCACCGGGGGTCTCCAGGAGGGACGGGGCCGGCGGCAGGACCTCGACGGGGAGGCGCAGCGTCTTGCCGCCATTCTTCTCCGCGAACCAGGCAACGGTTTCGAAGACCGGGTCGAGCTCCAGGACGTACCGCCCCGGCGCCTTCGGGGCGATCACCTTCTGCCGCGTTTCGACCGGACCGCCGGGCGGCACGGGCCAGGGGAGAGGGGTGCGCTGGCCGTCCTTCTCGATCACCTTGCCGCTCTCGTCGAGCCAGTGGTAGGCGAGGTTCACTCGCGCCGAGCCCTCCGCCGTCCAGGGGTGGGCGCTGCGGTTGACCAGCCGGGTGAGGATGAAGAATTTCTCGCCCGCGTGGACCTGCGCCGGCACCTCGGTCTTTCCCCACTCAATCTCGTAGAGGTCGGCGTCGAGCTGCGCGCCCGTGCCCAGGTAGGAGAGGCCGGCGCCGGCGAAGAAGTTCTCGCTCGTCCGGTCGTCCTGGACGAAGTAGGGGCAGGCGTTGGGCGGATACTCTCGCGTCCAGTGCTGGACGCTGCCGGTGCGCGAGGTCACCACCAGACGGTAGACCCAGAAGGTCGCGAAGGTTTGTCGCCGCACCCGATAGGGCTTCACGGATTCGAAGATGACGCGGCGGGAGTCGGGGTCCGGCCCGAAGTCCAGCACTTGGGGCTCGCCGCCCAGGGCGAGCCCGATCCGATTGTTCGGGGCCAGGCTGGTCACCTGGAAGACGGCCCGCGGCAGCGGGTGATCGCCGATCAGGTAGAGCTCCACCCGGGCGGCGCCGGCCACCCACATGGGATCGCCGATGGGGACGAAGACGTCTTTGCGTCCCAGGATCCGGAAGTCGCCCAGCGGCACCCGCTCGTAGCCCGGGACGTTTTTCAGCGACAGCTCCAGGGGGAGGAAGCGGAATGGCAGGCCGCGCACGTGGGCCTGGAGCGTGGGCTCCGGCACGCCGGCTCCGAACGGCGTGAAGAGGAGCGGCCCCAGGAAGAGGCCGGCGATCCCGTGCCCCAGCGGGATGAGCCAGGGCGGCCGGATCTCGGTGACCAGGAAGAGGAACGCCGGGATGGCGGTGATGAAGTAGCGGTTGCCCACGAAGCCGCCGCCCCCCTGCCAGTTCCAGGCGATGAACACCAGGAAGTAGAGGGCCACGGCGGCCAGCACGCCGAGCAGCAGCCAGCGCTCCGAGGTCCGCCGTCCGCGGCCGGAGAGGAGGAAGAAGAGCACGGCGAGAGCGGCGAAGGGGGTGTAGACCAGAAATCCCGTGTGGCGTCCCACGAGGAAGTAGACGACGTTCTCGCCCAGCTCGTAGAAGGTGATGTCCGGCGCTCGGAGCAGCCAGGACCAGGAATTGCCGGTGGCCGAGTTGGTCACTCCATCCTCGGAGACCTGAGGCCTGGCCGGGGCAGGCTTGGCCGGGGCCTGGGCCTTGAATGCGGCTGGGGTTGCGGCGGGACGGGGAGCCGGGGTGACTGCCGGGGGCGCCGCTGGCGCGATCGGCACCTTGCCCGGCTCGCAGAGCGTGATTCCCTGGCGCTGCACGCCGAGGTAGGCCGACGGGTGACCCGTGAGGGCGACGGCGAGCCCGGCGGCGGCGGCCATCCCCAGGACAGCGCCGAGGATCCAGACGGCGGCCGTCCTCCACCGCCGCTCCCGGACATAGGACCAGAGGGGGACGAGCCCCACGGCCGCGAACATGGGCTTGTTGTAGACGGCGAGCACCAGCGCGGCGCCCGAGAGCGCGGCGAAGAGGATCTCCCGGCGGCGGTCGGGGAGGCCCGACTCGTCCGTCCGCGGCAGGCCGAAAAACAGGCAGGCCGCCACGGAGAACATGTTGAAGACTTCGGGCTGAATCCAGAAGACGTAGGAGAAGCCGACGCTGAGCAGGAAGAACGAGGCCGAGAACAGGGCGGCCACTCCCGGCGGATTGTATCGCCGCAGATAGAAGTAGCCCATCCAGATCATGGCCATGGTCAGCAGCATGTTAAAGAAGATCAGGCCGTTGGCCCCGAGCTCCCAGGCGAACGGGGCGCCGAAGAGCGAGTAGAGGTAGGGCTTGGCGAAGTAGACGGTGCGCCAGCCGTCGTCGGTCATCACGATCAGGTTGTTGACCGGGCCGTAGTGGAACTCCTGGAAGGCGCGGTCCACGTCCTTGGGCTCGACCCGCAGGTCGCGGTCGTGGGCGAGGCTGAGGGACGCGAGATAGTATCCCGCCTCGTCCGCCTTGAGATGGGTCGGCAGACCGGGCTTGCCGAGGGTCAGCGGGAACAGCAGGAAGAACGCCGTGACCGACGCAAGGGCCAGATTGACGGTGCGGCTCACGAGGGCGGAGTGTAGCGCAGGTGGGGAGAGGGCGTGCGGGGGAGAGTCGTCAAGAGACCAGAAATGGAGTAGAATGAGGAACATGGAGCCGATCCGCGATCCAGGAGTTCTCTCTCGGGTGCAGCTCATGTTCGACCTCTACGAGGCCGCGGAGGTCATGATGCGTCAGAACCTGCACCGCTGGTTTCCGGAGGAGAGCGACAGCCAGATCGAACGCCGACTCCTGGCCTGGCTGCGAAAGGACCCGAACTTCGACAGCATTCCCTTTAAGCCGCTGGTCGAAGTCGCCTGATGCCGTCGGTGATCCGACTCGCCCGGGCCCTGCTCCGGCTCGAATCCGATCTCAAAGCTCTTCGGCTTCGGTGGGCTGCGATTGGTGGCTTGGCGGTCGCTGCCCGAGCCGAGCCGCGGACCACGAGAGACCTCGACGTGGCGATCGCCGTCGCTGGAGATCGAGAGGCTGAGGGGATCGTTCGGGCCCTGAGGTCCCGCGGCTACTATGAGGTCCCAAAGCAAGCTGTGATGGAGCAAACGGACGTGGGCCGCTTGGCGACGGTCCGCCTGCTGGTACCTGGAGAGGAGAACGATGGTCTGGTCGTAGACCTCATGTTCGCCTCCTCGGGAGTTGAACCCGAGATCGTCCGTGCCTCTGAGATCATGCAGGTGATGCCGAAGGTCGCTGTCCCGGTTGTCAGGACTGGCCATCTTTATGCGCTGAAGATTCTCGCTGGCAGGCCCAAGGACCAGGAGGATTGCCAAGCCTTACGGCGACGCATGAGGCCCGAGGATTTCGAGGAAGCTCGGGCTACCCTGGAGTTGATTGCCCAGCGTGGATTCCACCGTGGGAAGGATTTGAAACGAGAGTTTGAGCGCAGTCTGGAACTATCCTCCCTCTAACGAGGCCCTTGATGACCACCCTCTACTTCGATACCCACCTGGCCGACGACGAGCGCCGCCATCGTCTCTACTCCGGGGACGTTTTCGTCTATTCGCCGCGCCCGAGCACCCGGGCCTTGACGGCGCACGCCCGCGAGCTGATCGAGGAGGCGTTCCGGCCGCTCGATCCGCAGCAGGCCCAGGAGAGTCTGCCGGTCGAGAGGTTCATCGAGATCGTCGGACCGCTCAAGCCCCGGTTCATCCACCATCCTCGCACGCTGGAGCTTTTGCTCGATCTCCTTCGCGACCTCGGGGCGGACATGGAGAAGACCTACTTCGACGTTCCCCGCATGCGGGTTGCCACCAGCGGCGGGTACTTGACGGCGGGCGTCGCGTACGTTCTCCATCCTCATCGTGACATCTGGTACTCCTCGCCGCCGTGCCAGCTCAACTGGTGGCTGCCGGTCTACCCGTTCGAGTCGGAGAGCTCGTTCGCGTTCCATCCGAGGTACTGGAACGAGCCGGTCAAGAACAGCTCGGACGAGTACAACCACTATCAGTGGAACAAGGTAGGCCGCGCCAACGCCGCCAAGGAGGTCAAGGCGGACACCCGCAGGCAGCCCAAGCCCCTGGAGCCGCTGGAGCTGGAGCCGGAGATCCGCGTCGTCTGCCCGCCGGGCGGTCTGATCCTTTTCTCGGGCGCGCATCTGCACTCGACCGTGCCCAACACCTCGGGGCGGTCCCGCTTCAGCATCGACTTCCGCACCGCCCATCTCGACGAGCTGGCCTCTATCGGTGGCGCGCCGAGCCTCGATCGCCGCTGCACGGGCACCACCCTCTTCGAACTGCGGCGGGCCTCGGACCTGTCGCCGGTGCCCGAGGAGATTATCCGTCTTTACGACCCGAGCCCGCCCGAGGACCGGGAGGGGCTGGTCTACAAGCCGCCGGCGGCAGTCGTTCCGGCGGGGATGTAGCTCCGCGACCGGTGAGCGCGAATGAACGCGACGCGCTGGTGGAGGGTTCCCCGCCCCGGGGGGCTCTGCCGCTGCTCAAGGTGGCCGTCAAGCGCGGCCTCTCGGAGAGCGCGTTCCTACTCGGGACGGTGATCCGCGTCTCCACGGCCGAGCCGGCCCTCGCCCTCACTTTCGATGACGGTCCCCATCCCGAGGACACGCCGCCGCTTCTCGATCTCCTGGACCGGTACGGAGCGAAGGCGACGTTCTTCGTGGTGGGGAAGAGCGCCCGCCGGTATCCGGAGCTGATCGAGCGGATGGCGGCGGCCGGTCACGCCTTGGGCAATCACACGTGGGACCATCCCTCTCTGCCGTCGCTCAAGGGGCCTTTCCGGCGCCGGCAGCTTGCGTGGACGCAGGAGGTTCTCGGTCCCCACACCTCCGGGCTCTTCCGCCCGCCCTATGGCGAGCAGAGCCTGGGATCGCGGCTGGACGCTCTCGCCTCGGGCCTGAAGGTCGTCTGCTGGGACGTGATCGCCGAGGACTGGCGGGACGATCCGCCGGAGGTGATGCTCGCGCGGATCTACCGGCGACTGCGGCGGGGGAGCATCGTCCTGTTTCACGACACGCTGTACACGACGACGGAGGAGCGCTTCCGCGATCGGCGGCCCACCCTCGCCACGGTCGAGCGGCTGCTTCAGGATCTGGGGGACCGGTACCGGTTCGTCACGGTCCCTGAGCTGATGCGCCTGGGGAGGCCGGTGCGCTGGCACTGGTATCAGCGGTCGCGTTTGGATTGGCTCAAGCAGGTGGGGTGAGCCGCGGCGGCGGGGGAAGCGGAATCCGCATTCCCTCGCAGATCCCCTTCAGCTTCGCCACCGCGGCGGCTTGATTCCCCTTGCGTGCTTCGCGCAGCCAGGCCACGGGCAGGGCGGCGGCGGTGAAGACGAGCCAGGTGAGCCAGTTCCAGGGGTTGGCGTAGCGCCGGACGTAGATGGCCCCGCTGCGGCCGAACTGGAAGTTGCGATTCGGACTGTAGCCCCCGGTCGTGTAGGCCACCAGGTGGTAGAGCACGGCCCGGTGCGCGTAGACACAGCGAAACCCCTGCCGCTTCACGCGGGTGCAGAAGTCGGCGTCATCGACGCAGATGAAGAAGAGGTCGTCCCAACTCCCCGCGGCCTCGGCGGCGGCGCGGCGGATGAGGATGGCGCAGCCGTTGACGTAGTCCACGTCCGCGTCCTGGTCGAATTGGCCGCGGTCGATCTCGCCGTAGCCCCGCTCGCGGGTGATGGACTCGCGGAAGCGCAGGACGCCCCCGGCCGACCACAGCCGCTGCCGGTCGCCGTGGAAGTAGCACTTGGGACCCACGCAGCCGATTCTCGGGTCCGCCTCGGCCAGCTTCACCAGCTCCGCCAGCATCTCCGGCTCGACCTCGATGTCGTTGTTGAGCAGCAGGACGTAGTCGTAGCCGTGCTCGAAGGCCCAGCGGAAGCCGGCGGCGTAGCCGGAGGAGCTGCCGCGGTTGACGTCGACGCGCACCTGGAGGAGGTCGGGGAAGGCTTGGGCGAGCGCCTCGGGGGAGCCGTCGGTCGAGGCGTTGTCGAGGACGACGAGGTCGAAATTGGGATAGGTCATCCGCCGCAGACTCTCGACCGCAGGCAGCGTGATGTCCTTGCCGTTGTAGTTGACGACGACGGCGGCGACCTTCGGGGCCTTCGGGGGTGAATCCGGCATCGGCGGGCGTATCGGAAAGAGGATTCAGCGGACTTCCCGCAGAAAAACCTCCAGATCGACTTCCGCGTCTCGCAAAGAGCCTTTCAGTGTGAAGCGATCGACTTCATCATGATAGGGAAAGACGATGATCCTTCCGTCAGAGTGCCGCATCTTGACATGGCTTCCTTTGCGGTGAACCTCCACGAAGCCGAGCCGTTCGAGCGCTGTGACGACCTGCCGTCCCGAGAGGAGAGGCAATTTCACAGCGCGATCCCGACGACCTCGCGATGCTCGTGCTCTTTCAAATCTTCGGGATCCGGCTCCAAGTACAGCTCGATCGCCTCGCGGAGGTTCTGGAGGGCCTCTTCGCGAGTTCTACCTTGGGACCAGCAACTCTTCAATGACGGGCTGTGAGCCACGAAGTATCCGTCCTCACCCTGTTCGAGAAGCACTTTGAGTTCCATGGCCCAACTGTACCGCAGCTTGGAAGGCTCGCCAATCCAGATCCTGATACCATCCCGCGGCGCGATGCCCCTTCCCCCCCTCCGCCGACTGGCCGCCCGTCTCCTGCTGCTGGCGGTAAGCGCCGGCCTCGGGCTCCTCGTGGCCGAGGTGGCGGTCCGCCTCGTGCGGCCCCAGGCGGTGATGGTGGTCTCGCCGGGGCTCTATGAGCCGGACCCTCCCCGCCGCTACCGCCTCCATCCTGGGTTTCGGGGGGCGGTCACCAACCGTGTCGAATTCGACGATTCCGTCGCCATCAATTCTCTGGGGCTGAGAGGGCCGGAGATCGGCCCCAAGGCGCCGGGGACACTCCGGGTTCTCGCCACCGGGGATTCGTTCACCTTCGGCGTGGGAGCTCAAGGTGCGGGGACCTGGCCGGCCCGGCTCGAAAAGATCCTCCGCGCCCGGGGAATGCGGGCCGAGGTGCTGAACGCCGGGGCGCCCGGTTTCGGCGTGCCGGACGAGGTGGCCTGGTACGAGTGGTGGGGACGGCCGTTGCAGCCTGACGTGGTGCTGGTCCAGGTCTTCCTCGCCAACGACCTCCAGGACGCGGCGCCCGGTCCCAAGGTGGAGGTGCGAGACGGCGCCTTGGTCGTCCAGGGAGAGCAGCGCCGCAGCCTGTCGCGCTGGCTCTACTATCACTCCCATCTCTTCGTGCTCCTCAAGAATTCGAGCCTGGGCGGACCGATGCGACGCTTCCTGGGATTGCCAGAGCCGCTGGAGCAGCGTGAGTTGCGGACGGAGATGTCGCTCTATGCGAAGGCGGGGCTGCCCGGGCCTCTCCAGGCGGGCGCGGCGGCCACGGAGCGGGCCGTGGCATTGCTGGCCCGGGACGCCGGCCGGATTCGAATCCAGGCCGTGATCGTCCCCTCGGTCCTCCAAGTGGACCCCGCCCGCTGGCGGGCTGCCCTGGAACGGTTCGGGCTCGACGCCGCGAAATACGATCCCAACCGGCCGAACGAGGTCTTTCATGAGATCTTCAGTCGTCACGGCATCCCCGTCCTCGACCTGTCGGAGACGTTCCGGGCGGCCCTGGCGCGGGGGGAGAGGATCTACTATCCGATCGATCAGCACCTGACGCCGGCCGGCTACGAGCGGTTGGCGGAGAAGGTGGCGGCCACCTTACAATAAGAGCCTGGAGGAACCATGGACGACCAGAGCATCTTGCATCGCATCCAGCATCTCGTCGACGAGGAGCACCGGCTCGACGAGGCCAGCGACCGCTCGCCGGACGATCACAAGCGCCATCAGGCCATCCAGGTGGAGCTCGACCAGTGCTGGGATCTCCTGCGGCAGCGGCGGGCGCGGCGGGAGTTCGGCGAGGACCCCGATCAGGCGAAGGTCCGGGACCCTGGGATCGTTGAGCGCTACGAGCAGTAGAGTGGCGGGGGAGGCTGTTACAGGCTCCTGCGCAGTAGGGCCACCGCCTCCCCTCGCCACGGCGCGGACAGCCACCGGATCGCCCCTCCCTCTCTCCATCCGCCGTCCACCGAGCGCCCGTTCACGGGATTGAACCACTCGAGCTCCAGCGGACCGGGCAGCCAGGAGAGGCGGAGCCATCCTCTGCCGCGGGGCAGCCAGGTGAGCACCTCTCCCGGCCGCTTGTTGGCGAGGGCGTAGCCGGAGGAGGACATGTTGATCCGCGGCCAGCAGGCGGCGAGGTTGAGCCGCCGCGAGTAGCGGACGATGTCGCCCATGGCCCGCCGGGCCTCCTCGCGGCCGGGGTCGGCGTCGAGGGGGTCCATGTAGAGGACGTGGTGGCCGCGCAGGAAGGTCTTCCAGACCCACGCCCGGCCGCCGCCGATCCCCCAGAGGTGGTCGGTGTCCACGATGACGAGCTTGGAGCCGTCCGCCGGGGGAGGGGAGCGCCGCCAGCCGCCGCGGTTGCCGGGGGAGATCCAGTCCGCCGGGCTGTGGAAGAGGTCCTCGTTGCGGCCGCCCGGAAAGGCGAAGGTCATACCCACGGGATGCTGGCGCCTGCGGGTCGACTCCAGGTCCTTCAGGAACCGGATCATGTAGTACTGCCAGTCGCGCGAGGTGCCAGGGCTTTCGTTGGAGATCTCCCAGAGGACGTTGTCCAGGTCCCCCACAGTCTCCACGACCTGGCGTAGGTAGAGCTCCTGGAGACGGGTGACGGCGGGGACGCGCAGGGAATGGACGTCGGCGCCGTCCCCCCGCGCATCGGGATCGCCGTCGGCACCGTTGACGTTGTTCAGCCGGTTGAAGGGGTGGCGGTCCCAAGGGTTCCCCTCGCCCTTGCTGTGGATCGACCAGCCGTTGAACAGCATCACGGCGACCCAGAGCCCGCGCTCGGCGGCGCGCAGCACGCGCCAGCGCAGGCGGGCGAAGTACTCGGGGTCGAAGCGGGTCAGGTCGAAGCGGGGGCGGCCGTCGATGGCGAGCCCGGGGCCCGTGCGCAGCCAGGGGCGCGGGTCGAGGCCGTGCAGCCATGCCTCGTGCGCCCACAGGCGGATGAAGTTGTGCCCCCAGGAGACGAGGGAGTCCAGGTAGCCCTCGAAGTCGAAGCCGCCGGGGCGCTCGCCGTTGTCCACCAGGTTGTCCCAATGGTGCGAGCCCGCGAGATAGACGGCGCGGCCCTCCCCGTCCTGGAAGTAGCGCGGATTCGCGGGGTGGACGCGGAGGGGAGGCATGCGACGGGGATCGAGGTTAGCATGTAGTACCATCTCCTCCTTCTGGCAGCTCCCCCAGCCGATCATGAATCCGTTCAACCTCTCGAAAAAATTTTGTCTCGTGCTGGCCCTCGCCGCCCTGCCCTTCGCCGGCTGCCGCGGCGGGAAGACGGGCGGCGGCACGGCGGCGGGCCTGCACGTCCCCCGGCACGTCTTCCTGATCACGGTGGACACTCTGCGGGCGGACCACATGAGCCTCTACGGCTATGGCCGCGCCACCTCGCCCGACCTGCAAAAGAGGGCGGCCTCCGGGGTGACCTTCGACCGCGCGGTCTGCCAGTGGCCGAAGACGGGGAGCTCGTTCGCGTCGATGTTCACCGGCCTCTACCCGCACACGACCGGCATCACCCACAAGGCGGCCGTGCAGGTGCCGGAGAAGTATCTGACCCTGCCGGCGCTGTTCAAGGAGAGCGGTTACACGACGGTGGGCGTGGTCTCGAACGCCGTGGTCTCGGCGAAGTTCGGCTGGAACCGCGGCTTCGACGAGTTTGCGGAGACCTGGGGGCACGGCGAGTTCCCGGACGATCCCAAGCTGTTCCGGCCCCTGGCCAGCGCTCCCAAGGTGAACGAGGTGGCCGTGCCGCTGTTGAAGAAGCACGCCAAAGCGGACCGGCTCTTCGCCTGGATCCACTACTCGGACACCCACGCGCCCTACATGCTGCCGGACGGCGTTCAGAACCCTTTCCTCGGCGATCCCCTCTTTCAGGGAGACCGGGAGATTCCCCAGCGGCTCGTCAACAAGGGGTACACCCTGAACGGCCACACCGACCTCAAGTACTACGTCGCGCAGTACGACGCCAACGTCGGGCTGGCCGATGCCTACGTCCAGAAGCTGCTGGACGAGATGCGCGCGCTCGGCCTGCTGGAGGACAGCCTGGTGATCTTCACCGCCGATCACGGCGAAGAGCTGGGCGAGCACGACTCGTGGTTCGAGCACGGGCCGCTGCCCTACAACACCACGGCCCACGTGCCGCTCGTCTTCTTCATGAACGGCCTGCCCGCCGGCCGCCGGGTGGACCGTCCCGTGGAGCTGGTGGACCTCTACCCGACGCTCAAGGACCTGATCGCCCCGGACCGCAAGGTCGAGGGGCTCGAAGGACACAGCCTCTGGCCGTTGCTGCGACCCTCGGGGGACGCGACGACCGGCGCCGGCGACTTCCGCCAGGCCTTCTCCGAAGCCGGACGCCAGCCCGACCTCTACCACAGCGTCCAGGAGGGTATCTGGAAGCTGGTCTTCAACTCCGGGGGGAAGCGCTCGAAGGCCGCAAGCTCCAGCACCGGAGGCTTCGAGCTCTACAACCTGCGGGACGACCCGGGGGAGACCCGAAACCTCGCCGCCGAGAAGCCTGAGGAGGTCCGCCGTCTGCGCCGCGAGCTGGCGAGCTGGATGCGCCGCGCCCGCGCCGAAGGCGGCGAAGAGGAGGTCAACGGCGAGAACGAGCGGGCGCTGCGGGCTTTGGGGTATGTGAACTAGGCTGCCCGCGCGTCATAATGGAGTCTCAAGTGAGGTCACCACAGATGCCCAAGCTCACACTCGAAGTTCCCTCAGATGTTGTCGACGCCCTCAGGTTCCCCCCTGAAGAAGCCGAGGGTGAGATCCGGCGCGAGCTGGCTCTGGCCCTCTATCGGCGGGGCGTTCTGTCTCTCGGGAAGGCCCGGATTCTCGCACAGATGAGCCGGTGGCAGTTTGAACAGCTTCTGGGTGAACGTCGGATTCCCCGCCACTACACAGCCTCCGATCTGGCGGAGGACCTACTGCACGCGCATGGTGATCTGTCATTCTTCGCTCATTGACTTGGCGCGGCTGGTTGCCAGTGAGGCCTTACAGGAGATTTTCCATGAAGACCAAGACCAAGAAAACCAGCCGAATCCTCGACGCAGTCCACGAGACCACACGTGATCTCCATGCCGCGGGCTTCGTCTCCGAGCTCCGGATGAAGGATTACGACGCTCTATGTCATGGCGCGAGAACGCGCACTTGAGGAAGCTTGGCGGCGGCTTTCTCGAACGTTACCACTTCCTCGGCACCTGAGCGTAGATAATTGCGGTGGATCACGCGATCGATGAATCCCGGCTTTGCGGATTCCAAATCCGGAGTGGTAAGAACCGCCGCAACCTCACCAGTTCCCTCGATACCCGGGCTGGCCAGGAAATCACGCAAGGCATCCAGAGTATCTTTCTTTGACGCCCCGTAGTGATGCTGGAGGGCATAATAAGCTTCTGCAATGACCCAGTCGGAGACGAAGACCCGATTCCCCGCCTTCAGGCGCTTCTGGAGGTAGTCCAGCGCGACGAGAGCCAAGTCGCCAGGCTCGCCTGTCAATACACGCACCACGACCGAGGTATCAAGGCCGATGATCACAGGTCGCGATCCCGAGCGATGCCCCGGGCAATGCTTTCGCGGATCGCGCTCATGTCGTGCTGCGTAACGGCGCGCGCGGTTTTTCCGAGGACCCCGAACCAGGTTGGGATCGTTCGCCCCTCCGCCGGACCCCCGGTAGTTGCGGCCTCGCGAGCCGCAGACTCAGGCGCCTCGCCTTTTCTGACATAGTGCTGATAGAGCTCGACAGTCACCTCACGCACCGCTCGCCCCTCGAGGGCGCTCTTGGCCTTGACGAGGCGATAGAGTTCATCCGGAATTTCGATCGTCGCCTTCATAGAGCCAGTAAACCGTATTCCCGGATTTCCGTCAAGCCATGTGCCCTCCCTTCATTGAGTTGCCGACTTCCCGAAGTTCGACGCCAGGATCGCCAGGTCCAGGCCGTCGATCTTGCCGTCGGCGTTGAGGTCGGCTCTGGCGTCATAGGTGGCGCTGCCGCGCAGGGCGCCGAAGTGGAGGGCGAAGATCACCAGGTCGGAGCCGTCCACCCGGTTGTCCAGGTTGAGGTCTCCCTGGAGGGTGACGGTTGTGGTGCCGGCGATGGTGAAGCGGAGGATCTCCCGGTCCACCGTGTTGGACGGCGTCGCGAGGTCGCGAGAGCGCAGGCCGACGCTCACGATCCCGGCGAGGGGAGCCGGCGGCTGGTAGCTCAGATGGGCGCGGACCGCGTTGCCGCTCGGCACCGTCGGCGTCACCGCGCCATTGACCAGCAGGAAGGTGTTCGCGACGTCGATCCCCGTCCCGAAGTCCCAGACGTCGACGTCGATCCTCGTGCTGGCCGCCACGTCCTTGGCGCCATTGGCCGGGCTCACGATGCCGGTGACGGGGGGCACCGTGTCGATCCCCTGGAGGGCGTTGAAGAAGACCCGGGCGAGGATGTCGTAGCCCGCGGCGTTGGGGTGGCCCACGGGGTCGTCCGCTGCCACCACGTAGAAGCCGCTGAAGAGGTTCGGCGTCGAGCGGAAGACCTCGTAGGGGTCGGCCTCCCGCCGCTGACGCAGGCCCGCGAGGTTGCGGACGCGGCCGTTCAGGGCGTCGGTGAGGAGGTTGTCGGCGTCCACCTTGGCGTCCGGCTTGCGGGGGATGACCGTCGCGTGGAGCGCCAGGATGTTCTTCACCTCGGCCCGGCGGGCCATCTCGTCGAGGTTGAAGATGGTGGTCTCGGGGGAGATGGCGCGCGAGATGTCGTTCGTCCCCTCCATCAGCAGGAAGTAATCGCCCGGCGCGCCCTCGGCCACCACGCTGTCGATGCGGGAGAGGCTGTCCGGCGTCCGCTCGCCGCCCACGCCGCGGTTGAGCACCGTGGCGCTCACGCCCGCACCCTGAAGAAGGGCTTGCAGGCGCGGCGGATAGCCGGGATTCGCCCGCGCCGGATCATCCCCTCTCCCCTCGGTGATGCTGTCGCCGAAGCAGATGTACTTCCGGGCCGTGGTCTGGGCCGCGGCGAGGGCGGGAACCAGGCCGAAGAGGAAGACGGCGGAGGCGAGCGGGCAGCGGGTCACGGCACCTTTTCCAGGGGTTTCAGCGCGGCTGTCCCCTGCCGCTTTTCGGCCGGCCAGCGCAGGCGGACGCCGCCGCCCAGCGAATCGACCACGGGGCGGCTCAGCGAGGACGAGGAGATGGACGCCTTCGCCTGCACCCGGCCCGTGCCGTCGAGGTCGAGCACGGACCAGGCCTTGGCCGCGGCCTCCAGGTAGAGCAGGCGGGGGCGATCGGGGCCGCCCAGGAAGGCAGGGTAGAGAGAGCCGGAGGGGCCGGCGGCGCGCTCGTCGCGCCACTCTCCCCGCTCGAAGCGGGCCATCCGCAGTTGATACCCGTGGCCGTCGTAGCGGCTCCAGGCGATCAGCGCGCCGCCGCCGGCGGTGGCAGTGAGAGCAGGCGTGATGTCGGGCACGGCGTTGGGAGCGGAGAGCCGGCGCACGGGGAGCCAGTTCGATCCCACCCGTTGGCTCCAGACGATCTCGTCGGCCGTGCCGTCGAAGGCGCTCCAGGCCAGCAGCCAGGAGCCGTCGGCCAGCACGGCGCCGGTCAGCGCGAGCTGGCTGCCCGGACCGGGGTGGGAGACCCACTGGGCCGCCTGCCAGCGCCGGCCGTTCCAGGCGGCGGCGCGCACGGCGAGCGTCCGGAGACCGTCCCCCTCCAGCCAGGCGAGACCGGCCAGCCGGCCGCCGTCCACCAGGAGCACGGGCGCGCGTCGCTGCTGCGGTATCTGCGGGGGCTGCTCCGGCGGCTCGGGGAGTGATCGCGAGCCCTTGTCGTCCCCGGTCAGCAGGAACAGGCGCTGGCGCCCGGCGGCATCGGGGAAGCTGCCGGCAGCCACCCAGCCGGCGGCCGTGTCCGAAACGGCGGCGAGGGAGGAGACCTCCGCCCGCTCCGGCAGGCTCACCTGCAAGGCCTGGCCGCCGGGCAGCTCGAGGCGGGCCGAATTCCCCTGGGGGATCAGGACCAGGCCCTCACGCGCGGCCTGGACCGGATCTTCCTGAGCGACGGCTGCGGCGAGTGATCCGTAGAAGAAGAGGAGACAGAAGAATCCTCTCAGCGGGCGAAATGACGTTCCCCACACTAGGGTATCCTACCGCAGTTCCCGGACCCGCCGTTGGGACCTGGCCTTGAGGCTTAGGGTAGGGGCGGGTCTGGACGGCAGGGTTGGGGGCTCGACCCGCCCTGGTACGGACGATTCCGGCGTCGCAGGGCGGGTTGCGCCCCCTCCCGCCCGTCCAGACCCGCCCCTACCCTAAGCGAGTCAGCGCGTACAGCGACGCAATCTAGAATGGGGCCGGGACGAGAGGACCACGCTTGCTACGACGAATTCTGACTGCGACGATCGCAACCACGGCCCTGGGTCTGCTCCCCCTCGCCTGTCACTGGGGGCCGCCGGTCCACCAGGGACCCATCGTGCTGATCACCATCGACGCCTTGCGGGCCGACATGGTGGGCGCCCTGGGCGGGCCGCCCAAAGTGATGCCGGCGCTGAGCGCCCTGGCCAGATCGTCCGACTACGCCGGCCGCGCCATCTCGCCGTCGAGTTGGACCGTCCCCTCCATGGCGGCCCTCTTCACCGGCTTCCAGCCCTGGCGGGCCCAGAGCTGGGCCAACGACCGCGCGGTGCTGGACGACCGCTTCGTCACCCTCCCCGAGTCGCTCAAGAAGGTGGGCTACAAGACCGCGGCCTTCCGCTCCAACTACTGGCTGGAGGCGCGGTTCGGCTACGCCCAGGGGTTCGACCTCTTCCAGTACCTGAATCAGGGGAAGCGGGCGGTGGCGTATCTCGAGCAGCTCAAGGGGGACCGGGAATTCGTCTGGATCCACATCCTGCCGCCGCACGCTCCCTACGTCCGGCGCGATCCGCTCCTCGACCGGCTCGACGAGATCCCCCCCGACCTGCCGCAGCAGATCAAGCCCCTGGAACTCGAGCCCTACGCCGATCCGGCCGTGCCGCTGCCGGCGGACAAGGAGCGGCTCTTCCGGGCCATGTACAAGCTCAACGCCGCCTACGCCGACACCATGCTGAGCCGCATGCTGGAGGCGTTGAAGCGCAGCGGCCAGTGGGACAGGACGCTCCTCGCCGTCACCGCCGACCACGGCGAGGAGTTCAAGGAGAACGGCCAGATCGCTCACGGCGGCAACCTCGGCCACGTGCTGGTGGAGGTGCCGCTGGTGATCAAGCTGCCCAAGGGGTTCCAGCGCAAGCTCGCCCTGACGGCTGGCCGCCGGGTGGCCAACGTGCGGGTAGCGCCGACGCTCATCGAGGCGGCCGGCGGCACCCTTGAGGCCGGCGCGGCGCCCAGCTTCTTCCAGCCGTTCGACAAAGGAGCCCTCTCCGAGCTCTACCTGGGCAACGCCGTCAACCGCTTCTCGCTGGTGGACGGCGACCTGCAACTCCTCTGGGAGAGCCATTTCGGCAAGCCGGAGCCGGACTACTTCCGCGCCCGCTATGCGGGGATCGGCGGCCAGCCGCAGCCGCCGCTGACCGAGCCGGCGGCCGCCATCTTCAACCGCCTGGACAAGCAGTTCTCCTCGGTCCTGCCGTTGACCGGGCTGCCCGCCGAGCCCCCCCAGCTCTCCCTCTGGCGCTGGACGCCGCAGGGCACGGTGAAGGTGGAGGACCCGCAGGCGATCCAGCGCCTGGCCCACCAGCTCAAGAACGCCTGGCTGGCCGCCAACGGCGACGAGACCGCCCTCGGCCGCTCGATCGGCAAGCAGCCCCACCTCACGCCGCAGCAGGAGGAGGAACTACGGTCGCTGGGGTATGTGGCGGGGGGGAAGCGGTAGGGGGAGTGGTATCCTCTAGGCGCGACGCCTGACTGCGGCGCTCAGAGAGTATGTAGTATGGGAATCGAAGAGCTACGGCACCGAAGGACCGAGATTCTCCGTCTGGCCACCCTTCACGGTGCCACCAACGTCCGGGTTTTCGGCTCAGTGGCACGCGGTGAAGCGGACGAGCGGAGCGACGTCGACTTTCTGGTCGACATGGGAAGCGGCCGAAGCCTGCTCGACCTGGGAGGCCTCCTCGAGGATCTTCGAGCGCTCCTGAGCCAACCGGTCGACGTCGTCACTGAGCGGGGCCTGAAAGCTCGCATCAGGGACCGGGTTTTACAGGAAGCGGTGCCGTTGTGAGGGAGGTCCGGGAGCGGGTTCTCGACATCCTGGAGTCTATCGAACGCATCGAGAGGTACGGGAGCGGCGGCAGGGAAGAATTCGAGCGGAACGAATTGTTCCAGCTATGGATTCTCCATCATCTCCAGATCCTTGGCGAGGCCGTTCCTTCCCAACCATAATTACGGTGGCCTATCCTCCGCAGGCCACAACCCCGAGCCCGTAGGGCGGCATACTCGTAGCCCAGGGCGTCAGCCCTGGGTAGGCGGCGGTAGATTCAATTCCAGCCCTGCCAAGGGCGCCCTTGACAGGGCTCAATTCGGATGGATCGTGCACGTTGTCCCAGCGCTTACGCACTGGGCTATGAGTCTGCCGCCCTACGGGCTCGGGATTGTGGCCTGCAGAGGAGTGGGTGCTATGAGGTCGCTGCCCCCGCGGCATCCGCCCGCCCGCAGGTGGTTCAACGTGCGGACCGCCGACATCTGTACGTCTCCGTATTGATGGCAGGGAGTTACTTACACGGAGCCGCGAGGATGCTTATCCGAACGTCCTGGCTCGACCGACTGTTCCAACTCCAGTTCTTACAGTGACATACGGCGGGGCCGGACTGCAGCCTTCCGCCTGTAGGGTGCCCCCGAAACGACGCCTGCGCATGCTTATCGCTCGGCACCCGAGGCATTGACGAGGTTTAGGAACCGGGATATCATCCTAATGAACCGCAGAATGAGGAGGATAGACAGTCGCTATGGTTTCCGGGCCGAAATCCGGGGTTGAGTCGCTAAGGACTAGGCGGATAAGTTCAGAGTGACGTTCTACGCCAAGAGGGGCCGAAGGAACATGACGATGCGCTGCGAGAAGATACAGAGTTCCATCTCGGCATGGCGGCGGCATGAGTTGATTTTTTGCTGCCGCGCTACAGTAGTGGCAACTCTCGGTCTGCTCGGTGGTTGCTAAGAGCGTAGAACTCTCGCTTCCACCGGCCGGTCGGTTTCGCCGTCCGCACGGTGAAGCGTCATAGCGTCGTGCGTCGCGCGTTCCAAGGAGGTATCGTGTTACTCGCTTGGAGAGCAGAGTGGGTAGCGTTATCTAGGCGGATCTCCGGAATCTTAGGAGCGGGGGAGTTCTATCTCCGCTCTCTCTCGCCTGAGGAAAGAAACCCGCCGGAAATCGCGAAGGAGTTGCTCCGCAATTCACAGGAGATCTTTAGGGGTCTAGAGATCTTTCTTCAAGCCTATGAGCGCGTGCTCCCAGTGCAGGCAGCAGCAGCTCTTCGAGGATTTGTCGAGAGGGCTCGGCCCCATTTTAACGCAGACGCAGAACACATTACCTCTACTACCGGTACGAAGATTTCGGTTCAGCTTCGCTTGGTAGAGCTCGCCACTCTCGAGGCGGAGCTTTCTTACAAGCTTACCGAGTTTGAAACAACTGCGCGTCGCCTCTCCGAGAGAGCATTCTCGCATCTCCAGAGGTGCATTGTCGCCGATGCGGAAGTTGCCGAACGCTGGCAACGTGCTTATGCCGATGGGGAACTTGCGTGCGAAAAGCTGGGCGCTGCTCACCTTTTGTCGCATGGGATCTGGGCCTTTAAAGCCGCTAGCACTGGCGAGCGTACTGACCTCATCTTCCATGATCGGGTCGACTTAGCCGAGGCTGAGCGATCGGCCGAGGCGCTAGTTCTTACTGAGTGGAAACTGGTGCGGCATAGCGACAATCCGGCGACGAAGGCCAGAGAGGCCTATGATGAAGCTAAGCTCTATTCCGAAGGTTCCCTAGCTGGCTTTCAGCTCGAGAAGCAGCGGTTTCTAGTCTTGGTGTCTCAAGGTCGTTGCTCCCTCCCACCTGACTTCGAGGAGGAAGGAGTCCGCTATCGCCACGTTAATATCTCTGTCGAGCCGGAGCCACCCTCTCGCGCTGCGCGGAGGGGCTTGAAGAAGCGCACAACCCCACGCTCAACCGGACGGATACCGCGCTGACGCGCGATCCCGTCGGTTAGCTTTGGAACGTTGGGCGCACACATAAAAGGATGATATGGAAGAGATTGAGACGTACTCGAACCAACTTCACGCACTAGCCCGTGAGTGTGTCGAAGCTGAGATTTCTGCCTTTGTGCTCTTGCGTGACCGGCTGGAAGAGCATGATGAGGTCACTCTGAGCGTTGTCGATCTTAGAGGAGACCTCCTTTCCGGGACTGATGAGGAATCCGTTATTAGCCTACTCACAACGGGGTATTTTTCTGAGCTTGTGGGTAAGCGCCGCGTTGCAGCGTTCGTCGTCTGTATAGAGATGGAAAGGGAGGTTTCTAACCTCACCCTTGAGAGGCGCTTCGAGCCTTATCATGGGACGCAGCCGCTATTCTCGCGTTTGCCTCAGTTTCTTTCCGCAACCGTAAATAACAAACTCTTGCCATACGAACTTCTCGGGCATCATCGTGGCGATGGAGTCACTAAGGTTGGAACCAGCTTCTTGCGATTTGACCCTTTTCTGCACTCATCCATCGTTTCCTGGAGTCGTTCTACCTTTCCGGGACTACCGCTATTTCTTAGGCTCGATCCGTATTTTGTCAAAGATGAGGAGCCTTCTGTGAGGCTCCAGGAAGCCATTCTGATACCTGCTGATCCTTCCTGGTGGGTTAATCTAAATCTGTACCCACGTCAGACAACGGGGGCGGCATATTGGATTGAGCCTCCAACCGACCCAAGAGACAACCCACAAGACTATTGGGATTTCCATGTTCGTCACCTCCGGCGCTTAGAAGTACACGCTGGCCGAAGAGGTCCAGACTACTTCACAATGATGGTCGAAGAACTTGCCGATTTGCGCGAGGTCGAGGGCTTTCTGTTGGGACGGGTCATACATTGGGATACTACAGAGCCTCGAGGTAAGGCAGTAGAGGCAGCTAACGTCAAACATCTCGACCTTGCTGTTAACTTGTATCGCGGATCTGATGCGGAGGTTAGAGTCGGCCAAAACTTGGCACACGGAAGGGTGCAGGATGCGACGCTAAGAACGCACCTCCTCCGAATCGAGGGCATAAGAGCTAACGCTGTGCTGGCCTTCGCGCAACAGTTCTTTCAATCTAAGAGTCTTCTGCGTGACTGGTTCAACGATCAATTTGGAGCGGCCGTTGAATAGAGCGCCCAACCCCGCCCGTGCACGCGGACGGTCGGCTCGCCGCCCGCCGTGAGGGGCAGAAACGTGATGCGGCACCGCGAGAATTCGTCATCTCTTTCAGGAGGAACCTAACATGGAAGCTGCCATCCGCGCTGGTCGCATCATCGGCGTTCTGATCATCATCCAGATGGTCGGCGGTGTAATGGTGAACTTCGTCTTGGAAGCGCCGCTCTTCGATGCGCCGGGGTTTCTTGTGAATGCCGCTTCCCACTCGCGACAACTAGGTCTGGCTGTAGTCCTCGGGCTGATTCTAGAGGCATTGTGGGTGGGCATTGCGATCACGGCGTTCCCCGTCTTTTACCAACGCACCCGAACGATGGCGCTCTGGTTTGTCGCGCTGGCCGGGGTAGTCCTCGCGGTGGCTGTGGTCGAGAACGCAGCCGTGATGTCCATGGTCTCCGTGAGCGAGGCCTATGCCAAGGCGAGTGCCGCCCAGCGCGAACAGCTTGAGACGGTCCGAGTCGTCGTGGCTTCCGCGAGAAACTGGCCGCACTTCATGGCTCGGATCTTCGACGGTCTCACGATCTTCGTGCTCTACGCCGTGCTATATCGGTTCGCACTGATTCCGCGTGTGCTCGCTGGCTTTGGCCTGATCGCTGTCGTGCTGCAGGTCACAGGGGTGGGGATGCCAATCTTTGGTCATGAGGTTGTATTTCCGATGCTCGCACCGCTCGGGTTGAGTCAGTTGATTCTGGCGGTGTGGCTCATAACGAAAGGCTTTCGGGGTCAACCGGGCCCTGGGATCGAGCCAGGGGACTTCTGACGGCTGGTTCGTGTCCCGCACACGACGTGATCGCCTATTAGATCAGCTTGGCTATGGTGAGCCTCCCTTTACGCATACGGATTGCAGTTTTGCCACGTGAATTCCAGGGTCCGGTTGTACCAGTACCCCACGAGAGGCGTACCGTCGATCAGCGCTCCCGCACAGTCAGCGCCCGGGATTGAAATCCCGGGCTACCGACGGTAGTCCCTGCGGGACCCAGGAGGAGGGTGAGTCAGTCGAAATCCTTTGGGTTGAAGGCCACTCCGTGCTTCTTGAGAAGACCCGTGAATTCTTGCACGAAGGAGACCTTTTTGTGGTGCTCCTCCTGGTTTAGGATGTATCTCCGCACCACTGGCACCTGAGAGGCGCTGACGGTGAAGGCCCCATAGCCTTCCTGCCACGAAAAGCCGTCTGGAGCGGTTCTTGATTGATCGTTGATCCAGCGCGAGGAGCCGCCCTTGAGGAGCTTCAACATCTCGGCAACGGGCATGGTCGTTCCCCAGCCTGCCAGGAGGTGGACGTGATCCGGCATTCCGCCGGCGGTCAGTAAGACGCCGCCGTTCCCTCGCAGCACCCCTCCAAGGTAATCATACAAGTCGTCTCGCAACGTGGAAGTGATCAATGGCATTCGGTACTTCGTGGCGAAAACGAGGTGATACCGGAGTTGCGTGTACGTGGTAGACAAGACGGGATCGATCCTCTCTTTTCAGGTCAAGGTGTCCACATAGCGTAACACATCCCGATCACCTCAATGTCCCGCGGTCCCGCAGGGACTACCGTCGGTAGCCCGGGATTTCAATCCCGGGCGCCATCGGAGCCGCTCCCGGCGAGCACCACCGCCACCGCCAAAAACACCCCATTCATTCCCGCCACCGTCCAAGCGAATTCCAAAGCCGAGCCGCGGAAGACGGCCAGGGCCGCAACCTCCAAAGGGATCAGCACCGGCAGCGCCGCCCAGAATCTCAATCTACCCGTGGAGAGGCGGTAGAGGAGCAGGGCGTTGCTGAAAGCCATCAGAACCATGGCGATCCCCAAGGGGAGCACGAGGTCCGTGGCGCCCAGGTAGCTCCTTCCCCCCATGCCGCGCACCAGCGGCCCCGGGATCAGCGCGAAGGCGGCGAGGACGGGGATCACGCACGCAGCCAGGATGCCCAGCGTGCCGGCGAGGAGGCGACGGCCGCCGCCGTCCCGCCGCTCCGCGGCCTCCGCGGACAACGGGAACATGGCCTTGGTCACCGGCGCCGTGCCCAGGAGGATCGATTTGCCCAGGAACGAGGCCACGGCGTAGCCCCCGGCCACGGCGTCCGGGAAGAAGGCGCGGGCGAGGAGGACGTCCAGACTGTAGAAGCCCATCACCGTCGCCGTCACCACGAACACCGGCAGGCTGTATTGATAGAGGTCCGGCGCCGCCGCCCGCGACGGCGGAGTCCGGTAGACGTCGCGCAGGGGGAGCCGCGAGAGGGCGAAGGCGACGCAGAACCCCAGGCTCACCCCCGCCACGGCGCCGTACTCCCGGGCGCCTAGCCAGACCAAGCCGACGCCGACGACGAGCTTCGCCAGCACCTCCCAGATCATGTTCTCCCCCAGGGCCCGGAACCGCTTCATCCCCTGGAGCACGCCGCGGTGGATGGGGAGCAGGCCCACCCCGACCGTCGAGAGCGAGAAGAGGGCCATCAGCGAATAGGGGATGCGCAGCCAGATCCCCAGCGGGACCGCCGCCGCCAGGAGGACCGCCGTCATCGCCAGCGTGGCCCGGCCTCCTTTGCGCAGGGCGCGACGAAGGAGGTCGTGCAGCCGGCCGGGGTCCGGCTCGCGGGAGGCGTAGCGGGCGAGGATGGTCTGCACCGACTCGGCGAAGACGTTGAGCACGTAGAGGATGGCCAGCAGCGCCGAGAGCGCCCCGTAGCCCGCGGGACCCAGCAGCCGCGCCATGGCGATGTGAAAAGCGAAGTGCAGCGCGTTGGCGACGTTGAGCGTCACCAGGAGCAGGACGCTCCCGCCGAGCAGGCCGGTCGAAAAACGGCGGTCGGTTCTCAAGGGTTCGCCGCGGCCGGCGGGCGCCAGCGGTAGACCTGGAGGCGGAAGCCTTCGGCCGAGTCCTCGGGAGCGGCGGGGATGCGCACCTCGATCTCTCCGGTCTCCCCGGGGGCGAGCTCGAACCGCGGACTGGTGCGGAAGATCCGGTTGCGGTGCCGGCCGGTGTCGACGAGCTGGATCTCTCGATTCCCTGGCCCGAGCCGCACGGCATGGACGTCCTCGTCCGCCGCCGCCTTTGGCACTGCGACCTGAATAGAGAGGACGTCCCCCGGCTGGTAGCGCCCCTCGGGCAGGCGGCCGGCGAGGAACGGCGCGTTCGGCGGCCGGCTCAGCTCGATCTCCACCGAGCTTTCCAGGTCCCAGGGGTGGCGCACCACCACCACGGACTCCCCGCGCCGGCGCAGGAGGCGGCTGTCCACGACCTCCGTCTGCTCCGTCGGGGCCTTGGGCACGCGGGCGAGGCGGCTGCGGTAGAAGGCGGCGTCCGGTCCGTCGAGGCGCTCGGCGGGGAAGACCTCCACGTCAGATCGATCCAGGGAGTGCGGGTCCTGTCCGGCCAAGCGATCCAGCGGGCTGAGCAGCGGCCGGCGCGGCTTGTCGCCCCACTGGAAGCGTCCCAGCGCGGTTTCGTAGACCACATGCCGCAGCCCCGGCGGCTCCAGGGCGAGCAGGGAGTCGTTGACCGCCGCGAACGTCGTGGGCACCACGCGGGTGTAGACGACGCTCGCCTCCTGCGCTACCAGAGCCGCGCAGACGCCGATCCCCAGCAACGGGATCGCCGGCCGCCAGCCGAGCCAGACGATGCGACGGGAGAGGTGCCGCCACGTCTCTACCATGGCCCAGGCCGCGGCGAGCGAGGAGAATAGCACCACGGGCAGGTAGTTCTGGCTGCGGAACAGGGTCATCCCCAGGGAGTGCAGCAAGGAGTAGCCGAGGAGCACGGAGAGGACCAGCATCGAGCCCAGCCGCCAATCCTCGGTATCCTCAGGAGCCGGCCGCCAGATGCGCCACAGCAGGCCGACGATTCCCAGCAGCACGAAGACGGCGACCACCGGGCCGTGATGGGCGATCAGGAATTCGACCTGCCGCTCGAACACCACCCAGTGGTTGCTCTGCTCCTCGACTCCCTTGGCGACGTAGCCGTGGACCAGGATGGGAATGAACTGGAAGACCACGTCCAGGAACGGATTGAGGACCAGGAAGGTCAGGATCGAGGTCGCGCCCGCCAGCGCCAGCCAGAGCCACTGCCGCCGGTCGTGCCAGCCGTTCCTGAGCACCGCCGCCGTGATGGGGAGGGCGCTGGCGATCCCCGTGTACTTGGTCGACACGGCGAGGCCCACCCCCAGCCCCACGCGGAGAAAGCGGCCCAGGGACGGCCTGGAGGCCGCGGCCAGCGTCCAATGAAAGGTGACCACCGTGAGGAGGATGACGAGGATGTCCGGCTTGAACTCCGTCGAGCTCGTGACGTGCCGCGGAAACGCCGCCAGCACGGCCGCCGCCAGCAGCCCCACCTCGGGCGAGTAGAGGCGGCGGCCGACGAGGAACAGGACCCACAGGCTTAAAGCTCCATAGACGACGTTGACCATCCGGGCGAGCCAGTAGGCGGTGGGGGAGTTGCCGTCCTTGGACTCCCCGAAGATGGAGAAGAGCGGCCGGCCCGTCAACCTGTACAGGGCGTCGCTCGCCGCCAGCACGGCCGTCTGCGGGAGGTAGGAGAGGCTCAGATAGAAGGCGTGCCGCGGTTTGTACTCGCCATGCTTGAGGATGGCGGAGACGTTCTTGAAGGTGAACCGCTCATCGAAGTGGCGGCCGGCATAGAGCCCCTGGCTGGCGTCCCACGTCCGCAGGGCGAGGCTGGCGAGGATCACCGCGGCGAGGGCGATGCCGACCCAGCGCGGGGTGTTGGCGGCGGGGCCGGGGGTG
>JAJKHS010000144.1 GCA_021154885.1 Thermoanaerobaculum sp.
CCCGAACGGGGCATCCTTGCCCTTCTCGAAGCGGCGCCGCCCGTAGTAATGGCGGAACAGCTCGTACGTGCCGTCGAGGAAATGAACCATCATGGCGTCACCCGGTTCGTCGTGGCAGGCAGATCATGGGCTTCGAAGTCTACCTCAGGCCCTGGAAATATTCGGCCCCTCCCGGCGTAAAGAGTGAAGGGAGAGCCGCCATGCACAAGTCACGATTCTTTCTCAAAGTTTTGCTCAAGCTCTGCGTTGCTGCCGCATGCCTGGTGGTGGCCATCGCCGCGTACCGGTTCCTCCTCCATCCGTTGATCGAATCCGCCTTCTCGCTCGGCGAGCACGCCTCGTCGATCGTGCGCCGAGTGAACATCTTCGTCGTCGTGGTCCTTTCCTACTGGGCGTTCGTCCGATATTACGAACGGCGAGCCGCGCACGAGCTCTCGCTCCAATGGCGGTGGATCGTGCTCGCCGCGGTGGCTGGCTCCCTGTCGATCGGCGTGACCATCCTCACCCTGTATGCGACCGGCCATTACCAACTCGTGTCTTTCCGAGGCTTCGGTCAGGCGTTCGGAATTCTCGGAACGATCTGGATCGCGGCGGTGCTCGAGGAAGTGGCATTCCGGGGGATCCTCTTTCGGATCCTCGAAGAGGGGATCGGCACCAGAGCAGCCTTGGTCGGGAGTGCCGTGATCTTTAGTGTCTCGCACCTGGCGAACCATGGAGTGCATTGGGTCACCGTGCTCTCGGTCACGCTGGCCGGCCTGATGTTGGCGGCCGTGTTCATTGTGTCGCGAAATATCTGGGTGGTCGCGGCTTGTCACTGCTGCTGGAACGCGACGATCTTCATGATCGGCCTGCCCCTTTCCGGCGAAGACTGGCGCGCACAGGCACCGTTCGAGACCGTTTCCCACGGCTCCGTCCTCTGGACCGGGGGAGCCTTCGGTCCGGAGGATTCGCTGGACAATATTTTCGTCAGCCTCGCGATCTGCGCTGTGCTCTGGCGGCTTGTGCGCCGCACCGGCAAGGCGTCAGCCGCCGGCGGTCCACTGCTTGACATCATGAAATAGATCGTGGATTCTGCGGGGAGTTTCCCGCCGGGCACTCTCGGCGGCTGACCAATGCGGGAGTAGCGAACAGCATGGAAGCAAGTAAGTTGCGGGTGTGCGTCGTCGGTGCCGGGGTGTCCGGTCTCACCGCGCTCAAGGAGGTCCTGGAGGAGGGCCACAGCGCGGTTTGCTTCGAGCGCGAGAACGTTCCGGGAGGGGTGTTCACGACGGGCGTGGCCTACGACCCGATGCAGCTCACGGTCTCGCAGTACTTCATGGCCTATTCGTCCTTTCCTCCGCCGCTGGAGGAAGAGCGCCGCCATTGGCGGCGTCAGGAGTACGCCGGCTACCTCGGGCGCTTTCGCCAGCGATTCGGGCTCGACCCGCACATCCGTCTCAACTGCGCGGTCGAGACGGTGAGCCGCGAGGCGGACGGCTCGTTCGCCGTCGAAACCACGCAAGCGGGGAAGAGGGTCCGCGACCGCTTCGACGCCGTCGCGATCTGCCGCGGCGCGTTCCGTGCCGAAGCGCCGCGCATGCCGGATCTTCCCGGTGCCGAGACGTTCAAGGGAGAGATCACGCACACCGCGGAGTACAAGGGCGCGGAGCCCTTCCGCGGCAAGCGGGTCGTGTGCCTCGGAATGGGCGAGACGTCTGCGGACGTCACGAGCCAGATCTCCGAGGTGGCCTTGGCCTGCCATCTGGCGCTGCGGAGCTACCCGCTTCTCATCTCACGCTTTCCGTATGGCGGGAGCGCGACGAACGATGGCTACACGACCCGGCTGCTGGGGTGGGCTCCGCGGCAGCAGATACAGGAGTATTACGGTCAGCGCGTCCAGGCAGACCTGGAGTCAGGCGATGCCCAAAGGCAACTGATCAGCGAGTGGTTCATCAAGGCGGGCTTCACCGGGAAGTCCCTTCAGAAAAATGACGACTTCGTCGCGAACCTGCTGAACGGGAAGATCCGTCACGTCCCCCACGGCGTCGCCCGTCTCGAGGGGAATACGGTTCATTTCGCGAACGGCGAGCACGTCGAAGCGGACGTGGTCATGTGCTGCACCGGCTACGAGGAGAGCTCGATTCCGGCGGAGTGGCTCGGCGGGCTCGAGGTCAAGGACGTGCGCGGGCTGTTCAAGCACGCGTTCCACCCGGACATCGGACCTCGTCTGGCCCTGATCGGCTGGACCCGTCCGTTCAACGGTGGCGTGCCGGCCTGTTCCGAGATGATCTCGCGGTACTTCGCCCTGCTGTGCAGCGGCAAGCGCGAGCTCCCCGCCCGTCCGGACATGGAGCAGCGGATCGCGGAGGACCTCGCACACGAGGAGTTGGCCTTCGCGCAGAGCCGGCACATCCGTACGCTCGTCGACTTCAACACGTTCCTCGACGGCGTCGCCGAGCTCGTCGGCTGCGCGCCGAAGCTGACGGATTACCTGGACGATCCCCCGCTCCTCTACAAGCTGATCTGCGGCAGCTCCATCGCGGCCACCTACCGCCTTCGAGGCCCCGGCGCCGATCGAGAGATGGCGCGCAAGGTGATCCTCCGGCTGCCGGTGGTCCGTGACGCCGTCGACCTCGCGCTGGTCCCCCTCGCGCTCGCGGGCCGCGTCGAGGAATCGGCGATCCCGAAGATCCACGAGATCGTCGAGCAGCAGTTCGCATCGGACACGCAGCTCGCTTAATCTTAATCCCCTTACCGTGCTCTGGCCGCGAGGTCGATGCAGATGTGAATGGATCGTGGTACGCCAGGGAGTCTCGTAATGAAGCCACGGCGTTCGAGCATTTGCATCATCTGATTGACACTCGGTGCCGAGACCAGGAAGTGCCGCTGTATGTCCGACTCAGCAGGTGCTCTGCCAAAGTGGTCCATGTACTTGGCAATGAAAGCGAGGTATTCGAGCTGCCGTTTGGTGGGACGCTCCGGCGCGCCCAATGCCTCCGGCGTAACCGCATCCTCTACACGCGTGCGCAGTTGGGAGCTCGCTTCAACATGCAGAACGGTGCCGTCTGAGAATTGAAGGATCAGTTCGTACTCGCCCTTGACCACCGCTTGCGACACCTGCCGGTCCTTGAGGCGTCGTGTCAGCGATTCCGAGTCGAGATGCCGCGCTGGCATGATGATTTCTCTCCAAGAAGAGCTTGGAAAAGGAGCGCCCTCCTCAGGTAGGCGGAAGCCGCGGGTCGCCGCTTCTCCAACCGCTTCCAGCCGTAGGTGGCAGGGATTGATCGAAGACATCGGCCGCAAATTGGTCGAAGTCTTCTCCGAGAGTCCGGAATGAGCTGTTCACCGCTGTAAATGGGCTCGTCTTGCCTGCTCATCGGGCACACCTCCGGCCTTTCGAGTCTTGCCTCCCATGAATGGATCACCGTTCCCATGACAGTTGACCCGTTGGCCGAAGACGCAACTGATGACGCGGCTGGCCGTCCACCCGGTAGCCCGGCTGGGCGAGCGGGATTTCCTGACGCGATAGAACGCCCATTCGGCCTCCGTTTTGCACGCTGATCCGCCTTGAGCTCCGCGATCCCCTTCCCCTGCGAGCCAGTGAGCCGTGTGAGCATGGCCTTGTCGGAGCACCTCGGCCGCCGCCCGAAAGGCACCCACAAGCGGGCCTCTTCGTCGGTGACGACGGTCATCTCGTAGCGGCGCTCGAGACCGGTTCCCGCCAGCCGTTCAGCCGGTTGACCTCCCGGGCCACCTTGGACTGGAGGCCCCGCATGAAGCCGGCGCGCTTTCAGCCCTGCCGTGCACCCATAGAGGGTGGAAGCTTAACTCAAGAGGAGGTTTTCTATGCGAGTGCGTTCTTTAGGGATTATGTTGCTGATCTCCGGCTTTGCCACGTCCGCCTTCGCGGCGGACCGCGCCATCCAGAACGGGATCGACGTCTGGTCGACGGCGGGCGACGGCTCCACCTTCGTTGATTTTGCCCAGACCCCGATCCCGGCCGGCTTCTTCTGCGCCGGCTCGGCGCCCTTCACCGCCAAGGTGGCGTTCCAGGGAGTGCCCCTGGTGACCGACAACCACAAGGTGCTGAGAGACACCGATACCATCGTCCAGCGCTTGGATGACGCGGTGTTCAACAAGCGGGGTACGGCAGTGACCCGGACGCAGGTCCGCGCCCTGTCCCTCAGGAGCGTGACGCCGCTCGAGACCAGGTGCGGGAAGTTCGACGCCACCGTGAGGCTCGACGGCGTTCAGCCGATCACACAGATGGTCATCCATCGGGAGAACGAGAAGGGCGGGACTTTCTCCGGCCCTCTCTGGCTCAACGTGAAGGTGAGCTTCACGCCGGTGGGCCGGGCCAGCCGCGAGGCGCTCGAGATCCCGCTGGCAGTGCGGTTCCGGGACAACATCCAGTATCCCTGGCGGGCGAAGAGCATCGCGCCGGAGCTCACCGGCTTCGTGCGGGTGGACACGGACGGCGACGGCGTCGCCGACATCTATCTGCCCGGCACTTCGAACTTCTTCGCCGGGGTATTGAGCACGCAGGGCAAGCCAGGAACGCGGGGGGGCCTGGAAAAGAGCTACACGACCTGCCACCTCAGCAACGGCTGTCAGCATTGCACCACCTGCGCTCTCTGCCAGGAACCCTGAGCTTCAGCCCTCTTCTTTCCCTTCCCCGAGGCTGCCGTGCGGTCCTCGGGGGGGCACTGCCCTTCTCCAGCTTCTTCGATCCTTTTCCTCCCCCGGTTTGTTGCCCTTGAGGCCGAGTCGTTCAGGTCCCCATCCAAGTGAGGGGAAATCGCCAGCGGGAGCGTTCCTCTTCTTGTCGTTGCCGGCAGCGAGCACAACCAGACATAAAGGAGGAATCGTCATGCGTCCGCAGCACCTTTACCGCGGCTTGATGATGGCGCTCATGGTCCTTGCGGCATTCGCGCTCACTGCAGCGCTCTCTTCCGCCCCTGGCACGAGCCGATCCCGCAGTTCGCCGAAGGCCTCTTCCCCGTACACGCTCTTCGAGAGCGGACAGGTACGACCGCTCGCAATGTCTCCGGACAAGCGGCACCTGTTCGCCGTCAACACGCCTGACAACCGACTCGAGATCTTCAGCGTTCGAGACCATGGGCTCATCCATACCGCCTCTATCCCGGTGGGCCTCGAGCCGGTCGCCGTCGCGGCCCGGTCGGATCGCGAGGTCTGGGTGGTCAACCACCTCTCGGACAGCGTGAGCGTCGTCGAGCTCGATGATCTCGACGATCACGGCGATCACGGCGACGACCTGACAGGGCAGGTCGAGCGCACGCTCCTCGTGGGCGACGAGCCGCGCGACATCGTCTTCGCCGGACCGGGGCGGAAGCGGGCGTTCATCACGACGGCCCATCGGGGACAGAACATCCCGTTCGATCCCCAGCTCTCGACCCCGGGCGTGGGGCGCGCGGACGTATGGGTGTTCGACGCGGACGCGCTCGGCAGTGCCCTGGGCGGCACGCCGCTCTCCATCGTCACCCTCTTCACGGACACTCCGCGCGCTCTCGCGGTGACGCCCGACGGCTCCCGCGTCTACGCCGCCGGCTTCCACACGGGCAACCGGACCACCAGCATCCCCGAGACGTCGATTCCGGACGGCTTCGGTGCGGACGGCGTCGCGGGACCTGCCACCAACGCCGAAGGCCGCCCCGCGCCCGAGGTCGGGACCATCGTCAAGTGGAACGGCGCTCACTGGGTCGACTCGCTCGGCCGCTCCCGCGACCAGTACGTGAAGCTCTCGTTGCCCGACAAGGACGTGTTCGTGCTCGACGCCATGGCCAACCCGCCACGCCAGCTTGCCGGAGCGTCCGGCTTCTTCCAGGGCGTCGGCACCATCCTGTTCACGATGGCCGTCAATCCCGTGAATGGCAAGGTTTACGTCGCCAACACCGAGGCGAACAATACCGACCGGTTCGAGGGCCCGGGGACCCTCGCCGGCCACAGCCTGCGCGGCCACCTGCACGAAAGCCGCATCACCGTGCTCTCACCCGGGGGCGGTACCCCCAAGGTCGCCCCGAGGCACCTCAACAAGCACATCGACTACGATCACTGCTGCGCGCCGATCCCGAACGACGAGAACGCCCGGTCCCTCGCCTTTCCCCAGGGGCTGGCGGTGACGGGCAATGGCGCGACCCTCTACGTCGCGGCCTTGGGGTCCGGCAAGGTGGGCGTCTTCTCCACGGCGCAGCTCGAGGCCGACACGTTCGTGCCGAGCACGGCGAGCCAGATCCCAGTGAGCGGCGGCGGCCCCACGGGCCTCGTCCTCGACGAGGATCGAACGCAGCTCTACGTGATGACGCGTTTCGACAACGGGATCTCGATCGTCGACACGAGGGCGCGGACGGAAACGGCGCACGTGAAGATGCACAACCCGGAGCCGCCGAGCATCGTGACCGGCCGCCGGTTCCTCTACGACGCGAAGCTCTCGTCGAGCCACGGCGACTCCGCCTGCGCGAGCTGCCACGTCTTCGGCGATTTCGACAGCCTGGCGTGGGATCTCGGCAATCCGGACGCGAAGGTGATCGACAACCCCGGCCCCTTCAACAGCACCCTCGTCGACGTGGTCACGGGGAAGCCCATGGAGCCCATCTTCCATCCGATGAAGGGCCCGATGGCGACGCAGAGCCTGCGCGGTATGGCCAACCACGGCCCGATGCACTGGCGCGGCGACCGCACCGGCGGCAACGACGCGCCGAGCGCCCAGCCGGACAGCGGCACCTTCGACGAGCACGCGGCGTTCGCGCAGTTCAATGGCGCGTTTCCCGACCTGCTCGGGCGCCACGCGGTCCTCTCGCAAGCGGAGATGGATGCGTTCACCGACTTCATTCTCCGGGTCACCTATCCGCCGAACCCCAACCGGCCGCTCAACAACGTGCTCACGGCGGACCAGGAGGCCGGGCGCAAGCTCTTCGACACCGCAACTGCGGCATCCCGTCGGCTCCGGAGTTCAACGGCGCCGTCCTCACGTGCACCAGTTGCCACAAGATCGACCCGAAGGCCAACCCCGGCACCGCGGCCCCCGGGCTCTTCGGCTCGAACAGCCGCTCGAGCTTCGACTTCAATCCACAGCTCTTCAAGGTCCCCCACCTGCGCAACCTTTATCAGAAGATCGGGAAGTTCGGGAGTCCCGAGAACCCCGGGTTCCTCGGCGGTGACAACGGTTTCAAGGGAGACCAGGTGCGCGGCTATGGGTTCCTCAACGATGGCAGCCTGGATACGGTGTTCCGCTTCGTCCATGGGATCAGCTTCTCGGAGCAATTCAACGGGCTCGGCAGCAACAGCATCCCGGATGGGCCGGAGGGGGAGCTCCAGCGGCGCCAGCTCGAGGCCTTCATCCTGGCATTCCCCACCAACCTGGCGCCCGTCGTGGGCCAGCAGGTCACGCTCGCGGCCGCGAGCTCCACGGCGGTGGGCTCCCGCATCAATCTCCTGCGCCAGCGCGCGGACGCGGGGGAGTGCGATCTCGTCGCCAAGACCAGGATCGACGACGACGAGGCCGGCTTCCTGTACGTGGGCTCGGGCTTGTTCCTGAGAGATCGGCGCGGACAGCCGCCCGTCACCGACGCGGCGCTACGGTCTCTGGCCAGGGAATTCCCAGTGACGTACACCTGCGTGCCGCCCGGCTCCGGCGAGCGCGTCGGCGTGGACCGCGATGGGGACGGCGCCTGGGATGGCGACGAGCGACGCGCTCATACCGATCCGGCGGATCCGGACAGCAGGCCTTGATCTGAGCAGGGAAGACAGGCGGCGGTCCGGAGACCGCCGCCGGGAGGGGATCAGTCCATGGGGCCCACCGGTTGGTCCTGGTAGGCGCAGGCGATGAAGCGCCCGTCCGGGCTCGTGGCCCCGGCGGGGGCGCAGGTCCAGATGCAGTGGAGGTGGTCGCATCCGGCGGACGACTGGTTCCACTGCGAGGTCGTTGGATCAGCGCAGTGGCAGGATTGATAGGGGCACTGGCCCGCCGGGCACGGTGAGGCGACCGAGGACGCCAGGCTGGGGAGCGGGGGAGGCGACTTCAGCACGGCCGGGGAGACGCCCGCCAGGAAGTTCGAGGAGGCGGGCAGCACCAGGTCGGGCTGCCCGTCGCCATTGGTGTCGACCCGGACGCCCTGCTGGTAGCGCGGCAGGTTGACGTACGCCCAGACCGAGTGGGTGCCGGGCCCAAGATCGATGCGGCGGGTCACCTCGCGCCGGCCGCTCTTATCGCCGTTGGCCGGCGTGAAGACGGCTTTGACGTTGAGCTCCAGCGGCGCCGAGTAGGTGCCGCCGAAGGCGTCGGTCTGGAAGATCCGCATCGTCGTGATCGGCTGTTTGCCGGTCAAGCTGACCGCGACGTCATATTGCCCGCAGCTCGTCTCGATCGGCTTCGTGCTCACCAGCGAGAGGGCCATGAGCTGGATGCGGGTGACCGCCTCCCCCTTGGCGTCGAACTTCGCGTTGTCGAGGCGGCGCACGATCGTGTCGATGGCTCCGAGGCTGCCGGCGGGCTCGACCGTCAGGGGTGCGCCCTTGAACTTCACGGTGCCGGTGAACGGCTGCGAGCCCTCGCAGAAGAAGCCCGCCGGAATGGGGTCGGTCGCGAAGCTCGTCTGCGCGAAGCCGGCGACGGTCATCCACAGATCGACACCGTTGTGGATGGTCTCCCCGGCGAAGAGGGGTGAGCCGCCGATCAAAGCAAAGATCAGGGCGGCTCCTGCGGCTGAACGGATCAAGGCCTTGGACACTGTCATCGTCCGCTCCTTTCAGGATTGTGGATGGCGGCACCTCCGGATCAGGCGAAGGCGCGATCCACATCTCTAAAGAAACTGGTGCGTCAGGAGGGTCCGAGGGGGACGAGCGGCTCCGCCGCCCAAAGTGTCCTGTGTTTCCTCGGAACGGATGCGCAGCACGATCCGGCCGCACAAAGTCGGACAGGTGTAGCTCGGGTTTGTTGGTGTTGCCGCGCCAGCCTGCTCGACGGCGGCGACACCGTCTTCGGCCAGAATCTACGAACCCATCTTGAGCGCGCGCTTTCGCGTCTGCAGCGAGGCCTTTCCCCCCGCGACGGCGGTGGCGCGGAGATTGCCGTGGATCTGGGCCAGGGTTCGCTCGAGCGACTCGGCCACGTTGGCCTCGCTCTGGAAGGCCTCGGATTGCCGGAGGACGTCTTCCTCCAGCTTGCTGATCTCCACGAAGAGCCTGGCGCGAAGCTGGTCCGCCGGCACTCCGAAGGGCGGCGTCGTGACGAGCTGCGACACGATGTCGAGGACGGTGGGAACGGGCTCCCCCAGCGCCGGCTCCTTGGCGGCGGTGCGCCGCGCTTCCTCCACCTCCTGGCGAGCGCGAGTCAACGACTGAGTCATGGCGATCGGCGACAGGGAGTCCGCCGCCTCCGTCAGGTCGCCGAGGACCTCGATCTTCCGCCCCAGCTCCAGCGTGCGGGTTCTCACATCGGCCAGGTAGCCGTTGACGCTGCTGCGCGTCTGGGCGATCAGCCGCGGGGTGTCGCTGGGCTCTTGTGCGGCGGCCGCGTGGGAGCCGAGAGCAAGGAGGAGAGCTGGGACGATTCGCACGATCCTGGGCATCCGTGATCTCCGCGACCGCGACCTCCGGTCTGGTGTCTAAATCTAAAAGAATGGCCTTCGGAATGTATACGAATCAGACGGCGCTTCCGTCCCGCCACCCCTCACGGTTTGGGTGGCAGGTACCGCTTGTCGATCCCCGCGACGATCACGTAGTTCGGGTCCACCATCTCGGCGAGGTGAAGGGTCGCGACTTTCGTCAGCAGCTCGTAGGCGTCGAGCTCGGAGAGACCGTAGTCGGCGTGAATCCAGGCGACCAGCTCGGAGAGGGCGATGCGCAGGGCGTCGTCCAGCGGGCGATAGGCGCCGACCGTCATCAGCATCCGGTCCGATTCGAAGCGCGGCCAGCGGATCGATTTCTTCTTGAGGAGGTCGACCTGCACCCTGGCGCGGAGCGGGACCTCGATGCCGGTGCCGGCCGCTTCTCCATCGCCTTGGGCCGCGTGGCCGTCGCCCATGAAAAGAAGGGCGCCGGGCACGTTGACCGGGAAGTAGACCGTGTTCCCGGCCCGCGCTTCGCTGGCGTCCATGTTGCCTCCCCATTCGCCCGGGGTGATCGAGCTCCTGGCTTCGCCGCCGGCCGGCGCGACGCCGATACAGCCGAAGAACGGCGTGGCCGGGATCTTTACGCTGAAAGCGGAATCGAGAGCGTGGAAGGTGGCGGTGTTGGCGGCCCCGTCGATGTCGTAGAACCAGACGTGCTCGGGGAGCGGCGGGTTGAGCATCGGGGTATAGGTCGTGGGGTTGAGCACCCCGAACCCCGGCGCCAGCGCTCCCACCCCGCGCGGCCCATCGACTTTGAGGTCGAGGATCTTGACCACCAGCGTGTCGCCCGGCTCAGCGCCCTCGATCGCGAATGGGCCGGTCAGCGGATTGTCGCCCTTCACTTTCGACAGACTGTCGCCGGGCTTCTGGATCACGCCGCCGAAACAGTCGGCGGTTCGCGTGTCGAGGACGTCGCCGGGCCGCAGCGTCGCCACGGGCGCCATGGTCCCGTAGACGTATTTGAGATCCGAGTCCTTCGGCTCGTACCGCACCACCCGCGGCTCGGCAGCGGTTGCCACCGCGGGGAAAATGGGGAGAACCAGGAGAAGGAAGAGCAGCCACGAAACCAACCGGCACTGCTGCTGTCGCATCGGAGGCTCCTTTTTCGCGGAGTCTACCAGCCTCCGAGCACCATCGCGTCGAGGCTCTTGCGCTCGCGGGGAGCCTTCTCGCGCTCCCGCAGGCGCTCGGGCAACGTCTCGGGATCTCCGGGCCAGCCGACGGCGATCCCGGCGACCGGCTCGACGTCGTCCGGAAGCGCAAACTCGGCGCGGATGCAGTCGCGATCGATCCCCGCCATCGGGTGCACCGCGAGCCCCAGGGCCGTCGCCTGGAGGGTGAGCTGGGCAGTGGCGGCGCCGACGTCGTGGAGGGCGTGCCGGTTCGGCTGGCCATTGCTCGCGAAGGTGGTACGGGCGAGAGAGACCATGAGGACCGGCGCGCTCTGCGCCCAGGCCTGGTTGCCCGGCACCAGGCAGCGCAGGATGCGTTCGAAGGCAGGGCCGTCCTCTTTGCGCGCCACGATGAAGATCCAGGGCTGCTCGTTGTTGCAGGAGGCCGCCCAGCGTGCCGCCTCCAGCAGCGAGCCGAGCGTCTCGCGATCGACCGGCCGATCGGCGAAGGCCCGGGGGCTCCAGCGCTCGCGAATCAAGGGATCGACCGGATAGCGGGTCACCGCCTGTTTGTCGGCGGGAGCGCTCATGACGCCGCCGCGACCGTTGCTACCGGTCGTTGATCGATCACCTGCGCCGCGAAGCGCTCCATCTCCTCGTACTGCGGACTGGACTGGAGCAGCAGCAGGTCGATGCCGGCCGCCTCCAGCTCTTCGACCCGCTCGCGCACCTGCTCCGGCGTGCCGACCAGCTCGGTGCGCAGGCCGCGGTTGGAGACCGAGTACTCCTCGATCGACATCCGCCGCTCGAGCTGCGTCCCGGCGAGCCACTCCTGGTAGTTGGCGAAGCCGGCGGCGCTCTGCCGCACGTCGGTGATGCGCTCGCGCTCGCGTTGCGCCTCGCGCTCGGAGTCGCGCACGATGGTGAAGGCGGCGACTCCGTAGCTCATGGGCGGCAGGCCGAGGCGCTCGCGACGCGCTGCGAGATCCGCCACCTTCTCGCGCAGCCGCTCCGGCGGATCGCCGTGCATCACGTAGGCGTCGCACTGCTTCGCGATGAGCTCCTTGGCGGCTTCCGACTCGCCGCCGGCGTAGATCGTCGGCCGCGGGCGCGAGGCCTGCGATAGCGGCTTCGGCTGCAGGACGGTGTCCTCGACGCGGTAGTAGCGCCCATGGTAGGAGAAATGATCGTGCTTCCAGACTCCGTCGACGACCTCCAGCCACTCGGCGGTGCGCGCATAGCGGTCGTCGTGCGTGTCGAAGGCGACGCCGTACTGCGCCGCCTCGGATGCCCACCAGGAGGAGACCACGTTGAGCGACACCCGGCCGCCGCTGATGTGGTCGACGTTGGCGGCCTGCTTGGCGAGCAGGGCGGGCAGGTGGAAGGTCGGCCGTACGGCGACCATCAGCTCGAGGCGCCGCGTCACCGCCGCCAGGGCCGCGGCCGTCGACCAGGCGTCGAGCGCGGGGGCCTCGGTTCCCTTGATGTCGTTGAGATTCAGCTCGGCGATGAGCGTCAGGTCGTAACCGATCTCCTCGCTGCGTCGCGCCAGCCGGCTCACGTACTCCCAGCTCGCCTCCATGCCCTCGTCCTCGACGTTGCGCAGCCATCCGCCGAAGACCGGCAGCCAGTATCCATATCTCATCCCACGGCCTCCGCTTCCAGATAGTCGACCAGCCGGGTGAAAGGGTCGAAGCCGATGACGCGCGGCGCATCGGCGACGAAGTTCGAGAGGGCGTTGATGTCGTAATAGAGGAGCTCGCCGTCGCGGTCGTCGATCATGTACTCGACGCCGCCGACGTCGATCGCCGCCGCCTCGAAGATCCGCTCGACGTCGGCGATCACCCGGGGCGGCGGCGTGTAGCCCTCGACCCGGATGCCGCGCTCCTGCGCGTCCAGCGCGCAGGCCGCCCCCACCAGCGCGGCGCCGCTCGTCGTCTGGCAGGCGTCGGCCGGGCAGAGGTTGAAGGAGTTGCCGGCGCTCCAGAGGCGGATGGAGTAGAGGTACTTCCGGCCCAGGACCTCGACGCGGACGATGTGGCCGCCGCGCGCCGGCACGAACTCCTGGACCAGCGCCGTGCTGTCGATGCCGAGATCGATCGCCCCGCCCTCGACCGCCGCCGCCAGCGCGGCCGCGTCGTCGTAGCGGACGATGCCCGCGCCGCTGCCGCCGACGTTGGCCTTGACCACGAGCGGAAAGCGCAGGCCGCGGGCGGCCTCGATCACCTCGGCCGGGTGGTTGACGACCCGGGCGCGCGGGTACTTGAGGCCCAGCGACTCCAGCAGCGAGAGCTGGAGCGCCTTGGAGATCTCGACCCGGAAGCCGCGCGAGCCGTTGACGACGCGGGCGCCGAGCCGCTCAAGGTGATCCAGGTAGGCCAGCGTGTGGTAGATGCCGTGGCTCTCCCCCCTCAGGTAGGCCGACGGGCTCATGCGGTTGAACAGCAGCGAGAAGTCGAGCTCGCGGGCGGCGACGTCGAAGTGGTGGCGCCGCGCGTCGATCCGGACGTAGGGCGTGCCTCGCCGGTCCAGCTCGCTGAACAGCGGCCGGAACCAGTCCGGGTGCTCATGGTAGACCGCGATGGGTCGGGAGGGTTTCGGCATCGGCGTTTCCTCCGGACAGCGGCGCGAGTATACATGACCATCTCACTAACTTGTGCGGAACCCTGCTCCCTCTCCAGCCATCGATGGATTATGGTAAGTTATCTTCATGAATTCTATGCGACAGGAGGTAGAGATGAGAAAAGACGTTCGCATCCGCTTGCGTCTCCTGGTCATTCCGGCTCTGCTGGCGGGGGCGGTTTTGGTGCCCTCCCTCAACGCGGCCTCCCGGCCGCCTGTGTGTTGGTACGATGTGAGTTGCGTCCACGACTGCTCGCTCGCCTGTGGCGGCAACTCGGCTTGCCAGACGGACTGCAACGAGACCTACTGCAAAGTCTGCCCCTAGCCGGCTGGGCCCCAGGGCCTGATCCAGCGACCTGGCCTCCCGCTCGAGCAGGATTGCCCGGGCGGCGGAGTTGCCGTCTCCCGCCGGCCCTTCCGGCGCACTGTTCCTGTAGGTGTGGCTCGCAGGCGTCCCTGCCCGGAGCACGCCGCGTTCCACAATTACAGAAAAGGAGCGGAGGATGAAGATTTCGAAGTCTTGGATCCGTTCAGCCGTCCCAGGAGCCCTGCTCCTTGCCTTGATCGGCGGCTCGCTCGCCTTCGCGGCAGCGGGAGACGCCGTCCACAAGGGCGTCGACCTGTGGATGACCGTCGCCGGGTTCGCGCAGACGAGCTTCGCGAACGAGCCCATCCCGGCGGGCTTCTTCTGCGAAGGTTCGCAGCCCTTCACCGGCAAGGTCTTGTTCCAGGGCGTGCCGCTCGCGGCAACGCCCGCCGGCAGCCTCGGCGGCATCGACACCGCCGTGCGCCGGCTCGACGACGCGGCCTTCAACGCCCAGGGGGAGGCCACGACCCGCATCCAGTTGCTGGCCCTGTCGCTGGTGAGCGTCAAGCCGATCGAGACAAGCTGCGGACCGTACGACGTCGCCGTCAGCCTGGCCGGCGAGCAGCCGGTCACGACGATGCGCATCTTCCGGACCGAGGCGCTGGGGGGCACCTACTCGGCGCCGCTGGCCCTCAACGTCAAGGCCGTGTTCACGCCCGTCAACGGCGACAGGAGCGGCCGGCGCGAGGTGACCCGCCGCATCGAGCTCGGCCCGGGCAGCCGCTCGGTGTGGGCGTACGTCAAGGCGCCGCAGTATCCGGCCGGTGTCAAGATCGACACCGACGGCGATGGCCGGCCGGACACCGTGCTGCCAACCTCTTCGAACTTCCTCGCCGGCGTGTCACCCGCCGTGCTCAAGGGGGAGTCGCCAGCCCGGCCCCGCCTGGCCGCCTCGACGAGCCCTGCGCCTGCGCAGATGCCCAGTTGCCCGGCGGGGCAGTGCCCCTATCAGTCCTGCCATTGCGATGCGAACAGCACGGATCCCCATCAGTCCAGCTCAGGATGCGATCACCTGCACTGCGTCTGGGTCTGCGTCACCTGCCCCGCGAACACCACCCCCAGGCCTTGACCTCAGCGCGGCGGCGGTCCACCGGGACCGCCGCCGTATCGTCCGGCAGGCGAAAAGCAGCGCACCGGAGCGCCGGTGCGGCGAACCGGAGCGGCCCTGGTTCGGCTCGCAAGCCCTCCCTGGAAGCACCTATCCAACAGAGGCCCGTGAAACCAGATCGGCGGGCCTTGTTCCCGAAAGGAGCTGAAAATGGCTTTGCGGACTTCGAACCGTAGTTGGAAAGCGGCGATGTTGGTACTGGCTCTGGGGCTGGTGATGACCGCGCTCTTCCCGGGCCCTGCCCCGGTACAGGCCTGCCAGAACTTCACCGACTTCTGGACTTATTTCAGCGACGCTTCTCATACCAAGGTCGTCGGCCACTGCGAGCAGGACTGCTTCTGCGCTCCGCGGTTCTGCTCGGGGCAGCAGACGCCCTACTACATCGTGACCACGACGCGGGGCTGCCTCTAAGGCGCTGGCGGAAGTCTTGCTTCTCTCCAACCCCTGGGGGCGCGGGAGCAGGTCGAGAAGAGGATGTGCCCTTAGAATGCCGAAACTATGAAGATTGCCGACCGCCTGGCCCCCTGCGCTCTTGGGGGACTGCTCCTGCTGGCGGCCGGGGGGCTCTCCGCCCTTCCGGCCGGGTCTCCGAAGCCATCGAAGCCCCCGAAGCCGCCGCGTCCCGACATCGTCCTCATCACCATTGACACCTTGCGGGCCGACGCACTGGGGTTTGCCGGCAACCGCCGGGCCCAGACCCCGGTCCTCGACCGCCTCGCCGCGTCCGGCCGGGTGTTCCCTGACGCCCATGCGCACAACGTCGCGACGCTGCCCTCGCATACCAACATCCTGACCGGCCTCTATCCGTACCAGCACGGGGTGCGCGACAACAGCGGCTTCCGGCTGGCGAGCTCGGTGCCCACCCTCGCCACGATCCTCCACGCCGCGGGCTATGCCACGGGCGCCTTCGTCGGCGGCTTCACCCTCGATTCGCAGTTCGGTCTGGGCCACGGCTTCGACGTCTACGACGACCGCACCAGCCGCGGCTCGGAGATCGAGGGGTTCGCCGGCGCCGAACGGCGGGGCGACGAGGTGGTCGGCGCCGCCCTCACCTGGTGGCGCGGGCAGAAGCGGCGGCCGCGCTTCCTCTGGGTCCACCTCTTCGATCCGCACGCCCCCTACGCTCCGCCCGAGCCGTTCGCCTCGCGCTTCGCCGGCGATCCCTACCACGGCGAGGTCGCGGCGACCGACGCCTTTCTCGCGCCGCTGCTCCGGCCGTTCCTCGATGGCCGCGAGGCGGCGCCCCTGGTGGTGGTGACTGCCGACCACGGCGAGTCGCTCGGCGAGCACGGCGAGCTCACCCACGGCCTGTTCGCCTACGAGGCCACGCTCAAGGTGCCGCTCGTGGTCTGGGGGCCGGGCGTGGCGCCGGGCCGCGACCTCCGGCCGGCTCGCCACGTCGACATCTTCCCCACCGTGCTCCAGGCGGCGGGCATGGCCGCGCCGGCTTCCACCCGGCTCGGCGTCTACCCCGGTCGATCGCTTCTCGCTCCCGCCGACCGGGTGCCGCCGGATTCCTACTTCGAGGCGATATCAGCCACCTTCAACCGGGGCTGGGCGCCGCTGCGTGGCATCCTCCACCAGGGCCGGAAGTTCATCGCCCTGCCCCTGCCCGAGGTCTACGATCTGCAGCGCGACCCGCAGGAGACTCACAACCTCGCCAGCGCCGAATGGGCGGCGGCGCGGGAAGCCTTCGCCGCGCTGCCGCGGGAGTCGGTCTGGCCGCCGCCGAGCGGGCAAGCCCGGCAAGAGGTCGCGGCACGCCTCGAGAGCCTCGGCTACATCATCGCTTCGGCCCGCACGCGCACGCACTACGGCCCGGAAGACGATCCCAAAACGCTGATCGGGCTCGACAAGAAGATGCACGAGGTGAGCGACCGCCTCGGCAAGGGGCAGGCCGAAGAGGCGGTGCGCCTGGCGCGGGAGGTGGTGGCCCAGCGCCCCTCGATGGCGTACGGCCAGGCCATGCTCGCCCACTGCCTGCTGGAGAGCGGGCACACCCAGGAAGCCCTGGCGGCGATGCTGGAGGCCCGGCGCCGCGGCGCGGCGACCGGGTCGCTGCTGCGCCAGCTCGGGCTCACTCTGACTGAAGTCGGGCGCACGGACGAGGCCATCGAGTTGCTGCGGCCGCTCGCCGCCAGCGGGCTGCCGCAATCGCTCAACGCCTACGCGCTCGCGCTCTTCAAGGCGGGCCGGCTGCAGGAGTCTGCGGCCACCGAGCGCCAGGTACTGGCCGCCGATCCCGGCAACTCCCGGGCTCACCAGCAACTCGGCCTGATCGAGATTCGCCAGCGGCACTGGGACCAGGCGCGCGTGGAGCTCCAGAAGGCGGTCCAATTCAACCCGCGTCTGCCGGTCGCCTGGAACAACCTGGGCGTGGTGCTCTATGAGCTGAAGCAGACCGACGCGGCGCTCCAGGCCTGGCAGACGGCGATCGACCTCCAGCCCAACCAGTGGGACACGCTCTGGAACCTCGGCACCAAGGCGGCCCAGAACGGCCGTCCGGAGCAGGCGCGCGCGGCGCTCGAGCGCTTCGTCGCCGGCGCGCCGCGAAAGCGGTACGGCGACGAGGTTCGCCAGGCCCACCACTACCTCGAGCTGCTCAACGGCGCTCGGAAGTAACCGAGGAAAAAAGGCGGGGGCTCTCAAAGAACCCTCTCCATCACCCACACCGGTCCGTGCGGTCCGTGAAGACGGGCGGCACCGGCGACGGTACGCCGCCGCCCAACCCACGCCCAAAGCCACTCTGTAGGCTGAAGGTCGGCAGTCCACAGAAGTAACAGAAGTAAAGGTTGGACCCGCCCCTCTCCCAAGCCCGTCCTGGAGACGGAAAGAGAGGGGCGGCTTTGCTCTTTGACAATTGATGCGATCAAACCCCGGGACCGGAAGCCGGCCGCTCCCGGGTCCTACCTTTCTCATAACCTGCCCCCCGGGCCCCCCTGGGACCGCTGGCGTCCCGCCGGCCTTCTAACCAAAAAACAACATTACAGCGAGGTTGAATGGTGACAGTGGACGTCGCTGGGCGAGATAGAGAGAAGATCAGGTCTCCTCCGTCCGCCGGTGAGGAATCGGATCCGTCTGGTTCTGAAAAGAGCTGCTTCTCCCTGTACCATAGAGCGCGGTCTCCTCGAGCGGAGTGCTGATCTTCTGAAGCATCAACTGCGCTGGGTGATCAATGCCAGCGCGGAGATCCACGGGGATACGCCCAAAGTTCGCCATCTCCAGGGTGATCGGAGCATCGAATCCCGGATCGATCTTGGGAGCCGTGACGTGGATCGTGATCCCGAGACGCGCCCAACTACTCCGCCCTTCGACGAAGCCCACCAAGTCCGGCGGCATCAGAATACGCTCCAGCGTCTGAGCCAGCACAAACTGTCCAGGATAGAGCCGGAAGACGTCCTGCTCGAAGTGATGCCAGAGATCGGCAGACGTCCAGAGAGATGGGTCGACGTGAATGGCAGGCAGATAGTCCGGAGGCTGCTTGAAGGTCGTGAACTTTCTCCCCAGGCCAAGATCGATGCTGACCTGTGCCACCTCGTCCGGGGAAACCGGCGGGTCAATCTTGAGCCTTCCCTCCGAGAGATAGCGAAGGAGGTCAGGTTTCGAGAGGATCAACGGGTTGGACCCTCGAAACAAATCCTTCGAACAAGGTGGACATCAAGGCGCTACCTGGAAGAAGAGCCTGAAACTTCTCTCCCAGCACCGAGACCACGGAAGCGAGAACCGACGTCCGTCCCTCCGTGATGGGCTCCTTGAGTCGATTCTCTTGAATGAACCCCAGCCAATCCCGGCCGCCGTCGCTGACCAGCACGAGCCGCTCGTCCGAGAAAGGTCCGGGCTTTACTTCACAGGGCAGCCAGATCTTCGTTCCCACTCGAAGTGCCATGCGTCTCCTCCTGGGACAAGATCCTATCCTTGTTCCGGTTCTTTGTCCACCCGCGGCGAGCTCCGGGGGAGCGCTCGTCACGCTCGACGCCATCCGGCCTTGGCCCTCCGGCGTCCCGAGTCGCGGTAGAATCACCGTCCTCGCGAGCATCGGCGGGCGCACCAGCTCCATGCCGAAGGTCGAAGGAGGTCCAGATGATTGTAGAACGACGTCTGAAGGTCGTGATCCCAGAGGACCACCGGATCGTGGTGGACGTCCCCGAAGATGTCCCCGCCGGGCCGGCTGAGCTCATACTCATGATCGAGCGACCGGGAGGAACTGAAACCGAAGAAGTCGCGGCGTCCGAGAGCGCCAAGGCGCGGTTCGTGAGCCTCGCTGACGAGTTGGCCGCGGATCCTCGCCCGTTCCGGGATCTCTCGCAGGAGGAGCGGAAGGCCCGGCTGGGGCGGGTGGTCGGTATCGGCCGAGAGCTCTTCTCACCGAGCGAGGAGATCGCTCGCCGCAAGGAGGAGGAAATCGGGCTCGAGGCATGGCATCGGGTTTATGAGGGGCTCCCTGAAGACCAGATCGCCGAGGTTGAGGCCATTGCCCTGGATCGGAGCCATTTCTCCGCCCTCACTTCCCAGGCTGGGGCTTCTTCGGATGAGGTTCGAAGATTTCCGCCACGATCTGAGTGACTGCTTCGTAGTGCGGGTCCGTCGTTAGTAGAACCGAGCCACACTGCATGGCACCCGCGGCGATCCAGATGTCATTCGTCGGGATCGGAGTGCCAACTCGACGCAAGGAGTCGAAAATTACGGCGTAGCGCTCCGCCGTCTCCTCGTCCACTGCGACGACGTCGACACGGGGAGAGGCCAGAAATTGCGCCAGCTCGGCGAGGTTCTCCCTGAGTCGGGTGCCTTTGAGAAAGCCAGCCCGCAACTCTCCCAGCACCACCGGATTGAGCTGGATCTGCGAAGCTTCCCGGATTCGATGCCGAATTTGCGGATGGTCTCGTTTGAAGGCTGAGTAGGCTGATGTGTCGAGGAAGATCCGGCTCACCTCCAGAGCTCCGGATCAACTCTGCGCTGCTCAGCCAGAGCGGCGTCGAAGGCCGCAGCTTCCTCGTCGGACCAGGTTCCTGCGAGGTGATCGAGGTCGTGGTGGAGCTCGCGGCTGGTGGTGGTCCGTTCCCCCGCGGCCTCCTCCAACATGTGGATGACCGTTTTGTTGAGGCTCAGGCCCTCCTTGCCCGCGCGCTTCCGGATGACCTCCTGGAGCTTCGGGGGGATGTTGCGCAGGGTAATGGCGGTCATCACAGACTCCTTCCTCGTTCGTCAGGCGGGCTGCACCGCTGCGTGCAGCAGAACGCATCATAGCACTGCGGCGGCTGCGGACCAGGGCCTCATCTCTGTCGAATTTGCCGATCTCCCGGGGACCGCCTCCCGCCACCGGGCGCCCCCGCCGGCGCTCCCGGAAGGTCTACCGCCGGCACCGGCCTCATCTGCTCGTCAAACCTCAGTCCCAAGCGGTCCTGCCATTTCTTGAGAAGCTCTTTCGGGTCGCCCTTGATCGGAGGATCTATAGGCTCGTCGAGGTGAAGCGTTTCGAGATGGAAGGAATTGCCCGCATCCCCCAACGCTACCTGGACGCAACGCTCGCAGTCGGAGGGGAAGCGGAAGCCCTTTTTCCAGAATCCATGGAGAAGCTGGCTGCTTTGAGGCACAGCCTTCGTGCCGTTCCACGAATAGGTGTACAGCCAATGGTCTGTGGCCACGAAAAAAGTCTTCCCATTTGAGTTGAAGGCTACGGTCACAAGTAAGTCCTGAAGCTGCACGGGCGGCGTGATGGGCTTTCCAGTACGAGCGTCCCAGAGTTGGGCGGTGTTGCCTTCGCCAAAGAGCTCTCTGGACCCCGTCAGGACGGTTTCCCCATCGGGACTGAAGGCCACGGCGGCGACGGGTGCCTGATGCTGAAAGGGCGGGAGAAGCGGCTTTCCGGAGCGAGTGTCCCAGAGACGGGCGGTTTTGTCAGCGGACCCCGTCAGGACGGTCCCCCCATCGGGACTGAAGGCCACGGCGAAGACGGAGCCCTGATGCTGCAAGGGTGGGGAGAGCGGCTTTCCGGAGCGAGCGTCCCAGAGACGGGCGGTTTTGTCCGAAGACCCCGTCAGCACGGCCCCCCCATCAGAGCTGAAGGCCACGGCGAAGACGGAGCCCTGATGCTGCAAGGGTGGGGAGAGCGGCTTTCCGGAGCGAGCGTCCCAGAGACGGGCGGTTTTGCCAGCGGACCCCGTCAGGACCGTCCCTCCATCGGGACTGAAGGCCACGGCGGCGACGGGTGCCTGATGCTGAAGTGGCGGGAGAAGCGGCTTTCCGGAACGAGCGTCCCAGAGACGGGCGGTTCTGTCCCAAGACCCAGTCAGGACGGTCCCGCCATCGGGGCTGAAGGCCGCGGCAATGACGGGTGCCTGATGCTGGTAGGACGGCGAATGCGGCTCTCCGGGGCGAGCGTTCCAGAGACGAGCTGTTTTGTCCCAGGACCCCGTTAGGACCGTCCCGCCATCGGGGCTGAAGGCCACGCCGAAGACGGGGCCCTGATGCTGGAAGGTCGGGGAAAGCAGCTTTCCGGAGCGAGCGTCCCAGAGTTGGGCGGTGCTGTCTCCGGACCCAGTCAGGACGGTCCCGCCATCGGGACTGAAGGCCACGGCGGCGACAGCTTCCTGATGCGGCAAAGGCGGGAGAAGCAGCTTTCCGGAACGAGCCTCCCAGAGACGGGCGGCGCTGTCGTCAGACCCCGTCAGCACGGTCTCGCCATCCGGACTGAAGGCCACGCCCAAGACGTTTGCCTGATGCTGAAGGGTTGGGGAAAGCGGCTTTCCGGAACGAGCATCCCAGAGCCGGGCGGTGTTGTCCGCAGACCCCGTCAGGACAGTACCGCCATTCGGACTGAAGGCTACGGCGTAAACGCCTGCCTGATGGTGGAAGATTGGAGAAAGCGGTTTTCCGGAGTGAGCGTCCCAGAGCCGGGCGGTGTTGTCTTTAGACCCCGTCAGCACGGTCCCGCCATCCGGGCTGAAGGCCACGGCTTCGACGGGTGCATGATGGCGGAAGGTCGGGGAAAGCGGCCTTCCGGAGCGAGCGTCCCAGAGCCGGGCGGTGTTGTCGTCAGACCCCGTCAGCACGGTCCTGCCATCGGGGCTGAAGGCTACGAGGTTGACGAAGTTCTGGTGCAACAAGGGGGGTGTGAGGGGCTTTCCGGAGCGAGTGTCCCAGAGCTTGGCGGTGTTGTCCCAGGACCCAGTCAGTACCCTCTGGCCATCAGGGCTGAAAGCCACGCCCCTTACTGCGCCAGTATGCCGAAGTGTGCGCAGAAGCCTTTCGTAATCCGAACCCACCAAGTTTCGAGCCCGCCTTCTGAGCCTTTCACTATCCTTCAAGCCCAATCCCTGAAGGTAGCTCAGAAGGCTCTCATCCCTTTCCCCAACTTGGGCGTATCGTAGGGCTCGCTGTTCCCAGAACTGCTGCATCAGCTCGGTCGCCCGGGACCGAGAAAAAGGGTTCCTGCGAAGGGCTTCGTAGGCTTGCTGGGCACTCTTGTAAGCGTCTTCCCCAGTAGCAGTTTTCAGCGCAGCTTCATAAGGCCGCGGCTGGAAGACCGCGTACCAGACCAGAACGCCCGCCAGAGTCGCCGCCACTGTGGCGGCCGCGAGCTGCCGGCCGCGGTCCGCGGGCATCGCGGACTTGGCCCATTCCGGCGTGAAGACCGATTCATAGATGCGGTTGCGCACGGCGAGCCGCCCTTCGTCCGTGGCTTTGACCACTCCCGCGAGCTTGAGCTGCGCGAAGAGAGGCGAGGTGGGCTGGTCCGGGACCGGCTTTCCTTCTCGGACGCGGCGATAGAGCTGCAGGAGACGACGGCCCTCGGGACCGGGCCTCTCGAGGCGAGCCCGCGCATGTTTGAGGTTCGTCTCCTCCCGCTGCGCTCGCGAGGTGAGGAAAAGCTCCTTGACTTGAGGATCGACCGCCTCCTCCGCTGTTGCGCTTTCCGCGGCCCGCTCCCGGACGGTGCGGCAGAGCGCCTGGGACAGGTAGGGGTGGCCTCCGGTCCAGTGGAGAATGCGCTCCAGTCTCCGGTCCGCCTCGCCGGGATCGGGGTGCAGACCGGGCGCGAGAATCCGGGCTTCATCCGGACTGAAATCCGTGAGATCGATTCTCTTCCCAATATTGAACGGTGTGCGCGCCGGGTCCCGGATGAGCTGGTCCGGCGTCGCGACGCCGAGCAGCACGAAGGTCAGGCGCTCGAAGGCGGGTTCCATGGCCCGGGCGTTGAAGCAGGCGCGGAGGGCCGCGAAAAAGTCGTCCGCGAACAGGAGCCCGATCGTCGAATCGATTTCGTCCACAAAGATCACGACGCGGCCGGGGCAGTGCGTCAGGACGAGCTCGCGGAAAAAATCGGTGAGGCGCTGGACCGGCGGCAGATCGGCCCGCTCCTGCCACCAGGGGCGCAGCGGAGTCTCGATTCTGAGTTGCTGGTGGATCTTGTTGGCGATCCCGAAATACCACTGCGCCGCGGCCTGGTCTCCGCGCTCGCTCCCGATCTGGGTGAGATCCACGAGGCCTGAGCGGACGCCGGCCTGCTCCAGCCGCGTCGCGGTCCGGGCCATGAGGCTGGATTTCCCCATCTGCCGCGCGGTGAGGACGTAACAGAATTCCCCGGCCAGGAGACTTTCGAAAAGATTAGCATCGGCCCGCCGTTCGATGTAGCTGGGCTCCCCGGGCTTCAAGGTGCCCCCGGTGACGTAGAACGGGCGGGTGGGAGTGGTGGGCTCGCTCACACTCCCTCAAAGATGCCGCGAGAAATATTGCTGGTAGAGCGCACAGCGCAGGCGCGCCGTGGAGCGGTCCTCCCCGGCTACGAGGCCCGAGGCGAAGAGACGCTGGAAGAGCCCTTCGTCATCGCAGCCCTGGCCCCGCGCGATCCGGCCGACCACGGCGCGCAGGCGATCACTCTGGAGCAGGGCCCAGAGATGCCGCCGGAGATGGTCGCCGAAGGGGCCGGTGTCCTTGCCGGCCTCTTCGCGCAGCCGGGCCAGAGACCAGCGTTCAGTCGCCAGGACGTAGAGCGCCTGCCGGACGAGGTAGGGATGGCCGCCGACCAGCTCCATCAAGCCGGCGACCTCCTCGGAGCCTTGCAGGGGGTTCCCGTGGCGAGCGTTCAAATCCGCCACTTGATCGCGGGTGAAATCGCCCAGGCGCAGGCGGTCGCCGACGTTGAAAGGCGACTCGTTCAGGTCCTCGATCCACAGCGCCGGGTCCGTGGCGTGGCCGAGGACGAGGTGGAGGTTGTCCCAGGCCTGGTCCGTCGCCCGGTTGTTGTGCCAGCCGCGGACGGCGGCGAAGAAGTCGCCGCGATAGGAGCGATCGAACAGACGGTCCACCTCGTCGAGGATGAGGACGACCGGGGAGGAGGACCCGTCGAGGACCGCCCTGGCCAGGAACTCCGCGAAGCTCGCTTTCTCCCCGAGGAGGTCCGAGTCCCACACGTCGGCCGGCTGCACGGCGGTCTTGAGCGTGCGGGCGATCCGCCGAGCAAGAGTCTGGAGGACGGTGTGCAGGCTCAGGAGATGGGAATCGTCGAAGTCCCTCTGGAGATCCACGTAGACCGAGCGCCGCCCATCCCGCTTGGACAGCGCGTGGACGCGGGCGAGAAGGGAGCTCTTGCCGCTCTGCCGCGGTCCCTTGACCACGATGGTGCTCCCCGGCTGGGCGAGGCAGCTCTCGGCGGTCCCGTCCTCCCGCCGCCGGACGTAGAACGGCGAGTCGAGGCGGATGGTCCCCGTCTCCATGACGATCCGGGGATCGGCCGCGGGGAGGGGAGCCCCCTTCGTCTCGGCCGCCACCGCAGGGTCGGTCATGGAGAGGACCGCAGCGTCCTCGGAAGACGGAGCCCCTGGGAGAGAGGCGCCGCCCGTGATCGCGGTGTGAAGACGGGCGAACAGCTTCTCCTCGGAATCGCCCGGATTCCAGAGGGCGTACTGGAGGTGGTTCAGATAGCCCCCCAGGTCATAGGGCAGCTTCCCCTGGAAGCCCAGCCGGACAGGGAAGATCGCCAGCTTCCCCTCCTTCCGGCGCTCGTGGGCGGTCTCGATCTCCTGGCGCACCATGTCGCTGAGGATCGAGTCCTTGGAGAGGAGGACGACGAAGGAATCCGACGCGCGAAGCTGGCGATCGATCTCCGCCGCCCATTCGAGGCCGATCTCGATCTGCTTGTCGAGGAAGACGCGGAGCCCGCGCTCCTGGAGGAAGGCACAAAGCCCCTCCGCAAGCTGCTCGTCCGGCGGGACGTGGCGGTAACTCAGGAAGACCTGGCTCACGGTTGCATTCACTGTAGCACGCCGGAGGGGGTCGGCCTCGCCCGGGATTTCGATCCACCCTCTTATATGCATTTCGCTATTTTGCCCCGAAGGGGCCGCGGCATGTAGCCTGGGGCTGGCTTTTTGCCAGCCCCAGGTAGACGGTCCCACAAAATATCAGAAGCCCCGAAGGGGCGGCGGCATTTTATTCCAAACGATGAGCTGCCGTCGCCCCTTCAGGGCTTTGGTAGATTTGGGGCCGGGTTCCTGGGGCTGGCAAAGGGCGCCAGCCCCAGGCTACATGCCGCTGCCCCTTCGGGGCACGAAACATGGCTTGCAGGTCGTTCTACCCCTGAGTCGGCGAGATGTGTATAACAATCCCCGGGCGAAGAAACGTCGCTCCTACAAACTGCCACAGATGTTGGCCGGCGCCGTGCCGTTGATCACTTCACCCAACGCCTTGGCGGTGCCTGCGGCGACCGCGTTGCGCAGGGTGACATCGTCCCGCACTGCTTTCGACTGCTCGAGCTGGATGCCGCCGCCGGCCGCGAGGCGGTTGACGATGTTGGTGGCCTCCGTGCCTTTGAGGTCCCGGCGGCCTACCTTATGGTTGTTCTTGTCAGGGGCGTCCAGGATGCCGGCGACAGGGTCGTGGATGATGAAGGCGATCTCGTGCAGGTCGAGGTTCGCAGCGACGAGCGCGTCCTGAATGTAATGCACCGCCAGGCATTTCGTGCTCTGCGCCGCCCGGCCGCCCACGCTGACCTCGAGGGCGTTCGACGTCAGCGCGGCGAAGCCGTGGAAGGCGACGACGAAGCGGAACGCCTTCCCCGCGACCGAATCGAATTGCGGTTGGTCGAGCACCGCCTGCAAAGCCGGCGAGGACGCCTCGCTGATTGTGGGCGCGGTGGCGTGCCAGCGCTTTTGCGTCTGGTCGTCCTCCCACTTGCCCTGCACGTCCCAGGTGTTCACCGGCACGCTGTACGGCGCGGCGTTGAGGGCCGTCACGAACGGCGTGAGCTGATCGCTCGTGCCGGTCTCGGTCTGGCCGCCGTGCGGCGCCAGGGCGGCCACCCGGTTGTCGGCCGCGTTGACGCCGTACTCTTTGAGGCTGCCGGCCGCGTCGGGCTCGCAGTAGCTCGTCGTCGAGGTGGTCGCGCCGTTCTGGGTGATCTGCCGCCAGCTCGTCGGAGTGCGAAAGGCCGAGGCATACACGCCGTCGAGGATGCCGTCGTTGTCGGCGTCGGGAAAGGACTGCGAGGTATAGATCCGCGTCCCGGAGTTGTTGGTGTCCGTGGCGAAGAGCTTGTACTCACCGCTGTCGCGATCCGACGCGTTCCTCTTCCCATAGACCCAGATGCGGTCCGCGGCGTCGCCGAGCACGCCGACGACCGTGAAAACCGCGCTGCTGCTGCGATCACGGTAGACGGTGCCGCTCTTCCAGTTCGCAAACGTGGCGGGCTGCTCGATCCACAGACGGATCTGGGGGTTGGGCCCGCTCCAGTCCAGGTTCACTGTCGTTATGCCGAGCTTGCTGGCGAGGGCGCTCGAAACGTAAACGTGCTCCCGGTGGACGAGCTCGTCGGCAGGATTCGGCAGAGCCGCCGGGGCCTGGCCCAACGTCTGTACCAGGCTCGCGTACGGGAACGGCTGCGAGATGAGGGAAACGCTGACGCCCGTGGCGTCCGCGGCGGGAGTGCAAACCTGCGCCGCGGCCGGGGCGACGAAAACCAAGGCGCCCAAGAGCGCCAGAAACGAAAGGGTGTGGCAAGAGTGTCTCATTTTGTATATCTCCATAAGGATCGTCTGTGAGCAGCGATCCGACGTTCTCCAGGGTCTTCGCCTTCCACGCCGGCTTTCTGACAACGCCGGGCATAGAAATGATGAGCATTTCTGTATTTGTCTGGCAGCAGGATCGCGCGGTACAGTGTGAGCTGTTTGACGCGGGAGGCAAATCATGGCCAATCGAAAGGCAACCAGCGATTCTCGTACGGCGCGTGGCAGGTTGGGAGACGCCGCGGCGCGCACGACAGGGTCGCGCCCCAGGAAGGAGCCCGGAATGGCAGCCGACGACACTCCTCGGAATGCAGACTTCATCGGACGCGTGGTCAAAGACGCGAAGAACCCGCCGGAGACGCGCCTGCTCACCGGCTGGCTCGGCGATGCCGCGGAGGAGGGATACCGGCGGCTCTATACCGACGCGGAGCTCAGCGCTTATGTTGACATTCCTGCCGACGCGATTCTCCACACCGAGCCGATTCGCGACTCGCAGCCGGCGGGCGGCGTCTTCGTCTGGGTTCAGCGCGACGCCGCGTTGAAACCCGGCGGCTCCGCCTCCAGCCGGGCCGCGCGATTCCTGCAGGGGCAGGTGCAGCAGGACTTCGCCAGCGCCGGCGGCGGAGCCGATCCGGACCCCGGCTCGTTCGAGAAGGCCGGCCTTCGCTGTGTGACCCAGGTGCCCTGCGGCGAGCCGACGGGATTCACCGGGCGGTGTACGAAACAACCCGTGGTCGGCGGCGCGTGGCCCTGCATCACGGCCATTCCGCACTGTTCCGAGCCGACCGGATTCACGGGGCAGTGCACGCACCAGCCGTGGCCCAATCCCACTCAGTACGTCGGCTGCACGATCTATCACTGCCCCACCCGGGATCTCACCCACATCCAGCAGATCTGCAACATCGTCGCGACCGGGATGCCCGGATGTGCGGTCGTCGATCCACTCGGCGGCGGGGTTGACCCGGCGGCGAAGGCGAGCGCGGAAGCGGCAGACGAGAGCGGGGGCCGTCAGGCGGTGCGCCCCACGCCGCCGCAGCCGGCGACGATGATTCCCGGGTGCGGTTACACGCAGACGTGGGGGCTCTGTCCGACGCTGCCGCAGAAGTGTCAGGTCTCAGTCAACGTTCCGTGCATCACACAGACGGAAACGCCGCAGTGCCGGGGAATCGATCTCGCCGCTGTGGGCGGGCAGGCCGCTCCGGCGTCGCAGCTCTGCGCCACGAACATCGCCTGTAACGTTACGCTTTTCTGTCCGACGCGCTTCGGGCCGCACTGCTTCCCGCACCCGTCTCCGTTCTGTCCGGTGACGTTGGATTGCCCGTTCGGTCAGGTTGGGACGCCCGTGATCAATCCGGGGCAGGCCCAGGCCGGCTTTGCGGCCTTCCGCGCGGCTGGGCCGGGTGCGGTCGATCCGGGCACTCAAGCCCCGTGCAGTGCTGTGGATACCTGCCCGACGATACATGGATGTCCGACTTTGCCGCCGACGGCGATGGCATCCTGCACGCAGGTCGGGCCCCACTGCCCAACCAAGGCAACAATCTGCACGCAGAGCGGACCGCAATGTCCCACGAGTTGTGGAGCCGACTGTCAGAGCCAGCAAGTGAATTGCACTCAGATTGGCGAGATTTGTCTCACTCACCCCGTGGAATGCACGCAGTTCGGCCCGAAGTGCCCGTCGGTCGGTGTGCCGTGTCCGACGCCGGAGTGCACGATCCCTCCCGCGTGTCCGACGCCCACACCGTTCTGCCTCCAGCCTGCGCAGGCCTTCCGTGCTGCCGGCCCCATCGGCCCGTCCGCCTTCATTGGCTGCACGCAGGGCGGCCCGCAATGCCCCACCTACCCTAGCGGCGACTGCACGTTCTTCGGTTGCCCGACGAATCCACAAGTCGGTGTCGCGGGACCGATCGGTTGTACGCAGAGCGGGCCGCAGTGCCCGACGCATGCCCAACCGCACTGCACGTTCGCAGGCCCCGCCTGCCCGCCGACGCCGGCGACCGTCTGCACGCAGCTCGGAGTGCACTGTCGATCGGCCGTCGACGCCTGTCCGACGCGCCTCTGCGGGGGCGGACAGCAGTTCTTCGACGCGGCCGCGCAAGGCGCCGCTGCCGGTCCGATCGGACCCACTGGCTTCCACGGCTGCACGCAGTTCCAGCCTCAGTGTCCACACGTAGCGGCTGGGACGTTCGGCCCGCACTGCACCCACTACTTCAATTGTCTAGTGCTCGTTACTCAGTGGGGCTGTGGGCATATAATGAGATGAGGTTCACTCAAGGGCGGTCCGGCCGTCGTGCCGGACCGCCTCCTTTCCACCTTCCTGAAGGTGCTACGATAAGAGCGTCTTGACCAAAAACGACCTCATCCACTACCTCCTCGAACGGGGCCTTCTCGACCACCGGGCCGTGGTCGACGGCGACGTGATGGTCGTCGAGGGGGCGCGCCGGCATCACAACTACTCCGTCATCCGCCGCCAGGGCACGGGGCTGTTCGTCAAGCAGATGCAGCCGGACCAGGCGTTCTCCGCCCAGACCCTGCAGAAGGAGGCCGCCTGCTACGTGATGATGGAGAGCGATCCGGCGCTGGCGGAGATCCATGCGCTGATGCCGCGCTTCCGCGCCTACGATCCCGACCGGCACCTCCTCGTCGTGGACCTGATCGACGGCGGTGAAAACCTTTCCGAGCTCCATCGCCGCCTCAACGGCTTTCCCGAGGACGTCGCGCAACGCGTCGGCGAGTTGCTGGCGCGCTATCACGTGGCTTCAATGCGCGACCTGCTGCCGCGCGCCAATACCGCGATCTTCCAGGGCCAGCCCCCCTGGATCCTGTCGTTGCATCTCACGCCGCGCGGCTCGATGCAAAACCTCAGCGCGGCCAACGGGCAGTTCATGACCATCCTGCAAAGCTATCCCGACTTCGGCCAGGCGCTCGATCGCATCCGCGCCGGCTGGCGCCGCGACGCGCTCATCCACGGCGACATGAAGTTCGACAACGTCGTCGTCCGCAGAGCGCAGACTCCCGAGCAGACGCTGCACGTGGTGGACTGGGAGCTCGCCGACGCCGGCGACTCGGCATGGGATGTCGCCTCGATCCTCCAGGCCTACCTGACGTGGTGGATTGCCTCGCTGGAGCGGGTCCCCGGCAAGGAGCCGAACGATGCCGCGCAATATCCGCTGGAGACCATCCAGCCGGCCATCCGCGCTTTTTGGGACTCCTACGTCTCGTCTCGCCGGCTTGGGGGCCGTGACGCCGACGTAGAGCTCGAACGCGCGGTGAGCTACGTCGGCGCGCGGATGCTGCAGACCGTCTACGAGTCGATGGCCTGGGCCTCCGCGTTGACGCAGCACGCGGTCTGGCAGGTGCAGGCGTGCATCAACATCCTCAAACAGCCGCGCGCCGCGGCCACCGATCTGCTCGGATTTCCGGCGGGTGTCTATGCCTGACGACAATTCCATTCACCAGGATCTCCGCGCGCTGCTGCGTGCGGTCCTCATCCGGTCGCCGATGGAGTATGAGCTGGCGGGACGCACGCACAAGGTCGCTCCGTTCGGCGCCGGACAGTCGCCGGTGTGGAGCGCGTATTCCGCCGGACAGCCGCCGCTGGTGATCGATCTGCAGACGAGCCTCTACGACGAGGCCTATTGCCGGCCGCTCGGCTCGCGCACCGAGCCGCCCGCGAACGCTGTCAGCATCGTCGAGCCGCTCTCCGCGGCGAACGCGGGACGCGACCGCTGGGAGAGCGGGTGGTCGCTGGCGCAGACGATGCCGAACGGCCACGTCCTGGCGCGCAAGGGCGAGCTGGCGAACGTCTTCGCCCCCGGCGAATTCGCCGCCGCTCACGGCGGAGCGCCGTCGGCCGGCGCGCCGCTGCACGTTCTCTTGGCACGGGAGTCGCGCACGCAGCAGCCGGGCTTCTATGTCGCCAACGGCGAGACGCCCGCGCCCTTCGGCGCCGACAGCCGCATGATCCGGATCTACTGGCATGTCGCGGAGGAGGGCGCGGTGCCGCTGACGAGCGCGGTGACGACGTTCCTCAATCGCTACCAGGTGCCGTTCCGGTTCAAAACCTTGTCCTACAGCGGCGTCTACACGCGCGCCGACGCGGCGGTGCTGTACTTTGCGTCGCGCTATTATCAGATCATTGCGCGCCTGCTGCCCGGCATCCGCGAGGCGGTCCGCAACCACCTCCGTCCGGCCACGCCGCTGCTGACGTTGCGGCTGTACGACGGCATCGGGCTGGCCGAGGATCCGGCGACCGGGGAGAGCTTCGGCATGAGCCGGAGCCGTCTGATCGCGCAGGCGATCTGGGACGCGTATGCGCGCGGCCTGCAAACCGAAGAGTCGAGGATGATGGAGCTGGCCATTCAGTTCGACAGGATCGGGCTGTCGCTCGACCGGCCGCATCTGCGCGCCGCGAGCGCCGACCTCTATTCCGGCGTCTGGGAGGCCGCGGCGTGAGCGCGCTCCCCAAGGTCAACGTCGCTCCGGCCGCCGATCCGCGCGAACGGTTCCTCGACGTGGCGTGGTCGATCGGCACGCTCCTCTGCCGCGACGCGATCTGGGACCACGACCGCTGCAACTGGCTTGGCGACTCGATGGAGGCCCACGCAGGCGAATGGAAAGTCGCGCACAGATCCTTCGGTCCCGATCTCTACTCCGGCACCAGCGGCATCGCCCTTTTCCTGGCCCGGCTGCATCGCTTTCTTCCCGATGGGTTGATCGCCCAAACGGCGCGCGGCGCCCTTCGACAGGCGCTCTCGCGCGTCGACGAGATTCCGGCGGAGATGCGGCACGCGCTCTACAGCGGCTGGATCGGGATCGCCCTCGTGCTGCTCGATGCCGCGCGGCTGCTCGACGATCCATCGCTGAAGCGGGAGGCGTTGCGGCTCGTCGACGCCCAGCTTGGGCACGAGATCGATCCGTTGTCGCCCGACGTGATCAGCGGCGCGGCGGGAGCGATCCTCGGCCTCTCCGCGATCGACGGCCGGCTCGGCAATGATCGTTATCTCCAGGAAGCGTGCCGGCTTGGGCGTCACCTGCTGGCGCACGCCCACCGCGGCGACGAGGGCTGGTCGTGGACGACCATGCAGCCGCTCGGGCCGGAGCAGAAGGACCTCACCGGCTACTCGCATGGCGCCGCAGGCATCGCCCTCGCGCTCCTCGAGCTGTTCGTCCGCACCCACGACTCCCGGTTCATGGAGGGCGCGCTGGGCGGCTTCGCCTACGAGCGCCGGCACTTCTCCGCCGAGCAGCAGAACTGGCCCGACTTCCGCTCGTTCGCATCGCCGAATCCGCAGCAGCCCGGCTACTCGCTGGCCTGGTGCCACGGCGCGCCGGGCATCGGCCTCTCCCGCGTTCGCGCCTTCGCGCTCACCGGGGACGAGACCTGGCGCCGCGAAGCCGAGTCGGCCATCAGCGGCACGTACCGGCCGCTGACGATTCCGTCCGTCGCCGACGGCTACTCGCTCTGCCATGGCCTGGGCGGCAACGCCGAGCTTTTCATCGTCGCCGCCGACACCCTCGGCGACGAGCGCTGTCGCGCCGTGGCTGAAGCCATCGGCGACCGCGGCATTCAGTCCGTCCATCTCAACCGGAATCCATGGCCGTGCGGCGTCGTCTCGGGCGGTGAGACGCCCAACCTGATGCTCGGCATTGCGGGCATCGGCTACTTCTATCTCCGGCTCTACGACTCCAGTGCCGTGCCCTCGGTGCTCCTCGTTCAGGGGTGAGCGGCCCGGCTTGATTCTTGCTGACACCGAGGGCGCGTCAGGAACGGGCCTGGCGATCGCCTTTGGGGTCGACCTATGTTTCAACCAGCAGGAAGGATCGTGTTCACGCTTGTCCAGCGCTGTGTGCTCGTCGCGGCCGCCGTGGGTGTTTTGGGATGCGCTTCCGCGGCGCGGCTCCCGGTCTCGGCCGGCACCGGACCCCATCCGGAGTTGCCTGCCCCCGACAAGGCGCTGATCCCGGTGGTGCACGTCGTGACGGCCAAGGGGTGGCCGGAGGGCGGCAAGCCGGCGACTGCCGCGGGGACGGCCGTGGCCGCGCTGGCCCGCGGACTGGACCACCCGCGGTGGCTCTACGTGCTGCCGAACGGCGACGTGCTCGTGGCCGAGACCAATGCACCGGAACGGCCGGAGGACAGCAAGGGAATCAAGGGGTGGTTCTTCAAACACTTTCAGAAGAAGGCCGGCGGCGCCGTGCCCAGCGCCAATCGCATCACGCTGCTCCGGGATGCCGATGGGGACGGAGTCGCAGAGACGCGTTCGGTGTTCCTCTCCGGGCTCTATTCGCCCTTCGGCATGGCGCTCGTGGGGAACGTGCTCTACGTGGCCGACAGCGACGCCGTCCTGCGGTTCCCCTACACGCCGGGCGAGACGAAGATCACGGCGACCGGCGTCAAAGTCGTCGACTTGCCGGCCGGCCCGATCAATCATCACTGGACCAAGAACGTCATCGCTTCTGCCGATGGATCGAAGCTCTACGTGGCCGTCGGCTCCAACAGCAACGCGGCAGAGAACGGCATCGCGGCCGAAGAAGGGCGCGCGGCGATCTGGGAGGTGGATCCCGCGACCGGGAAGCACCGGATCTTCGCCTCCGGACTGCGCAATCCGGTCGGCCTGGCCTGGGAGCCGGAGAGCGGTGCCCTGTGGACGGCGGTTAACGAACGCGACGAGCTCGGCAGCGATCTCGTTCCCGACTACATGACGGCGGTCCACGACGGCGGCTTCTACGGCTGGCCCTACAGCTATTTCGGCCAGCACGTGGACACCCGAGCGAAGCCGCCGCGGCCCGATCTCGTCGCCAAGGCCCTCGTGCCCAACTACGCCTTGGGGCCGCACACCGCTTCCCTGGGCCTGACCTGGTCGGGAGGGACGTCCCTGCCCGCCCGGTTCAGCCGCGGGATGTTCGTGGGGCAGCACGGTTCCTGGAACCGCAGGCCGCGCAGCGGCTACAAAGTCATCTTCGTGCCCTTCGCCGCCGGCGTTCCGTCCGGCGAGCCGCTCGACGTGTTGAGCGGTTTTTTCAACGACCAAGGGGAGGCGATGGGGCGGCCCGTGGGCGTGGCGATCGACAAGCGCGGCGCCCTGCTTGTGGCCGACGACGTGGGCAATGCCATCTGGCGAGTGACGGCCTCGACTCCCTGATAGGGCTTGGCATGCCTCGTGCGTGCTCCTCAGGAGCTGGCATGTTCATGAAGCGTGTGGCTTCGGGAGTCGGAAGAGGGGCATGACAATCTGTGGAGGGGCCGGCGCGAGAGCCCGGCCCGAGAGGAGTACGAGCGATGACGAAGAATGGGAAGAAGACCGCGGTCGAGGTACCGGGGAGGGCCCGTCCGCTGGTGGGGCAGAAGGCTGTGGAGATCCAGCCCTATGGCACGATCGTCAAGCTGCCGATCGCGCTCAGCGAGACGGCCTGTCGCAAGAGCGTGGAGAATCTGAATCAGGTCCTCGCCGATACGATGACGCTGCGGGACCTCTACAAGAAGCATCACTGGCAGGTCGCCGGTCACACTTTCTATCAGCTCCATCTCCTTTTCGACAAGCATTACGAAGAGCAGGACGAGCTCGTCGACCAGATCGCGGAGCGCATCCAACTGCTCGGCGGAGTCAGCCTGGCGATGGCGGCGGACGTGGCGGAGACGACGATCATCCCGCGGCCCCCGCGGGGCCGGGAAGAGGTCCCGGTCCAGATCTCGCGGCTTCTGCACGCTCACGAGATCCTCCTGGAAGAGGCGCGTTCGATGGCCCGGCAGGCCGACGACGCCGGCGACGACGGCACCAACGACCTTCTGGTGAGCGACGTGATCCGGACCAACGAGCTGCAAGTCTGGTTCCTCTCCCAGCACCTCGTGGACGTGCCGCTGGTCAAGGCCGACTGAGGCCCTCACTCTCCCAACCCTCTCTCTCCCAGCCTCCCCCCCGGCCGCCGGGAGAGAGAGGGCTAAGGAGGTCCCATGAGACGCGCTCTGTTCCTCGTCGTCCTGACTTTTCTCCTCCTGTCCCCGCTCCAGGCCGCTCCCCCGCCCGACCTCGCGGCGGAGGCCCGCGCCGCGCTCGCCCAGACCACCGGCACCCTGCGCCTGCACGGCCTCTCGCGGCCGGTCACCGTGCTGCGCGATCCCTGGGGCATCCCGCACATCTACGCCGCGACACAGGACGACCTCTTCTTCGCCCAGGGGTTCGTGGCGGCGCAGGACCGGCTGTTCCAGATGGAGCTGTGGCGGCGGGCGGGCGAGGGGCGCCTGGCCGAGGTACTCGGCAAAGACGCGGTGGAGCGCGACCGCTTCGCCCGGCTGCTGCGCTACCGCGGCGACCTGAAGGCGGAATACGAGAGCTACGCCCCTGACGCGCGGCAGATCGTCGAAAGCTTCGTGCGCGGGGTCAACGCGTTCATCGAGTCGAGCCGCGGCCGGTGGCCGATCGAATTCCGGCTCGCCGGGTTCGATCCCGAGCCCTGGACCCCCGAGGTGTGCCTCACCCGCATGGCCGGCTGGGGGATGACGCGTAACGCCAGCCTGGAGGTGATCCGCGCCCGGCTCGTCCGCGAGCTCGGCGGCGAGCTGGTCGACGAGCTGATCACGACCGATCCGCCGAAGAAGATCGAGGTCCCGCCCGGGCTCGACTTCGCCGGCATCGACGAGTCGATCGTCGCCGGACCTATCGCCGCCGGCGCGCCGATCTCCTTCTCGCCCGTCCAGGGGAGCAACAACTGGGTGGTGGACGGCGCGCTGTCCGCCACCGGCAAGCCGCTGCTCGCCAACGATCCGCACCGCGCCATCCAGCTCCCCAGCCTGCGCTGGATGGTCCACCTGGTGGCGCCCGGCTGGAACGTGATCGGCGCCGGCGAGCCCGCCCTGCCCGGCGTCGCCGCCGGCCACAACGACCGCATCGGCTTCGGCTTCACCATTGTCGGTATCGATCAGCAGGACCTCTACGTCGAGGAGACCAACCCGGCGAACCCGAACGAGGTGCGCTTCCAGGGCCGCTGGGCGCCGATGCGGATCGAGCGCGAGCGCATCCGGGTCAAGGGCGCGGAGCCGGTTGAGGCCGAGCTGAAATTCACCGCGCACGGGCCGGTGATCCACGAGGACCGCGCCCGCCATCGCGCCTACGCCCTGCGCTGGGTGGGCAGCGAGCCGGGCACCGCCGGCTACCTCGCCTCGCTGTCGCTCGACCGGGCGCGGAGCTGGCCGGAGTTCCTGAAAGCCCTGGAGCGCTGGAAGGTACCGTCGGAAAACCTGGTCTATGCCGACGTCGAAGGCAACATCGGCTGGCAGGCGGCCGGCCTGACCCCGGTGCGCCAGGGGTGGTCCGGCCTGGTGCCGGTGCCGGGGGACGGGCGCTACGAATGGCAAGGTTTTCTGCCGCTCGCCGACCTGCCGCGCGCCTTCAATCCGGCATCGCATTCGATCGCCACGGCGAACCACAACGTCATGCCTCCCGGCTATGCGCGGGAGCTCGGTTACGAATGGGCGCCGCCCTTCCGTTTCGAGCGTATTACTCAGGAGCTGGGGCTCCCCGGCCGCAAATTCACCGTCGCGGACTTCGAGCGCCTGCAATATGACGCGGTCTCGCTGCCGGCCCGCCGCATGGTCCGTCTGCTCGCCGCGGCCGCGGGAGGCGCCCCCGCGCTGCAGCCCTGGGCGGCGCGCCTGACACGGTGGGACGGCACCATCGGCCGCGACTCCTCGCCGGCGGCGCTCTACGAGATCTGGATGACGAAGCTGCCCGACGCCGTCTTCAAGCCGAAGCTGCCCGAGGCGGCCTGGAAGCTGATCGGTCCCACGATCACGCGGGAGAAGACGCTCGACGTCCTGGAGAGGGCGAGCCCGCGCTGGTTCGGCAGCGGCGAGGCGGCGCGGGCGGCGCGCGACGCCGCGCTGTTCCGGGCATTGGGCGAGGCCGTGGAGGAGGCGCGCAGGCAGCTCGGCCCCGACCCGGACGCTTGGCGCTGGGGTGCCCTGCACGCCACGACGTTCCGCCATCCCCTGGCCACCGACGACGCGCGCAGGGCGGTCCTCGATCTGCCCGACGTGCAGCGCGGCGGCGACGGCGACACCGTGATGGCCGCCGGCGGCCCCGGCTTTGCGGCGAACCACGGCGCCTCCTTCCGCGAGATCCTGGACGCGGCGGACTGGGACCGCTCGGTGGCCACCAGCGTGCCCGGGCAGTCCGGCCAACCCGGGAGCCCGCACTACGGCGACCTGCTCCCCCTGTGGTCGGAAGGGAAATACTTCCCGCTCCTCTTCAGCCGCGAGAAGATCGAGGCGGCGGCGAAGGAGCGGCTGGTGCTGGCGCCGCGGTAGGCGGGAAGCTTCTTGTAAAGCTCCGGGTGGCGCTGCGACTTCAGCCAAGGCTGCCGCTGCGGAGCAGTTTCTGGACCTCGGCGTGATCACCCAGGAAGAAGACGAAAAGATCTTCAGATCGGTTTTCAAACAGGAAACGCAAGGCCAGCCGCGGATCAAGGGAGAGAGGCTTCTTCAAGCAATCCTCTCAGCTCGTCCACGGGGACCGTCCTGAGCTTCCCCGAGCGCTTGAGTCGACGATAGCGGTCGTCCACGGCGTTCTGCAAAGCGGCGACCTGCTCCGGAGCCGCACCGTACTCACGCTGCGCAAAGTCTGTGGACTCCACTTCCACTTTGCGGAGGGCGATGACGTTGGCCCCCAAGATGATGCCAATGTCATCACCACCGGCGGCAGCCGCCAGCCAGTGACTCAGGTTCTTCCTTGCCTCGGTGATGGTGAGAGTCTTCATGGAGACGTTATACCGTCTCTCCAGCAGAAGGGTCAAGCTTGAGCGCGTCCCATTCCCCCTCTTCTAGGTGCCCCCCTTTGCGATAAGCTGGGGACCGGTTGTACCGACAACGGGCTCTCAGGAGAATTGCCGCACCATGCACCCACGGACCCAAGAGCTGCTTCACTACCTCGACACCCAACGGGCCGTCCTGCGCGCCGCCCTGGAAGGAGAACAAGGATGAGACGTTTTTTCCCTCTCGGAGCGCTGCCGCTCCTCCTGGCGCTGATGGTCTCGGCGCCCGTGGCCGCCCTGGACGTCATCTACCTCGTCCGCCATGCCGAGAAGGTGGACGACTGGCCGGCGGCGCGCGATCTCGACGCGTTCCGCCCCCTCTCCCCGGCGGGAGTGGCCCGCGCCGAGGCGCTCGCCGACCGTCTCAAGGGCGAGGGCATCGCCGCCGCGTACACCAGCCGCACGACTCGGACCGTGGCCACAGTCGAGCCTCTGATGAAGGCCGGCAACTGCCCCACTGTAATGGCGGACGATGTCACCACCCGGCCGGAAGAGATGGCCGGCTTCCTCGCCGGGCTGCGGCAGAAGCACGCCGCCGACCGGGCCGTGCTGATCGTGGGGCACGCAAACACCATCCCCGAGCTCCTGGTGAGGCTGGGGGCGAAACCGGATTGTTTTCAGCGCCTGGGGATCACCGGCCAGCCGGGAAGCCTGATGACGGAGAGGTATGACGGCCTGTGGCGGGTCGATCTGAAAAAGCAAGGCTGCGAGGCGATCGAGCGGAGCACCCTGGCGGCCGGGCGATGACCTGACCTCAGCAGATCATGTTGCGGTTGACCGAGCTGCGGCTTCCCCTGGATCATTCCGAGGAGGAGCTGCGGGCCGCCATCGTCAAAGAGCTCGGCATTGAGCCCCGAGAGCTGGTTCGCTATTCGATCTATCGGCGCAGCTTCGACGCCCGTAAGCGGGGGGCGATCGCCGTCACTTATCATCTCGACGTCGAGACGACGCGGGAGGACGAGGTTCTCCGGCGGCTTCGCGCCGACCCTCACGTTGCACCGGCACCGGACACTTCCTATCACTTTTTGACCCGGGCTCCGAGGGCGCTGGCGTCAAGGCCGATCGTGATCGGCGGCGGACCCTGCGGTCTCTTCGCCGGTCTGCTGCTGGCAGAGATGGGGTTTCGTCCGCTCCTTCTGGAGCGCGGCAAGAAGGCCCGCGAGCGCACGGTCGACACCTTCGGACTCTGGCGCCAGAGGAAGCTCGATCCGGAATCCAACGTGCAGTTCGGCGAAGGCGGTGCCGGCACGTTTTCCGACGGCAAGCTCTACAGTCAGATCAGGGACCCGGGACATCGCGGGCGCAAGGTGCTCACCGAGCTCGTCGAGGCCGGCGCGCCGTCTGAAATCCTCTTCGTCAACAAGCCCCACATCGGCACCTTCCGGCTGGTGAAGGTGGTCGAGAAACTGCGGACGAAGATCGAATCCCTGGGCGGCGAGATCCGCTTTCAGAACCGTGTCGAGGATCTGATTATTGAGCAGGAAAGTGAAGAGGGAAAAGTGCGGGGCGTGATCCTCGCCGATGGCCAGCGCCTGGCGGCGGATCATGTCGTCCTGGCGGTCGGTCACAGCGCGCGGGACACCTTTGAGATGCTCTATCGACGCGGCGTCCAGATCGAAGCCAAACCGTTCTCGATCGGGTTTCGCATCGAGCATCCGCAGTCTCTCATCGACCGTTGCCGCTTCGGACCGCAGGCGGGGCATCCGCTGCTGGGCGCCGCCGACTATAAATTGGTTCACCATTGCCGCAACGGCCGATCGGTCTACAGCTTCTGCATGTGTCCGGGCGGTACGGTGGTGGCTGCGGCTTCAGAGCCCGGAGGGGTGGTCACCAACGGCATGAGCCAATATTCCAGGGACGAGCGGAACGCCAACAGCGGCATCGTCGTGGGCATCACGCCGGCCGACTATCCCGGCGGGCAGCTCGCCGGCGTCGAGTTTCAACGCCACTGGGAAGAGCGGGCGTTCGAGCTGGGCGGGAGCAACTACGACGCGCCCGGCCAACTCGTCGGCGACTTCCTCGCGGGCCGGCCCTCCACGGCCTTCGGCTCGGTCCTGCCGTCGTATCAGCCCGGCGTGCGCCTGGGAGATCTGAGCTCGAGCCTGCCGGAGTACGCGATCGAGGCGATCCGTGAAGCGCTCCCGGCCTTCGACCGGCAGATCAGGGGATTCGCCATGCACGACGCCGTGCTGACCGGCGTTGAAACGCGCACCTCCTCGCCCCTTCGGATCCCGCGGAACGAAAACTTTCAGAGCCTCAACACCGAAGGTCTTTATCCCGCGGGCGAGGGAGCCGGATATGCCGGCGGTATCCTCTCCGCCGCGGTCGACGGCATCAAGGTGGCCGAGGCCGTCGCCCTGAGCCTTGTGGCAGCTTCAGGGTGCTCTTGATACGATCCCGCTCCGTCGCCCGAGTCCACCAGACCATAGGAGAGCTTTCCATGCCGACGTCCCTCCCGGTTCCCTCTCGATCTCCACGGGCCCGCAGTCTGGCCGTGGCGCTCCTGGTACTCCTCATGACCGCTCTGGCGGCGGGTGCCTCCGCCCCCGAGCCGCCAAAGCCGGCGACACAGCCGAAGCCGGACCGTCCGGCCAAGGCCGCCGCGAGCGCCCCGTCCGCCGCTCCCCAGAGCGAGGGCGAGCCCACCGCCGAGAAGAAGTTCAAGAACATCAAGGTGCTGCGCAGCATGCCCGCCTCGCAGATGCTGCCGGTGATGCACCTCATGCGGGCGTCGCTGGGCGTGACCTGCGATTTTTGCCACGTCACCGAAGACAACCAGTACGAGTCGGACACCAAGAAGCCCAAGGAGACCGCCCGTCAGATGATCCAGATGGTGCTGGACATCAACAAGAACAATTTCGAGGGCCGGCCCGTCGTCACCTGCAACTCCTGCCACAACGGACACGAGCGCCCCGTCGCGGTGCCGCCGATCGGCCAGGGGCTGTTCGCCGACACGACCAACGCGGAGCCGGAGACGAAGGAGAAGATGCCGAGCGCGGCGCAGATCCTCGATCATTACGTCGAGGCGCTCGGCGGCAGGACCGCCCTCCTGGCGGTCAAGAGCCGGACCTCGCGCGGCACTCTGCTGCATATCAAGGTGGTCGACGCTGGAACCCCCAAGGCCCGGGCCGTCAACCGGGGCCAGGAAGATCCGCTGGAGATCGATCAGCAGTGGCCCGGAAAGGTCACGGTGACCCTCGGTCCGCCCAACGGGCGAGTCGTCCAGCAGCTCGACGGCACGTCCGGGACGGTCGAAACGCCCGAAGGGAAGCGGCCCATGACCGCGGCGGAGATCGCCCGCTTCACCGCCCTGGGCGACCTGCGGCGGGACCTGGAGCTGCAGGATCATGCCGACAAGGCGCGAGTCGGCGGCAAGGACAAGATCGATGGACGGGACGTCTACGTCCTGCGCACCCAGACCCCGGAGGGAAACCGCGAGACCCTGTACTTCGACGTCCAGACCGGCCTGCTGCGACGCCGGATCGCCTTCCGGCAGACCGTGATCGGCTCCGATCCCGAGCAGACCGACCTCGAGGACTATCGCGATGCCGGTGGCGTCAAGGTGCCGTTCGTCGTCAAGGTCTCCTACGTCGACGACAACCATCTCGGCACCACCCGGAAATTCACGGAGGTCCGTGACAACGTACAATAGAGCTTCTGGCAGCCAAGGAGGAAATCATGGCCAGCGAGAAAGAAGGGGTCAGTTTTCCCAACGAAAGCCCCGCGTACCGTTCGTCGCGGGACCAGTTGCTCCAGGCGGAGATCGAGCTGCGGCGGAAGCTCGAGGACGTGGCGGCGTTGCGGCGGACCCTGCCGCTGGGCGGCAGGGTCAAGGAGGATTACGTCTTCGAGGAGGGGGGCCGCGACCTGGACGACGTCGAAACACAACGCCAGCCGCCACGTGGACCTGATCTGGCCCCTCTGGAACCTGTTCGACTACACGCCGGAGGGACGGGGAACCGACTGGCGCCCGCGGCTGGTGTACGACTCGGCGGAGTAGCGGCGGTCCGCCCCTCGCCTGTAGGATTTGCCCCCCGGCGAGCCCGGAGAAGTTATAGTTGGGGCTGAAGGAGCCCACGATGAAGCTACGGAGTTCTCGAACCCAGCGAAGACGGTGGCTACACCGCTTTCGTCCCGGCCTTACCGGGCTGTTTGAGCGAAGGCGACACCCGCGAAGAGGTCTTGGCCCATCTTCAGGAAGCCATCGAGCTCTACCTGGAGCCGATCGAGGATGACTGGGGCTTCGCCCCTGACGCGGAAGTTCTGGAAGTCGCCGTTTGAGTAAAGTTCCCAGTCTGTTGTCCGCCAGCGGGGCAGTCATATTCGTCTCCAGAAACGGACGGCGGAAGAAACCCTGAAGCTCATCGTCCCTGCCCACCGCCCCATCAAGCGCTCCACCCTTTCCCACATCCTGAAGCAAGCTCGCCTCGATCTGGACAAGTTTGTCCAGCTTCTGTGATTCGGCTCGCCACCCCACCCCGGGCACGTTTTCGGGGCGAGCGGTGTCTAAGAGATTTGGGGAGGTCCCAAGACAGGGACCACCCAGATCGATTGGGGAGGAGGCTTTCCATGTCCCGAACCGCCATTCTCTTTGGCTTGCTTGGCCTCGCCGCGGTGGGTGTCGTCGCCGGTGGCGGGGTGCGCTCGGCGCCCGGTGTTTCGCAGCCGGCCGCTGCCGGCGTTGCTCCAGCTTCGTTCCGGTTCCCGAAGGCGTCCGGTGAGGAGTCAGCGGCGGAGCCGGCGGCTCCCATCCGCCTCACGGCTTCGGACGGCACGGGTCTGTCCCTGGTCGCTCTGGAGGCGAACGGCGTTCTCGAGCCGCCTCTCGCTTTCACCGAGCTGCACCTGACTTTCGAGAACCCTCGCGAGCAGCGGATCGAGGGACGGTTCCGCATCGCGCTGCCGCCGGGCGCGGCCCTCAGCCGCTTCGCCATGAAAATCGGCGGCGCCTGGCAGGAGGGCGAGGTGGTGGAGCGCCAGCGCGCCCGCGTGGCGTACGAGGACTTCCTCCACCGGCGGCAGGACCCGGCGCTGCTGGAGCAGGAGGCGGGCAACGAGTTCTCGGCGCGCGTCTTCCCCATCGCCCCCCGCGAGCGCAAGGAGATCATCGTCTCCTACTCGCACGCGCTGGCACGGGCCGGCGAGCCCTACGTCCTCCCCCTGCGCGGGCTTTCCGCGGTCGGCCGGCTCGACGTCCGCGTGCTGCTTGGCGATCGGCCCGCTGCCAAGGAGGCCGCGAGCAACCTGGGCGGCGAGGTCCACGACCGCCGCGTGATCGAGTTGCACAAGCGCGACTGGACTCCCGACCGCGACTTCGAGATCGGTCAGGACCGCAGTCCGGAAATCGTCGGCCGCTCGGGGCTGCGTCAGGCCAATCTCGCCGTGGTGCGCGTAGTTCCTCCGGTCCCCGCCGTGCCGCAGGAGATCTCCGGTCTCTATGTGCTCGTCGATTCGAGCGCTTCGCGCGCCCTGGGCTATGCGACCCAGGTGCGGCGGGTCGCCGAGTTGGTCGCCGGTCTGCGCAACGGCGCCGGCGGCGCGACGCCGCTGGGGATCGCCGCTTTCGATCAGGAGGTGGTGCCGATCTTCGAAGGCACCGCGGGCGGATTCGGCGAGGCGGAGGTGCAGCGTCTCGCCGCCCGCCGGCCGCTGGGGGCCTCCGATCTCGACCGGGCGCTCGGCTGGCTCGGCGGCCGGCTGGCGCGGGGCGGCCGCAAATACCCCCGAGTCCTGCTCGTCACGGACGGGGTCGCGACGGCCGGCGAGACCGAGGCGCGGGCGCTCAAGGCCGCGGTCCATGCCCTCGGCAAGGGCGGCGTCGAGCGCCTCGACGTGCTGGCCGTGGGCGGTCTGCGCGACGAGTCGGTGCTGCGCGAGCTGACGACCGGGAACCTGGCGCACGACGGTCAGCGGATCGACGGCGCCGCCCCCGTCGCCGAGATCGCCCGCCGGCTGACCCTCGCCTGCCGCTCCGGGATCCCGGTGGCAATCGAGGGGGCGGCCTGGGTCTGGCCCGAGACTCTCGACGGCGTTCAGCCCGGCGACGAAGCGCTGGTCTATGCCGATCTGCCGGCGGACCGGCCCCTGCGCCTCACTCTGGGCGGCCAGCCGGTGGCGCCCGGCGGCGAGCTCGCGACCGCCGAGCGGCCGCTGCTCGAACGGGCCTGGGCCCAGGCCCGCATGGAGCGGCTGCTGCACCTGCGCGAAACCACGGCCGCCGGCGACGACGACATGCGCCGGGCGCTGGGGCTCCAGATCGTCGAGGTGAGCATCAAGCACCGGGTCCTGAGCCCGCTCACCGCCATGCTGGTGCTGGAGTCGGAATTCGATTACGCGCGCTTCGGTCTCGATCAGCGGAGCCTCGCCGACATCCTGACCGTCGGCCCGGGCGGGCTGGCGGTGCTCGCGCGGACACGGCCGGACTCGCGGTCGGCGACGCAGGCTGTCGAGGCTCAAAAGCCTGCGGATCGCCCTCTAGATGTAGATGCCTTCGAAACCGCGCCACCTCCGCCTGCGACCGCGCCTCCGCCTGCGAGGATGGCCGAACTGCCTGAAGAGGCGCCGGCCCTCGGCACCGCCGCCGCGCTCGAAGATCCGGGGGTTGAGGGCGGAGTCGGGGGCGGCATACCGGGCGGGGTCTCCGGCGGGGTGCCCGGCGGCGTTGCCGGCGGGGTTGTCGGCGGGGTACCCGGCCCGGTGCCCGAAACCGTTCAGCCGGTCACCGTGCCGTCGACCGCGACGGCCGAGTCTCCCCGGATCGTCCCCACAAGCCCGAGGCGGCAGGCTCGCGCCGAGCAGGCCGAAGAAAAGGATCGGCAGGCCGCGCCCTACAGCGGGCGGTTCGCCGAGGTGATGGAGCACCTGGCCGCCGGCCGGATCGCACAGGCCCGCGCCCTCGCTGAGTCCTGGAACACCGAGGAGCCGGGCGACGTGCTGGGCCTGCTGGCCCTGGGCGAGGCGTGGGAGGCGGCCGGCGAGACGGCGGCGGCGGCGCGGGCGTACGGCTCGCTCATCGATCTCTTTCCCAGCCGGGCCGACCTGCGGCGGCTGGCCGGGGAGCGGCTGGAGCGGCTGGGCGAAGCGGGTCTCGAGCTGGCGATCGACACCTATCAAAAAGCGGTCCTGGAGCGGCCGGACCATCCCTCGGGCCATCGCCTCCTCGCTTGGGCGCTGCTGCGCGCCGGCCGTTCCGGGGCGGCCTTCGAGGCGCTCGAAAAGGGCATCGAGCAGCGCTACCCGGGAGGACGTTTCGCCGGCGTCGATCGGGTTTTGAAGGAGGATCTGGGGCTTCTCGGAGCGGCCTGGCTGCACGCCGAGCCGGCCCGGCGTGAAGAGGTGCTCGACCGTCTCCATGCTCACGGTTCCCGGATCGACGGCGATCCGTCCCTGCGCTTCGTCCTCACCTGGGAGACCGACGCCAACGACGTCGACCTCCACGTCTACGACCGCCAGGGCGGGCATGCCTATTACGAGAAGAAAACCTTGCCATCGGGCGGCGAGCTGTACGCCGACGTGACCACGGGCTACGGCCCCGAATGCTTCGCGGTGGAAGCGCCGGCGGACCGGGCCGCCGCGCCCTACCGGCTGCGGGTGCACTACTACAGCCGCGGGCCGATGGGCTATGGGATGGGGACCGTGCAGGTCGTCCGGCACGACGGCGAAGGCGGCCTCACGGTCGAGCCGCGGCCGTTCGTGGTGATGACCGATCAGGCCATGGTGGATCTCGGGTCGGTCGACGAGAGGCGGCCGAATCGAAAGGCCGGACAATAGACGAAATTGGGTTCGTAAATACGTTGCGCGGCGTCCAAGAGGACGCCGCGCTTCCTCGTGACTGAGAAATCCCGTCGCTAAATCCGTCTAAGTCTAAGACCCTGCTGGAGGCGCTCGTCTACGGCTATAATAAGAAAACAACTCCAAGAAGACGAGGCTTACCCACTACATGGCACGAATCTACATCTCTTCGACCTTCAAGGACCTTATCCAAGAGCGCCTCGCTGCCCGCGAGGCCGTCCTCACCCTGGAGCATCTGCCCCGATACATGGAAAGCTATACGGCCTCGGAGGAGTGCCCTCTCGACATCTGTCTGGAAGACGTGAGGTCGTGCCAAGCCTATGTCGGTATCCTCGCTTGGCGATACGGTTTCGTGCCGCCATCGTACAGCAAGAGCATTACCCACCTCGAGTACGAAGAGGCCGGCCGGTCCGGGATTCCTCGCCTCCTCTTCTTGCTCGCTGACAACGCCCCCTGGCCGGCCGACCGGCGTGACGGCGATCCACGGATCGCCGCTCTACGCAACGAGATCCGGCTACTCAAGATCGTGCAGGAGTTCAGTACCCCCGACGAGCTGCGGGCCGCGGTGACCGCTGCTGTGGCTCGGGAGCTCGGCTCGGGACGCCCCATCCCCAACTTGCTCCCCTACCTCTGTGACCGCAGCACTCAGGAGTTCGAGCTCGAAGAAGCTCTGGCGGCACGCCCCCGCAACCGGCCGTTGCTGGCCGTCGTCCACGGCGACGAGTACCAATCCCACGAGATGTTCTTCGAGCGGCTGCAGAAGGTCTCGCTACCCAGGCTCCTTGATCTGGGGGATCAGGCCACCGTGACCTCCTACTTCCTGCGCTGGCCGGCCGGCTCCCAGAGCGCCGACGAGATTCAAAAGCGACTGCGAAGCCACTTGGCCGAGGCGGTGCGTAACCGGCGTACGGCGCCGGTCCAGGAGATCCAGCAGACCCTGGCCCTGAGCCCGGCACCGGTAGTGCTCCGCACTCAGGTGTTGACCGAAGACTTTCAGCGGCTTGGGATCTCGGCGCTCCAAGGCTTCTTCGAGTTCTGGCGCCAATGGCCCGATCTGGAACTAGGCCAGCAGCTTTTTGCGATTCTATTTCTCAAATACGAGTTGAAGACCGCACTCGCCCAAGAGAAGCGGCAGGCCTGGGAGGAGCTGAACGCGACTCTCCAAAGCTTCCTCGAAGACCTTCGTTTCGATGACGAACGGCTGCCTGGAGTGGTCCTGCGGAAGCTGGACGGTGTGGCGCGCACGGATGTCGAGACCTGGGCTCTTGAAGAAGTGCCGCCCAATCTTTGCAGTGGCGATCAGATCTTCCCCGACATCCGGCGGCTGTTCGAGAGATGGGAAGCCGAGCAGTCGTCAACCACTATACCCATGGAGGAGTTGGCCTCCCGGCTGCGGGCGCTGCTCTACGGGTACAACTCGCTCAAGGAGCTCGCATGAAGTATCCGTTCTATGCAGGAGACGGTAGCGGCCGGAGGCTTGGGACACCAGCGGAGGTTCCGGCTTCGCGACGGACCGAGCTGACACGGCCGGAGAGGTATCAGGCCGAGCCCGGCCTGGCCTCGGCCGTCAACGTCGCCCTCCTCCTCGGCCAGCCGCTGCTGCTCACTGGCGAACCCGGCACCGGCAAGACCCAACTCGCATACAGCCTGGCCTGGGAGCTGGGTTACGGCGAGCCGCTGAAGTTCGAGACCAAGTCCACCAGCACGGCCCGCGACCTCTTCTATACCTATGATGCCCTGGGCCGCTTCCAGGCGCGGGAGAGCGGCGCCAACGCCAATCCTCTGGCTTACATCCACTTCTGCGCCTTGGGCAAGGCCATCCTGCTGGCCAACGACGAAGCGGCCGTCGCTCGCTTCCTGCCACCGGACTTTGAGCACGGCGGGCGGCGCCGGTCGGTGGTGCTGATCGACGAGATCGACAAAGCCCCTCGCGATTTTCCCAACGACATTCTCAACGAAATCGAGGAAATGTATTTCCGTATCCCTGAGCTGGGCAATGAGCGGATCGCCGCCGATCCGGCAATGCAGCCTGTTGTGGTGATCACCAGCAACTCTGAAAAGGATCTGCCGGAAGCCTTTCTGCGCCGCTGCATCTACTACCACCTTCCTTTCCCGCAGCCCGAGCGCCTCAAAGAGATCGTCACCGGCCGCCTGGGTGAGCTCTCGGGCTCTGGCAGCGACCTGCTCAAGGACGCCCTCGATCTCTTCTTCCTCCTGCGCCGCGACGCCAGCGGACTACGCAAGAAACCGGCGACGGCCGAGCTGCTGGGGTGGCTCCTCGCCTTGCACCAGGCTGGAGACGGCAAGAATCCGCTCGCCGGATCGCCAGACCTCGCGCTCGCGACTTTGAGCACCCTGGTCAAAACCACCGAGGATCAGCCACGGGCCGATCAGGTCGTCAAGCAATGGTTCAAGACCCGCGGCCGATAAGCCCACCCTGGGCCGACCCCGAGTCCCTTCTGGGATTCGTCGACGAGCTCCGCCGGGCGGGTTACAACGTCGGCCTCGATCAGTACGCTGCGGCACAGGATCTCCTCCTGGCCTTGGTGGCGCGAGGCGAGCCGCTGGAGGCCGCCGAGAGCTTCAGCGACCTGCTCGGTCCCTTGCTCTGCACGTCGGTCAAGGAGCAGAGCGAGTTCAAAGAGAGATTTGCAAGGTGGGCCGCAAGGGCTGCCCTGCCGGCCCCGCTCCTTCCCGAGCCAGATCCAGTCGTTGTCAGGTCCGAGCTTGCGAAAGAGGTAGCAGGCCTCAGCGTGCTACGCCTGCTGTGGGCGGTGGGCATCGGGATCGTCCTGGGCCCCATCGTCTCGTTCTTGATTCTCTTCGCTCTGTGGTTCCAGAGCGAGGGCGCTTCGCCGGAGCTCGGTTGGAGTCTGGGAAGTTTCCTTGGACTCTTGACGCTGCTAGCCGTGATAATCCTGGCAGCGCGGCTGTGGTGGCGCCGGCGGGCGGAGATGTTCCTCGCCCGCCGGCAGGTAGCCGACGATGGCATCTCCGTACAGCCGCTCGCCGTGAGGGATTTCTCTCACCAGTTGTTCCAATCGGTCTCCTTTTTCCGCATCGCCCAGGACTTGCGCCGCCGGCGTGAGGTGCCGTCGACCGAGTTGGACGTCCCAGCCACGGTGGCGACCACGGTTGCCGTCGGTGGCTGGCTGGCGCCTGTCTACGCCGTTCGCCAGGTCACTCCGGAGTACCTGGTGCTCATCGATCGCGTCGGCTTCACCGACCAGCAAGCCCGGCTGGCCGACGAGCTCGTCAACCGATTGGCTGAGCATGGTCTCTTCTTCACCCGCTACTATTTCCAGGGAGATCCTCGTATCTGCTTCCCCCACGAGGAGGATGGGGCGCCAGTGCGGCTACGCGATCTCTCGGCGCGGCATCCGTTTCACCGGCTCATCCTTATCACAGACGCGGCCGGCCTGTTCAGCCCGCGAACTGGCACGCTCGCGCCGTGGATTGGCCAGCTTACGGCATGGGAGCACCGATCGTTGCTAACCCCCGAGGTGCCGGAGCAATGGGGTTCGCAGGAGGCGGACCTCGCGCGCCTGTTCAGCGTGTTTCCAGCGACCATCGAAGGGCTGGCGTCCCTCGCCCGGCGGACGCAGGCCGGGACGCCCCTGCCGCGGCCCGCACATAAGCCTATAGCACCGTATCCGCGAGAGCTCCGGGACCGGACCTTGCGCTGGGTTGACCGTAACCCGCCGACGCCGACGGAGATCGAGGCCCTGCTCTCCCCTCTCCGCCGCTTCCTGGGTGAGCCCGGCTTCTTCTGGCTCGCGGCCTGCGCCGTCTATCCGGCCTTGGACTGGGGGCTGACTCTTTATCTGGGAGAAGGCCTGCAAATGGACGGCGCGCCGCTGCTCGATCCAGGTCGGCTGCGCAGCCTCGTTCGCACCCCCTGGCTGCGCCATGGCTTCATGCCCGACTGGTTGCGCGAGAAGCTGCTCGCGGCCCTGTCTCCGGATCAGGAAAAGAGCGTCCGCACGGCACTGGAAGAGTTGCTGGTCACCAGCCTCGAGCAACCAGCCGACGTTTTCCAGCTCGAGGTCGCCCGACCGGACCGGAAGACGCTGCGCTCTCTGGGCCGGCAGATCCTCCGCCTGCGTTCGCGCAAGGCACCCGAGGAGAGTCCCCTGCGCGACCGGGTGTTCCTGAGCTTTATGACGGGAGGCCGCGAAGATCCTCTGGCGGTCCGGCTACCGCGCGCGCTGCGCGGGCTCTTCAGCCGTTGGCGTGCCCTGGGCTCTCGGCCCGCAGCGGCCGCCTGGAAGAAACCGATTGCGGAGGAAGATCCGGACCGCCCCGGCAATCCCTGGGAAAACCGTCGACAGGTCGGCATGATTCCTGGCTTCTTGAAGACGCTGGTTCTCTTCCTGATCGTTCCCCTGAGGGCTTTCAGGCTCACTCACCGCCACGGAGACCTCGCGAGCCCGCTGTACTTCGCCGCACTCGTGAGCCTCCTCGCTTTTGCCATTGGCTCGCTGGTCAGCAGCGCCAGCGCTGCTGCCCTGATCTTATCCTGGAACTTCTTTGCCGCGCTATGGCTCGGGGTTCTCCACATTTCGTTGCTCATTACGCGATCACTCAAGAGGTCCACTGCGGGACTCCGGGGAAGCGTGCGACTGGTTGGCTACAGCACGGCTTCACAACTTGTCGGCTCCCCGCTGTTGCTCGGTTGCATAGTTCTCGCCGTACCTTTGTGGCTCGTGTGGCTCGGGCTTCTCACACTTATTGGAGTCCGAGAGATCCACGGTACAAGTTGGCGCCGTGCGGCGTTCGTCGTCTTTGTGGCTCTGACGCCGCTTTGGTTAGCTCTCGTCTATTTCTTCATTTCCGCTCTATCAGGCCCTCCTTGAGCACTGGTATGGCAAAAAGTGGGGCGGGCTCGGAGGGCCCGCCCCATGCTGTCTCGGGTCGAGGTCGACCATGACCCGATCAGAAACCCGATCAGAAATTGAGCTTGAGCCCCACCTGCTCGCGGCGGCCGAGGTTGATCACGCAACTCGGATTACCGAAATTCGGATTCCCTCCCGGACCCGGACCGATGAAGTTGTCCAGACAGCCGTAGCTCGCCCAGTTGAAGGCGTTGAACATCTCGCCGATGACGCCCACGGAAACGGCGCCCACGCGGACGTCCTTCTCCAAGTGGAAGTCGACCGAGCGGTCCGCGAAGCCCCAGGTCTTCGGCGGGTAGACCGTGCGATCGAACGGACGCGTCTGTTCGCGCGCCGCGAGGTCGAACCCCTGCGAGAAGTCGAGGACGTTGAACGCGGCGCCGGAGCCCAGGGTAAGGGTGGTGCTGAAGCGCAGGTCCCAGGGCAGCCCGAAGATGCCGTTGGCGACGATGCGGTCGCGCTCCGAGCCGGGTACGTCATGGCGCCCATACGCGGCCGCGCTCGGATAGTCGAGGCTGAACAGGTCGTTGCCGGTCTGCTCGGCCTTGGCGTGCGTGTAGGCGAGGTGCGCTCCCCAGCGGCCTGTGAACGGCCGGTCGAACGCGAGGAAGAGGCCGCTGTACCAATAGTCTTTGCCGTTCGGGTCGGAGATGATCACGTTGCCGAAGCCGGGCACCAGCGCCGCGCAGCAGAGGCCGCTCGCCGACAGCCAGGTGAAGCCGTGATAGCCGCGGACGCCGTTGTAGCTCAGCGAGCCGGTCCAGGAGCCGAGCGCCTGCCGGAACCCGAGGTTCCACTGGTTCGAGTAGGGGGGCTTGGTGTTGTTGTTGAGCAGGTAGATCTCGGGGCTGGTCTGCCCCGACGCGATGAGCGCGTGCAGGCCGGCGGGCGTCAGGTAGCTCGGATTCCACGCGATCGTCGGCGCGCCGTTGCGCGGCCGGCCGTCGGGCGAGAACTCGATGCGGTAGACAGGGAACTGCAGGCGATAGCGCTCGTCGAGCGTGGCGTTGAGGAAGAGGCGGTCGTAGTAGCGGCCGCCGCCGCCGAAGACGATCGTCTTGCCGGCGCCGGTCAGGTCGTACGAGAAGCCGAGGCGCGGCTGGATCTCGTTCTTGTACTGCGCACGGTTGTTGCCGTTCGAGAAGTAGCTCGAAGCCACCTTGCCGGCCAGCGCCGCCGCAATGTTCGCCGGGGTCACGTAGCTGGTGTCGAGCTGGTTGGTCTCGTAGTCATAGCGCAGGCCGAGGTTCAACGTCAGACGCGGATTGACGGTCCAGGTGTCCTGGGAGTAGAGGCCGTACTCATGGTTGTTGGCCGACAGGATCGGATTGCCGAAGCCGAACTGCGCCTCGTAGGGCTGGGCGAATGACAGGCCGTTCGCCGGATCGATCCGGAAGTTGTAGACCGGGTTGCCGGTCTGGCTCTTGTTGACGCCGTAGCGCAGGAGGTCGAGGTTGAAGCCGGTCTGGAAGTTGTGATCGCCCCCCCACTGAGTGACGGCGAAGCTGTAGTCGTCGCGCAGCTCGGTGCGCTTCTGGTCGAAGTCCTGTTTCGTGCTGCCGCCGCCGGTGCGCAGGACGTTTTCGAAATTGAGCCCGACGATATCGGGATGGAGCGGCACCATGTTCCAGTGGTAGTCCTGCCAACTGAGCGTCGCCTGGTTGAGGGCCCTGTCGTTGTTCCAACTGTGGCGCAGCGTCGAGCCGTACACCTGATTCTTGAGGTCGGTGGCCGCCAGGATCGACGTCATGGCGCCGAAGTCGCGGATCTCGTGCTCGCGGCGATAGTTGCCGCTCAGGTCGACGATCTGGTTCTGCGCCGGCTGCCAGCTCAGCTTGCCAAATCCCAAGGTCTCCTTGAACGGGCTGGCAAAGACGCCGACAGGGGAGCCGTTCACGCTGGCCGTGACCGGCGTCGTGGCGCGCTCGTCGACACCCTCGTACGAGAGGAAGAAATGGAGCTTGTCCTTGATGATCGGTCCGCCGAGCGAAGCGCCGGGCTGATTGCGCCGGTACGATTCGTTCGTCGTCAGCGTCGAGAACTGGAAGCTCTTGGGTAGCTGCGATACCCACTGCTTCGGCTGGTAGAACCAGAAGAGCTGACTGCGCAGGTCGTTGCCGCCCGACTTGGTGACGGCGGTGATGATCGCGCTCGACGCCTTGTCATACTGTGCGCTGTAGTTCTGCGTGATGACGCGGAACTCCTGCACGGCGTTCTGCGGGAACGGGTTGCCGCGGCTGGTGTCCTGGCCGACCAGGCCGCCCTGCAGCACGTCGTTCTTGAAGCTCACGCCGTCGATGAACACGTTGGTCTGCTCGGCCGGCTGGGCGTCGCCGGCGACCGTCTTGCGCAACGGGTCGGTCGAGACCCGGATGCCGGGGGCGAGCGCCGCGAAGTTGAGGAAGTTGCGGTCGTCCTGCGGCAGGTTCTCGATCTGCTGCCGGGTGACGTTGGTCGCCGCCTCCTGCGTCCTGATGTCGACGGCCTGCTCGCCGATGACGGTGATCGATTCGCTGATCACAGAGGTCGGCGTCAGCACGAACGTGACGCTCAGGTTCTGCCCGACGAGGAGGGTCACCGTTCGCGACCGCTCCTCGAACCCGCTCGCCGACACCGCGAGGGTGTATTCGCCGGGGACGAGGTTCCCGAGCTGGAAGGCCCCGTCGGAGCCGGCAGTGACGGTGGTGACGAATCCCGAGGCAGTGCCGACGGCCGTGATCTTGGCATTGCCAAGCGCCGTCCCCTGATCGTTCGTCACTTTGCCGCGGATGGTGGCCGTCGACGTCTGGGCGACCGCGGGAGCCGCCAGAGCACCGGCCAGCAGGACCAACAGAAGGGCCTTCAAAGTTCGTCTCATGACTCCTCTCCTTTTCTTCGGCCGCGCAGCTTCCGGTCGGGTCGCGCGCTGGTCGTCGTATGGATTGCAGGGCTACAAGATGATTTGCGGACGATGAGCGTCGTGGCGATACAGTCGCGCCGTCCGGCGGCAGAGCCGGCGGGCTGTTCGATGGCGCCGAGCAGGAGGCCGAAGGCGCGGCGTCCGAGGTCGGCGATGTCGACGCGGATGGTGGTCAGCGGCGGCGCGACGTAGCGGGCGATCGGGATGTCGTCGAAGCCGGCCACCGACATCTCGCCCGGCACCGCCGTTCCGGCCTCGGCGAGCGCCGCCAGGGCGCCGACGGCCATCGCGTCGTTCGCCGCGAAGAGCGCCGTCGGCCGCGGCGCCAGGGTCAGGATCTTGAGCGCCGCCGCGTGCCCCGACTCCTCGGTGAAGTCGCCGGCGAGCTCCAGGTGGCGGGTCGCCGTCACGCCGAGGCCGCGCATGGCGTGGCGGAAGCCGCGCAGCCGCTCGCGCGCGTCGGCGTTCTGGGCCGGGCCTTTGATGAAAGCGATGTGGACGTGTCCGAGCCCGGCGAGGTGGCGCATCATCGCCTGCGCACCGCCGTAGTTGTCGATGGTGATCGCGTCCCGCCCCTCGTCCGTGGAATTGAGCAGGACGAGCGGCAGGTCGGACGGCAGCGACTGGTGCAGGGAGGCGTGCGCCACGTCGGGGGCCATGACGATGAGCCCGTCGACCCGCCCGCGCATCGCGCCCAGGACCTCGAGCATCTCGCCGACGTCGCTGTGCGAGCCGGAGACGAGGATGTGATACCCCGCGTGGCGGGCGGCGACGTCGATGCCGCGGATCACCTCGGAGAAGAACTCGCCATGCACGTCCGGCAGCACGATGCCGACGGTATGGCTGCGCCGGATGGAGAGCGACCGGGCGGCGACGTTCGGCACGTAGTGCAGCGTCTCGGCCGCGGCCAGGACCTGTCGCAGCGTCTCCTCGCGCACGACCTCCTTGCCGTTGAGCACGCGCGACACGGTGGCCACCGACACACCCGCCTGGGCGGCGACGTCGTGGATCGTCGCTACCGTGCGGCCGTGGCGTCGAGGTCTGCGTGATTGCGTTGGCTTTGCCTCATCCGGATGTAACCGCTTACATCCAGCGCTACAGTACTGCACGCCCTTCCTGGCTGTCAACGCCTCTGTACGCGCTCTCTCCCGAGCGCTATAGTGCTCGGGTTTCAACCGTAGGACTCAATCGACGCACGCAAGGAGAGCTTCCGAATGAAGCCCAAGATCCGCAGGCCGCGTCCTGTCCTCGTTTTCTTCGCCCTCATCACCTTCGCCCTGGCGGCAAGCGCCCTGGCTGCGACGGCCGAGACGGCGCCGATCGCCCTCTCCCTCGACGCCAGCCACGTGGCGCAGCGGCTGCTCCACGTCAGCAGCGACATCCCCGTCGCGCCCGGCCCGCTCACCCTGCTCTACCCGAAGTGGATCCCTGGCGAGCACGGGCCCACGGGGCCGGTGGTCAATCTCGTTGACCTCCATCTGTCGGCCAACGGCAAGGAGCTCGCCTGGGAGCGGGACCCGGTCGAGATGTACGCGCTGCACGTCGTGATCCCGGCCGGCGTCACCCGGCTCGCGGCCCGGGCCGACTTCCTCTTTCCCGGCGAGGGCGGCAACTTCTCTTCGGGACCCGGAGCCACGGACACCCTCGCGGTGCTCAGTTGGAACACCGTCGCCCTGTATCCGCAGGGGGCGAGCGCCGATACGCTGCGCGTCGCGCCCACTCTTCGCCTGCCCGCGGGCTGGACCTACGCGACGGCGCTCGCGAAGCAGGGGGACGAGGGGGGAGCCATCCGCTTCGCCACCGTGTCGCTGGCGACGCTCGTCGACTCGCCGGTGCTGGCCGGCGAGCACCTGGTGGACCTCGATCTCGGCGTGCGCGACGGCGCCGGGCACCACCTGTCGATCGCCGCCGACCGCGCCGCGGACCTGGCGAGCGCGGGCGATCTGACGGCGCCCATGCGCCGCCTCGTGGCCGAGGCCCAGGCGCTCTTCGGCGCCCACCACTACGGCTCCTATCGCTGGCTGCTGACGCTCTCCGACCACGTCGAGCACTTCGGCCTCGAGCACCACGAGTCGAGCGACGACCGGGTGGACGAGGAGACCCTCGTTCAGGAGGCGTCGAAGCGTTTACTGCCCGGCCTCCTCGCCCACGAGTACGTGCACTCCTGGAACGGCAAGTACCGGCGTCCCGAGGGGCTGCTGTCGCCGGACTACCAGCGGCCGATGCGCGGCGAGCTGCTCTGGGTCTACGAAGGGCTGACCGAGCATCTCGGGTACCTGCTGCCGGCCCGCGCCGGCTTCTGGACGCCGGATTACTACCGCGAGCAGATCGCCTCCATCGCCGCCACTCTCGACACCCGGACGGGCCGCAACTGGCGCCCCCTGGGCGACACGGCGGTGGCGGCCCAGATCCTCTACGGCACGCCGGCCGACGGCAGCTCCCGGCGGCGCAGCGTAGACTTCTACGACGAATCGGTTTTCCTCTGGCTCGACGTGGACACGCTGCTGCGCGAGCGCTCGCAGGGGAAGGTGACGCTCGACGACTTCTGCCACCGTTTCCATGGCGGCGCGAGCTCGGGGCCGGCGGTGGTCCCCTACACTCGGGAAGACGTGATCAAGACTCTCAACGCGCTCGTGCCCTACGACTGGCAGGGGCTGTTCGCCGAGCGGGTCGACCGCGTAACGCCGCGCCTGCCGATGTCCGGCGTCGAACGCGCCGGCTGGCGGCTGGTCTACAACGACAAGCCGAACGCGGCGATGGCGGACGACGATTCCCGGCGCGAGAACCACGACTGGCGCTTCTCGCTCGGTTTCTCGGTGAGCAAAAAGGAGACCGTCGCAGAGGTCCTGCCCGACTCGCCGGCGGGACGGGCGGGGATGGTCGCCGGCGAAAAGGTCCTCGGGGTGGGCGGGCACGTCTACTCGGCGCGCGCGGTCGAGGCGGCGCTCGCCGAGGCCAAGGGCGGGAAGGCGCCGATCGAAGTCGTGGTCGCCGATGGCGACGCCGTCCGCATTCACCGGCTCGACTATCACGACGGCCCCCGGTTTCCGCACCTCGAGCGGATCGAAGGGCGGCCGGACGTGCTCGCGGAGATCCTGAAGGCGCGAGCGCAGTAGGACCCCCCCTGGGACCGCTGGCGTCCCGCCGGCCTTCTTCCTTCTGCCTCTTCTTTTGAAAAGCCGAGTTAGAAGGCCGGCGGGACGCCGGCGGTCCCAGGGTACCCGTCCATCCTCATCCCTAGAAGCGGAGCCGCAGGCCGAGTTGGGCCAGGCGCTGCTCTCCCTGGAGGGGATCGCCGGCGAACAGGGTCGGCTTCTTGCCGATCGGGTTGCCCTTGGCGTCGAAAACGTTGACGTAGTTGGCCGGGTTCTTCTCGTTGAACAGGTTGAAAACCTCGCCGATCAGCTCGATGGAAGCCCTGGAGCCGACGTGAAACTGCTTGCCCAGCCGGAGGTCGAACTGCGAGAAGGAGTGGCTGCGGCCGGAGTTGACCTGCGAAATGCCCGTGCCCGGCCCGAGGTCGAGAAAGAAACCGTCGCCGTTCAGGTCGGTGTTGAAGAACCTGGTGTACGGCAGGGCCGAGTGGTAGCGCAAGACGCCGGAGAGGTCGACTCCCCAGGGCGCCCGGTAGGTGCCGGCGAGCGTGACGCGGTGCCGGGCGTCGGTGGACAGGGGACCGATGCAGGCGTTGCACAACGGATTCAGCGGGTCGGCCGGCACACCGCCGCGGGCGTTGCCGCTGAGGTCGGGTTGCTGGCCGGCGTTGTAGATGCGGAACTCGTCGGCGCCGGCGAGCACGTTGCCCGTCGCCTTGGAGTAGGTGTAGAAGCCCTGGAGCTCGAACTTGGAAAGATGAACGTGAACGCCCAGGTTGCCGCCGTCATACGAGGCCTTGCCGCGGCCGTACCACAGGCGGAAGGGACCGAATGGGAACCGGGGGTCCTTCTGAGGGTTGCCGTTGGCGTCCAGGTTCGGGTTGGCGGGCAGCGAGAAGGGGAGGTGCGAATAATTGATGCTGACGGCCTCGAGGTTCAGGCCCAGCCAGTTGTTCACCTGGAACGAGTAGCCCAGCGAGGTCTGGGTCGACTGCGGCGTCGACAGCGTCGGCGAGGCGACGTCGTTGGGCTGGAAGGCCGAGCCTCCGGGGAGCTCGTTCGCAGGCAGCGGCTGGCCCGGTTGGAATAACCTGCCGTCCGGGTAGTGGATGCCGGCGGAATCGTGGACGTTGTAGAGGATCCCGTAGTTGGACTGCACGGCGAAAGAGGGGAAAAGGATGGTCGCGTTGGTGTAGGGGAAGTCGTAGTAGATTCCCCAGCCGCCGCGCAGGAGGTGACGGCCGTCCCCCTTGACGTCGTAAGTGAAGCCGAGGCGGGGCCCGAAATTGTTGTCGTCGTTCTTGAGCTTGCCCCCCTTGCCGCCCTGGAAGTCGGCCAGGTAGGACTCGTGGTACGTGGTCTGGGTGGAGAGGGCCTGCCAGATCGGGTTCGACCGCTGGTCGATGTCGAAGCCTGCCCAGTAGTCGTAGCGGATCCCCAGATTGACTTTCAGCCGGTTCCCCACCGACCAGTCGTCCTGGAGATAGGCGCTGTACTGTTTGACCGGCGTGCTCACGCCGGCGAAGCCGCCGAAAATCGTGATGTCCACCACCGGCGAGCCCGGCTTGTCGTCCAGCAGGCTGAAAATGCCGTTGGTCCCGGTGGTGAACTCGGCTTTCAGGGTCGGCTCGTCGATGTAGTTGATGCCCGCCTTGAAGTCGTGCCGGCTGGAGAGGATCGCTTGCGACCAGGAGAAGTCGTCCTTGAGCTGGATCTTCCTCTGCTGCGTGGACTGGGGCGTATTGCCGTTCTGCCCGCTCCGGGCGCCGGAGGGGAAAAGGATGGAAGGATCGTTCGAGTCCGCGGTGATCGTGTTTTTGAACTTGGTGTACTGGAGGACCAGCTCGTTCAGGGCGCCGGCGCCGAGCTGGACGGTGTGGCCGGCCAGCACGGAGGAATAGTCGTTGCTGATGGTGCCCAGGGCCGAGGGAGCGGAGAGCGGCGAGGCGCCGTATTTGTCGGCGTTCTTCTGATAACCGTAGCGCACCTGGAGGTACTGCTTGGCCGAGATGTCGTAGCTCACCTTGGCCGTGCCAAGCTCGTCGGTGAAGGGGATGGGGATCGACTTGCCGTCGAGGTCGGCGAGGGTGCCGTCGGTGGCGATCGTATAAGACGTATTGCGCTGGGTCTTCTCCCAGGTGGCGAAGAAGTGCGCCTTGTCCTTGACGATGGGACCGCCCAGCGAGGCGCCATATTGATTGCGCTTATAGGGCTGCTTGCCGCTGCCCGAAATCCTCTCGGTTTCGGTCTGACTGTTCAGGCTGTCCTTGCGGAAGAAGCCGTAGCCGCTGCCGGCGAGCTGGTTGGTGCCGGTCTTGGTGACCACGGAGAGGACGCCGCCGGTGGAGCGGCCGTACTCGGCCTTGTACTGCTGGGTCTGGATCTTGAACTCCTGCACGCTCTCGAGGTTGAAGTTCTGGAGGGCGCCGCCGATCGTGTCGTCCGTGTTGTCGCCGCCGTCGATGATGTAGTTGACGTTGCGGCCGATGCCGCCGTTGAGGGCGACCGTCTGCTGGCCGGGTTTGGTGGGGTCGCTGTTGACCGTCAGGCTCGTCCCCGGAGCGAGCGAGGCCAGGTTGGCGAACTGCCGGCCATTCAGCGGCAGGTTCTCCAGCTCGCTCTGGGACACCACCGTGCCGATCGACGGCGAGGTCTGGACGAGGGGCGCGTCGTCGACCACGGTGATCGACTCCTGGACGCTCGCCGCGCTCAGGCTGATCTCCAGGGTCCGCTCGGTCGCGACGTTGAGCCTGACCGACTCGACGGTGACGGTGGCGAAGCCGGTGAGCTCGGCGGTGATCGTGTAGACGCCGACCGGCAGCGAGGGGAGGCGGAAGGCGCCGTCGCTCGCGGTGACGGCGGCGCGGGCGAGGCCGGTCTCCCGGTTCGTCGCGTTGACGGTGACGCCGGGCAGCGGCGAGCCCTGGGCGTCCTGGACACGGCCAATCAGGGCGGAGCTCGCGGTCTGAGCGGCAACGGGCACGGAGTGCCAGCCGCACAGCGCGGCGAGGGCGCAGGCCACGGCCATGGACCAGGGCCTCGGGCGGATGCTTCTCAAGCTCATAAAGGTCTCCTCATCGATCCGGCAAGATGGAAAGGTGTCCGGCGCGAAGGCTGCGCCCCCGCCGAAAACGGCGGAGGATGGGTGAGATCATCCCTAATCTTAGGAGGTGCTTTTCAAGGGGAAAACGAGACGCCCGCTCGGAGCGATCTCAATCCTGCGTCCCCGGAGCGCGGCTCACTTGCGGCTGGCGCCGCGCAGGAACTCGTCGACCGTGCTGATGAAGAGGCCCGGCTGGTCGACGAACGTCATGTGGCCGCTGCCGGGGAGCACCACGAGCTTCGAGCCGCCGATCCGTTCGTGCATCGTGCGGGCGAGCGAGGGATCGCATTCGTCGTGATCGCCGGCGGTGATCAGCGTCGGCACGTGGATCGTCGCCAGCCGGTCGGTGTACTCGACCGACTTGAGATTGCCGTCGATGATGAACTCCCCGTGCGAGCCCCACATCTCGCGATACAGGTCCCAGGGGACCTTGCCCGAGCTGGCCGGATCGAAGTTGGGGTCTGGACGGCCCTGGTAGAGATAGGGGAAATACCCCTCGCCCCAGGCGGCGGTCATGTAATCGTTCGTGTAACGGTTTTTCTCGAAGTCCTTGCCGTGGCCGAAGAGACCTTCGGCTTCGAGCTTCGCGATCCGTTCGCGCAGCTCCGGCGCCATCTTCTCCTTCATGCGGACGAAGACCTCGTTCATCGCCTGCGTGCTGGAGAACGTGCTGCACAGCACGAGATGGGCGAGGTTGCCCTGATACTTGAGGGCGTAGGCCTGCGCCAGCACGCCGCCGTAGGAATGGCCCAGCAGGTCGATCTTTCCCAGGCCGAGCTGCCGCCGGACCGCCTCGACGTCCTCGACCATGTTTTCGACCGTGTAGCCCTTGGCGTCCGCCAGCGCCTCGGAGCGGCCCGAGCCGCGCTCGTCGATGAAGATCAGCCGGTGGTGGCGCATCAGCGGCAGCAGGTACGGGAGGAAGTAGTCGTGCGAGGCCCCCGGACCGCCGTGGAGCACGACGAGCGGCTCGCCCTTGCCCAGAGACTGGTAGTAGATGAGGACGCCGCCGGCGTCGACGAACCCCTCCTGGACGAGGTAAACGCCGGACGATGGCGCGCCACCCCGCGGGGAATCGGCGGCGAGCGCCGGGGCGGCCAGGGCACAGAGCACGAGCGGCAGCAGGAGATGGCGGTTCATCAGGGACCCTCCTCGAGGCGCGTCAATTGGGGGAATCCTACAACAGGGCGGGCAAGACGGGAGAGGGGGGTCTGTCCGGCTATACTCTGGACTGATGGTCGATCACGACACCTTCCGCCGCCTCTGCCGCTCGCGGGACTTCCTGGCCGCGAGCTTCGGCGAGCGCCTGCGCCTGGAACAGGCGGCGGCGAGCGCGTTCTTTTCGCCGTTTCACTACCATCGCCTCTTCCGCCGCGCCTTCGGCGAGACACCGCACGAGTTCCTGACCCGCCTGCGGCTCGACCAGGCGAAGCGCCTGCTCGCCGCCGGCGAGTGCTCGGTGACCGACATCTGCTTTGCGGTGGGCTATGAGAGCCTGGGCTCGTTCAGCCTGCGCTTCAAGGAGCTCGCCGGCTGCTCGCCCTCCGAGTATCGCCGGCGCGTGCGCTGCTGGACGGTGGTGCCGCAGCGCTGGGTGCCGCGGCCGGTGCCGGCCTGCTTCCTCCGCTACTTCGCCGGTCTGCCCCTGTAAGCCAAGCGCAAGATCCGAGAAGCCCTCGCGGCCGATCCGTGAGAACCTCTTGCCCAAGGAGGAGCCACCATGATCCAACGCATGTCGCACGCCGCGATCTTCGTCCCCGACCAGCAGGCAGCCTATGACTTCTACGTCGACAAGCTCGGCCTCGAGGTGCGGACCGACGCCAGGATGGACAACGGTTTTCGTTGGCTGACGGTGGGCCCCAAGGGCCAGAAGGACCTCGAGATCATCCTCATGCCTGTCGGGGGGTTCAGCGCGAAGGGGGCCGATCCGGAGACCGCCGAGCTCCTGCGCACGCTGATCAGCAGGGGCGCTTTGGGCGCCGGGGTCTTCGAGACCGCCGATTGCCAGCAGACCTATGAAGAGCTGCGGGCCAAGGGCGTGGAATTCCTGTCGCCGCCCACCGATCGCTTCTACGCCGTCGAAGCCACCTTCAAGGACCCCTTCGGCAACTGGTTCAGCCTCGGCCAGCCGAAGTGAGCGCCCAGCGTCTCATTCAAAAACGCGGCTGACCGCCACAGTCTACCTCGCCTCGACCGCGGCCGAGCGGAGCATGGAGAGGGCCGCGTAGAGGACGACGACCACCACCAGCCAGCGCAGCGCGCCGAGCGGCAGCGATTTCACGAGGAACGCCGCGATCAGCACGGCCGGCACGCCGGCGAGCCCGAGGCCCAGGGTCGTGCGCAGGCTGTAGCACTGGCTCCGGATGAAGCGCACGCTGCCCACCGGCATGAGGAAGGCGCAGGAGCCCATCATGATGGGAAACGCGCTCAGCGGGCTCATGCCGAGCAGGCTGACGAGGATCATGCAGGGGGCGTAGAGACCGACGCCGACCTCCATGAGCGCGCCCAGGACGAAGTTGCCGCCGAGGCCCGCCCAGAGCTTCCACCCGGCGAGCCCCTGCGCCTCGCCGCCCGCGGGAGCGAGGTCGTAAATCTTCATCAGAAAGAGAGCCGCCGCCGCCAGCAGGGCGAAACCCATGCCGATCTGGATCTTGCGCCGCGGCGCGCCGGCCACGAACCCCGCGCCGAACCACGAGCCGAGGACCGCGGCCCCGATCATCAGCACCAGGGTCTTGAGGTCGACAGCGACGACGGCGATGAAGATGAAAGCCTGGGCGACCGTCGGCAGGGTGTGCCCCACGTTCAGCGTGCCCGGGATCTTCTCGTCCGGGACCAGGTGCCGCAGCTTGAGCGCGGCGGTCGTGGGCGCGAACGAGCCGATCCCCAGCGTGTCGAAGAAGCAGGTCACGAAGCCCAGCGCCAACTCGAAGAGGCTGGGGGCCACTCGAGTGTCGCCGCCGTCCCGGCGGGCCCGGAGCACGGCGGAGACCAGAACGCCGACATAGACAGCGCAGACGATGCCGAGACCGACGAAGAGCGCGAGTTTCATGACGGGAAGGTTACATCACCGGGCCGCCTGCCAGACCGCCAGCCGTGCTAGCGTATTGCTGCCTCCCATTGCGCATCGTCGGACGCGTAGCCCATAATAACGGCCGGGATGTCTCCCCGGCCGAAGATTTCGTGGACGGCGGCTACGATCGCTTGAGGGTCCACTTCTACGGCTTTTCGGTGCGGTTCGGACGATTCTTCGTGCGGAAAAAGTCGGATCGGGAGTTTACGGACGCGAATCGGAGTTTCCGGACACAAGCCGGCGTTTAAGGCTGTTCACCGGCGTTTAAGGCTGTTCGACGGCGTTCAGGGGCATTCAACGGCGTTTCAGGACAGGAGAATGCGTCGCAGGCTGTTCCAGGGATTTTTAGGACAGGAAAAGCGGGCGGAGGCTGTTCGGACGAGCCATCCATGAGTCGAGGGAACGGCGTATTGTCTTGGATGGGAACATCACTGCACAAGGAGACAGAACATGACCAAGGTGGCGCTGCTCGTTCGCTTGGAAGCGAAGCCCGGAAAAGAAGATGAGGTCGCGGACTTCCTCCGCGGTGGTCTGGCCATCGTCCAAGAGGAGCCGGCGACGACCGCCTGGTTCGCCCTTCGCCTGGGTCCGTCGACCTTCGGCATCTTCGACGCCTTCCCCGACGAGGCCGGCAGGCAGGCCCATCTCTCCGGCCGCGTCGCCGCCGCCCTGATGGCGAAAGCCTCCGAGCTTCTTTCGCAGCCGCCGGTCATCGAGAAGGTCGACCTCCTCGCCACCAAGCTTCCGTAGGCCACCAGGCCGCACCTCCTTCCCATGTACATTGTAGGCAGGCTGAAAGGAGGAGCCGCCATGCGTCGCGCCATGACCGTCATCGCCTCCCTCGGAGCCGGAGCCCTGATTGGAGCCGATACCGCGCCTGCCGTGCGGCTTTTGCAGGTCCACCCCGGCCTGCCGCCGCTCGAGGTCCGGATCGTCCCCGAACCTGAGGACACCGGCAACGAGCCCCACCGGATCGGCCAGGTCGAGCTCGCCCGGCGTGGCGAGTCGAAGCCGTTCCAGACGCTCGAGGTCACCGGCACCGGCAGCCCCCGGCAACTCGCGTCGTTCTCCCGCTTCGAAGACGCGAACTTCGACGGCTATGCCGACCTGCTCCTCGGCCATGACGGCGGCGCCAAATGGGTGGGCTACGAGATCTACTTCTACGATCCGGCGTCGGGCTCCTTCGTCCAGAACGAGCTCAGCCGCGAGATGTCCAGGAGCCTCACGGGACAGACCCTGGAGTTCCATCGCGCCAAGGGCGAGATCGAGCTGACTCATCTGCGCTTCGGGTGTCAGGACGGGTTCGTCGCGAGCGAGACGTTCGTCCTCCAGGGCTCTCACCTGCGGAAGACCGGTCAGAAGGATCATCTGCGCACGCCGGAGGGCTGCTACGCGGTGAAGCGCCGGCCGCGAGCCGTCGGCGGCATGGAGGAGGTCTCCCGCGAGCGCGTCCCGGACCTCGACCGCAATCTCCGCTGAAACCAAGAGGGTTGAAATGGCAAAGCGACTCGGCTGGCTGTTGTTCCTCGCTCCCTCACTGCTTTTCGCCCAGGGCAACCCCGCAGGCGACTGGCAGGTCATGACGGATATCTACGGCAACCCGCTGCACCAGAGACTGGTGCTGACGAGCGAGGGCGGCAAGCTCACGGGCGAGCTCGCCGGCGACAAGTTGGAGGGCACGGTGAGCGGCAAGGCCGTCCACTTCGTCGCCAAGGGGGACAACCCCGGCGACACCGCCGAGTACACCGGCACCCTGGAGGGCGACACGATCTCCGGTCAAGCCGTGCTCACCGACGGCGACGATAAGTCGCGCACACTCGGCGCGTTCACCGCGCGTCGCCTGCCGCAGCGCCCGCCGGGTCCGCCGCGACGACACGAATTCACGCCGTCCACCTACTATCGCCAGTTCTCGGCGTCCACCCAACCGGTGCTAACGGTCTGGCCCGGGGACACGATTCACACCACGACGGTCGATGCCGCCGGCGCCGACGCCGGCGGTGTGACGCGCGTGCTCGGAGGCAATCCGCAAACGGGGCCGTTCTACGTCGAGACCGCCTTGCCGGGCGACGTTCTCGCCGTCCACGTCAACCGCTTGCGATTGAATCGCGACTACGCGATCAGCGATGACCAGATCGTCGGCCGTGCCTTGAATTCACAGCTCGCGGTGAAAATGAAAGATACGGGCAAGACCATTCGCTGGCATCTCGATCTCGAACGCGGCGTGGCGACTCCCGCCAATCCGACCGATCATCTGAAGCAGTACACCGTGCCTCTGCGCCCCATGCTGGGCTGCGTCGGAGTGGCGCCCGGTTTTGCCGCCGCGCCTTCTCCCACGGGCGATTCGGGCCGGTTCGGCGGCAACATGGATTTCAACGAGATCGTGGAAGGCGCGACCGTGTACCTACCGGTGCTGCAGCCCGGCGCGCTGCTGTACGTCGGCGACGCTCACGCCGCGCAGGGCGATGGCGAGCTCACCGGCAATGCGCTGGAAACCTCCATGGAGGTGGAGCTCACGGTCGACGTGCTGACGCATAAATCCATTCTTTCGCCGCGCGTCGAATCGCCCACGCACCTCATGGCCGTGGGCCTGGCCGGCTCGCTCGACGAGGCTCTCCGCACCGCCACGGCCAGCCTGGCGCAATGGCTGGAGCAGGATTACAAGCTCACACCGCCGGAGATCGCGCAGGTGCTCGGCACCGCCATGGAGTATTCCGTCAACGAAGTCGCCGACCGCAACGTCGGCATCGTGGCCAAGATCAAGAAAGAACGGCTGGCGCCGCTGGGGGCTGCTAAGCCCTAAACCTGTCTGATTTGTTCCTGAGCGATTTCCGCTTCTGTCGGAGTAGAGCGGCTGACGGCCGCGGCGACCTGCTCGCGGAGAACTTGCAGGGTCAGGTCGATCGTCCGCCGGTGGGTACGGAACGAGCGTTTCGATCTGCCGGAGGAACCGCTCGGAGGAGGCGACCACCGCGTTGCGCAGGTGCTTGCGCCGGGTAGCCCCGGGATCGAGCGGACGGGCGGGTTGGACGGCATTGGTTGTCTCACAATAATCGGGACAGTCAATCAGGATCGGCAGGCCTCGGCTGGCTGAGCAGGAAGCCGTTGAGCTCCGCCGTGCTCAGGGAGCGGTCGAGGTAGCCGAACGTGCCCTTTTCCTTGACCTCCCGAGCGGCTTCGAGCAGGCCGTTCATGGCCGCGCGATACAGCGACCCGGCAAGGCTGATCCGCCTGACACCGGCCTCCTCGAGCTCGGCGACCGTGAAGGACCTGCCCTTGATGCCGGCCATGAAGTTGACCGGCTTCGACACCGCCGCGCAGACCGCGCGCACGGCTGCGAGGTCGGGCAAGCCCGGCGCGAACAGCACGTCCGCGCCCGCTCTTTCAAACGCCTGCAACCGCTTGATCGTGTTTTCCAGATCCGGATTGCCGCGCAGGAAGTTCTCCGCGCGGGCGGTCAAGATAAAAGGGAAAGGGAGCGCCCGCGCCGCCCGCACCGCAGCCTCCACGCGTTCGGCCGCGTGGCCGATGTCATAGAGAGGCTTGTCCTTGTCGCCCGTCGCATCCTCGATCGAGCCGCCGACCAGCCCTGCCTGAGCGGCGAGGCGAATCGTCTCTGCCGCGGCCGCCGGCGCGTCGCCGAAGCCCTTCTCCAGATCGGCCGACACGGGGAGGTTGGTGGCCATGACGATGGCCCGGGCCTGCGCCAGCGCCTCCTCGCGCGTCACCTGGCCGTCGTGGCGGCCCAGGACGGCGGCGGAGGCGCCGCTCGACGTCGCCAGCGCCTGGAATCCGACTCCGGCGAGGATACGGGCGGAGCCTGCGTCCCACGCGTTTGCAATCACGAAGGCACCCGGTCCCTGATGCAGCGCTGCGAAGCGGGTGGCCTTTTCGGTCTGGGTTGCGGCCATGAAGTTCTCCATGTGCTGAAGAGGCTCAGCCGAGCGTACCGCATCATAGACTGGATTCGGGCACAGGACCCTCGGCCTCGCCTTGGGTTTGACGTCCGTTGCCGGTCTCTGTACATTCCGTGTACATATGGCGCTGCTCAACGACAGCGAACGCGACTTCGCGACCGCGGTCTCTCACCTCGCCTACGTCAACCCGTTCCTGCCCGAGCGGATCGAGTGGGAGCGGCGGGCGATCGGCGAGGAGCACGTCCCCTTTGGCGGGGTCTGGCACGCGGGGGTCGATCCCGGGGGACCGAACCCCAATGAGGTGCGGATCGCCGCGCGCTCGGAGGCGCTCGCCGAGGGGCTGCGAGAGCGCCTGGCGGGGGGAACGCGCGCCTCCGCAGAGGAGCTCGAGCTGTACCAGGATCTCGCGCTCTACCTCCTCTACTACCGTTACAACGCGCAGCTCTACGAGGCCGTCGTCGTGGGAGAGCGGGGCCGGAAGCCCGACCTGGGCTTCTTCGCCGATTTTGCCGCCGATTGCGAGCGCTTCCTCGCGCCTGCCGCCGGCCGGCTGCGGCCCCGCTTCGACCCGGCCCACCTGTTCGCCTGCTGCTTCCAGGTCCGCCGCGCCTTCCACTCCATCTTCAGCTCGATCATCGGCGGCTCGATGCCGGCGGCACGGCTGCGCGCCCAGATCTGGCAATCGATCTTCACCCACGACCTGCGGCGCTATCAGCGGTCTCTCTACCTGCGCCTGGGCGATGTGACCACGCTCGTCACGGGCCCGTCAGGCACTGGCAAGGAGCTGGTGGCGCGCGCCATCGCCCTTTCGCGATACATCCCTTTCGATCCGGCCACTCGCAGCTTCGGCGAGCGTCCGGACGAATCGTTTTTCCCCTTCAATCTCTCCGCCCTCTCTCCGACGCTCATCGAGTCGGAGCTCTTCGGTCACCGCCGCGGCGCCTTCACCGGCGCCATCGCGGAACGCGCCGGCTGGTTCGAGGTCTGCCCGCCGCTCGGCACCGTCTTCCTCGACGAGATCGGCGAGGTGGACGTCGCCATTCAGGTCAAACTGCTGCGCGTCCTCGAGACGCGGACCTTCCAGCGCCTGGGCGACACCCGGGACCTGCGCTTTCGCGGCAAGGTCGTGGCGGCGACCCACCGCGACCTGGCGGACGAGATGGAGGCCGGCCGTTTCCGCGAGGACCTCTATTACCGGCTCTGCTCGGACCGCATCGAGACGCCGTCGCTCGCCGAGCGCCTGCGCGACTCGCCGCAGGAGATCTCGGACCTCGTCCTCTTCCTCGCCCAGCGGCAGGTGGGGGAAGAGCCGGCTGCCGAGCTGGCGCGGGAGGTCGTCGCCTGGATCGACCGCCGGCTGGGCCGCGATTACCCGTGGCCGGGCAACGTCCGCGAACTCGCTCAGTGCGTGAGCAACGTCCTCATCCGCCGCGAGTACCTCCCCGCCGCCCGGGTCGCGGCCAGCGATCCGCGCCGGGCTCTGGTGGAGGAGATCCTCGCCGCCCGGCTGTCGGCCGAGGAGGTCCTCGGCCGCTACTGCACGCTGGTCTACGCCGAGACCGGCAGTTATCAGGAGACCGCCCGCCGCCTCGGGCTCGATCGCCGGACCGTGAAAACGCGGGTGGACCCGGAGTTGCTCGCGAGGCTTCAGGGCCGCCGGTCGTGATTCGTTTAGATGCGACCCTCGTATAGGTCTGCCACTGGAAAGCACAGGTCGTACTCACCCCAGAGCAAGTCGCCCTGTTCGACCCGGAAGCTCGCGAATTTGTCCGGCTCGAGGAATGACCGGATGGCCGGATGGCCGGAACTACAGAGAAACGGTCCGAAGTCGACGGTTCGCTCCGTGCCATCGCTGAAGACGAGCCGCAAGCGGTACGCCCCCTCGTGTTCTGCCCGCACCACATCGATGCTGATACCTTCGACGAGCTTCACCCTAGCCTCCGACTCACTGTCACGGATGGAACCTGCTTGTGCAGGATAAAGTAATCGATCCATTTGGTGATAATATCATTGGCATAGTGCCGAGTCAAGGTCTCAAAGTCGCGCAACTGCGCGCCTTCCAGCGGGCGCCGGCCACGCACAGGGCCGAAACGGATCTCCACTACGACTCCATCCGCGACGATCAATTCGGCTTTGCTCTCACGGCCCTGGTATTTGCCGTGCACGTGAACGGGTTCATGCTCGTTGGAGTAGAAGAGCACTACCAGTCCGAAGTATTCGTAGAGCTTTGGCATATTTTCTGTCTCCAGGGAACACCGCGCGCGCCAAGAGTAAACGCGTGCGATAGAACCATGAGAAGCAAACCGAAGTTGTTTTTCCCTTCCCGCAGAATATATGGCAGCAGAGCGCTTCACCACAACCGGCGAACCTATTGCCGTTATCGGCTAGTACCGCGCCGGCAAGGCATCGGCGGCTGTGGACGAGCTCCGGCCCCCACCGGCGCAGGGCTGTGCCCCCGGTCAGGTCACCAAATCCACCGCCTGAGGCACTGAAGATATGGAGCCCTCATCGAAAGGAGCGTCTCGATGCCCCATGTCTCCCGGTCCCCCTGGTTGAAAGCCGCCCTCCCCCTCCTTGCAAGCCTCAGCCTCGCCATGCCCGGCCTGGCTCAGCCCACGGTCGGCTCGTCCAACACCGCCACGGCCGATCCGCCCGTGTCGCGGCCGCATACGACGCCTTGCGCCGTGCAGCTCTTCTCCAACTTCCAGTTCGCGGACTTCTCGCCGAAGCCGTTCACTTACACGCCGGCTGCGAGTTGCCCGGGACCGTGGGCGAAGGTCGTGCTGGAGGCGGACTTCTCCTGCACGGCGGGCCGGCAGTTCGATCGCACGGCGCAGATCGCGATCGGGCACGTGAACGTCTATTTCGGCACGACGTCCGAGCCGTCCAGCGCCGTCAGCCCGACCTGGCACGTGGAGCGCGACCTCACCGACTACAGCCCGTTGTTCCGCGCCGCGCAGGCCGGCGACGTGAACCTTGGCAACCTGGTCAACTCCACGTTCACGGGCATTCTCAGCGGCAGCGCGAGGCTGCTGTTCTACCCCCCTTCCCACTCCGAGCCGGCGCCGCGGACGGCCGACGTGGTGCTGCCCATGGCCAGTGCCCCGGGGGGCGCGGTCCTGCTCCAGACGACGGCGGACGTTCTCGCCCCCACGTTCTCGCTGCCGGCCAACGTCGAAGGCGCCTTTCTGGACGTGATCACGCAGAGTCAGTCGAGCGACGAGTTCTGGTTCACGTGCGTGCCAGATGATGTCGCGAACGAGCTCTTCAGTTGCGGCGGCACCGCCTTCCGCGAAGCGGAGGTCACGATCGACGGGCAGCCGGCTGGCCTCGCTCCAGTCTATCCATGGATCTTCACCGGCGGCATCGATCCGCTGCTGTGGCGGCCGATCCCCGGCGTGCAGACGCTGAATTTCCTGCCGTACCGCGTCGACCTCACGCCGTTCGCCGGCGTGCTCAGCAACGGCCAGCCCCATCAGGTGGGCTTGAGCGTCTTCAATTCCAACCACTACTTCCAGGTGACGGGCTCGCTCCTGCTCTACCTCGATCACGGCGCGAGCCACGTGACGGGCGCCGTGACCCAGAACACGCTCGGCTCGGGCCCGCACCCGTCGGTCCAGGAAAATCTCGCGACGGCGACGGACGGCACCATCACCGGCACGGTGAACACCAAGGCGCAGCGGGATTTCGCGATTTCAGGATACGTCAATACCTCGCACGGCCGGGTGGACACCACGATCCTGCAGCAGGTGGGGTTTTCGAACGATCAGCGATTCGTCAACTCGGCGACGCAGTTCGTCCAGAACATCACGCAGAAAACGGATCTCCTCTCGGTGACGACGCAGACAGGCCAGCACGGCGCGGTCACCATCGCGCAGAAAACGTTTTCCTATCCGCTGACTCTCGACATCAACTTCACCGTCAACGCGGACGGCTCCGCTGCCCAGACGACGACCAGCGATCAGAAGTTTCAGAGTCAGCAGGCGCAGGTGGGGCATGGCTTCCCCTTTCTCGGGGTCGTTTCCAACGAGGTCGCCTCGAGCGACACGCTGCTCTTCGACGCGTCCGGAAACCTCACGGGATTCCAGAATCGCAACGGGTCCCAGAGCTATTTCGCGCAGAGCACCAACGGCGACTGCTACAGCCGGTCGATAGCATCGGCAAGCGGTGTTTTGACGTCGGTGACGGATGGCAAGGGTTGCTTCGGCGGCAACCACTGAGGACACGTAGCAGGGAGAGGGCGCGGCGTCCTCTCCCTGGAGTCCTTCGTCTCGCAGTGCTTTCCTCGCGGTGTGGGTCTGGAGTAAGCTGGCGGCCGACCGGTTTCCAGAGGATCCCGATGAAGTCACCCCGCATGCTGGCCTGTCTCGTCGGTCTCTGCGGTCTCTGCGCATGGGCGCTGCCGGCGCCCGTCGCGGCGGAAGACCTCAAGGAGCTCAACCACCGGGCTCGCGGCTCGGTCGTCCTGCTGAAGAACCTCGACGCCTCGGGCGACGAGGTGGCCGAGGGCACGGGCTTCGTCATCCACGGCGGCTACATCCTCACCAATCATCATGTGGTGAACGGCGCCTCGCGCATGCAGGCGGTGCTGGCGGACAAGAGCGTCCTCGAGCTGCGGGGCATCCTCGCCCAGGACGCCGATCACGACCTCGCCATCCTCAAGGCTCCCGCCAACCGCTTGCGGCCGCTCGCCCTGGTGGGCGCCGATCCGGTCGAGCCTGGGGAGCGGGTGGTGGTGCTCGGCAATCCTCTGGGCTTTTCGAGCACCCTGTCGGACGGCATCGTCTCGGCCTGGCGCGAGAACGGCATCGACGAGGACCCGGACTTCATCAAGGGGCCGCTGCTGCAGATCACCGCTCCCATCTCCGAGGGCTCGAGCGGCTCGCCGGTGATGAACCTCAACGGCGAGGTGGTTGGTGTGGCGGTGGCGTTCTATGACGGTGGCCAGAGCCTCAACTTCGCCGTGCCCGCGAGCAGTGTGCGCAAGCTCCTGGCGCGGGTCGATCCCCAGCGGCTGGAGCAGAAGTTCGGGTCGAAGGCCGGCTTCGCAGGCAACTCGGAGGCCCTCCGCAACCTGGGGATCTCCGGGCTGATCTTCGCCGGCATTTTCGTAGCGTTCCGCCTGATGCGGAACTGAATCGGGAGGGTTTCTCATGCAGATCTCCAGTTTTCGCCGTCTCGCCGTCCTATCCGTCGGCCTGCTGCTAGCCGCCGCCTGCGCCGGGCCTCCGGCGCCGCAGCCGCGCCCCGTCAACTGCTGCAATGTGCCGTGGGGATATCAAGTCCCGGAGAACTGGGCCTCGCTCTCGCCCTGCTACGAGGAGTGCCGGGACGGCGGCGAGCAGTCTCCCATCGATTTCGTCAACCCCAGGCAGCAATCCTTGAATGCCGTCGATTTCTCCTATGGCAAGGTTTCGGGCCTGAAGTCGAGGAACGACGGCCACAAAATCATCATCGACATTCCTCAGGCCACAGCAGGTGGGGTGCCTCTGGCCTCGCTGAAGCTCGACGGTGTGACCTACATCCTGCAGCAATTTCATTTCCACACTCCCAGCGAGCACAAGATCCGCGGCAACGAACGGCCGATCGAGATACACTTCGTCAACGTCTCTCCCGGCGGCCGGGTGGTGGCGATCGGGGTCTTCGTCAATCGTGGAACGTCCAACCCCGAGCTGGCGAAGATCTGGAGGAACCTGCCAGGCGACGTCGTCGGTGAGCTCGATCTGGCCCGCCTGCTGCCGGCTGGTCGCACGTCTTTTCGCTACACCGGCTCGCTGACCAATCCTCCCTGCGGTCAGGGCTTCCAGTGGATCGTCTACCACGACGCCATCGAGCTGAACCAAGACGACATCCAAAAGCTCCGGGACATTTTTTCCGGGCCTGCCTTCCCCGACGGCAACCGCCGGCAGGTCCAGCCGCTCAACGGGCGGGTGGTGGTGACGGACGTGCCGCGGCCGTGAGGGGGACGACCCGAGCGCGGTGTCTCGAAAGGGCATGCTGAATCCGGGGCGCTCCGGGTGAGGATTCGGAGGGCAGACCGGGCGGCCTTTCGAGACACCTTCTTCGACAAAGCCGCTTACTGCTTGGCGGCCACCTGCGCGCGTAGACGCTCCTCCTGCTCCCGCAGCTCGAGTGTGAGCTCGGGCCCGAAGTCCTCCGCCTCGAAAACCTGGCGGATCTCGATCTCCGACTCCGCGCCCGGAAAGGGGTTGGGGCAGCGCTTCACCCACTCGATCGCCTCGTCCAGCGACTTCACCTGCCAGAGCCAGAAGCCGGCGATCAGCTCCTTGGTCTCGGCGAAGGGGCCGTCGATCACCGTCCGCTTGTCGCCGGAGAAGCGGACGCGCTTGCCCTTCGAGCTCGGCTGGAGCCCCTCGGCCGCGAGCATGATGCCGGCCTTCACCAGCTCTTCGTTGTACTTCCCCATGGCGGTCAGCAGCTCTTCGCTCGGCATGACGCCCGCTTCGGAGTCCTTGTTGGCCTTGACGATTACCATGAATCGCATCGCTGTATCTCCTCTCGGTTTCAGGTTGGGAGCCAGGTTTCCGGGCGGTTGCGACCGGGTGTGACTCCTGGCTCTACTAGGACGACGAACGAGGGGCCACGAAATCGACACGCCCGACGAAAGATCTTCCGGCGTCTTCCGGCGCTCATCGCCGCAGCGGCAGGAGCGGGCGCAGCCGGGGCTCGCGCAGGTAGAGCCCCAGCCAGAGCAGCACGCCGAAGACGACCGGGGCGAGGAAGCTTGGATCGCCGATGCGCACGTTTGTGGCGGTGGCGCCGCCGAGATAGGCGGCCAGCAGGATCGCGCCCAAGACGGAGGTGCGCGGGATGAGGTAGACGATCGTACAGGCGAGCTTGAGGATCCCGATGCCGATAATCATGCTCTCGGGATATCCGAACTGAGTGAACGCTTCCACGACGGAAGCCGGCTTCATCAGAGTCATGATGCCGCTGAAGAGCAGCCCCAGCACCGGTAGGGCGCTGATGACGTATCCAGCCCAGAGCATCTTCTTCGAGACGGGAGCGGTTGTCTCGGTCGCAGCCAGCATGGGTTCTCCTTTCTTTGACTATGCACTGATGAGATGGTGGATGTTGCCGTCCGGGTCCTTGAACCAGGCGAGCTTGAGGTCGCCGACTCGATGGACATCGCCCTCGCGAGTGACCTGCGGCAGGTCATCGTAACGCTCAAAGGATACACCATTCGCTTGGAGGGACTGCAAGATGTCGTCGAAGTGGGGGCCGACGCTCCAGGTGACGGCCGTAGCCTGGTTCGCTGGCTGTGTTAGGGCTCGTCACAGAATGTTCCAGTTTCTCGTCCCCCACGGCCCGTTGGGCCGGACGGGGCCGGCGATGGGAAATTGGTTCTCACCGCCGCGGCACATACCGCCCCGGCCCCACGCGCTCGGTCTCCATGAGGTCGGGATCGTACGGCTCGCCGAGGTTGAGCCAGCGGGCGGCGAGCCAGGCGAGGGTCAGCGTCGGGACGGGGCCCATGAAGGGGAGGATTGCCTCGACGGTCGCCACCCGGCGCAGGGATTCGAGGTTCGCCCGCCGCAGCAGGAACCAGATGATGGGGCTGGAGAAGGTGTCGAGCGCCAAGTCCAGGAGGTCGAGCCCCACCACCAGCGACAGCGGCACGGCGCGGACCGTGGTAAAGAAGTCGGGGTTCGGCGGCAGGCGGATGCGGCGCAGGCGCCGGAACGCCACCACCAGGATGAGCGCGGAGAGGACGAGCGCGATCAGGGCGATGACACCCAGCACCTCCAGGATCGTCTTCCAGTCCATTCCCTGCTCCTCCTTCCTGTCCATCATAGCGGGGCGGCCCCGATCCTGCATGTTGCCAAGGCTGAGGAGAGGGGACTCGGGATGTCCATCGTGCACCGAAAGCTTTCTGCGGCGCTGGCCCTGGCCGGCTGGCTGCTCGCCCCCCTGGCGGTGCGGCCCGCGGCTCCCGCGGCCCCGCCGTGGAAGAAGCTCGCGGACCGTGAGACGCGCTATCTGGAGATGGAGCTGGCCCAGATCCGCAAGCTCCAGAGCCATTTCAAGTGGATCGGCCGCCAGCCCCTGGCCGCCGGCGCGCTGGCCGCCGCGGCCCTCGCCGACCAGGGCCGGCCGGACGCGCCGCAGCTCCGGGAGGAGGCGGCCCGCTGGGTGGCCGGCGTGCTCGACTCCTGCACCAAGTGGTACAACAACGAGTGCGGACGCTCCCAGCTCCCCCTGGAGAGGCTGGTGCTCCAGTATCCGCAGGCCCTGCCGCCCGAGCTCCTCGCCCGCCTGCGCCAAGCCGTGTCCGACGCGGCGCCGCCGCCCGGCGAGGGGCAGATCCAGAATCCCTGGTCCTTCGCCGATACCGAGAACCAGCGCATGGTCACCCTGGCCCGCAGCCTGGTGGCGCAGGTGGTGGCCGGCACTCCCGACTCGCCGGCCGCCAAGGGCTGGGGAGCCTTCGCCGAGGCGTTCCTGCGCGCCCACGACCGCGACGGCTGGTACGAAGCGGAGAGCCCGGGCTATCTGGCCCTGTCGCTGACGGGCCTGCTGCAGCTCGCCGATCACGCGCCCCAGGCGGCCGTGCGCGATCTCGCCCGGCGACAGCTCGACCTGCTCCTCGCCACCTGGGCCCAGAGCCAGGTGGGCGGCTTTCCCGCCGGACCGAAGAGCCGCACCAATAGCGCCTGGGCCCTGACCCCCCGCAGCACCCCCTGGGCGGCCTGGGCCTGGCTGGCCGCCGGCATCGGCAACCCCGACGACATCAATTTCATGGACCGTCCGGAGCTGCCCGTCAGCCGCTACGCGATCCCCGACGGCGTCGCCCGCCTGTTGACCGAACGGCGCAAGCAGCCGCCCTACGAGATCCTGGAACGGCGGCGGATCGAGCCGGCCAAACGCCGGAGCGTCGACGCCGCGCTCTACACCTGGGCCACGCCGGATTACGTCCTGGGCGTCGCGCAGACGGTGGGCAACCTGGCGTTGCGGGTCTCCGGCGGCCAGGAGATCGTGGCCACCCTCTACGCCGGGAATCCCGAGTTCGCGCCGCTCTACCTCTGGAGCCGCACCCGGATGCCGGAGAATGACGAGGCGAACGAGCTCAACACCCTCGATCAGGCGGTGGCGAGCCGCAACCTGGTGGTCGCCCGCCTCGACACGCCGGGCGAAGGGGTGGGGCACGCCTACCTGGCGCCGCCGTGGTCGCGGCCGGAGGCCATCGGAGACAACATCGTGGTCTCGCGCTGCGGTGACACCTACGTGGCCCTGGTCACCTCGGGCGGCTGGGAGGTGGCCCCGGCCCCGGCGCGCTTCCCGGACTACTACGGCCCCGCCGACAAGCCGCGCCGAGGGCTCGCCGGCTCCTGGGTGGCGGTGACGAAGCGTCAGCCGGCGAGCGTCGGTATGCAGGTGGGACGGCGGGCGGAGGACGGCGACTTCGCGGCCTGGAAGAAGAAGGTGGCGGCGGCGCGGCTCACTTTGGGAGAAGACGGGGAGATCCGCTTCACGGCCGGCAGCGGTGCCCGCCTCGATTTCCTCCCCGGCCGCCGGGCCAATATTGGCAATAAAAGCGGCAATCAAGGCGATAAGGCAGGCAAGGCGCTGGAGCCCGCGGCCTATCCGCGCCTGTCGGCGCCGTTCCTCAGCAGCCCGGCCCCGGGCCGCTGGTCGTTCTCGTTCGGCGAGAGCCGCTTCCGTTTCGAGCCTTTGGAGGTGCCCCGGCCCGCTCCGTGATCCTACTCGCAAGGAGGAACTTCGATGAATCCCAAATCCGGATTCGGCCTGATCAAAGACAGCTTCAAGGAATGGCAGGACGACGACTCCCTCTCGCTCGGGGCGGCGCTCGCCTACTACGCGATCTTCTCCCTCGCCCCCATGCTCCTGATCGTGATCGCCGTTGCCAGCCTGATCTACAGCCGTGACGCGGTCCAGGGGCAGCTCGTGGGCGAGCTCCGCGGGCTGGTGGGGCCGCAGGGGGGCGAGGCCATCCAGTCCATGATCGCCAGCGCCGGCAAGCATGGCTCGGGCGTGCTGGCGACGGTGATCGGCGTGGTGACCATCCTGTTCGGCGCCACCGGCGTCTTTGTGCAGCTCCAGGACAGCCTCAACAAAATCTGGGACGTGGAGGCCAAGCCGGGCCAGGGGCTGCGAAGCTTCATCATGACCCGCCTCGTCTCCTTCGGCATGATCCTGGGGATCGGCTTCCTGCTGCTCATCTCGCTCGTCGTCTCGGCGGCGGTGACCGCCGTGGGAGCCTGGGCGACGGGACTGCTCCCGGGCGCGAAAATCCTGATTGAAGTCCTCACCTTCCTCGTCTCTTTCGGTGTCGTGACCCTGCTCTTCGCGATGATCTATAAAGTCCTGCCGGACGTGAAGCTCGCGTGGCGGGACGTGTGGATCGGGGCGACGATGACCGCCCTGCTGTTCACCATCGGCAAGTTCCTGATCGGGCTCTACCTGGCGCGCACCAGCGTCGTCTCCAGCTACGGCGCGGCGGGCTCGGTGGTGGTCCTCCTGCTCTGGATCTACTACTCGTCCCAAATCCTTTTCTTCGGCGCCGAGCTCACCAAGGTCTATGCCAGCCGCCACGGCTCGCACCTCGTGCCCGAGGAGCACGCGGTGCCGGTGGTGCAGGAGAAGCGGGAGGTCAGCAGGCCCGGCGAGTGGCCCCCGAATCGACAGAAAGACGGCGACAAACGAAAGGGGGCGCCGGAGCGCCCCCAGGACAGCCGCAAGCGGACCGGTGCCTAGAACTTGACCCGCAGACCGAGCTGCGCCAGGCGCTGCTCGCCCTGTAGCGGGCTGCCGGCGAAGGCGGTGGGGTGGGCTCCGATCGGAAGGCCGGTATTCGGATCGAAGTCCAGGGTGTAGGCGTTCGGGTTCTTCTCGTTGAACAGGTTGAACACCTCGGCGATCAGCTCGAGGCCAACAGGCCCGAAGGTGAAGTCTTTCGAGAGCCGCAGGTCGAACTGCGAGAAGGAAGCGCCGCGGGCGGTGTTGACGCCCGAGACGCCCGGCGGCAGGTCGAGCTTGAAGCCGTCGCCGTTGAGGTCTTTCGACGCATGGATGGTGTAGGGCAGGCCGGACCGGTAGCGGAACATGCCGGCCACGTTGACCCCATAGGGCGCCTGGTAGACGCCGCTCAGGGTGACCCGGTGCCGCGCGTCGGTGTCCAGGGGACCCGTGCAGGCGCCGCACAGAGGATTGAGCGGGTTGACCGAAACGTCACGGGCGCTCCCCAGATCGGGCTGGTGGCCGACGTCGGTGAGGCGGAACTCGTCGGCGCCGGCCAGCACGTTGCCGGTCGCCTTCGAGTAGGTGTAGAAGCCCAGGATCTCCAACTTCTGACTGGCGCGGGCGCGGAAGCTCAAGTTGCCGCCCTTGTAGTCCGCGAAGCCGCCGCCGTACCACAGCCGGAAGTTGTTGAACTGCGGGAACCGCCGCTGGCCGGTGGCCGGATCGACGGGGTTGGCGCGGAAACGGAAGGGGATGTCGCGATAGGCGATGTTGGTGGCCTCGATGTTGAGCCCCAGCCAGGGGGTCGCCTGCCAGGAATAGCCGAGGGAACCCTGCCGTGAGTAGGGGGTCGCGAGCGTGGGCGAGGCGATCTCGTTGGGTGGCACGCCCGGGGGGAGCCTGTTCGGCGGCAGCGGTTGTCCGGGCCGGAAGAAGGAATTGTCCGGGTTGCGGATCCCATCCGGGTCACTGGCGTTGTAGACCACGCCGTAGTTGGACTGCACCGCGGTGGCCGGGAACAGGATGGTGGCGTTGGTGTAAGGGAAGTCGTAGTAGATGCCCCAGCCGCCGCGTACCAGATGCCGCCCGTCGCCCTTGGCATCGTAGGTGAATCCGACGCGAGGGGCCCAGTTGTTCTTGTCGTTCTTCAGCTTGCCGCCCCCGCCGCCCTGGAAGTCCTTGAGGTAGAACTCGTTGTATTTGGTCTGCGTCGACAGCGCCTGCCAGATCGGGTTGGCGCGCTGGTCGAGGTCGAAGCCGGTCCAGTAGTCGTAGCGCAGGCCGACGTTGACCGTCAGCCGGTCGCCGGCCAGGAGGTCGTCCTGGAGATAGCCGCTGTACTGGTTGACGGGAGTCTTGTCACCGGCAAAGCCGCCGAAGAACGTGATGTCGGTCACCGGCGAGTTGATGTCGTCGGCTTTGAACGAGAACTGGCCGCTGGTGCCGGTGGTGAAGTCGCCGCCGAGCGTCGGCTCATGGATGTAGTTGATGCCGGCCTTGAAGTTGTTGGTGCGGCCGAACAGGTTGCGGCTGAAGCTGTAGTCGTCCTTGTACTGATACTTCGTCTGGTTCGTGCTCTGCGGCGTGTTGACGTTCTGGCCGCTGTGGGCGCCCGACGGGAAGTAGAGATAGCGGGCGGTGGAGTCTGCCGTGATGATGTTGTTGAACTTCGTATACTGGAAGACGATCTCGTTGAGGCTGTCGGCGCCGAGTTGGACGCTGTGGCCGGCCAGAATGGAGCTGTACTTGTTGGAGACGGTGCCCAGCGAGTCGGGGGCCGCCAGCGAGCTGGCGCCATATTTGTCGGTGTTCTTCTGGTAGCCGTAGCGCACCTGGAGGAACTGCTTCGGCGAAAGGTTCGCGGTCACCTTCGCCGTGATCAGGTCGTCCTGGAACGGCGTCGGGAAGGACTTGCCGTCGAACTGCGGGAACACGCCGCCGCTGTTGACGGTGTACTCGGTCTTGCGATCGGTCTTCTCGTAAGTGGCGAAGAAATGGACCTTGTCCTTGACGATGGGGCCGCCCAGGGAGAAGCCGTACTGCTTGCGGTCGTAGGGTGACTTGCCGGGCGCCGGCTCGCCCTTGCTTCTGGCAAGGGTGTCAGCGGTCCTTTCGGATTCGGTCTCGGTGTTCAGGCTGTCTTTGCGGAAGAAGCCCCAGGCGCTGCCCGCGAAGTTGTTGGTGCCGCTCTTGGTGACGACGGTCAGCACGCCGCCGGTGGAGCGGCCGTACTCGGCCTTGTACTGCTGCGTCTGGATGTTGAACTCTTGGACGCTCTCCAGGTTGAAGTTCTGCAGCGCGCCGCCGATGGTGTCGTCCATGTTGTCGCCGCCGTCGACCAGGTAGTTGACGTTGCGGCCGATGCCGCCATTGAGCGCCACGGTGAGCTGGCCGGGCTTGGTCGGGTCGGAGTTGTAGGACAGGCTCGTGCCGGGAGCCAGGATGGCCAGGTTGGCGAACTGGCGGCCGTTGAGCGGCAGGTTCTCGAGCTGTTTCTCGCTGACCACGGCGCCGATGGTGGGCGTGGTCTGCAAGAGCGGCGCCTCGTCCACCACGGTGATCGACTCCTCCACCGTGGAGGGGCTCATGTCGACCGTCAGCTCGCGGTCGGTGGACACGTTGAGCCGCACCTCCTGCACGGTGACGGTGGCGAAGCCGTTGAGCTCCGTCACGACGGTGTAGGTGCCGACGGGCACCGACGGCAGCCGGAAGGTGCCGTCGCTCTCGGTGACGGTGCTGCGGGTGAGGCCGGTGTCCTTCTGCGTGGCGGTGATGGTGGCGCCCGGGAGCGGCTTGCCGCTCTTGTCCTGCACCTTGCCGACCAGGTTGGCGCCCGCGGTCTGGGCCTGGGCGGCCGGCAGCAGCAACAGCGCGGCCGTCAAGGCCAGCCCGGTCGCGAGGGCGAATTTCGCCCTGAGGTTCCCTCGGTTCATGATTCGTCTCCTTCTCTTGGATCGTATGCCATCAAAATCCATTCTCTTGTCGAACGGAACGGTACGAAGACTGCGGCGACAGCACGGCTGTGGAGCCCTCGATCACCTCCTCCCGGCCGGCGCTCCCCCCGCCGCATGGCTGGTGAGCCGGGCGAGGAGCTGCTGCGCGGCGCGACGTTGTTCCGCGAACCTCGGGTCTTCCTTCGTGGCGGCCAGGAAATCCCGGTACGCGCTCATCCCCGCGGCGGGGTCGCCGGCGAGGTCGAGCGCGATGGCGCGGTTGAGCCGAACCTCATGGTACCCCGGAGCGAGGGCGAGAGCGCGCTCGAAATAAGGAAGTGCCGCTCGCGGCTGATCGCGCTCCACCTCCAGGGTGCCGAGGCCGTTGAGCGGCTCGGCGTAGCGCGGGGCGAGAGCGGCCGAGCGCTGGTAGGCGTGCTCGGCGTCGTCGAGCTTGCCCATCGCCTTGAGCACATTGCCGAGGTTGTTCAGGGCGTGGGCGTTGCGCGGATCGAGCCGGGCGGCCGTCTCGAACTCCCGGCGCGCCGGCTCGAGCTTGCCTTCGCCCATCTCCACGATGCCCAGGGTGTTGTGCGCCTCGGGCCGGTTCGCGTCGAGCTTCAGCGCCCGCTCGATGGCGCTGCGCGCCTCCGGCAGCCGGCCCGCCTCCTGGAGGGCCGCGGCCAGGTTGTACCAGGCCTCCGGGTCCGACGGCGACGCCTCGGCGGCCTGCCGGTAGAGCGGCACCGCCCGGCCGAAATCCCCCTGGCTGCGCCACGCCTCGGCCAGCTTGCCGCGGAACACCGGGTTGGCCGGATCGGCCGCCACCAGGGCTTCGAGATCGCCGAGGGCGGCCTTGGTGTCGCCGTCCTGGAGGTGCGTGTTCGCCCGCTCGAAGCGCTGGAAGAGGTCGACCATGGTCTTCGGATCAATTCCCGCCGCGGCCCCGGGTTTTCCCGGCGTGGGCCGGGCCGCCGCGCCGGCCACGTAGCCGAGGCTCGCCAGACGAGCCCGGGCCTCGGCGTCCGCGGCTGTCGGGCGAGGAGCCGCCACCGCGCCGGCTTCGATCTCGGCCAGCCGCGCCGCGAAGCCCTTCGCGGCTGGCTCAGGTTCCAGACGGTCCAGGAGATTGGCCGTCTCCTTCGGGTCCTTCCCCAGGTCGTACAGCTCCGGTTTCGGCGCGGCGATGTATTTGAGGTCGCGCCGGCGGAGGGCGGCGAGGGGGCTCCAGCCGAAGATGGCCGGGTACTGGCTCTCGGCGTAGACCTCGCTGGCCGCGGGCTCGCGGCCGGCGAGGAGGTCGGCGGCGAGGTCACGGCCGTCGCGCGGTCGCACGCCCGGACCGGCGAAGGCCTTGCCGAGCAGACCGGCCAGGGTGGGGGCGAGGTCCACCAGGCTCACCGGCGTCCGCACCACTCGCGGCGTGAGGTTGCCCGGCGCCCGCAGGATCAGCGGCACGTGGAGCGTCGGCTCGTAGAGGAGCAGGCCGTGGGTCAGCTCGCCGTGCTCGCCCAGCGACTCGCCGTGGTCGGCCGCCACCGCCACCACCGTGCGGCCGGCGACGCCCCGGCGGTCGAGCTCGGCGAGTAGACGGCCCACCTGCTCGTCCACCTCCGAGATCTCGCCGTCGTAGGGGCGGCCGGGGTGGCGCAAACTCCAGGCCGCCGGCGGCGTATAAGGAGCGTGGGCGTCGTAGAGGTGCACCCAGAGGAAGAAGGGGCGGTCGTCCCGGCGATCCCGGCGATCGTCCTCATTCTTGAGCCAGGCCAGGGCGCGGTCCACCACCTCGCGGCCCGGCCGCTCCGACTCCAGGGAGACGCCGGCCTTGGGGTCGCGCGGGATCTCGTCGTCGTACACCTCAAAGCCCTGCCCCAGGCCGAACCGCCGGTCCAGCACGAAGGCCCCCACGAAGGCGCCGGTGCGGTAGCCGCTCCCGGCGAGCAGGGTGGCCAGCGTGGCCGTCCCCGCCGGCAGCGCGCCGGCGCCGTTGTTGCGCAGGCCATGGTGGAGCGGCAGCAGTCCCGAGAGCACCGTGGCGTGGGACGGCAGGGTCAATGGCACACTGGACGAGGCGGCGTCGAAGCGGAGCCCCTCCTTCGCCAGACCGTCGAGCCAGGGGGTCACCGCCGCGCGGTAGCCGTAGCAGCCCAGGTGGTCGGCGCGGACGGTGTCCACAGTCACCAGCAAGAGGTTGGGATTGCGTACCGAATCGCGCGAGCAGCCCCCGGCGAGCGGCAGGGTGAGGAGGAGGACCAGCGCCAGGGATTGCGCGCCGCGGAGTTTCGATTGGCTTCTAAGCAATCAAATACTGCCTTCTGAACGTGACTGGGCGGAAGGATAGCGGAATCCGAGGAGAGCGGGAAGCCCATCCACAGTGCGATAGGATGACCAAAGCCCACAACGGAGGAGAGCATGACCAACGGCTACGATGAGGCCAAGGCGCAACGAAACGTCCTCGAAAAGCTCGGCGAGAAGATCCCCGGCTATCGGGGATTCCAGGACCGCGAGCTGCGGCGCGACGTCGACCGGCTGCTGCGCGAGCATCTGGCGTCGGAGTTGGGGCGCCTGAAGTCGGCCCTGCGCGACCGCACCCGCAGCTATACGGACGCCGGCAAGATCGGCGCCCTCAACGGCTTCGACCGCCTCGACCGGCAGCTCGACGGCCTGTCGCAGGCGGTCCGCTTCAGCGACTACGGGGCCAGCGGGCTGTTCGATCCGGTGAAGATCGGCGAGGCGGAACTGCAGCGGCTCTACGAGTTCGACCTCTCGGTGGTGGAAGACCTGGCGCAGCTCGAGGCCGGCATCGCCGCGGTGCCCGCGCCGGGCGCCGAGGACCCCGCGCCGGCTCTCGACCATCTGCAGCAGGAGGTGCGGGTGCTGGACGACAGGTGGAAGCAGCGCAAGCAGGTCATCGGCACCGCCGTGCAGGGCGGGCAGAGCGCTTGACGATCTCTCGGCAACCTCAGGAGACCACGAAATGGACGTGATCCAATATCAGGACCCGACCGGCAACACGATGGTGGCGCGCTGGCCGCGCGAGGGCACGGCGGCCATCCGGCTCGGCAGCCAGCTCATCGTCGAGGAGAGCCAGCAGGCGGTGTTCTACCGCGACGGCAAGGCCCTCGACACCTTCCTCCCGGGCCGCCACACACTGGCGACGCAGAACGTGCCGATCCTCGCCAGTCTCTTCGGCATCCCCTTCGGCGGTACCTCGCCGTTCCAGGCGGCGGTGTACTTCGTCTCCACCAAGACGTTCCTCGACCTCAAGTGGGGGACCAAGGAGCCGGTGATCTTCCGCGACCATGAGCTGGCCATGGTGCGACTGCGCGCCTTCGGCAAATTCGCCGTGCGGGTGACCAACGCCCAGGTGTTCGTCAATTCCGTGGTCGGCACCCGCGGCATCTACAGCTCCGAGGGGGTCGAGGACTACTTCCGCGACGTCATCGTCGCCCGGCTGACCGACGTGCTGGGCGAGAACCTGACCTCGGTCTTCGACCTGCCGAAGCTCTACGACGAGCTGGCCATGGGCCTCAAGGCCCGGGTGGCGGACGACTTCAACAAGTACGGCATCGAGCTGGTGGACCTCTACCTGGGCGCCATCACGCCGCCCGAAGAGGTGCAGAAGCTCATCGACGAGCGCAGCGGCATGGGCGCCATCGGCGACATGAACACCTACATGAAGTTCAAGACCGCCCGCGCCATCGGCGACGCCGCCGCACAGCCGGGCGGCGGCGCGGGCGGCACCGTGGGCGCAGGCCTCGGGATCGGCATGGGCGCCGGCCTCGGCGCCATGCTCCCGGGGATGATGCGCGACGCCATGGCGCCCCAGCCAGCTCCGGCTACCGCCGCGGCTCCTCCAGCGCCGGCGGCCAGCCCGACGGCCGAGAAGCTCCGCCAGTTGAAGGGCCTGCTCGACGAGGGGCTGATCAGCCAGGACGAATTCAACGCCAAGCGGCAGAAGCTGCTGGACGAGATGTAGGCCTCATCAGAGAGTCTGAGAGGGTGTCTCTGGAAAGTGCCTGCTGAATCGTCGGTCTATACCCCTCCGAAGCCTCACCCGTGTCCCTCTCCCAGGCGGAGAGGGGTTCTGGGTTGCCGCGTAGTGCACGCATCCGCACTTTTCTATTAGACATTCCAAAAATATCGGTAGTATGCTGGTCAGTTGGCGGAAAAGGCCAGGAATCGATCGCAAACTCCTGGGCAGGTGCCGTCGCTCTGGTCGCCACCTTTGGAATGCAAGAACAAACTAGGAGCTCGCCAATGAGTAAACATACTGGGAATTCGCCGATGAGTAGGCTTCTCGTCATTGGGACCGTGCTCTTCCTGAATGGTCTGGCTTGGCTGGCTGGATCGCCCGTCGGCGCTGCAGGGACCGGCGCTGGTGGCCCGTATGGCTCCACGTTCGACTTCGAGCTGCTGACCGCCGACGATACGAGGCGCCTGCACAGTATCAGCGGGCCGGGCAGCTTTACTTTGCACTTTGACGGCACCCCACAGCACCTGCCTTCTTACTGCTGCGGGCTTGATACGACGCCGTTGGTCACCGACGAGTCGTTCACCGACAACGGGGACGGCACTTCGACCGTCGCTATCACCGCTATCTCACTCAACGGAACCGACCTGTATCCGAGCGGGCTGCTGGGAGCGGGCAATGTGCCACAGACCGGCGCCGCACTGCGGATCGGCTATTTCTCCGGCAGCATCCCCCTGACTTGGCATTCGCCCCACCCCGTCTTATCCGCAACGGTCGATATGCAGAGGACCGACGGGACTTCGGTCTTCGGCAGCCCCATCAGCCTCGACCCAGCTACCTTCTTCGGCGCCCCGGGACCCTGGGGCGGCAATCTTGCAGTGGTATTTCCGAATCTGGCAGGCAAGGGTGTCACCCTTGTGGACTTGGAGATCGTGGTAGCCACCCCGAACAGCGAAGGAGCCTGCGTTGCCGATGCGGCGACACTCTGCCTGAGCTCCGGCCGATTCAAGGTCCAAGTGGCGTGGCAGGCGCTCCATCTCGGAACGAGCGGCACGGGACAGGCGGTGCCTCTGACCTCTGACACCGGCTATTTCTGGTTCTTCGGCAGCTCCAACGTGGAGCTCATCATCAAGGTGTTGGACGGGACGCCGGTCAACGGACAGTTCTGGGTCTTCTACGGCGCGCTTTCGAACGTTCAGTACACGATCACGGTGACCGATACGAAGACGGGGCGTTCGAAGACCTACTTCAACTCCCAGGATACGATGGCGAGCGTGGCCGACACGTCGGCGTTTTCCGCTCCTTCCACCGCGCCGATCGCAACCGATGCCATTTCCGTTGTCGCACCTTCGGCCGAGGAGCTGCTGGCGTCTGCCGCCGCGCCACGGATCGAACCCGCCGCGAAGGCCCAGCGCGGTTGCGTCACCGACGCGACGACGCTCTGCCTGAGCTCCGGCCGATTCAGGGTCCAGGTGGCGTGGCAGGCGCTCCATCTCGGGACGAGCGGCACGGGACAGGCAGTGCCTCTGACCTCCGACACCGGCTATTTCTGGTTCTTCGGCAGCTCCAACGTGGAGCTCGTCGTCAAAGTATTGGACGGGACGTCGGTCAACGGAGATTTCTGGGTCTTCTACGGCGCGCTTTCGAACGTTCAGTACACGATCACGGTGACCGATACGAGGACGGGGCGTTCGAAGGTCTACTTCAACCCCCAGGACACGATGGCGAGCGTGGCCGACACGGCCGCTTTTCCGCCCACCGTGCCCGGTCCATTGGCCTTCGATGCTCCTACGGTGCTTAAGGACGCCTCAGTCGGGGTTCCGTATTCTTTCTCGTTTTGCACTCCCACTCCTACTGCCTTAGACCTCTGCGGCACGTTCCCTCCCACAACAAACCCCGCTGGCGGGAATCCCCCGTATCACTTTCAACTCGGTCCTAATGTCGGCTTCCCCCCTTTCGGCATTTCTCTCAGTCTCAACGGGATCTTGAGCGGCACTCCGTCGATCCAGGGCAAACGCGACTTCTCAGTTTGCGCCTTCGATCTTTCGGAACAGTCTATCTGCCAAAACGTCTCTTTGAACGTCTGCGCCTACTCCCTTAACAGGACGAATCAATCGTTCGGGTCGAGTAGCGGCAGCAACAGCGTCACCGTCACCGCCGGAAGCGGTTGCGCCTGGACGGCCAGGAGCAACGACAGTTGGATCACCGTGGTTTCGGGCAGCAGTGGTAGTGCCAACGGCACGGTCAGCTATTCGGTTGCGGCGAATCCGGGCACGAGTCAGCGAACGGGGACGATGACGATTGCCGGACTCGCGTTTACCGTGATTCAGGCAGGCAACACGGCATCGGGATACTCCTACGCCAATTGGAACTGCAATAACCAATCACAGTGTATTTCCAGCCTTGGCCATAACGTCGGGTCGGCTGGACCTTTCTGTTCCCCTACCTCGTGTGCGGCCTGGAGGCAGGCGTTTTTCTTCGGGGCGACGTGTGACGCACAGGCCAACTACACGATCTACAACGCACCGCCCCCTGGCACTTGTTCTAATTACCCTAATTGACAACAATGACGCATACAAAGCTCCCCAAGAATCAAATCAAAGGCCGGAGCGCAGTCAGGCCCGCGCTCCGGCCTCGTTCCCACGGCGCGATCATCGCCGCGGCCGGCCGGCGCACCGCGATCTAGTCCTCGACGAAATGCTTCAGTCGGTCCAGGGCGTCGTCCCATTGCCGCGAGATCCGGTCGAGATACTCGCACGCGTCGGCGAACCGCTTCGGCTCCAACTCCCAGATGTGCTCGCGTCCGCGGCGGTCGCCGCGGACGAGGCCGGCTTTGGAAAGTACGTCCAGGTGCTTCTTGATCGCCTGACGGGATACCGTGGACTCCGCGCTCAGATGCGTGATCGATTCGGGTCCGCTCGCCGCGAGCCGAACGAGGAGGCGAAGCCGCGTCTCGTCCCCGAGTGCCGCGAAAAGCGGCGCCGCGTCCCGCACCTGCGCGGCTGCGATGGGACTAGCCTGCGACATGGCGCTGGATGTTCTCCATCTGTTGGGCCCAGCCGTTGTCATTCATGCGGAACGCCTCGGCGCGGCGTTCGGCCGGAATGCGATCGAAGCCGGATTCGATCACGGTGAGCCGCGTGCCGTCCGCCACCTCTTCGAGCCGGAACTCGACGAGCGTCGTCGGCTCCTGCGAGTAGTCGACCTTCGGATCGATCGCGTACGGGTGCCAGCGAAAGGAAAAGAGCCGCTCGGCATCCATCCGCTCGACGGTGACCTCGAGCTTCAAGTGCTCGTAGCCGGGGTACGTGATATTTCCCGTCACGGGCTTGCCAACGGCGAAATCTGATTCCAGCCTGGCGCCAAACCAGGAGCCGAACTCGCCGGCGTTGGTGAGCGCGCGCCAGACACGCGCCTTGGGTGCGTGCAGCAGGATGTTCTTTTCGATACGGTCTGTGTTGGTCATAGGCAACCTCCTGGTTGCATCTTACCTGTGCTCCGGCGAGAATGCAACCCGGTGGTTGCGTTTTGGTCACTACTTCGTCCCCAGCACCGCCGTCGCGCGGTCGATCTCCCTGGCGAAGCCTTCAATCGTGGCGGCGACGATGGGGATCTCGTCGGTGGCCTCTTTCCAGTTGCGCTGCTCCAGGGCTTCGCGCACGGCGGGGAGGGTCTTCACGCCGTAGCCGGTGTAGAAGCCGGGGGCGTAGATCTGGTGCACATACCAGGAGCGGCGCGGCAGCCCCTCGGTGCGGGTGAGGACGCGCTCCGATTTCATCAGGATCTCATTCAGGCGGTTGGCCGTCTCCGGGGGCAGCGCTCTGCCACCCGCGGTGGCGGCGGCCCAGGCCTTGTCATAGGCAGCGGTGCTCTGCTTCAGGGCCGCGGCGGCGTTCTGGAGCGGCGCGAAGTTGAGGTAGGGTGCGGGATTCAGGCGCGGCGGTGCCACCCAGGTCTGGGTGGGGTCGTCCACCGCCTGGAAGACCTTGTCGTCCAGCCGCTGATTGCGCTCCTCGGCCTCCTGGCGCAGGGTGTCCGTGAGCTTGACGACCTCGTCCACGTACTTCCCCACCGCGGCGGTGAAGGGGTCGAACGTCAGCGGCAGGACGTCGGCGTCGGCGAGGCGCAGGACGAGCCGGCCGCCGGTCTTCGCCAGGGTCACGCCGTACTCGAACTTGGGATCGCCGAAGCGGAGGAAATGGTCGAAGGAGTCGTAGGCCGAGTGGTACTGCCCGTACTCCGATTCGCCGCCGTAGCCGATGTTGAGGGCCGAGATCCCCAGATGCTGGAGGAAGGGGGTGTAGTCCGAGCCCGAGCCCAGGGGTTCGAGGCGCAGCCGCTTGCCGGTGCGCGCCTCCTGCTGGCGTTCCGCCGGTCCGGTCAGGGCGGCGCGGGCGAGGGAGCGGTCGAGGACGCTGATCCCCTTCTCCGGGTCGCGGACGTCGCGCACCACCTGGCCGACGAAGGTTTCGAGGGTGTGGGAGCCGCCGGCATTGAAGAAGCCGCGGGAGTTGCTGTCCGAGTTGACGTAGACGACGGCGTGATCGCGCAGCTCGGCGGCGTGGGTCTCGGCCCATTCCGTCGAGCCGAGCAGGCCGGGCTCCTCGCCGTCCCAGGCGGCGTAGACGATGGTGCGCTTCGGCTTCCAGCCGGTCTTCGCCAGCTCGCCGAGGGCGCGGGCCTCCTCCAGCTCGGCCACCAGGCCGCTCACCGGGTCCGTGGCGCCGTTGACCCAGCCGTCGTGGTGGTTGCCACGGATCACCCACTCGTCCGGCCGCTCGGCGCCGGGGAGCCGCGCGATGACGTCGTAGAGGGGCGCGAGGTCCCAGTTGAACGCCAGCTTGAGGTGGACGCGGGCGGGGCCGGCGCCGAGGTGGTAGGGGATGGGCAGCGAGCCGCGCCAGTCCTCGGGGGCCATGGGGCCGCCCAGAGCCTGGAGCAGCGGCAGCGCGTCGCCGTAGGAGATGGGGAGCACGGGGATCTTGGTGATCGTGGGTGCGCTCTTGACGTCCAGCCGCTTGGCGTCCTCGGTGGCGCCGACGCCGGGGGTGAGCGGGTCGCCCGCGTAGAGGGGCATGTCGGCCACCGAGCCGCGCTGGCCGCTCCTGTCGTTGCGGTAGCCGCCCTTGGGATAGACGTCGCCCCGGTAATAGCCGTCCTCATGGGGATCGGAGAAGATGATGCAGCCGATGGCGCCGTGCTCGGCGGCCACCTTGGGTTTGATGCCGCGCCACGAGCCGGCGTAGCGGGCGATGACGATCCTGCCTTTGACGTCGATGCCCCGGCGCTGCAGCTCCTCATAGTCCTTGGGGACGCCGAAGTTGACGTAGACGAGCTCGCCGGTGACGTCGCCGTCGATCGAGTAGGCGTTGTAGAGGGGGAGCTGCTCGGCCGTCTGGCCAGAGGTCGAGTCCCCGGGCACGGGCGGCTCGGCGAGGCTCGCCTTGAAGCGGGTGGGCGCCTCCATCTCCAGCAGGCGCACCTTGGGTGTGGGGAACAGGACCTTGAACTGCTCGATCTGGGTCTGGTATCCCCACGAGCGGAAAAGGCCGGCCATGAACTCGGCATTCGCCTTATCCCAGGGCGATCCCACGTGGTGAGGATGCGAGGTGATCCGCTGCATCCACTGGCGCAGGTTGGCGGCGTCGAGGACCGCGTCGAAGCGGGCTTCGAGGTCCCGCTCGGCGCTGGCGTGGTCATGGCTGAAGCCGAGGAGGGGCTCCGCAGCGGGAGCCGGAGCTTCGGCGGCGGCCCGGCCGGCGAGGGCCAGGGCGAGGACCGGAACGAGAAGGCGGATCTGGGTGAGCATAGCGAGGCATTCTAAATGAGCTCGGCTACTTCGCCGACAGCACCGCCGTCGCCTTGTCGACCTCCCGGGCGAACGCCTCGATGGTGGCGGCCACGTTCGGGATCTGATCCGTGGCCTCTTTCCAGTTGCGCTGCTCCAAGGCCTCGCGCACGGCGGGGAGGGTCTTCACGCCGTAGCCGGTGTAGAAGCCGGGGGCGTAGATCTGGTGCACGTACCAGGAGCGGCGCGGCAGCCCCTCGGGACGGGTGAGGGCGCGCTCGGACTTCATCAGGACCTCGTTCAGGCGGTTGGCCGTCTCGGCCGGCAGGGCCTTGCCGCCCGCGGTGGCGGCGGCCCAGGCCTTCGAGTAATCGGCGGTGCTCTTCTTCAGGGCCGCGACGGCGTTCTGGAGGGGCGCGAAGTTGAGGTAGGGGGCGGGGTCCAGGCGCGGCGGCGCCACCCACGTCTGCGTGGGGTCGTCCACCGACTGGAAGAGCTTGTCGTCGAGCCGCCGGTTGCGTTCCTCAGCCTCCTGCCGCAGGGTGTCCGTGAGCTTGACGACCTCCTCCACGTACTTCCCCACCGCGGTGGCGAAGGGGTCGAAGGTCAACGGCAGGACGTCGGCATCGGCGAGGCGCAGGGTGAGCCGGCCGCCGGTCTTCGCCAGGGCCACGCCGTACTCGAACTTCGGATCGCCGAAGCGGACGTAGTGGTCGAAGCTGTCGTAGATGGAGTGGTACTGGCCGTACTGCTCCTCGCCGCCGTAGCCGATGTTGAGGGCGGCGATGCCGAGATGCTGGAGGAAGGGGGTGAAGTCCGAGCCCGAGCCCAGCGCCTCGAGGTGGAGGGTCTTGCTGGCGCGCGCGTCCCGCGCCTCCTGCTGTTGGTCGGGAGGCCCGAACAGGACGTTGGCGGCGAGGGCACGGTCGAGGACGCTGACCCCCTTCTCGGGGTCGGGGACGTCGCGGATCACCTGGCTGACGAAGGTCTCCAGAGTGTGGGAGCCGCCGGCGCCGAAGTAGCCGCGGGAGTTGCTGTCCGAGTTGATGTAGACGACGGCGTGGTCGCGCAGCTCGGCGGCGTGGGTCTCGGCCCATTCCGTGGAGCCCAGCAGGCCGGGCTCTTCGCCGTCCCAGCCGGCGTAGACGATGGTGCGCTTCGGCTTCCAGCCGGCCTTCGCCAGCTCGCCCACGGCGCGGGCCTCCTCCAGCTCGGCCACCATGCCGCTGAGCGGGTCCATGGCGCCGTTGACCCAGCCGTCGTGGTGGTTGCCGCGGACGATCCACTCGTCCGGCCGCTCGGCGCCGGGGAGCCGGGCGATGACGTCGTAGACCGGCGAGAGGTTCCAGTTGAACTCCAGCTTGAGATGGACGCGGGCGGGGCCGGCGCCGAGGTGATAGGGGATGGGCAGCGAGCCGCGCCAGTCCTCGGGGGCCATGGGGCCGCCCAGGGCCTTGAGCAACGGCAGGGCGTCGCCGTAGGAGATCGGGAGCACGGGAATCTTGGTGATCGTCGGGGCGCTTTTGACGTCCAGCCGCCTGGCGTCGTCGGTGGCGCCGATGCCGGGGGTCAGCGGGTCGCCCGAGTAGAGGGGCATGTCGGCCACCGAGCCGCGCTGGCCGCTCTGGTCGCCGCGGTAGCCGCCCTTGGGGTAGACGTCGCCCTGGAAGTAGCCGTCCTCATGAGGATCGGAGTAGATGATGCAGCCGATGGCGCCGTGCTCGGCGGCCACCTTGGGCTTGATGCCGCGCCACGAGCCGTAATAGCGTGCGATGACGATCTTGCCCTTGACGTCGATGCCCCGGCGCTGGAGCTCCTCGTAGTCCTTGGGCACGCCGAAGTTGACGTAGACGAGCTCGCCGGTGACGTCGCCGTCGATCGAGTAGGCGTTGTAGAGGGGGAGCTGCTCGGCCGCCTGGCCCGAGGTCGAGTCCTCCGGCAGGGCCGGCTCGGCGAGGCTCGCCTTGAAACGGATGGGGGCTTCCATCTCCAGCAGGCGCACCTTGGGCGTGGGGAACAGGACCTTGAACTGCTCGATCTGGGTCTGATACCCCCACGAGCGGAAGAGGCCGGCCATGAATTCGGCGTTCGACTTGTCCCAGGGCGAGCCGACGTGGTGAGGATGGGCGGAGAGGCGCTGCAGCCACTGGCGCAGGTTGGCGGCGTTGAGCGCGGCGTCGAAGCGGGCTTCGAGGGCCCGCTCCTCGCTGGCGCGGTCATTGCTGAAGCCGAGCAGGGGCTCCGAAGAAGGGACCGGTGCCTGGGCGGCGGCTTGGCCGGCGAGCGCCAGGGCGAGGGCCGGGATGAGATGGCGTCCGAGTCGTCCGAACATAGGGCGGGTTTCCTCCGGCACGGCCGCGGACCGGCGTGCGTGGTTGGGGTGGAGCGAGCGGTGGCATTCTAGCGCTCGGGATGGGGCGCATGGCGATCTGGAGAGATACGGAATTGTCGACGGAAGGTTCGGGGGCTCAGGGTGCGCGGCTGGGGGAGCGGCTGGCGAGGCTGTCGGTGGAGGTTCTGCTGTGGGTCATGAGCCTCTTCTGCAGCACGATGGGGGCCTTCCTGCTGATCGCGCCGCATCACTTCCAGACGCCGCCCTACCGGGCGCTCCTCCCTTACGGCATCGGGTGGGGGGCGCTGGCGCTGGCCTCGGGGGTGGGGCTGCTGGCGGTGGCCGTGCTGCGGCCCCGGCGCTGGGTGGCCCTGAGCGTCCACGTCATGGCCGGGCTGACACTGCTGGCGCTGGCGGCCAGCTTCGCCCGGGTGGGAGGGGTGAACGGGGTGGTCGTCTACACCGTCCTCGGTCTGGGGACGGCCCTGGGGGGACTGCTGCCGCGCGGCCGGCCGGCGGCCGGCGGAAATGGCGACCTGTTTGGATTCCTCATGGGAGTGGTCGCCACTCTGGCGGGGCTGCTGATGGTGATGGCCCCGGGCCTGTTCCGCAGCGCGATCTATCCGGTGGAGCGTCTGCGCCTGTCGGTCCTCGGCCTGAGCCTGCTGCTCACCGGTCCCCTTCTGGTCTACGCCGCCCTCGTGCCAGGCTTGCGGCGGCGGCAGGAGTGGGCGGCCCACCTGGTGGCAGGCGCTGCCTTTCTGGCCTTCGGTTTTTTCATGGCGCTGCCCGGCCGCGCCTGGACGGGGCTGGCGCTCTATTGCGGGGGCGGGGCCGTCGTCGCGGTCCTGCCATGGCTTCGCCGCCGGCTGGCGGCGCTGGACACCTCGTCCCTGCGCGCCCGGCTCTCCCTCGCGCTGGCCATCGCCTCCTCGGTGACACTCGTCCTGGCCACGGCGCTGGCCACGGCCCAGGAGGAGCGGCTGGCCGAGGAGCAGGCGCTGGCCGTGCGGGGGATCGAGGCCCAGGCCATCGCCCAGAACGTCTCCGACTACATCGAGATGAACGGCGCCCGCACGCTCGCCATCGCCGCCCTGGCGGGCCGGGCGCCCCTGACGGCGGAGGCGCAGGAGACGCTCCTCGGGGCCTCTCGCCGGTCCTATCCTGACGTCACCGCCTTCCGCACCCTCGGCCTCGACGGCCGGGTGATCGCCGCCGCCGGTGCGCCCCTGCCACCCCAGCTCCTGCGGCGCCTGGCGGCGATGATGGGCGAGGAGCGGGAGCCGCGGATCCAGGTCATGACCTCCCAGGTCGACGGCCGCTCGCTGCTGTTCCTGGGCGCTCCCGTCCGCGACGCTATGGGGCGGCTGGCCGGCCTGCTGGTGACGGCCTACGACTCCGAGGCGTTGGGCGAGCGCATCGTCCGGCCGGGGTCCAGCGTCGCGTTGAACGACGGCCATGGCCGGCCCATCGCCTCCCGTGACGCGCTGCCGCCGGATCTCGCGCGGCTCCCCAGGCTGCCGGACGGCTGGGACCGCAGGGTCCGCTCCAGCGGCGCCATGAAGCGGGAGAGCGGCGTGGTCGGTTTCGCCCGGGTGCCGGGGGTCGGCTGGATGGTGGCGGTCGAGCGGCCGCAGTCTGCCGACCTGGCCGGGGTCCGCCGCGGGCGCGACGTGGCCTGCGGGCTGCTCCTGGCTCTGATCCCGCTGGCGGTGGCGGGCGGCATCCTCGCGGCGCGCCGCATCGCCCTGCCCCTCCAGACCCTCTCCGAAGCCGTGGACGAGCTGACGGCGGGCAACCTCGCGGCGCCTCTCGGCGATGGCAGCAAGATCACCGAGGTGGCGCGCCTCTCCGCCGCCTTCCGCGAGATGCGCGACCGTCTGGCCGCCCGCACCCGCGAGAGCGAGCGCCTGGCCGGCGAGCTGCGTGCCCGGGCCGAGGCCCTGGCCGAGGCCGACCATCGTAAGGACGAGTTCCTGGCCATGCTGGCCCACGAGTTGCGCAACCCGCTGGGGGCCATCGCCAACGCCTCCTATCTCCTGGAGCAGCTCGGCCCCTCGTCGTCGCCGATGGAGAAATCGGTGGCCATCATCCGGCGCCAGATCCAGCACCTGGTGCGCCTGGTGGACGACCTGCTGGACGTGTCACGGATCACTCGCGGCAAGGTGGAGCTGCGGCGCGAGCTCCTGGACCTGGTGGAGATCGTGCGCCAAGCCGTGGATACCACCCGGCCGCTGGCCGAGGCCAAGTCCCAGAACCTGCGGCTGGACCTCTCCCGAGAGCCGCTGCCGCTGGTGGGGGACGCGACGCGCCTGGAGCAGGTGCTCTCGAACCTGCTGCGCAACGCCGTCAAGTTCACGGAGCCGGGCGGGCACATCGATATCACGGCCGGGCGCGGGGCGCCTGGCGAGGCGGTGGTCCGCGTGCGCGACGACGGCATCGGTATTGGGGCCGAGCTGCTCCCCCGGGTCTTCGACCTCTTCGCCCAGGGTGAGCAGGCGCTCGACCGCGAGGGCGCGGGCCTCGGCATCGGCCTCACCCTGGTGCGCAGCCTGGTGGAGATGCACGGCGGCCGGGTCGAGGCCCGCAGCGACGGGCCGGGGCAGGGGAGCGAGCTCGAGGTGCGGCTGCCGCTGGCCCCGTCCTGAGGCCAGACGCCGACACCCGGCCTCTCTGCTATGATCGCCTTCCGTCAACCGGAAAGGAACCGATGAGCGCGGATCGTATCTTCAAGATCGTTTTCCTCAATCAGGGCAACGTGGTGGAGCTGTACGCCCGCCAGGTCGCCCAGGGGAACCTGTTCGGCTTCATCGAGATCGAGGACCTGGTCTTCGGCGGCCGCTCCGAGGTGGTGGTGGATCCCTCCGAGGAGAGCCTGCGCAGCGAGTTCGGCCAGGCCAAGCGTCTCTACCTGCCCATGCATGCCGTCTTCCGCATCGAGGAGGTGGAGCAGGAAGGCGTCTCCCGGATGCGGTCGGTCAAGGGCGACGAGGCGATCGTCCGCGTCTTCCCCATACCTCTCTTCCCGCCCAGCGGTCCGCGAGGGAAATAAGGCGAGGCGTTGCTGGTTGTAGAGGCGAAGGAGGAGACCTCGATGTCGATCGAAACACCTGCGGACCTGGAACGGCTGCGCGAGATCGGCCGCATCGTGGGCCTGACCATCCAGGAGGTGAGGAAGTACGTGCGGTCGGGGGTCACCACGGCCGAGCTGGACGAGGTCGGCGAGCGCTTCCTGGCCGCCCACGGGGCCCAGGCGGCGCCGCGACAGACCTACGGCTTCCCGGGCTCCATCATGATCAGCGTCAATGACGAGGCGGTGCACAGCGTCCCCGGCGACCGGCGCATCGAGGCGGGGGACCTGGTGAAGATCGACATCACGGCGGAGCGGGACGGCTACTACGCCGACGCGGCGATCACCGTGGCGGTGCCGCCGATCGAGAACCTGCAGCACAACATCATCCAGGCCGCGCAGTCGGCCTTCCGCAAGGGGGCCCGCGCGGCGCGCGCCGGCAACCGGGTGAACGACATCGGCCGGGCGGTGGAGACCGAGGTCCGGCGCCGGGGCTTCACCGTGCTGCGCGAGCTTTCCGGCCACGGCGTCGGCCGCTCCATCCACGAGGAGCCGCAGGTGCCGAACGTCTACGACCCCCGCAGCTCCCGGCGCCTCACCGAAGGGCTGGTCCTCACCATCGAGCCCATCATCGCCGCCGGCGCCTCGCACGTGAAGGTGGACGGCGACCGCTGGACCACCCGCACGGTCGATGGCAGCCTCTCCGCCCACTACGAGCACACGCTGGTCATCACCCGCGACCGGCCGATCCTGGTGACGCAGGTGGCGGAGGGGTAGGTCAGACGATCTCTCGGAATGAGCCGAAGGCCATCTTGAACCGGCACCGTTCGAGGAGGGTCTTCGCCTCGTCGGCTTGCTCGACGGTCAGCAGGTTCCGCCGGATGGCGAGCAGCAGCAGGCCCGGTGTGTTGAGGATGCGCTCCGGACCGAGATGGCGCTGGGCCGTGCGGAGAAAGACCCGTTTTTCATCCGATGCGATGTACCAGCCCCGCACCGAAGCGAGGGCGAGGCAGGCCGATTCGCCCTGACCCATGACCTGACGGAAGTCCGCGAAGAGCGTCAGGGTCTCGAGCCCTTCGAGGAGGGTCTCCCGAAGATGGCCGAGTTGCAGGGCGCAGTCGAGGCGGGCACGGGCCTGAGCGCTCGTCACCTCCTGCCGGACCTCCGCCGGAGTGACGAAGTCGAATCCCTCCAGAGCTCCCAGCAGGTCGAGACGATCGAGATGAGCGAGGTTGATGAGGACATTGGCATCTACCACCACGGTGCGCCCGAGCACCGGATTACTCGAATCCCTCAGGCAGCAGCACGGCGCTCCCTTCGTCCTCGACGAAGCCGTCCCCCTCCAGGATCGCGGCGAGGTCGTCTCCGGAAACCCCCACGCTCACGGCCAGCTCGCGGAGCTTCCCGCGGGTGATCTTCTCCCGGCGGTAGGCTTCGAGGGCGAGGCCCAGGAAGCGGGAGCGGAACTCCTCGCGGCCGGCGGAGTGGTCGGGCGGAAGACCAAGAAGACGGGCGATCCTCTTACCGTGGCCAGCCTCCTCTTCGGCGAGCAGCTTGTCGAGCTCTCCCTGCGACAGCCGGTGCAGGTTGCGCAGACGATAGAGCGCCGCGGTCCGGCTGACGCCGAAGTGATGGGCCAAGAGCACCACGTCGTAGATCTGTACCCTTTGCGAGCCCGGCTCGGCGCGGGTCTCGGCAGGGACGGTGGCCACGCCGTCGAAGACTTCGAGACGTTCCCGGCTCGGCTGGCCTTTGCCGAGATGGGCAAGGAAGTCGCGGATGCCCTCCTCGGGCATGAGGAAGCAGGCCGCAAAGGAATTGGCTCGCACCTCGACCAGCTCATCCCGATTGGAGGCGCGACTCAAGGTGCCGCGGAGTTGGCGGTCGAAGAGCACGTGGGCATACTCGTGGACCCAGGAGAAACGGCGGCGCAGCAAGGAGTGGCGGCGGTTCACGACCACGAAGAGGCTCAAGGCCGGGTCCATCAGGGTGAGCCCGGAGACGTCCTCCGGCAGGTCGAGAAGGGCGGTGCGCACCCCTTCGCTCTCCAGGAGGTCGGCGGCGTCGCCCACGGGACGGACGGAGAGACCGAGGCGCCGCCGCTCGTCCGCGGCCACTCGCATCCCCTGCTCGATGGCCTGCCACTTGGAGCGCAGGACGCCCCCGGCATAGGCGGGCACGCCGAGCTGGGCGCGGTCCAGGCCGAGCAGGCCCTCCAGGCTGGCCAGCTCGCGGGCGAGCGCGATGCAATTGCCGACGGCCTTGACGACCTCATCCCGTCCGGCGACCGCGGGATCGGCCCGGAACAGGGTCACAAGGGAATCTTCGGGGTGGAAACCGGAAGCCAGGAAGTCGCGGATGTCGCGGCCGTAGAGGTGGGCGAGACGGTCCAGCTCGAGGCTGGAGACAGCCCGGTTGCCCAGCTCGATCTGGGCCACGGAGGATCGCGAAACCTTGAGCTGCCGCGCCGCGTCCTCCTGCTTCAGCCCGGCCGCTTCGCGCGCCTCCCGCAGGCGGCGGGCCAGCTCTTCCTGTTGGATAGACATGACGATTCTCCCCCTTCCTTCCAGGGAGTCATGTTAGAAAATCGAACGCTCTGTGTCAAGTATTGACTTCTAGACGGCCGCGTCGAACTGCGTCCGCATCGGCGCGCCGTGGGTGAAGGCGGGGCGGTCGAGGGCGAAGAGGGGGAGGGGAGCGCGGTCGCCGAGGATTGTTTCCGCGGCGTATTCACCCACGGCCGGGCCGAGCTTGAAGCCGTGGCCGGAGCCGCCGCCCAGGAGCCAGACGTTGGCGGCGTGGGGGTGACGGTCGAAGAGGAGGTGGCCGTCGGGCGTGTTCTCGTACTGGCAGACCCGGGTCTCCACCAGCGGCGCCCCGGCGAGGGCGGGGAAACGGCGGGCCATGGCGCTCCGGGCCGCGTCGAGGAGGGACGGCGTGACGGTGCGCTCGGCGGTGGTGGGATCGAGCGGCTCGCCCCGGGTGTCGTCCGCCACCTTGAAGCCGCGGTGCTCGTTGCCGGGAATGCCGTAGTAGATCCGCTCCCCACTGAGGTCGATCCACACCGGACAGGCTCCCTCCTCGAAGCGGGGATCGCCGGCCGGCGGGCCGAAGTAGAAGACCTCTTGCCGGGTCGAGAGGATCCGGCGCTCGCCGATCACCTCGGGAAAGAGCCCGCCCAGCCATGGGCCGCAGGCGAAGACGTAGAGGTCCGCGGCGAGCGTGAAGCCACGGCCAAGCTCCAGCCGTTCCAGGCGGCCGTGCGCGATCGGCCCGGGCGCCGCGGCGGCCAGACGCACCTCGCCGCCCTCGGCGGCCACCCCGGCCGCCACGGCCTGGCAGGCGCGGCGGGCCAGGAGATAGCCGGCCTCCTCCTCGTAGAAGACGCTCGCCACGCCGGCGAAGTCGATCTGCGGGAAGCGTCGCCGGGCCTCCCGGGGGCTCAGCCCGGCGATGGCGAGACCGGCGTCCGCGAGATGGGGGAGAGAGGTGCGGACGTAGGCGTCGTCGTCCCCGCACATCCAGAGGCAGCCGGTGCGCCGGTAGAGCGGCAGGCCCCAGCGCGATTCGGCCTCGCGCCAGAGGGGGAGGGCGCGGGCCGTCCAGTCCACGTAGACCTTGTCCGGCCCGTAGACGCCGCGGATGATCCGCGTCTCGCCCCCCGAGCTGGAGCGGGAGTGCCCGGGACCCCAGGCATCGAGCAGCGTGACGCGGGCGCCCCGGCGACACAGCTCCAGCGCCGTCCAGCCGCCGAAGGCGCCGGCGCCGATGACCGCGACATGGAGAGGAGTGGACATGCTTTTAGATTGAGGCCGCGGGTCCCTGCGTGGACAGGACCCCGTGCCGGCCGCGGACGGGAGCGTGGTGCATCGTGCAGGCGGGGAGCGGGCCCTGGCGCTGGCGCTCGGCGAGCAGCTCGCCGAGCGGGGCACAGCGCAGGCCGGCCGCCTTCGCCGCGCGGAGGAAGACCCGGAAATCCTCGGCGTAGGGTCCGCCCTCCAGCTCGGAGTGGAGGGTGAAGACCGGCCAGGGGGAGCGCGCCGCCTCCTCGACCATGGCGGCGAAGTAGGAAGGCGCGTCGGTGAACGTATCGCCCAGCGCCTCGTCCAGAGTGGAGAGGGTGGCGGGGACCTGAGGCGTCTTCAGCGTCCGCCCCCGCACCACGGGCAGGAAGGGCTCCGTGCCGCGGCAGTCCGTGGCCATGGCGAGGCCGAAGGTCTCCTCGTGGAGCAGGGCGTCGTCGCTGGTCAGCCAGGCCGGCGCGGCGTAGGTCCTGGGCGCCTCGCTGAAAATGGCTTGATAGGCGCGGAAGCCCTTGTCCAGCTCGCCCGCCGTCTTCTCCGGCGAAAAACCGAGGAGGTGGTCCTGCCACTTGCGGTGGTCCCAGGCGTGGACGCCCGTCTCGTGCCCCGCGTCGCGGGCGCGGCGGGCGATCTCCGGAAAGGCCGTGGCAATGGGGCGCGAGGGGAGCAGGGTACCGGAGAGGATGGTGCGCCAGCCGTAGACGCGGGCCGCTCCGGTGCGGGTCATCTTGGCAAGGAAGCCCGGGCGCAGGGCGTTGAGCACGGCGAGACCGCTCCGGTCGGGCCCCATGGAGAGGTAGAAGGTGGCCTTCACCTCCTCCTTCGCCATGATCTCCAGCAGGCGGGGGACGCCGAGGCGCATGCCGTCGTGGGTGTCGACGTCGACCCGCAGGCCGAGCACGCGGGCAGTCATGGGCTCAGCGGACCGCCGCCGGGGTCTCGGTCTCGGCGCCCGTGCGCAGCCAGTCCTCGAGGAAGGCTTCGTAAGTGCGCTCCAGGGCCTCGTCGAGGGTGGTCTCGGGGTTCCAGCCGAGCAGGCGCTGCGCCTTCCTGATCGAAGGCTTACGCGCCACCATGTCCTGATAGCCCTTGCCGAAATAGTCGTCGGAGCTGACGGACTCCAGGCGCGCCGGCACGAAGCCGGGGAGGCGGCCATGGTGAGCGTCGTGGATCGCCGCCAGCTTCTTCGCCAGCTCGATCACCGAGCACTCGTTGCAGGGGTTGCCGACGTTGAAGATCTCGCTATCACAGACCCCGCCCGGGTTCTCGATGATGCGCATCAGGAGGTCGATGCCATCCTCCACCCAGGTGAAGCAGCGCTTCTGCTGGCCGCCATCCACCAGGCGGATGGGCTCGCCCGTCACCAGGTTGACGATGAACTGGGTGAGCACCCGCGACGAGCCCTCCTTGGCGGCGTAGATGTCGTCGAGCCGCGGGCCGATCCAGTTGAACGGCCGGAAGCAGGTGTAGCGCAGCCCTTCCTGCTGGCCGTAGGCGGCGATGACGCGGTCCATGAGCTGCTTCGAGCAGGCATAGATCCAGCGCTGCTTGTCGATCGGCCCGTAGACCAGCGGGCTCGAATTCTCGTCGAACTCCGGGTCCGGGCACATGCCGTAGACCTCGGAGGTCGAGGGGAAGACGAGCCGCCGCCGGTACTTGACGCAGCAGCGCACCACCCGCAGGTTCTCCTCGAAGTCGAGCTCGAAGACCCGCAGCGGCTCCTTGACGTAGGTCGCCGGGGTGGCAATGGCGACCAGCGGCAGGATCACGTCGCACTTCTTGACGTGATACTCGATCCACTCCTTGTTGATGGTGATGTCCCCCTCGATGAAGTGGAACTGGGGGTGGCCAAGCGAGTGGTCGAGCTTGGACGAGGAGAGGTCCATCCCGTACACGTGCCAGTCGGTGGTGGTGACGATGCGATGGGTCAGGGCATTGCCGATGAAGCCGTTGACCCCGAGGATGAGCACTTTCATGAACGAACCTCCATCAGCCGAGACGCTCGCCCGGCGCGATCCCGGTGGCCAGCGCCAGAGAGCAGGCGGGCAGCTCGGGCTGCCCATCGAGTTGCAGGGTGACGAGACGCACGGTCCCATCGCCGCCACCCGCCGCCACCGTGATGCCGTCCGCGCCGACCGCAGTGACAACCCCCGGTGTCACAGCGGGGGCACTGACTCCGGCGACCGGCAGGGCCCACCACACCAGGAGCCGGCGCCCCCGCAGGGTAGTGAAAGCCCCGGGATAGGGGTGGGTCACGGCGCGCACGAGATCATAGATCCGCTGCGCGGGCCAGGACCAGTCGATGCGGCCGTCGGCCGGCTTGCGTCCACCGCGATAGGAGCCCTGGGACAAGTCCAGGGGCGACGCGTTCGCCGTGCCGGCCGCGAGCGCCGGGAGGGCGCGGTCGAGGAGGCGCCGCGCGGCGCCCTCTAACTTGCCGTACAGCGTGAAGGCGGTGTCCGCGAAGTCGATCGCCACCCGCTCCTGATCCACCAGGGCGCCGGCGTCCGGCTTCTCCACCATGTAGTGGAGGGAGACGCCGGTCTCGGTCTGCCCCTCGATGAGCGCCCAGTTCACCGGCGCCCGGCCGCGGTAGCGCGGCAGCAGGGACCCGTGCAGGTTGAGCGCGCCGCGGGAGGCGAGGGCGAGGATCGCGGGCGGGATCATGAACCGGTAATAAAAGGAGAAGAGGAAGTCCGGCGCGTACGAGGCTACGAGATCCTGAACGGCCGCGTCCTTCGCATTCTCCGCATAGTGGACGGGGATCCCCCGCGCCTGCGCCTTCGCGGCCAGCGACTCCCACCACACCTCCTCCCGCGGATCGTCGCGGTGGGTGAAGACGGCGGCCACCTCGAAGCCATGGGCGAGCAGGGCCTCGAAGCCGAGGCAGCCCATGGTGTGGTAGCCCATCACCACCGTCTTCGCCGGGTGGAAGCTCGTCACCGGGCCGTCTCCACGCCGCCGCCGCCGGGAGCCGCCACGCCGTCACGGATCGTCTGCCGCACCACGAAGCGGGGCCGGCCGCGAACCTGCTGATAGATCCGTCCCACGTATTCGCCCAGGAGACCGATGGCGAAGAGCTGCACGCCGAGGAAGAAGAAGACCAGGGCGAAGAGGGTGAAGACGCCGCTCACCGCCCAGCTCTGGCCGTAGATCAGCCGGCCGGCGATCAGAATCGAGGCCAGGAGTATGGAAAGGATCGACATGACGACGCCCACGCCCATGGTGAAGCGCAGGGGGAGCACGGAGAAGCTGGTCATCAGGTCGAACTGCAGCCGGATGAGCTTCCACAGGCTGTACTTGCTGGCGCCGTGGTGGCGCTCGTCGTGGGCCACCGGCACCTCGGTTACCCGGCCGGCGAAGAGGTCCGCGAGCACGGGGATGAAGGTCGAGATCTCCCGCGACCCGGCGAGCACCTTCACCACCGGCCGCCGGTACGCCCGCAGCATGCAGCCGTAATCCGAGAGCTGCACGCCGGTCGCGACGGCTGTCATCCGGTTGATGATCCGCGAGGCCACGCGGCGCAGCAGCGGGTCCTGGCGGTGGACGCGCACCGAGCCCACCACGTCGAAGCCCTCCTCCATCTTGGCCACCAGCTTGGGGATCTCCTCCGGCGGGTTCTGCAGGTCGGCGTCGAGGGTGACGACGATCTCGCCCCGGCAGGCCTCGAAGCCGGCGAACACGGCGGCGTGCTGGCCGTAGTTGCGGTTGAAGTCCACCACCACGAGATGCGGATCGCGCGCCGACGCCTCCTGGAGGAGGGCGAGCGAACGGTCGCGGCTGCCGTCGTTGACCAGCACGACCTCGTACGGCCTGTTCAACGGGGCCAGGGTGCCGTTGAGCCGGTCGAGGAGCTCCGGCAGGTTCTCCTCCTCGTTGAAGACGGGGATCACCACGGAGAGGTAGGGATCGGGCATTCGTCAGTCCTTCGCGTGCACGAGCACGTCCTTGACGGCATCCACCACGTAGCGCACGTCGTCCTCGGTCATGTCGGGGAACAGCGGTAGCGAGCAGATGCGATCCGAGGCCCACTCCGCCTTCGGCAGCGAGCCCACGACGTCCGGATACTTCTGCGCGTAGTAGGGCTGCGTGTGCACGGCCCGGAAGTGGAGGCCGGTGCCGACGTTGCGCTGCCGCAGCGCCGTCATGAACTGGTCGCGGGTCATGCCGGCCGAGTCGAGCACCTTGGCCACGTAGAGGTGCCAGGTATGGAAGTGGTCGTAGGCGGGTGCGGCCGGCCGGCCGATCTCCGGTACCTCGGCGAACAGCTCAAGATAGAGGAACGCCAGCTCCCGCCGCCGGGCGTTGAACTCGTCCACCGAGGCGAGCTGGTGAATGCCGAGCGCGGCCTGGATGTCCATGAAGTTGTACTTGAAGCCAGGCAGCACGATCTCCACCTGCGGCGTCCCCCCCTCGGCGTAGCGATTCCAGGCCTGCTTCTCCAGGCCGTGGAAGCGCAGGGCGCGCAGCTTCCTCGCGAGGTCGGAGTCGTTGAGGGTGAGCATGCCCCCTTCGCCAGTCGTCATGTTCTTGATCGGGTGAAAGGAGAAGACGGCCAGGCGATCGAACAGCCCCACGTGCCGTCCTTTATATAAGGTCCCGACGCCGTGGGCCGCGTCCTCGAAGATCCACAGCGAGTGCTTGCGGGCGATCTCGCCCAGGGCGTCCATGTCGCAAGGCGCGCCGCCGAAGTGGACGGGAAGGATGCCCACCGTGCGCTCGGTGACCGCCGCCTCGATAGCCGCGGGATCGATCTGCAGCGTGTCGGGATCGATTTCCACGAACACCGACTTTCCCCCCAGCGCCTCGACCATGTTGGAGGTGGCGGCCCAGGTCATGGGGGTGATGATCACCTCGTCGCCGGGCTTGAGCCCCAGGGCCATGAGACCGATATGGAGGCCGCCGGTGGCGGAGGAGACGGCGAGCACCTCCGGCGCGCCGACGTAGGCGGCGAAGTCCTTCTCGAACCGCTCGGCCTTGGGGCCGGTGGTGATCCAGCCCGAGCGCAGGGTATCGACGACCTCGTCGATCTCCACCTGGCGGATGGTCGGCCGGGAGAAGGGGAGGAAGGTGTCGCGCTTGACGAAAGCCTTGGCCATGGATCTCTCCAATCGATCTCTGAACAGGCGTCAGCCCGCGCTTCGGGGAGACGGCGGGCGGTTGGTCATCAACAGATACTTCTCCTGCCGCATCAGGATCAGCCCCGGCGCCAGCCCGTCGCTCTGCATCCTGGGCAGCTTCTCCGCCTCCAGGACCAGATAGACGGTCCGACCGGAAGCCCAGACCGGCTGGAACTGCGCCGCACCGGGAAACCGGCGGGCCCGCTCCTCCGGCGCCAAGTGCTGGATCCCGAAGGCCAGCTCCCCCTGGTACTCGACGAGGCCGACGAGCCGCTGGAGGTAGAACGGCAGGGTCTGAGGATAGCAGCGATAGGCGTAGACCTCGTCTCCCGGAGCGAGACGGCCGGCGAGGACGCGGGCGATCGGCTCGGCGCTCAGCCTCTGGGCGGCCCGCGGCCCGAGGGAGACGAGGCAGATCACCAGCAGCACCGGACCGGCCGCCAATGCCCCCAGGCTCGGCAGGCTCCGGAGACTCCCCCGCCGCCAGAGCCAGGCCGAAAGGAGGCAGAGAGCCAGGGTCGGCACGGCGAGGACAAGAAGGCTGGGGACGACATCAGTCGAGACCTCTCTCACCCGGCCGAAGGAAACCCAGAGGAGGGCCGCGGCCAGCACTGCAAGCAGCAGGGCCCCCACCGCGCCGCCGGCCCGGGCCCACGAGCGGAGGCGCTCGTCTTCTTCCGCCGCCGCCAGCGCCACGGCGATCAGCACGGCGAGCGGTGGGATGGCCGGCAGGATATACGGCACGAGCTTCGACTGCGAGACCGAGAAGAAGACGAAGACGAATCCCGCCCAGCAGGCGAGGAAGATCAGTCCGGGACGATCCCGCAGTCGCCCTGTCTTCCTCTGGAAGAGCCGCGCCGCGGCGGGCAGCACGCCCGACCAGGGGAGGAGGCCGATCGCCAGGATGGCGGCGAAGAACCAGAACGGAGCCTGGCGTTTGGCCTCCGAGGTGGCATAGCGCTGGAGGTGCTCGTGGACGAAGTAGAACCAGAGGAAGTCCGGGCTGCGTCGGGCCGCCAGCACGTGCCAGGGCGCGGCGATGGCCAGGAACAGGAGGATGCCGCTCACCCAGGGAACCCGCAGCAGCCGCCGCCATCGCCGGGCGAACAGGAGATGGAAGAAGATCACCGCCCCGGGGATGACGAAGCCGATCAGCCCCTTGGCGAGCGTCGCGAGCGCCGCCGAGGCGAACATGCCGTACCAGAGGAGCCGCTCTCCTCGCTCCCCCGTAGGCGCTAACTTTGCCCTTGCCTCCGAGCGCCCCCGCCCGAGGGCCCTCACCCCTGTCCCCTCTCCCGCCCCCTCCCACCCCCCTCCCCGGGAGAGGGGAACCCGGTTGGAGTGGTCTTGCCGTTCTCCCTTTTCTCCCGGTGAGGGGGGTGGCGAGGGGGCGGGAGAAGAGGGCCGGGGTGATGAGGGTCTTGGGTGGGGGAGCTCTGAGTCCAAGTCAGCGCCTGTGCCCCGCTCTCCCCGCTCCTGGGCCAGCCAGAAGCAGGTCAGGGTGGCGCTGAGGAAGAAGGTCAGCGTCATGTCGATGATGGTGGAGCGGGAGAGGGCGACCCAGAGCGGCGAGCTGCCGAGGACGAGCCCCGAGACCCGCGCCACCCGCGGTCCGCCGATGGAGCGGCCGAGCGCCCAGGCGAGCCCGACTCCCGCCAAGCCGAAGATCGCCCCGGCGAGCCGGCAGAGCATCTCGGGCCGCCCGGGCAGTGTCAAGGCCGCCGCGTTCAGCCAGTAGTAGAGCGGCGGCTTCTCCAAGTAGAGGACGCCGTTCAGGTGCGGCAAAACGAAATCGCGCCCCGACAGCATCTCGCGCGGGATCTCGGTGTAGCGTCCCTCGTCCGGCTCGATCAGCGGGTAGGCCCCCAGGCCGGCGAAGAAGACAAGGAAGACGGCGAGGGCGAGGAGCAGCCGGGCGGGCCATCCCAAAGGCGCTCCAGGAGAGCGGGCGGAAGAGACGAGGGATTCGGGCATGAGGAGGTGGACCGTACCGGGAGCGGCGGCAGGCGGGAAGCTGGGACCCTGCCAAGCCGGCGAAAATCGGCGGGAAGTGTGTCGCATCAGAGTCGGTAAAACAACCCTGCCTCTGAGGCAGGCGAGTCGGCGTCGGCTATGCACCTCAAGGGCTCGCTTGGCCTATACGGCCCAGGATGACCTCGTCTCCGCCAGAGTCTTTCTGAGTCACCGTTCGGACACACTCCTGCTGGAGTTCTACTCACGGTGGAATAGCCCTCCGATCGGGCTGACGGCTGTCAAGAAACGCGGTCGGCGGGGCTACCCGGCGACAAAGGTCAGCTCCTTGGAGCTCGAAGAGGGGGGCCTACTCGAAGATCGTCAGCTGCGGCTCCTCCTCCTCTTCGCCAAGAACTTCGAGAACATCAAACCGTCTTGACGGATCGCCGGTCGCTGCTTGAATCTTCCGGTGCAGGTTGAACGTCCGAGAGTGGGCGCGGCCCAAAACGATGTCATACGTCAAGGGCGTAACCGCCACTTGGCCTTGCTGCAAAGGCTCCAGGCCGTGCTCAATCGACGCACCCATCACGAAGACCACGATGGCAGTTCCTTTCTGCACGGCGCCCACCTTGACCAGTTCCTTGGCATAGTCCCTTCCTTGATCGAGCTCCCTCTGGGTCACCTCAAAGGCGCCGCGCTTCAGCTCCAGGATCAGCAACTTGCGAATACCGATGATCTCGCCCGATTCGTCATAAGAATCAGCCGCATAGAGACCGATCGAGGAGTCCTCCCTAATCACGAAATCCATTCTCCGCTTCGAGATCTCGCCCAGAGTGTCGATCCTGAGTAATCCGCGAAGCACCTCGGCCATCCCGCGGTTGGACCTGAAGTCAACCGCCTCGTACTCTGGCCCGAAGATCCATAGCCCCTTCTCAAAAAGAGGCTGCAGATCATGAAGCTCGTCCGCTCGATCATCGCGAACAAGCTTCTGGAGCTCGTCGATGAGTCGAAGGCGCTTTTCCAACTCGCTGAGGACGATCTCAGCTTCCCGGGCAGACCACCGCTTCATGATTTCGTTCCAGGCGTCCAGATCTTCCGGAGAGCATATCAGGAGTTGCTTGAGAAGATCGTACCCTGAGCGGGCTTGCTCCAACTTCGCCAGAACCCCCACAGCTCTAGACAAGTCTCCCTCAGACATGGTCGGGCATTGCTGTTGAATCTCGTCGACGAACTCATCTACGACCAGCTTTGAAAAGCGCGGAAGCTCTTTGACGGCATCACGATTCTGCTCGAGCGCGGTCCGCTTCTTCTCTTTTCTAGCCTGTGCAAGAAGCTCTCGAAGAGACGCAATTACATGCTTCAGAATCACGTCCTTGACTTCACTGCTCCGCCTCGTTGCATGAAAACCACTCCAGTCATGCTTGACATCTTCCTTGAGGATGTCTGCCTCAATGACGAAACTGTGAGTCTTAGCCGCAGCTGTCCTGCCATCGAGAATTGCACCAGAGTCTGTCAAGCCTGACCACGAGGGCTCTCCGACCATTCTTCGGTTGACCCACCAAGTGATTCCTTTGAGATGCGTGGTCCTATCCCTGACCGTGGCATCAATCTGATGAATTGTTACCTCGCCATAAGGAGGTACTGCAATGGTCCGACTTGACAGGTGCTCAAGATCAAGGAGCTCGAGCTTTTTTCTGTTCAGGTAGATGTCAAATGTGGGATCGACGAGAAATTTTGAGCCAAGAGCCTCTTCGACCTCTTCGGGACTGATCAATCTCCTCGTTACCGTAGCACGAACAATCGTGCCATGACCTTCGCGTCCCTCTTCCTGTTCGACTCTGAAGTGAAACGGCTCCTCGCCTCCAGAGGTCAACTCCACTCGCGCGAGCGCCCAAAGCCCGTCTCTCCACGTCTCGACCCAATATGCGTCCGCAAAGCAAAAGGCTCCATGCCGTCCCTTGCCATTCTGGCCAAATGCGGCGCGCTCCCTTTTTCCTCTCGTCCCCGCCGGGAACTCGACTTTCACCCCTTGCTCCTCGAGACGGTTATAGCTGAGAGTACGCCAGCGGCGGTTGAACTGCTCGAGAGTCATTCCAGTACCGTTGTCCGCTATCTCGAACTTCCCCCCTTTCTCCTCCGGCCAGACCACCCTCACTTCTGTAGCGCCCGCATCGTAGCTATTTGCTACCAGCTCCACAATCGCGATTCGCGGCTCGGTCATGATGTAGCCGGCATGATCACGCAGGAAGCTCGACCCGAATAGCAGACCTTGCTCAGGCGAGGAGATTGTCTCAACAGTCATAGCTTAGGTGCTCAGGAACTCGAGAAATCGAGAGGACATTCTCTCTGGAGGAAATCCTAGCGCAGCTTCTCGGTACGCGTCAATGCCCGGGTTCCTCTTGGGGGAGCCGCGGGACGTGATGCTTGGTAGCCGGCCGACCGGGGTGATGAGAGTCTTTGAGTATAGGACCCCACGCTACAGTGAGATGCTGACGCGAAAAACAGTTTTCCTACTTCGACATCCGAGGGTCCGTTCCAGGCCAATCAGATCCGCGCCACTTTTCCACACTTCGGCGCCCCGCCCCCCTGGCCAAAGCCACCAAGGCTTCGGCGTCGAGCACGACGCAACGGCTCATCCAAGGAGTCCGACGTACTTTTCCACCAGAGATTCGTCCACCGGCCCATGCTCTGCGTCGAGCTGGTCGAGCAACTCGACGAGGAGCCGGTGGCGGCGGCGGCGCTCAAGCTCCGCACTGACTGCGGCGTTCACTTGGGCCGAGAGCCCTTCATCTTCCCGCTTGAGCTCCTCAACCAAGTCCTCGTCCAGGGATACCGAAACCTTGCGCTTGGTCAGGGACATACTCAGAGCTTACCAGAGTAGGAATAGAGTGGCAACGAACGCTTCACGGCTGGAGCCCCGCCCCCCGGGGTGGTCCGGGCCCGTCCGCCTTCTGCTACTATCTCATTGCTGTAACCGGTTTCATCGTAGGCGGGTGTGGTTCCTTTCAGACGCTGCAATCCCCACCGATCCTCCCTGGATTGGTCTCAGGAGGTCCTCCAATGCACAGGCACGTGTTCCGACCGCGTGCGGGCTTGCTCCTCTCCCTGGCGAGCCTGCTGCCTCTCCTTGTCCTTTCCTTCCTCTTCGCGGCGCCGGCCTTCGCCAATACGCCGGCGCCGCAGAGCGTCACGCTCGCCGGCGACCTGCAGTCGGAGCTGGGCTGCGCCAACGACTGGATGCCCGACTGCGCCACGACGCATCTGACCTACGACGCCGTGGACGACGTCTGGCAGGGGACGTTCAACGTTCCGGCCGGCAACTGGCAATACAAGGCGGCGCTCAACAACTCCTGGACGGAGAACTACGGCGCCAACGCCCAGAACAACGGCGGCAACATCTCCCTCAACCTCTCCGCCCCCGCAAGCGTCAAGTTCTACTACTCGCACGGCACTCACTGGGTCACCAGCAACCAGAACGCGGTCATCGCCACCGCGCCCGGCAGCTACCAGCACTTCCTCGGCTGCGCGGGCGACTGGCAGCCGGACTGTCTGCGCGCCTGGCTGCAGGACCCGGACGGCGATGGCATCTATACCTTCTCCACCCGCTCCATCCCGGCCGGCAACTATGAGGTCAAGGTCGCCATCGACGAGAGCTGGACCGTGAACTACGGCGCGGGCGGCGTGCAGAACGGCGCCAACATTTCATTCACCGTGGCCTCCGACTGCGCCGAGACGGTCTTCTCCTACAACGCTGCCAGCCACGTCCTCACCGTCTCGGCGGGCTCGGGCGGCGGCGGTGCGCAGCCGGCCCACGTCACCATCCCCGGCAGCTTCCAATCCGAGCTCGGGTGCTCGGGCGACTGGCAGCCGGACTGCGCGAACACTCATCTGGCCTACGACTCGACCGACGGCATCTGGCAGGGGACGTTCAACCTTCCGGCCGGCGGCTGGGAGTACAAGGCCGCCATCAACGACGCCTGGGACGAGAACTACGGCGCCAACGCCACACCGGGTGGCGCCAACATCGGCCTCAACCTCGCCTCGCCCACGGCGGTCAAGTTCTATTACGATCACGCGACGCACTGGGTGACCAGCAACAAGAACGCGGTCATCGCCACCGTCCCCGGCAGCTTCCAGCATTTCCTGGGCTGCTCCGGCGACTGGCAGCCGGACTGTCTGCGCTCTTGGCTGGAGGACCCCGACGGCGACGGCGTCTATACGTTCTCCACCCGGGCCATCCCGCCCGGCAACTACGAGGCCAAGGTCGCGATCAATGAAAGCTGGGACGAGAACTACGGCGCCAACGGCGTGCCCAACGGCCCGAACATCGCCTTCTCGGTGCCCCAGGCCTGCGTCGAGATGTTCTTCTCCTACAACTCCACCACCCACGTCCTCACCGTGAGCGCCAACGGAGCTCCCAAGGGGAACATCGGCCGCGCTCAAGGCTACTGGGTCACGGCGGATACCATCGCCTGGAACCCCGGCGCCGTGTCGGCGAGCTGGAACGTCTCCCTCCACTACGACGCCAGCGGCGGTCTCACCCTCGATCCTGGCGGCGTCGCCGGCGGCACCACGATCCCGCTGACGTACGATCCGGCCGGCCTCTCGGCCGCCGTGCAGGCGAAGTTCCCGCAGATCGCCAGCTTCAAGGCGTACCACGTGCCGGCCAACCGTCTCGCCGAGGTGCCGGAGGCTCTGAAGAGCCAGATCGCCGTGGACGCCAAGGACGCCGGCAACGCCTTGGTGGACGCCACCGGCCTCCAGATCCAGGGCGTCCTCGACGACCTCTACACCTACAACGGCGCGCTGGGCACGAGTTTCAGCGCCAGCGCCACCGGCAACGTGCCCACGTTGCGCGTCTGGGCTCCCACGGCGCGCTCGGTCAAGCTCCGCCTCTTCGCCGACTCCAACCCCGTCACCCCGGCCACGGTCCAGACCATGACCCTGGACCCGGCGACGGGAGTGTGGAGCGCCACGGGCAATGCGAGCTGGTATGGCAAGTACTACGTCTACGAGGTGAACGTCTTCGTTCGCTCCACGGGCCACGTGGAGACGAACCTGGTCACCGACCCCTACTCGGTGAGCCTGTCGACGAACAGCCAGCGCAGCCAGATCGTCAGCCTCGCCGATGCGGCCTGGAAGCCGGCCGGCTGGGACAGTCTGACCAAGCCGCGGCTCGACGCGCCCGAGGACGTCGTCCTCTACGAGCTCCACGTCCGCGACTTCAGCGCCAACGACCCCAGCGTGCCCGCCAATCTCAAGGGCACCTTCAAGGCGTTCACGCTCAATTCCAACGGCATGCGCCACCTGCGCTCGCTGGCGCTGGCCGGCCTGACGCACGTCCACCTGCTGCCATCGTTCGACATCTCTTCCGTTAACGAGGACAAGTCGACCTGGCAGAGCCCGGCCGGCGACCTGTCGAGCTTCCCGCCCGACTCCACCGAGCAGCAGGCCCGCGTGATGGCCGTGGCAAACGCCGACGGCTTCAACTGGGGCTACGACCCCTGGCACTACACGGTGCCCGAGGGGAGCTACGCCACCAACCCCGACGGCCCGACCCGCATCCTGGAGTTCCGGCAGATGGTGCAGTCGCTCAACCAGAGCGGCCTGCGAGTGGTGATGGACGTCGTCTACAACCACACCACCGCCGCCGGACAGACCGACCACTCGGTGCTCGACCGCATCGTCCCGGGCTACTACTACCGCCTCAACGGCGACGGCAACATCACCACCAGCTCCTGCTGCCAGGATACCGCCGCCGAATTCAACATGATGGAGAAGCTCCTCGTCGACTCGGTGCTGACCTGGGCCAAGAGCTACAAGGTCGATGGCTTCCGCTTCGACCTCATGAGCTTCCACATGAAGCGCAATATGCTGAAGCTGCGCGCGGCCCTCGACGCTCTTACGCCTGCGACGGACGGCGTGGACGGCAAGAAGATCTACCTCTACGGTGAAGGCTGGAACTTCGGCGAGGTGGGCAACAACGCTCGCGGCGTCAATGCCACGCAGGCCAACATGGCTGGCACGGGCATCGGCACCTTCAGCGACCGTCTGCGCGACGGCGTGCGCGGCGGCGGCCCTTTCAGCGGCCTCCAGGAGCAGGGCTTCCTGACCGGCCTCTACACCGATCCGAACGCCACCAACCAGGGCTCGTCCGCGGACCAGCTCAACAAGCTGCTGCTGGAGAGCGACTGGGTGAAGACCGGCATGGCCGGCGCCCTCGCGAGCTACCAGCTCGTGGACCGTAACGGCAACCTGGTGACGGCCAGCCAGATCGACTACAACGGCCAGCCGGCCGGCTACACCGCGGATCCGCAGGAGGTCATCAGCTACATCGAGGCCCACGACAACGAGACGCTCTTCGATACCATTCAGGAAAAGGCGGCTCCCGGGGACACCATCGCCGACCGGGTGCGGATGCAGAACCTCGGGATGAGCATCCTCGGCTTCGGCCAGGGCGTGCCCTTCTACCACGCGGGCGTCGAGCTGCTGCGCTCCAAGTCCATGGACCGCAACAGCTACAACTCCGGCGACTGGTTCAACAAGCTCGACTTCACCTACAGCTCCAACAACTGGGGTGTCGGCCTGCCGCAGGCGGGGGATAACCAGTCCAACTGGCCGCTCATGCAGCCGCTCCTGGCCAACCCGGCGTTGAAGCCCGGCCGGACCGACATCCTCACCGCCTACGTCCACTTTCTCGAGACCCTGGCCATTCGCAAGAGCACGCCGCTCTTCCGGCTGCGCACGGCCGACGACGTGAAGAACCGGGTGCGCTTCAACAACACCGGCCCGAGCCAGATCCCCGGCCTCATCGTGATGAGCGTCGCGGACCCGGACGGCGGCGTCGACCGCGCGCACAACCTCCTGGTGGTGGTCGTCAATGCCAACAAGAGCGCCGAGACCTATGCGAGCTCCGACTTCAGGGGCAAGGCGCTGCGGCTCCATCCCTTCCAGGCGATCTCGCTCGACGCGGCGGAGCGGTCCGCCACCTTCACCAGCGGCTCCGGCTCGTTCTCGGTGCCGGGCCGCACGGCGGCGGTGTTCTGGGCGAACCGGCCGGCGACGGAGCAGGTCGGCCTGCTGATCCAGGACGTCGACACCCTGGTGACGGCGGGCAAGCTCAGCAGCAGTCGTGGCACCGCCCTCAAAGCGAAGCTCCAGGCGGCCCAGCAGCAGGCGCAAGCGGGACATGCCACGCCGGCCTCCAGCCAGCTCTCGGCTTTCGTCAACCAGGTGCAGGTCTTCGCCGGCCAGGGCTTCCTGCCGCAGGATGACGCGGACGCGCTGGTGACGAACGCGTACCTGGCGATCGGGCAGCTCTTCCTGTAGGCACGCCTTCAGCGTCGCAGAAGAACCCGCCGCCCCCCTCAACGGGGGCGGCGGCTTTGTTTTGGGCCGGGGAGGATAGGATCACCCCATGCCCTCCACCTCCTTCCCCTTCCGCCCCTGGGTGCGGAGCACCAGCCGCCGAGCGCTGCTGTGGGGCGTGGCCGTGGTGATCGTGATCGGCGGGATCGCCCTGTTCCTGCGCTCGGGCGATCGGGAATCGTGGGGGCGGGCGTTCGGGGTGCTGCTGGCCTACAGCCTGCTGTTCTGGGTGACGCTGATCAAGATCTGGTGGACGGCCGGGAAGCCGGCGGTGCTCCTCGACGACGATGCCTTCTCCTACCAGCCCCTCCACACGTTCCGCCCCCGCCGCGTGCCGTTCGCCCGGGTCCTCGCCTGCAATCCCCGGCCAGGCACCGAGGCCCTGCGCTTCGTGGTGGAGAAGAACGACGTGGCCCGCGAGCTCTTCCTCAACCTGGCGGTGGTCAAGGGCCAGCACCGGTTCCTCGACCTGCTGGGCGAGCGCCTGGTGGCCGCCGGCCTCGCCCCCGTCGCCGGCCGGCCCCACGCCTGGCGCCGGCCGGACTGGGAGGACCCGGGCATCATGGCGGGGCCCCACGTCTGACCTCCCCGCCTGCCCGATCCGTTCAATCGCCGGCGCCGATCTGCCGGGCCACCTTCTTCGGATGCTCGGCCACGGCCGCGGCGAAGGCGCGGTCCAGCCGGCCGTCCAGACGGACGAGGGTCAGCTCGTCTTTGTCCAGCGTCACCACGAAGAGGTTGCTCAGTCCCCCGTCCTCGGTGTTGTGGAGGAAAACCCAGGAACGCTCGTTCGCTTCCCGGGTGTGCACGGCCAGGGTCCAGCCGGCACGGGCGAGGTCGCGCTCGAAGCCGGTCTCCTTCTCCAGGCGATCCAGGTTCGGCAGCGACTTGACCCGGTAGGAGGCCACCTCGACCCGCTTGATCTCGTTGACGATCTGCCGGCCCTCGTCGGCGTCGGGCACCATGCGCAGGATGCCGTGGATGAGGCCCATGGAGATGCGCCCGAGGCGGATGTGCTCCTCCGGTTCGAAGCGGGCCTCGGGGATGCGGCGCTCGATCTCCCAGCGCACCGCGTCGACGGAGGGAGCGCCCGCACAGCCCGCGGCCAGGGCGGCCAAGATGAAGACAGCGAGCAGGCCGAGGAATGGGACGGTATGGCGGTTCATGTCGAAACCTCCCTGAAGAGACTGAATCTCACTGTGGCTTCTTGCCTTTGGACGGTACCTTCTCGAGCTGCGGCACCTTGAGCTTTTGGCCGAGGCGGCCGATCTGGGCCGGATCGATGCGGCCGGCGATGTTGATCACCGACGCCTCCTCGCCGGGCTGGAAGGTGAGCACGGTCAGCCCCACGATCTGGCCGCCGTCCTCCTTCATGTAGATGTAGGTCTCCTCGCCCTTCTCGCGGACTCGCACGCTGGCTTTCCAGCCCCGGTCCTCCAGCCAGTGGACGGCGCGATTGATCTTCGTCTTGATCGCGTCAGCATCGGCCCCCTTGAGGGGGAAGACCTGAACGTTGATCGACTGCAGGCCGGTCATGACCTGCGAGAACTCCGGGTCGTCCCTGGTGGCCGCCGCGACCAGCCGCAGCACGGCCCCGTTCAGGTTGATCTCCGTCGAGAGCTGGTCGTTGGGGAACAGGCTCAGCTCGTCGAGGGGCACGAACCCGGGTTGAGCTGAGGGAGGCTTCTCTGCCCGCGCTGCGGTGCCTGCCAGGAGGAGGACGAGGGCGAGGCCCGGAATGAAGAGCTTGCGCATGTCGGACTCCTTCTAAGGCTGCTCGCCGCGATCGGGGACGGGCGGCTGCGGGGCCGCGCCCCGGGAAACGCCGGAAAGGCTCAGCGACTGGGAGATGCTGCGGGCGGCGGGGAGCACGACGCGCCGGGCGAGCACCTCGTCCCGCACGTCGAGCCCGGTCCGCCGGCTCACCCTCCCGAGCAGGGCCAGGGCGTAGCGCGCCTGCGCGGTGGCCTGGGCGATTTCGGCGGCGCGTTCGCGTTGATGCTGCTGCTGGGAGCGGACGAAGAGGGCTCCGCCCCCAAGGGAGAGGGCGAGCAGGGCCGCCGCCGCCGCGACGCGGAGCGGCAGACCCATGCGGCGGGGACGGAACGGCACCACCTCCGCTCCCTGGCGGCGCACCCGCTCCACGATCTCCGGCGGGCAGTCGAGCTGGGGGAGGGAGCGCAGCTCGCGCTGGATCCGCTCGGCCAAGGCCAGCTCGGCGGCGCAGGCGGGGCAGCTCTCCAGATGAGACCGGAGGCGGGCCGCCTCGGCCGGCGAAAGGTCGCCGTCCACGTAGGGTTCGAGGAGGTCGAGAGCCTCGTTACAGGTCAGGATGTCGTCGATTCGATTCATGATTCTGTCTCCCGAAGCCGCTCGCGCAGCTTCTTGCGGCCGCGGTGGAGATGGACCCGCACCGTGACCTCGGGGATGCCGAGCGTCTCGCCGATCTCCCGGTGGGCCAGCCCCTGCACCTCCCGCAGGATGATGACGCTCTTGTATGGCTCGCCGAGCTCGCCGAGCACCGCGAGCAGGCGGCGGCGGAAGTCCTCGGCTTCGGCTCGGGCTTGCGGGCCGGGCTCGGCGCTCGCCAGCTCCGGCGCCGCCTCGTCGTCGAGGCTCGTCGCCAGGGCCTGCGTGGCGTCCGACCGGCGGCGCCGCAGCAGGTCGTAGCACGCGTTGCGGGTCACCCGCAGCAGCCAGGAGCCGAGGCGCTCCTCGTCCACGCCGTCCTGGTGGCGCCAGAGACGGAGCAGCACCTCCTGGGTCACGTCCTCCGCTTCCTCCCGGCTGGAGAGCAGGTAGCGGGCGAAGGAGTAGATCCGGCTGCGGTACGCGCGAGCGGTGTCGTCGAAAGCCGTCAGCATCCAAAAGGGAAGACGAAGAGAGAGGCCAGAACGTTTCAGGCCGGAGCTGGAGATTTCCGAGGAAGGCCGGGAGCCGACCCCGGATCGGGCTTCAAGCCGGCCGCGGACCGCGGAGGAGCCGGGCCGGCAGGAACAGCAGCGCCTTCAGCAGGGAGAAGACCGCCTCGAGGGTGATCCCCACCAGCCGGAACGGCAGCGACAGCAGCCAGACGAAGGGATAGAGGATCAGCGCCAGCAGGGCCAGCGGCCAGCAGACGACGAGGAGCAGCAGCCAGACGAGGAGCTTGATCATTGCCGGGAGCCTCCTTCGCTCCCTGACCTTCAATACGTGTCCGGCGGGCCGGAGGTTTGCTTGGATTTCCGGCTTTCCGGGTGGTGCGCTATGCTTGGATTCTATCGCTGAGGTGAGCCGTGATCACCAAAGAGTTGCTCAAGACCGAGATCGACAACGTGCCCGAGGAGAACTTCGGAGTTCTCTACAAGATCATCAAGGCCCTCGAAGAGCCGACCGGCGAGAAGGAAAACGCCTTCAAGTCGCAGGCAGAGTGGCGCGCGTTCATTGCGGCGACCTACGGCAGCACGAGCGATGCCCCTCTGGAGCGTGGCGAGCAGGGTAGCCTGCCAGGTTCGTGAAACGCTCGGATAAAATATCAACGATTCCGCGGCGGCTCCGCTCCCTCGCCCTGGCGCTTCTCCTCCCCTCCTCCGTCCTCGCCGTAGGGCCGTCCATCGATCATGCCATCCAGCTCCACACCTCCGGCCGGCTGAAGGAGGCGCTTCAGGAGTATCACGCGGTGGTGGCGGCCGTGGGGACGTCCGATCCGGCGGTGGTGGGCACGGCGCTCAACAACGCCTGCGTGATCCAGATGAACCTGGGAGAGTACCGGGCGGCACTGCCGGACTGCCGCGAGGCTCTGCGTCTGCGCCGCGCGGAGGGGGATCCCGAATCGGTGGCGCAGGCGCTCAATAACCTGGGATGGGTCCTCCAGGGGCTCGGGGAGCCGGGCGAGGCCGAGCGCGATTTCCGCGAGGCCCTGGAGGTCAACCGCCGGCGCGGGGACGCGGAGGGGGAGGTCATCAACCTGTCGAACCTCGGGTCCCTCGCCATCGCCACCGGCCGCTACTCGGCCGCTCTGGATCTCCATACCCAGGCCGAAGCGCTGGCGGTCCGCCACCGGGCCGAGCCCTGGGCCGCCGGGCAGGTGCGGATCGCCCGCCTCAACCAGGGAGTGGTTCTGGAAAAGGTCGGGGCCTACCGCGAGGCGCTCGACCTCTATAAAGGTCTGCTGGCCGGGGGCGGGGAGCCGGACCCCGGCCGCCGGGCCGCCCTGCTGGTCAATACGGGAGTGATCTACCGCCGGCTGGGAGACCCGGTGCGGGCCGAGGCCGCGTTCCGCGAGGGGATCGAGGCCTGGCGCCAGGCGGGGGACACGGCGGCGCTCTCGAACGCCTGGTTGAACCTGGGCCTCGCCGAGCACCTGAACCTGGAGCATCCCGGCGGAGCCGAGGCCGCCTACCGCGAGGCCCTGCGCTTGGCCGAGGAGAGCGGCGACCGCACGGAGGAGGTGCAGGATCTCTTCTATCTCGGCCGGCTGCTGCTGGAGAGAGGACGGCTGGACGAGGCGGAGGCGGTCTTCCGCCGCTGCCTCGCCGCTGCGGAGGCCAGCGGCTCGGCCGAAGGGAGGTGGTCGGCGCGGGAGGGGCTCGGCCGGATCGCCCGCGCCCGGGGCGACCTGCGGAGCGGGCTCGGCCATTTCGAGCGCGCCCTGGAGGAGATCGAGCGGGTGCGCTCCGCCATCGCCCGGCCGCGGCGGGCCGGCTACTTCGGCGACAAGCGGGCGGTCTATGCGGCCACCGTGGACACCCTCGGCGAGCTCGACCGGCGCGAGCCCGGCAGGGGCTGGGGCGAGCGGGCGCTCGAGATCGCCCAGCGCGCCAAGGCCCGGGACCTGCTGGACGCCCTGGGGGATGGCCGGCGGCCGGCGGTCCCCCTCGGCGCGGCGGCCCTGCGCTCCCGGGTGGGAGAGGGCGCCGTGCTGGAGTACTTCCTGGGCGAGAAGGATCTCTACCTGTGGGTGATCCGCCGCGGCGGCATCCGCTGCCGCGACCTCGGGCCCCACCGTCCAGTCCTGGACGCGGTGGTATCCGTCCACCATGCCCTCTCCCACGGGGAAGCGCCGCCGCCGACCGCCGTGGCCGGTCTTTCCCGGGTGCTCCTGGGGCAGGCCGGCTCTCTCCCCCGTGGGAACGAGCCCCTGCGCATCGCTCCCGACGGCGCTCTGCGCTATCTCCCCTTCGAGCTGCTGGAGGACCCGCGCCGACCGGGCGCACCGCTGGTGGAGGGATCGACGGTGAGCTATCTCCCCAGCGCCTCGACGCTGGCAGGGCAGTCCCGGAAAGCCACCTCGTCAGAGGTCCGCCTGCTGGGGATTGGCAATCCCCGGCTGACCCGCTCCGGGTCCGGTCCGGCGAGCCCCCGGGACCTGCTGGTGGAGCGCTTCGGCCTCGCGCCCCTCGCCGCCGCGGGACGGGAGATCGGGGCGGCGGCCCGGCTCCTCGGCGGGCGGAGCGTGGAGATCACGGGCGAGGCCGCGACCGAGCAAGCGTTGCGCGCGGCCGTGGCGCGGGGCGCGCGGGTGGTCCACCTCGCGACGCACACGGTGATCGACGAGCGGCCGGGGCGGGGGGCCGCGATCCTCCTGGTCCCCTCCGGCGACGACGACGGCCTGCTGATGCCGGAGGAGATCGCCCGCCTCGACGACCGTTCGGCGCTGACGGTGCTCGCCGCCTGCCGCACGGCGCTGGGCCCGGGCGAGGACGGGCAGGCGCTGGCCTCCCTCACCGGCTCCTTCCTGGCCGCCGGTTCGCGCTCCGTGCTGGCCACGCTGTGGGACGTGGGGGACGCGGCCACCGCCGCCTTCATGGCACAGTTCTACTGGGAGCTCGGCCAGGGCCTGACGCCCGCCGAGGCGCTGCGGGCCGCGAAGCGGCACCTGCGCTCCGACCCTCGCTGGCGTCGGCCCGACCTCTGGGCGGGGTACGTGCTGGTGGGGGAGGCGCCCCCGGTGGTCCCGCGGCGGATCCCGTGGGTCCTGGTGGGGGCGCTGATCGTGGCGGCGATCCTGGGGGCGACCGCCCTGTGGAGGGTTACTGGATCGCGATCGTCCCGTTCTGCAGTCCCACCTTGATCTTGCGGCCCCGGCTGTTGAGGAACCACGTCCCGGCGGGATCGAGCTTGAACGGCGAGGCCGCGCCGATCGACGCGCCGGCCGCGATGGGCAGGGAGATGGCGACGATCGTTCCGGGCACGCTGTTGAAGGATGAGTCGGCGGACTTGAAGTCCACCACCAGCCGCCCGGGCCGCGAGGTGTCGGCGGTGAAGGCCGAGCGGCCGTAGCGGGGGTCCAGGCGGACGGCGGGCGGGCCGCCAGCGAGCTGCGGGTCCCAGGTCACGGTGATGCGCCCGCTGCTCATCTGGAACGGCTCGAAGGTGTTCACTCCCAATTCGGCCACGGCCCCCGGCTGGACCTTGTCGCCGTCCGCCTCCAGCAGGTAGGGGGCGGCGAGGGAGCGCACGGTGAGCACGTCGCTGCGGGGCGCCAGCGTGATGGGCTGGCCGGCGCCGTCCGTGAAGGCGGTCGGGATGGGATCGATCGTCAAGTCGAAGGTGTCGCCCGGCCGTACCGACTTGTCGAGGCGGTAGAGGAAGACGGCGAGAGGGCCGTCGGCGGCGTTGACCGTGCCCGAGGGCGACTGGAAATTCACCTGGGTGAGCTGGCTGTCCGGCAGGCCGGTGAGCACGGCCCGGGTCACCGAGTCCCCCTGGGTGCTGTAGACCGTCGCGCTCAGCAGGCTCAGGAACGGGCGGACGGGCTGGGTGAGCGCGTCCAACGTCAGGCCGAGCTTGGCCGGCTTGGGCCGGCGGACGACGCGGACGGTGACCTGCCCCTGGCTGACGGGCCGCGGGGCGTAGGTGCGCAGCACGACGGCCACCACCCCGCCCGGCGCGCCGATGGCCGGGTTCACCCGCAGGACGAGGGCGTTGTCGCCACCTCCGCCGTTGCCTCCTCCACCGTTGCCACCACCGCCGTTGCCGCCTCCTCCTCCCCCGCTGGCGCGGGTCTGGGGCGCGACGGTGAGAAGGACGGCAAGGACAACAAAGACGTATATGCAGGGCCTGCGGGTCATGAAGGCACCTCCGGATGAAGTTTACCGAGTGACATCTTACTATAACGTTACAGTCCACCTCCCGCACCTTCGGGCGCGGGCCGGGCGTGGAAGCGGACCGGCTCCGAGGCGCCGAGCCGCTCTCCGGCGGGGCCGAGCGCCTCGACGCTCCAGACGTAGACGACGGCGCGGTGAAGGCTCCGGGTTACCTCGGCCGGCAGGTGGGCCGGCGGCGCAGGTACCGTGGCGTTCCACAGGACCGTGTCGTCCACGGTCGACAGGCGCACCCGGTAGGAGCTCGCTCCGGACCGCGGCGTCCACCGCAGCTCGGCGGGGATCGCGGCCACCTCGCCCAGGGGGGAGACCGCCTCCACCTCGCTGCCGCGCACCACGCCGCCGCTCTCCGGGGCGGGCAGCGGCGGCGCGCCGGGCCGGGAGAGCTGGAACGCCAGCCCCGCAGCCAGCACCAGCACCGCCGCCGCGGCCAGCCGCCAGAGGGGGCTCGACTCGATCTTGCGGCGCGTGGGGAAGGGTACGACCTTCGACTTTTCGCTGGTGCGGACGTTGCGGACGGGCGAGGCCGCCGTCAGCCGGGAGACGACGAAGGCCACGTCCTCGGGACGGACGCCCGCCGCCTCCGGACCGGCGTCGAAGGTGCGGGCAAGGTCCCGCTCGGCGGCGCAGGCCGGGCAGTGCGCGGCGTGGGCGTCGAGGCGTTGGCGCTCTGCGGGCGTGCGGGCGGCGAGCTCCTCCTCCAGCCACGCCTCGGGGGGCGGGCAGCCGGCGGTTGGGTCGTCATACGCGGCGATCAATCCGGCGCGCAGCCACTCGTCCAGGGTCAGCCGCGGAGTGGAGTTGGTCATGACAGGGTTCCTCCGGCGGTTTGGCGGGCCAGCCAGGACCCGAAGCGACGCTTCAGCTTGCGCCCGCCGCTGACGATGAAAGCCTTGGCGCCTGATTTGTTCTGGAGATTCAGCATTTCGGTGATCCCGGCGAGGGGCACGCCGTCTACATAGTGGAGATAGAGAACCTTGGCCTCCAGGGGCTCCAGGTCCCGCTCCATGGCGTCGCGGAAGGCGGCGAGGATCTGATCCTTCGCCACCACCTCGTCGGCGCCCGGCGCGGGCTCGACCGGCTCCGGCATCCCCTCTTCGTCCAGCGCGTCCGTCTGCCGGCGCCGGGCGGCCACGCCGCGGTTGATGGCGACGCTGCGCGTCACGGTGTAGAGCCAGGTGGAGAAGCGGCTGTCGCCCCGGAACCCGCCCAGGCGCTCGTGGACCCGGAGGAAGACCTCCTGGGCCAGGTCCGCCGCCTCCTGCCGGTCGCCGGAGATGCGCAGGCACCATCCCGCCACCTTCGGGTAGTACCGCCGGTAGAGCACGGCGAGGCAGGCGTCGGCATTGGCGGTGTTGGCGGCATCGTCGGCGTCGCCGCGCGCCCGCTCGATCAGCTCCTCGTCGCTCAGACGGTCCAGGTCCATGGGCACGGAAACTCGTGGGAGACGCCTCGTGGAAGGGGAAGCCTTCCGGCGAAGGATATCCGAGCCTGCATCCAGGGAGCCAGCGAAGGGGAACGGGAGGGTCGCGGCGGAGGTCATCATAGGGATTGGACAGTCGAGAGGAGCGGCGGGAACAGAAAAAAAGGGCAGGGCGCCCCCATGGGGGATGGAAGCGCCCTGCTATCGGAGGGAGCGTCGTTCGTCTACCGTCCGCAGGTCGCGAAGGTGGACGTATCCTGCACCGGCATGGCGGCCCGGCCGGATGGATTGGTGTACTGCTTGACGATGCCCGTCCGGGTGTCGGTCACCGTGGCGGTGAAGTCGACGTCGGTGGTGGCCGCGAAGTAGACCCAGAAGGCGTTGAAGCCGTTGCAGGCGTCGAGGACCTTGATGAGCATCTCGGCGTTCGAGGGGTCGAAGAACCAGAAGGTGGCCGAGCTCCCGGAGAGCCGGGAGCCGTGGCCGGCGCCGATCAGGCCCTGGCTCGTGCGCCAGACGATCTCCACCTTGAAGCGGCCGCCGGCCAGGCAGAGGGTGCGGTCGTCCTCGACGCAGGAGCTGGTCGAGCCATCGTCATCCAGGATGGTGAGGGTCGCCGAGCCGCGGGTGGCGTCCACCGTGGCGCCGCCGGTGGGATCGACGAGGCTGAGGAGCACGGTCTCGTTCCCCTCGGTGGCGGCGTCGTTGGTGATCGGCACCTCGACGATTTTCCGGCTCTCGTCGCCGTTGCCCCAGGTCAGGATGGTGGAGACGGCGCTGTAGTCCTCGCCCGCCTTGGCGCTGCCGTCGGCGGTCTGGAAGCGGACGGAGACCACGCCGTGATCGCCGCCCGAGCGCTCGACGGCGATGCGGGCCACGCCGGCGCTCTCGATCACCTGGAAGCTCCGCTCGTCGAATTTGATCGTCCCGGGCTGGCCCGGGTGGTTGCCGTTGTCATCGTCGTCGCCGTTGCGGCCGCCCTCCAGGATGGTGAGCACGGCGGAGGAGCGCTCGCCGTCGAGCGCGGCGCCGCCGGTGGGCGCGGAGAGGGTGAGGTGGACGGCCTCGCTCCCCTCGACGATCGAGTCGTTGACGATGGGGATGAGGATGACCTTGCGGCTCTCGTCGCCGTCGGCCCAGGAGAGGGTGCCGGCGGTGGCGGTGTAGTCCTGGCCGGCGGTGGCCGTGCCGTCGCTGGTGGCGTAGTGGACGGTGACGGCGCCGTGCTCGCCGTGCTCGCGCTCCACGGTTACCACCGCCTGGCCGGCGTTCTCCAGCACCTGGAAGTCGCTCTGGTCGAACTTGATCGTGCCGGCGCCGCTGCCGCCGTGATCGCCCCCGCCGTCATCGCCCCCTCCCCCGCCGCTGCCGCCGTCGCTGGCGAGGATGAGCAGGTCGGACGTGCCGCGGGCGGCATCCACCGTCGCGCCGCCGGTGGGGCTGGAGAGGGTGAGGTGAATGGTCTCAACGCCCTCGGCCACGGTGTCGTCGAGGATGGGGACCGCGAAGGTCTTGCGGCTCTCGTCGCCCGCGGCCCAGGAGAGGGTGCCGGAGACGGCGGTGTAGTCCTGACCGGCGGTGGCCGTGCCGTCGCTGGTGGCGTAGTGGACGGTCACGGCGCCGTCCTCGCCGCCCGAGCGCTCGACGGTGATCACCGCCTGGCCGGCGCTCTCGGCAACCTCGAACGTGGCCTCGTCGAACTTGATCGCGCCGGGGCCTTTCGCCACGGCTGGAGCGGCCGTCAGGGCCAGGGCGCAGAGTGCGAACAGGGTTTCCAGTCTCTTCATGAGCGTGTCCTCCTCGCCGGTTGAGACAGCGGAGGAGGCCCGCGGGAACAGCCTTCTTCATCCGGGCTCTCTTTCCGGCCTCCTCGCCCGCTACTCCATTGCGCGGAGCCTTCGCGCTCTCCGGGAGAGAATTTTCCAGACTCCGGAGGCGCTACCCCAATGTGGGAGGCGCTTTCTCATTGCGCCTGGCTCCAAGCACAATGTGAAAACGCCTCTGCACATTGGGAAATCGCCAACACAATCCTCTGGACGATTTTTGCAATGCATGGAGCTTCCAGCACAATGAGATATAACCACTTCAGCAATGCACAAAGAGTACCATCCATTGCTCGGATCTTCAGAGACATTGAAATCAGCGTTTCAGCCCTTAGAACGCCCCGCAGAGCCCTGAAGCAGCCCGCGTACTACCCAAAAACGGGTCTAATCTTCCCAATTGACATCCGTGTCGACCTAACTTAGAGTACGTCTCGACCGGCCAAGATGCAAGAGTAGGAAGGACAGTCGCGAAGTTTGCAGGCACGTGTTCTGCGGGTCTCATACCGAGGCGCGGCTGGAACGTAGGACTACCAGAAAGGAAGGAAAGTCATGAGAACGTCAACCCGCGGCCGCGGGTGACCCGCCGCAAAAAGCCGGTGGAGACGCCGACTCCTCCGCCGACTCCGCCTCCTGCCGCCAAGTAACGCCAGGCAGCAGGACTTTCACCCTGAAGCACACCGGGGGGCCGAAGGCCCCCCGGTTTCGTCTTAAGCGTTGGGCAGGAGTCGGAAGCGCTTGCAGTGTTTCGGCCTCACCGCTCCAAAGTGCCGCCGGTCCAGGGTGATCACAATCTCGGTCTGAAATCGCTCGGCCATCGCAATGACCGAAGCATCGGTAGCACCAAGAGGGCAATTGGCGTACTGCTCGACCAGTTCGGCCATGCGGGACCAATCCTGGGGGGAGGGAGCCTGAACGTCGAAGGTCTCAAGCCCTCTCAAGAATTGCGCTTCCGTCTGGGCCCCTCGCCGCTGTTGGATCAGGTAGGCAGCCTCGGCTACGCAAAGGACCGGGATGACCAGACGGAGCCCCGGGGTCTGGAGAGCTGTCAGGCAGGCACGGTGGGCGGGATCCGCCGAGTTCGCCACAGCGACCAGCGGACCGCTATCCACGATCGCGATCGATGTCATCAGCCCAGGTCTGCGCGAGAGCTTCGTCCAGGCGTTCGGCAGGCATCATGTCCGGATCGTTGAAGAGGCCCGCCCAAGGGATCTGGCGGGGCTTCTCCGCAGAGCCCACGAGCCCCTCCTCAATGAACCGGCGGGCAATGTCGGAAACGCTGGTCTGCCGTCGCCGAGCCTCGGAGCCGAGCAACTCTGCGAGATCATCGGGGAGCGTGATCGTCGTACGCCGCATACACGCATACTAGCATACACTTGGCAGCGCGAGCAAGTCGATGGGCTTGCATCGTCGGTCCCGCGAGTCAAACCGGATCGACTAGGCGGGCGGCTATGCCGTCGAAAGGAATGGACTCGCCTTGCGGGTTTTGGATTCGCCCCGGCGGCACCGGGCCGCCGGGGAAATCGTCGTGTCGACCTACCGCCGCCCGACGCTCGGCGCCATCGTCTCGCCGGTCTTGGCGAAGCCGGTGACGATGTAGGTGCCGGAGCGCTGGTCCTTCTTCAGCTTGATGATGTTCTTGCGCTCGGCGTCCTCCAGCAGTTCGGAGAAGGTGCTGTAGCCGTAGTAGCCCTCGTTGAAGGAGGGCTTCTTGCGCTGCATGGTCTGCTTGATCATCGAGCCCCAGAGCACGTCCTTGTTCTCGCGCACCAGGGCCTGGATGGACTCGATCATCAGGCTGAAGGCCTCGGCCGTCTTCTTGTTCAGGCCGTCGAGCTTGGGGCCCTTCTGGGAGTCGCGCCAGACGTCCTCGTAGTAGATGAACTCGTCGCAGTTGTCCACCAGCAGGTTGGAGGACGAGTTCTTGACGCCGATGCCGATGACGTACTTGTTGTTCTCCTTGAGCTTCGACACCAGCGGCGAGAAGTCGCTGTCCCCCGAGAGGATGACGAAGGTGTCGAGGTGCTCCTTCGAGTAGGAGAGGTCCATCGCGTCGACCACCATCTTGATGTCGGCGCTGTTTTTCCCTGAGTAGAACTTCTGCGGGATGTCGATCAGCTCGATGGCGGCCTCGTGGAAGGGGCGCTTGTAGTCGGAGTAGCGCTCCCAGTCGGCGTAGGCCTTCTTGACGATGATCTTGCCCTTCTCCAGCAGGCGCTCGAGGATCAGGGTGATCTCGAACTTGCCGATCTCGGAGTCGCGGACGCCGAGAGCGATGTTCTCGAAGTCGCAGAACAGGGCGATCTTGCGCTCGTCGCTCGCCGACCGCTGGCGGTCGGGGACGGAGATGACGATCTCGCGCGTCATCGGCTCGAGCTCGCTCGGGTTGATGACGTAGCTGTCGGTGCCGCGCATCCGGTAGCCCGGCGAGGGGGTGGATGCGGGCGAGTGGGATTGGGCCGGCGCATGGGCCGGCGCATGGGATTGAGCCGGAGCCGGCGCGGAGCGGCGACGGGATGCCGGGACCGGAGCGATGACCGGGGCGGGAGCGGGCTCCTCGAACGGAATGGGCTCGTCGTCGTCGTCGTCGGCCGTCTCGCCCGCACCCGGCGCGGCGGCGGGGCCGTTGCGGCGGCGTCCGCCGCGGCGGCCCCGGGAGCGTCGGCGGCGGCTCTCGGCGGAGCGACTCTCGCCGTCCTTCTCTTCCTGTTCCGTCTCGGTCTCAGCGGCCGCGAGCCCCTCCGTGTCCTCGTCCTCGTCGTCTTCTTCGTCCTCTTCGTCCCGTTCATCGTCCTCGGCGGCCTCGGCGGGCAGAACCTGGGGAGCGGCGAGCTCGGTCTCCGCCTCGGCGAAGACGGGCGAGGGAGGCGGAGACGTGGGCTCCGGCTGCCAGAGGGGTTCGGGGGTCCCGAGGTACCGCTCGGGCGGCGGCTCGGGTGCAGGGGCGGGAGTTGCGAGATCGGCAGCGGGTTCGGCAGGCTTCTCGGCCTCCCGGGGTTCGGGCCGGCTCTCGGGTTTCGGCTTGTCTCGGTTCTGTTCTTCCAGGCCCTCAGCCGTAGGGCGCATCCACCATGGACTCAAAGTTTGCTCCTTTTGCGCGAGCCCCTTCAGAGGGGCCCGTCGGCGATGGTCGGTCTTGGGTCAAATCGGGGGCAAGCGTTCCAGCTTGCAGGCGAGCGGCAACAGACCGGGGGTTGAAGCTCGGGCCACGGGCGGCGGGGGAGGACCGAAGGCCGGGAACAGATCCTACCACAGTCCGCGCCGCATACAAATTTTTGAATCAATCCAGGTCGAACGGCCGGGGGGGCGGCCCCTGATCCGGGTCCTCCTCGGCCCGCTTCAGGGCTTCGCGGAACTTCTCTTCGAGAATGCGGTCGCGGTCCTTGAGGGCGGCCACCTCGCGCTGGAAGACGTCCTCGGCGTGGGCCTTCTCGTCGTCGAGCCCCTTCAAGAGGGAGTCGAAGTCCTTGCCGCCGGCGATGGGCTGTTTGGCCTTGCGGTGGGAGAGCACCTGGCCGGTGGCGGCGTCGATCACCAGCTCGGAATCGCAGTCGGGGCAACGGAGGGTCAGCTTGCGGGTGTCTTCGGCCATGGCCCCATTCTAGCCACTTCTGGTAAGTTACGCCCATGTCCCCCCAGGAAACGAGCGAACGACTCCCCAGCCGCGACGAGGTCTGGAACCTCCTCTGCCAGTACACCGAGAAGGAGGCGCTGCGCAAGCACGCCCTGTCGGTCGAGGCGGCCATGCGCCACTACGCCCGTCTCTGGGGCGAGGACGAGGAGCTCTGGGGCCTCACCGGCCTGATCCACGATTTCGACTATGAGCGCTGGCCCGACGCGGAGAACCACCCCTACCGCGGCAACGAGATCCTCACCGCCCAAGGCTATCCCGAGATCCTGCGCACGGCGATCATGGGCCATGCCCCCTACACCGGCGTGCCGCGGGAGACCCGTCTGGCCAAGGCCCTCTACGCCTGCGACGAGCTCGCCGGCTTCGTGGTGGCCGTGGCCCTGATCAAGCCCAGCAGGAAGGTGGCGGACGTGGACCTCTCCTCGGTGAAGAAGCGTCTCAAGGAGAAAGCCTTCGCCCGCGGCGTCCACCGTGAGGACGTCTACGCCGGCGCCGAAGAGATCGGCCTGCCGCTCGACGAGCACATCCAGAACGTCATCCAGGCGTTGCAGACGGCGGCGGAGCCTCTGGGGTTGTAGACGGGCGGGGGACGCAGACCGCCACCCCCGCCACCACTCCCAGCGCCGCGATCACCCAGCCCCATACGAACGCCGCCGGCCGGTAGAGCAGGTCCAGGCGGTTCGCTCCCCGCGGCAGCCGGGCGGCGACGAACGTCTCCGAGTCGAGGACGGTGCGATGCCGGCTGCGGTTGAGCAGGAGGAGCCAGCCGCCGTCCTGGTAGACGCTGGTGCCCAGCCACTGGCGGCGACGCAGTTGGGAGGCGCCGGAGATCCGGGTGTCCTCGATCGTCTGGGTGAGCACGCCGCCGGCCGGATTCGAGGTGGCGAGGAAGAGGAGGGGGAGGGCATCGGGCTGCTCCCAGACGGCGGCCGTCCGGTCCGTGAAGATCCGCGCCCAAGGGGCCGGGAGCTGCGCGTTGAGGGGTGTCAGCAAATAGCGCACTCCGAGCCGCTGGTAGAGCGGATCGTCCGGCGAGCCGGCGGCGATCGGCTTCGTGAATTCCACGTAGGCCCTCGGGGCCATGGGGTTGTAGATCCGGGCGTCGGTCATGTCGTAGAGACCGGCCAGATTCGGCGGCAGGACGTCTCCCAGGGCCGCCATGCGGAAGCCCCGTGGCTCGTGGATGGCCAGACCGTACTGCACGGCGAGCAGCGAGTCCGTCTTGGGAAAGGCCAGGCGCAAGGGCTCGGGCGAGGGGAGCATCCATTGCCACGAGCCGAGGCTCCAGGGTGCCATGGCCTGCGGCATGTAGCGGAGCGCTGGAAGGACCGCGGGGGCCGAGACAGCGGCCGCCACCAGCAAGGCCGCTCCCGCACGGCCCGGCAGTGCCCGCCGAGCTCCGGCCGGCGGGCGACGAGACCGGTCCAGGATGAAAATCAGGAGGAGCCCCAGAGCGCAGACGACCGCCACAGGATCTCCGCCGAGGAGGAGGCCAAGAACCGCCAAGGCGAGCAGGAAGGCATCGCGCCCGCTGTCTTTGCTGTCCCTGCAGTCCCTGCCGTCCTTGTCGTCCCTGCTCTCCTCGCAGCGGATCACCGCGTAGAGGGCCACAGGAAGAAACGCCGCCACATTGGCAATGGGCCAACCCACCCAGAAGATCAGGAGACCGAGCCCCCAGACGAGCGAGCCGGCCAGGGCCGGACCGCCGGAAAGCCCCAGCCGGCGGAGCCACAGGAAGGAGAAGGTCAGGGCCACGAGCACCCGCAGCGCCGCCACGAACCCGGCCGCCCGCGGCAGGGGGAGGGGGAGACCGAGGAGCGTCAGCGGCTGAAGCGCCTGGGACCCGGGATCGGCCAGCAGGGGGACGCCGGCGCCGGCCCGGCGGTTCCAGAGCGGCCAGCGGCCCTGGTCCAAAGCCTCGCGCACCGCCGCCTGGGAGGGCGCCACGACCCGGATCAGGTCCCGGTGAGCCGGGTCGAGCGGCAGGAGGACCCTGCCGCCGAAGAGCACCGGAGCGAAAAGCGCCAGGAGGACGGCCACGAAGACGGCGAGAACCCGGCCCGGCACCGGGTCGTACCATCGCCGGAGCGCCGCGACGAGGAAGGTCCCGAGAAGCCCCAGCCACAGGCCGGGCAGCAGGTCCACCGGGGTCCAGGCGGTCACGGGGGGAGTCTAGCAAGGTGATACATTCCACCCTTCTATGTTCCGGGTCGCCGTCCAGCTCTTCCGCTATCGCGGGCTCCTCGCGACCCTGACCTCCCGCGAGCTGAAGGCGCGGTACCGGGGCTCGGTGCTGGGCTTCCTCTGGTCGCTCGCCAATCCGCTGCTGCTGCTGGCGGTCTACACGTTCGTCTTCAGCGTCGTGTTCAAGGCCCGGTCGCAGGGGGCGGACCCCTATGCCCTGTTCCTGGTCAGCGGTCTGTTCCCCTGGATCTGGACCTCGGCCTCGACTCTCGAGGGGGCGATGTCCCTGGTGGTCAGCTCGGGGCTCATCCGCAAGGCGGTCTTTCCGGCCGAGCTGCTCCCCATGGTGTCGGTGCTCGCCAACCTGGTGCACTTCCTCTTTGCGCTGCCCATCGTCGTCACGGCCCTGGTGGCGGGACGGCTCCTGGGCTATCCCGTGGGCGGAGTCTCGACCCTCGTCCTGCCGGCCATCATCCTCATTCACCTGCCGCTGGTGGCCGGGCTGGCGCTCGGGTTCTCGGCTCTCACCGTTCACTTCAAAGACGTGCGCGACCTGCTGGCCAATCTCCTGACCCTGATGTTTTTCCTGACGCCGATCCTCTTTCCCCTCGCCAGCATCCGCCACCTCGCCCCGGTCTGGTGGGCGGTGCGGCTCAACCCGTTCACGCCCTACATCCTGTCCTATCAGGAGGCCCTGTTCTGGGGCCGCTTCCCGGAGCCCACGCTGTGGCTGCAGATGGGAATCGTCAGCCTGGTGGCGTGGTCGCTGGGGGCGGGGCTCTTCGAGCGTCTGCGGGAGACACTGGTGGAGGCCGCATGAGCGAGCCCGGCGAGCCCGCAACTCCCGCCATCACCGTCGAGGGGGTGACCAAGCTCTACCGCCGCACCCTGCCGGGGGACCGCCTGCGCACCCTGAAGAGCGCCCTGGTGGGCCGCAGCCTCACCCGGGGCCTGCGGCCCGAGGAGGCCATCTCCGCCCTGGAGGGGGTGGACTTCACCGTCGGCCGCGGCGAGGCGTTCGGCCTCATCGGCGGCAACGGCTCGGGGAAGTCGACCCTGCTCAAGCTGGTGGCCGGCATGCTCAAGCCCACCACCGGGCGCATCACCGTCGCCGGCCGGGTGGCGGCGCTCATCGAGCTGGGAGCCGGCTTCCACCCCGAGATCTCGGGACGGGAGAACGTCTTCATCAACGGCGCGGTGCTGGGGCTCACCCGCCGGCAGATCGAAGCGCGGTACGCCGACATCGTGGAGTTCTCCGGCCTGGGGGACTTCATGGAGGAGCCGGTGAAGAACTACTCCTCCGGGATGTACGTCCGCCTCGGCTTCGCCGTGGCCGTCCACACCGATCCGGACGTGCTGCTGGTCGACGAGGTGCTGGCCGTGGGCGACGAGGCGTTCGCCCACCGCTGCCTGCGGCGCATCGAGGAGTTCCTGGCCTCGGGAAGGACCCTGCTGCTGGTGAGCCACAGCCTCGACCTGGTGGAGGGGGTGTGCGACCGTGTCCTCTGGCTGGAGAACGGTCATCAGCGCCTGGTGGGGGAGCCGCGCCGGGTGATCGACGCCTATCGCCAGGAGGTGGCCGAGAAGGAGGGCGAGGAGCACAAGGCGGCCAAGGAGCAACGCCAGGAGGAGGCGACGACGGGCGAGGCTTCGGAGCTGCGCTGGGGCTCGCGGGAGGCGGAGATCACCTCGGTCCGCCTGCTGGCCGGCGGCGAGGAGCGCTATCACCTGGAGAGCGGCGAGCCGGTGGTCTTCGAGATCCGCGCCCGCGCCGCCCGGCCGCTGGACGACTTCGTCTTCGGCGTCGCCGTCGCGACCCCCCGGAGCATCGAGGTCTGGGGCACCAACACGGACCTCGAAGGCTACGTCCCCGGCACCTTCGACGGCGAAGCCACGGTGCGTCTGACCTGCCCGGCCCTGCGCCTCGGCCCCGGCGACTACGTGGTCGACGTGGCCGTCCACTCCAAGGACGGCGCCCCCTACGACTACCAGCGCCGGGCCCTCGCCTTCACCGTCACGGCCCGGGACGGCGGGATCGGGACGTACCTGCCGGAGCATGGCTGGGAGTTTGGGGGTGGAGTGCGGTGGGCGGGGCGGAAGGGGCTCGGCCCCGGCTCCTGAGGAAATCCCAACCACTGGACTTATGTGGGCGAGGATAGCTATACTCCTCAACATGAAGACCGTTCAGATGACCCTCGATGAAGACTTGGTCAACGCGGTGGACCAGGTAGTCCAGACTCTGGGTACTACGCGGTCCGCTTTCACCCGGGATGCACTGCGGGAGGCTCTGGCGCGCGTGCGGGAACGCGACCTGGAGCGCCGTCACCGGGAAGGTTACGAGCGCAAACCCGTAGAGCCCGGGGAATTCGGCGACTGGGACAACGAGCAGGTCTGGGGCGATTGATGCGACGGGGCGAGATCCGCTGGTATCGGTTCGACAACCCCGACAAGAATCGTCCCGTCCTCCTCCTGACCAGGGATTCGGTCCGCGAATACCTGGGGGAGGTTACGATCGCCCCGATTACGACGACCGTTCGCGACATTCCTTCCGAGGTCCTTTTGACTCCTGAGGACGGAATGCCGAAGACCTGCGCGATCAACCTCGATCACGTCCAGACCGTGGCGAAGGACAAGCTGGGCTCGCTGATCACAGTTTTGCCGGTCTCGCGAATGACCGAAGTCCGGTCCGCCCTCCTCTTCGCGTTGGGGTTCAGAGCCTGACGATTCAGAGAGTCGTTCTCCCGGGATGGGATAGCATACCGGTGCAGCCAACAAGGAGGACTCTGATGGAAGAGCCCGAAGCAGGCTTCAACGTGAAGATCACGGACGACGAGCTCAAGGGCCGGTACTCCAACCTGCTCCGCATCACCCATACGCGGGAGGAGTTCATCCTCGACTTCATCAACCTGGTGCCTCCCCAGGGGATCGTCTCGGCCCGGATCGTCACCAGCCCGGGCCACCTGAAACGGATCATCCGCGCCCTGGCCACCAACCTGGAACGCTACGAGCAGACCTTCGGCCCGATCCAGGAGGCGCCAGAGCCGAGCGGAGACGACAGCATCCATTAAAGAAGGCGCCGAACCTTCGGAGGAGGCCGCCGAGTCGAAATGGCTGGAGGCAATCGAGCGCGGAGACGGCTCGCCGCCGTCCCGCTCCTGCTGTTGCTGCTCCTACCGGGTTGCCAGCCCATCCCGCCCCGCACCGGTGGCGGTCTGGACGAGGGGCCCACCCGCTGGCTCATGCTGCCCGACGAGGTTCGTCAGTATCGACGCATTCACTCAACGCGCGAGACCGTGGACTTCAACGAAGCCTTCTGGCGCCGGCGCAACCCCGATCCGGCGGCGCACGGCAACGAGTTTGCCAGGACCTTCTACGAGCGGGTGGAGGCCGCCGACCGCCTCTACTCCGAGGGCGGCGTCCGCGGCAGCCTCACCGACCGCGGCCGGGCCCTGATCCTTCTCGGGCCGCCGCCCGTGCTGCGCTACGGTCAGAAGAAGGTCCCGGCCTGGGACCCGGGCCACCCCGGATCGCCCTCCAACGTCCACACCCACGGCATCGTCCTCGAGTCCTGGGTCTACCCGCTCACCGAGCTGCCACCCACCCTGGCCGAGCGCATCCAGGAGGACGAGCCGCGGCCGGAGATCGTCCTGGTCTTCGCGGCCGAGCCCCGTCATACTCATCTCATCGACGGCGAGAAGTACCTCGACATGGCGGCGCGCGCGGCCGTCCGGGAGTAGGAGGTTGGGAATGACGAGCTCCGACATCACGGCACCGAGCCGCAACTGGTGGCAGCGCAACTGGAAGTGGTTCGTGCCCACGGGCTGCGTCGCGATCCTGGCTCTCTTCGCAGCGTTCGTTTTCTCGCTCGTCTTCTTCGTCTTCTCGGTCATTCGCCATACGGACGTCTTCCGGGACGCCCTGGAGAAGGCCAAGGCGAACCCCCAGGTCCGCGCCGAGTTGGGCGAGCCCATCCGCGAGGGCTGGTGGCTCAGCGGGAGCGTGAACACCTCGGGAGCGTCCGGCAACGCGGACATCTCCATTCCTCTGAAAGGCTCCAGGAAGGACGGCACTCTCTACGCAGTCGCCCACAAGTCGGCGGGGGAATGGACCTACGACCGGCTGGAGGTGGCCGCCGACAGGCGGGCGGGGCGGATCAAGCTGCTGGAGGTGGTGCGGGGAGACGCCGAGCCCTGAGCGTTCCGGTCTGAGCCTCGCGCTACACTCCCCCCATGGATCACCCCCTCGTCCTCGGCATCGAGACCTCCTGCGACGACACCGCCTGCGCCGTGGTGGACGGCGCAGGGCGGGTGCTGTCGTCCGTGGTCTCCAGCCAGCTCGCCGCCCATCGCCCCTATGGCGGCGTGGTTCCCGAGATCGCCTCCCGCGAGCACCTGTCGAACTGGCCCGCGGTGAGCCGCGAGGCCCTGGAGCGGGCGGGCGTCGGGCTGCGCGAGGTGGAGGTGGTGGCCGCCACGCGCGGCCCCGGCCTGGTGGGGGCCCTGCTGGTGGGCCTGTCGCTGGGCAAGGCCATCGCCTTCGCCGAGGGGCGGCCGTTCCACGCCGTCCACCACCTGGAGGGGCATCTCTTCTCGCCCTTCCTCCGCGCCCCGGGCGACCCGGCCGCGCCCGAGCCGCCGCCCGCCCGGTTCGTGGGCCTGGTGGTCTCGGGCGGGCACACCTCGCTCTTCGCGGTGGAGGACGGCGCGGTCTCCACCCTGGGGGAGACCCGGGACGACGCCATGGGCGAGGTCTTCGACAAGGTCGGCAAGCGCCTCGGCCTCCCCTATCCCCAGGGGCCGAGGGTGGACGAGCTCGCCGAGCTGGGGACGCCGGGGGCACGGCCGCTCCCCGTCTCCCGCTTCGGCCGCTTCAGCGATGGCCTCGACTTCTCCTACTCGGGCCTCAAGAGCCAGACCCTGTTGGAGATCGAGCGCCTGGAGCGGACGCTCGGTGCGATCGATCTCGGCGACGGCTCCAAGCCGCCGCAGCCGGTCCTCGACCTCCTCGCCGGCTTCCGCGCCGCCGCCGTCGGCCAGGTGCTCGACCGCCTCGACCGCCTCCAGCAGCGCCAGCCCATCGGCACCCTCGCCGTCTCCGGGGGAGTGGCCGCCAACCGCCTGCTGCGGCGGGAGCTGCCCGCCTGGGCGGAGCGCAACGGCGTGGACCTCCGGCTCGTGCCCCTGGTCTACTCCGGCGACAACGCCGCCATGATCGCCCACGCCGCTCTCCTGCGCCACCGCAGGGGAGTAGTGGACGACCTTTTTGCGGCGGAAGCCGAGAGCCGCATCCCGATCTAGCGGAAGATCAGCTCTTTCCAGAAAGATCATTCGGTGAAACTGGAGATTCACCGAACGTTGTCTTGCATTTCTCCGCCATTCGGGATACGATCTCATTCCTGAGGAGATTCCCGAATGATCGACGAGACAGACATCAAAATCCTGACGATTCTTCAGCAGAACGCCCGGACCTCCAACGCCGAGATCGCCCGGCAGGTGGAGATGGCTCCGTCTGCCGTGCTGGAGCGGATCCGGCGTCTGGAAGCGCGGGGAGTGATCCAGGGGTACGAGGCGCGGATCAGCCCCGAGGCCCTGGGGCTCGGCCTGCTGGCCTTCATCTTCGTAGCTTCGAGCGACATGTCGGCGGAGCTGAAGACGGCGGAGCAGTTGACCCGCATCCCGGAGGTCCAGGAGGTGCACCACGTCGCGGGCGAGGACTGCTTCGTGCTCAAGGTGCGGGTGCCGGATGCCAGGAGTCTGGGCCGGCTGCTGCGCGAGCGAATCAGCGCCATCCCCACCGTGCGTTCGACGCGCACGACGGTGGTGCTGGAGACGATCCGTGAGAGCAGCCAGTTCCCCCTGCGCGCGCCAGTGTCAGCCGTGTCGGAATTGCCGGGGTCGATTGCGGAGGAGGTGTTCCATGACTGAGTCTACGAGCAGGACGCCCCGTGCGTCCAGGCTCCAGGTGGCGGTCGCCCTGGGTGCCGTCTACCTCATCTGGGGGTCGACCTACCTGGCGATCCGCTTCTCGATCGAGACGATCCCTCCCTTCCTGATGGCGGGCTGCCGCTACCTGACGGCCGGAGTGGTGCTCTACGGCTGGTCGCGTTTCCGCGGCGCGCCGCGCCCGACGCGGATCCAGTGGCGCTCGGCGCTGATCCTCGGCGCCTTCCTCCTGCTGATCGGCAACGGCGGCGTGGTGTGGGCGGAGCAGCGCGTCCACTCCGGCCTTGCGGCGCTGCTGATCTCCACCGAGCCGTTGTGGATCGTGCTCCTGTTCTGGCAGCAGACGGGCCGCAAGCGGCTGGACTGGCGGGTGATGACCGGTCTCGTCCTCGGCTTCATCGGCTTGGTGCTGCTGGTGCGGCCGGGGTCGGGCGCCGTCAACCCTCTGGGCGCGGTCGCGCTGGGGCTCGCCTCGCTGAGCTGGGCGTGGGGCTCGCTCTATGGCCAGCGGGCGCCGCTGCCGTCCTCGCCGCTCGCCACCACCGGCATGCAGATGCTGAGCGGCGGCGCCCTGCTGCTCCTCGCCTCGGCCCTGACCGGCGAGCCGTCCCGCTTCGCCCTGGCGGCGGTGTCGGCGAAGTCGCTCCTGGCGCTGGGCTACCTGATCGTCTTCGGGGCGATCGTGGCCTTCACCGCCTACGTCTGGCTGCTGCGGGTGGCGTCCCCGGTGCTGGTCTCCACCTACGCCTACGTCAACCCGGTGGTGGCGGTCCTCCTCGGCTGGCTCTTCGCCGGTGAGCCGCTGACCGGCAAGACCCTGGGAGCGGCGGCGGTGATCCTCACCGGAGTGGCCCTGATCAGCAGCGCTCAAGGGAGGCGATCGGCGCCGGAGGGGGAGCGGGAACAGATCGAGCGGGTCAGGACGGACCCGGAGCTGGCGGAGGAGCCGGTGGCGATCGAGGTGGAGGCGTGCGCGGCGCGGTGAAAGTTCCCGCGGTTCCGGGAAACTTTTCTGGAACCTGGAAAACCTTCTCGCGCCAACGGGAAGCTTTCCCAGCGGCTGGAGAACCTTCTCAGCGGCGCGGAAAACTTTCCCGGAATCTGGAGAACCTTCTCAGCGCCGCGGGAAACTTCCCAGGCTGGCGGAAAGCTTTCTCGGCGGCTGGAGAACTTTTCCAGTGGCTGGAGAAGTTTCTCAGCGGCGCGGAAAACTTTCCTGAAACCTGGAGAACCTTCTCGGCGCCGCGAGAACCTTCTCGGGCCGGCTGAAAACTTTCCCAGCGGCCGGAGAACCTTTCCAGCAGTCTGGAGAAGTTTCTCAGCGGCCTGGAAAACTCTTCCAGCCGGCGAGAAAGTTTCCGGCTCAGCTCGAAACCCTCCGCGGGGCAACAGCGACTCTCCGCAGGCCATTGAAAGCTTCAGAATCATCCCGGAAGGTTCCCGCCAGCTCTGACGATCTTCCCGATCCCTGGAGTCCATGGCAGCCGCCTCCGCTCACTCCGCGCCTTCCGCCTCCTGAGGATCTGGACACGGTAGACAATCGTCTATACGCTTAAGAATAATCCAGAGTATGAAAGAAACCGCCGCTGAACCGTATCGGGACATCGATTTCTCGCAGGCGAAGCGCGGGCCTGTGGTCAAGCCCGAGCCGGGCAAGACCAAGATCTCCATCCGCTGGACAATTCGGTGATCGACTCCTTCCGTGCCCTCGCCGACCAGGCCGGAGGAGGCAATTACCAGACTCTGATCAACGACGTTGGTCGCGTATCTGCACCAACAGACGGTGCTTGACGCCGTTCGACAGGTCGTCCGCGAGGAGCTGAAGGCGGCCCCTCGCCGGGCGCGGTCCCATCAGGCCACTCCGCGCTCGAAAGCGGCGGCGGCCGGGAGATGAGGCGAAGAGCTGACGGGCTGTCGCGCTTTGCGACAGCCCGTCGGAGCTCTGGTGGCGCCTACTCGCCCCCGCCCCCCTTCTTCACCTCGATCGGCTTCTCCTCCGGCAGCAGCCGGAGCTTGGCGTCGTCCACCTGCTTGCGGAAGGCGGCGACGTCGGTGGCGAAGAATCTGTTGAAGTCGACGAGGGCGGCGGCCACCGCCGATTCGGCCTGGCGGAGGTACTCCAGGTGTGTCGGGCTCGGCGGGGCCCAGGAGGAGAGGATGTAGCCGAAGGGGTAGCCGACCTTGCTCAGCACGTCGGTCTCCGGCTGGATGCCCGGGGCGTCGTAGGGGATCCAGAGCCGCCGCTCGAGCTTGGTCAGGTCGGCCTTGAGCTTGCCGCCCGCTTCGACCAGAGGGTCCGGCTTGGCGTCGGCGGGCGCGCCTTCCTTCTTCGGGACCTTGGCGATGACCGTGTCCACGTCGGAGCGGGTCTTGCGGATGCGCTCGACAGCATCGGCCAAGGCGTCGTTGAGGGCTCCCACCCGCGCCAGGGCGTCCTCCCGCTGGCGCCAGTCCGCCTCGGTGTTGCGGGTGCGGGGATCGGCTAGGACGCGGACGGTCCCCTTCGCCTCGTGGCCGCCATACTTCACGGTCACGGTGTAGGTGCCGGGGGTCACCTCCGGACCGGCGGGGTGCGGGGGCGGCGGCTCCTCCTGGGGGAACCGCTTGAAGCCGTCCCGCCGCAGGTTCCAGGCCACGCGGTTGAGCCCCCGGGTGACGGGAGCGGTGAAGGTGCGGATCGTCCTGCCTGCGGCGTCCGCGATCCGGATCTCGGCCTCGGGGGGCTTCTCCTCGCCGGCGTTCGGCTTCGCCGCCTCCTCAGGCTTCTTTTCTCCCGCTTTCTCCTCGGGTTTTCCACCGGGGCCTCCCGGCTGCTCCTGGGGCTTGAGCTCGCGGGCGCTCTTCGGCGGCGGGGCCGAGGGGGTTGTCTCCTTCTCCTTGCGCTGGGCCGCCCGCTCTTCGATCTTGCGCTGCCTCTCCTTCTCGGAGTCGGGTAGGGGGAGGCCGGGCACGTTCAGAGAGAAGGTGATGAGGGCGCCGTAGTCCCGGTTTTGACCCCGGAACTCGGCCGACCCGAGGCCGAAGCCGCCGGGCTCCGGGGCGCTCCAGTGCTGCTGGGCGTCGCCGGTCTCGTAGAGGTGGAGCGGCTCGGCCATCGTCTTCTCGGTGAGCGTCCGCAGCGGCCGGAGGTCGTCCAGCACATAGAGGGCGCGGCCGTGGGTGCCGATGATCAGGTCGTGATCCCGCGGGTGGATGGCGAGGTCCATGACCGAGGTGGTGGGCACGCCGTGCCGCCATTGCAGCCAGCGCCCGCCGCCGTCCTGGGAGATCCAGAGGCCGAATTCGGTGCCGAGGAAGAGGAGGTCCTTGTCGACCGGGTCCTGCTCGAGGGCCAGGGCGTAGCCCCGCAGGTCCCGGGTCGCCAGGCTCTTCCACGTCTTCCCCCAGTCGTTCGTCTGGTAGACGTAGGGCGTGAAGTCCTCCCGCCGGTGGTTGTCGAAGACCACGAAGGCCGAGGCGGTGTCGAATTTCGACGGCGTGACCTTGGGGATCCAGGTGTTGGCCGGCACGCCGGGGACGTTCTTCTCCAGGCTCGTCCAGGTCTTGCCGCCGTCGCGGGTGACGTGCAGCCGGCCGTCGTCCGTCCCCACCCAGATCACCTCCTTCTCCTTCGGGCTCTGGGCGATCGAGAGGATGGTGGTGAAGGTCTCGGCTCTGGAGGCGTCGGGCGTCAGGCCGCCGCTCTCGTCCAGCTTCTGCCACTCGGGGTTGTTGGTGGTGAGGTCCGGGCTGATGGCGGTCCAGGTCTCGCCGCGGTCGGTGGATTTGTAGAGGAACTGGGAGCCGGAGTAGATCGTGCCCGCGTCGAAGAGGTCCGTCGCCATGCCGGCGTTCCAGTTGAAACGGTTCTTGCCGCCGGTGGGCGGAGCGGGCTTGATGTCGCGCCCCTCGCCGGTCCGCAGGTCGAAGCGCCAGAGGCTTCCGCCCTGCCACTCGGAGAAGACGTAGTTGGGATCGAACGGGTCGGGGCGGACGTCGAAGCCGTCGCCGGTGCCCACGAACTTCCACTCGTAGCTGCGGATTCCGCCGTCCTGCCAGACGGTGTTGGGCCCGCGCCAGGAGCCGTTGTCCTGCAGGCCGCCGTAGACGTTGTAGGGCGTCTGCAGGTCGACCGCCACGTGGTAGAACTGGGCGAGGGGGAGGGTGGTGACGAAGGTCGCCGTCCGTCCGCGGTCGCGGCTGACCGCGACGCCGCCGTCGTTGCCCAGGTAAAGGAGGTTGGGATTCCGGGGGGCGATCCACATCGCGTGGTAGTCGCCGTGGATCAGCGCGCCGGAGATCAGGTCCGAGAAGCTCCTGCCGCCGTCGTTGGACACCCGCACGTTGAAGTCCAGGCTGTAGATACGGTCGGGCAACTCGGGGTCGACCCGCAGGTGGGAGAAGTAGAAGGGGCGCGGGTCGGCGTCATAGCGCTCATTGACCTTCTTCCAGGTGCGGCCGCCGTCGTCCGAGCGCACCACGGCGCTCTTCTCGGCCTCCACCGTGGCGTAGACCACCTCGGGACGGGAGCGGGAGATGGCGAGGCCGATGCGGCCGAGGTCCCCCTTGGGCAGGCCGTCCTCCGGGGTGATCGGCTTCCAGGTGCGGCCGCCGTCCCAGGTGACGTAGAGCCCGGAGCCCGGGCCGCCGGACTTGAAGAACCACGGCCAGCGCCGGAACTGCCACATGCCGGCGAACAGCTTGTTGGGGTTCGACGGGTCGATGACGAGGTCGGAGGCGCCGGTGCGCGGGTCGACGTAGAGCACCTTGCTCCAGGTCCTGCCGCCGTCCTCGGTCTTGAACACGCCGCGCTCCGGGTTCTCGCCCCACTCCTGCCCCAGGGCCGCGATCCAGGCGACGTCGGGGTTGGTGGGGTGGAGGACGATGGTGTCGATGCGCTCCGTCTTCTCCAGTCCCAGGTGGACCCAGGTCCTGCCGCCGTCGAGCGAGCGGTAGACGCCGTTGCCGATCGAGGCGCTGTTGCGCGGGTTGCCCTCGCCCGTGCCCACCCAGACGACGTCCGGGTTGGCCTGGAAAACGGCGATGGCGCCGATGGACGCCACCGGCTGATCATCGAAGATCGGCGTGAAGGTGAGGCCGCCGTTGGTCGACTTCCAGACGCCGCCCGCAGCCGCGCCCACGTAGACCACCTCGGGATTGGACTCGACACCGGCGATAGCCGCCACCCGGCCGCTCATCCCGGCCGGACCGATGGAGCGCGCCCGCATCCCGGCCAGCAGGTCGGGATCGACGGCGGCGGCGAAGGGCGCCACCGGCAATGCCAGGAGAAGAAGCGAGAATACCAGCAGGGGAAGGGATTTCCGCAGCATGCAAACCTCCAGCGGTCGGTGACGGTCGATTCAGTATCCGGGGCAAGCCGGGGCAAGGCTCCGCCCGGTCAGGTCTCATTGATACGGAGAACTGGTCGGAGATGTTGCGGGGGGAGGCGAGGAAGTCAGATACTATCTGTCCTGGCGACAGTTGCTATCTGGATATCCCCATGTTGTTCCAAGCTCCCGCGCTCGACGAGAAGGAGGAAGAGGTCCTCGAAAAGGTCGAGGAGCTCCGGCGGACCTTGGGGTACGCCTTCTCCGCCACGCCGCGGCGCTGGTACGGGCTCCTGCGGCGGGTGACCTTCGCCCGTGCCGTCCGGGGCTCCAACAGCATCGAGGGCTACAACGTCACGGTGGACGACGCCATCGCCGCTGCCGAGGGCGAGGAGCCGTTGGAGGCGCGCTCGGAAGCGTGGGAGGCGGTCAAGGGATACCAGACCGCCATGACCTACGTCCTCCAACTCGCCACCGACCTTCACTTCGCCTACTCGACGGACCTCCTGCGCAGCCTCCACTTCATGATGACCCAGCACGACCTGAAGCGGAATCCAGGGCGCTGGCGGCCGGGACCGATCTTCGTCCGCGACGACGAGCGCAACGAGATCGTCTACGAAGGGCCGGACGCCGAGCGGGTGCCCGGCCTGATGGCCGAGCTGGTGGGCTTCCTCAACGACAGCTCCGACGGGATGCCCGCCACGGTGAAGGCGGCGATGGGCCATCTGAACCTGGTGATGATCCACCCCTTTTCGGACGGCAACGGGCGCATGGCCCGCGCTCTGCAGACCCTGGTCCTCGCCCGCACGGGCGTCCTGGCGCCGCAGTTCTCCAGCATCGAGGAGTATCTCGGCAGGAACACCCAGGCCTACTACGACGTCCTGGCCCGGGTGGGAGGCGGGCGGTGGAGCCCGGAGCGGGAGGTCCGTCCCTGGCTCCGCTTCTGCCTCACGGCCCACTACCGGCAGGCCCGGACCCTGGTGCTGCGGACCCGGGAGCTCGAGAAGCTCTGGAACGCCCTGGAGGTCGAGGTGCGCCGGCGCGGGCTGCCGGAGCGCACCCTCCTCGCCCTGGCGGACGCCGCCTCGGGCTTAAGGGTCCGCAATGCGACCTACCGTCCAATAGCCGACGTCTCCGACCACCTCGCCGGCCGCGATCTCAAATTGCTGGTGGAGCAGGGTTTCCTGATCGCGAAGGGAGAGCGGCGCGGGCGCCACTACGTCGCCTCCGACGACCTCCTGAAACTCCGGGCGCGAGTGCAGGAGCCGCGCCGGGTCGAAGACCCCTTCGAGGAAGAGGGTCCGGAGCGGACCTGAGGAGATTTCCTACCGGCCCGCCGGCACCACGTCCACCGGCGCGGCGGCAGTCGGCGGGGCGGGAGGCGCGGGCGGCGGCTCCGCGGCCGGGGTGGCGATGCCCAGCAGGCCGAAGATCCGCTGCACGTACTGCTGGGTCTCGTGGTAGGGCGGGATGCCGCCGAAGCGATCCACCGCTCCTTCCCCGGCGTTGTAGGCGGCCAGGGTCTTCTGCACGTCCCCCCCGAAGCGCTCGGTCAGCCACTTGAGGTACTTCACCCCCGCCTCCAGGTTCTTCACCGGGTTGAGCAGGTCCCGCTTGCGGTGGACCCCGAAGCGGCGGGCGGTCTCCGGCAGGAGCTGCATGAGGCCGTAGGCCCCCTTGCGGGAGACGGCCCGGGGATTGAAGGCGGATTCGACGTGGATCAGGGCGGCGACGAGTTGGGGATTGATGGAGTGGCGGACGGCGATGTCGTAGATGATCTGGCCATAGGGTGATCGGGGTGCCCCGAGGGCCGCATTGACCTCGATCAGCATGTCGGCGGCCTTCCGCAACTGCTCGAGCCTCTCCTGGGCGGAAGGCCCGGCCGGAGCTGCGGGTGCCGGCGCCGGAGCGGCCTGGGGCTTGGGAGCTTCGGCGGCCGGCTTCGTCGTTTCGGCCGGCACCGGCCTGGGCTCCTCGGCGACGGCCGGGAAGGGGCTCGCCTTCGCGACCAGAGTGGCCGCCGGGGTGGCCTGAACGGAGAGCGGGGCGGCGACCGGAGCGGCAGCCTGGAGCGGCGGGCGGACGACGGCCTTCTGCGGTACTGCGATGGGGGCGGAGTCGGCCACGGCCAGAGGGGTCAGGCTGAAGGCGAAAAGACCGACACAGAGTGGGCTGGAGCTCCTTCCGAGGCGACGAATACCAGAAACGATGGGGCCGAGGACGGTGGTTCGATCAAGCTTCCTCTGCACACGTGCCTCCCGTCTGGATAGCAATGTCTGGGACGAGCAGGCGACGCTGCTCCTGGCCTTGTACTGCCGGCTTTGGGCGAGGGCATTGATATACAACTCCCCCTGGACCTGTCAACCTTTCGCCTGGATACCGACTCGTAAATGTCACATTCGCATAGCTTTGCCGCCGGCTGTCGTGCTACGTTGAATGAGGGTCGCAGCCCGGAGAGGGCGCGCATCGAGGTGAGGCGATGAGCTACAAACGGCTACGGAGGTCCAGCTATCCGCGTCCGCGGCGGCGCTCCAGGGGACTCTTCTGGACGCTGCTGAGCCTGCTGACGATCGGGTTGACGGCGGCCCTGGTCGGCGCCGGTGGACGCCGGCGCGAGATCTTCGCGGACTTCGAGCCCGAGCGGGCGCGGGCGGATGAGCCGGAGCCCGTGCCGGAGGATGCCACGCCGGAGGTGGAGGGCGAAACGCTCTGGCTCGCCGGTCCGGCCGGCAATCTCTACGTCCGCGACGGCGGCGCCGAGGAGCACCCCGAGGCGCTTCCCGTCCTCTTCCTTCATAGCCTGGCGGGCAACGGCGGCCAGTGGGCCCTGCAGCTCGACCACGTGCGCCGGCACCGGCGGGCGATGGCCCTCGACTTCCGCGGCCACGGCGAATCCGATCCGGCCGAGGACGGCGACTACTCCGTCGCGGGTCTCGCGGGCGACGTGGCGGCGGTGGCCGACCAGCTCGGCCTGCGCCGTTTCCTCCTCGCCGGCCACAGCCTGGGATCGGCGGTGGCCATCGAGTACGCCGGCCGTCACCCCGAGCGGGTGGCCGGGCTCCTGCTGGTGGACCCCAACGGCGACGGGAGCCGCGTCCCGGAGGCTGAATTCGCGCCCTTCCTCGAATCCCTGCGCTCCGACCCCCTGGCCGAGCTCGAGTCCTACTTCCGCCAGCTCGTGGTGGGCGGCGACCCCGACGCCGCCGGCTGGGTGCTCGAGGATCTCCGCCTGACTCACGAGGACGCCGTGGTCAAGGCCGTCGAAGGGTCGCTGCGTTACCAGCCCCTCCCCGCGCTGGAGCGCTACCAGGGGCCGAAGCTCTCCATCATCAGCGACATGAACCGGCTCCCCTACAGCCTCCACAACCTCCTGCCGGACCTCCCCGTCCACCTGATGACCGGCACCGGCCACTGGGTGATGATGGATCGCCCCGAGGTCTTCAACCGCCTGCTGGACGAGTTCGTGGAGGAGGTGGAGGCGCGGGGCTAGGGGGTCGGTCCTTCAAGCGTTCTCGAAGTCGCTCCACTCGACCGCTAATTGGCGGACTGCCGCGCGAACGGTCCCCAGTTTGAGGTCGCGTCCACCCCAGTCGGGTACTACAGTGACTCGGTTGGTGGCTGGGTTGAACCACTTCCGGTGAGAACCGCCTGTCCGGCGCGGAAGCTCTTGACAACCAAGCGCGATCAGCTTGCGGCTGACGTGGCGATATTTCATGGAGCCGTGACCAAGGTCTCCAACCACACGGGACCACTGACATCCGGAAGCTGTGTGTTTGCAGGCCAAGGCCGGCCCAGGTCGCGATAGGCCTCGACGACGGCGACCAGAGCGTCCTGGACGTTGGCCAGCGCCTCATCGACCGTGTCCCCCTCGGTCACCAACTCGGGAAGCAACGGTGAGGTCACCGTAAACCCGCCCTCGGGTTGCGGCGAGAGAAGTAGCGGAACTTTGTAGAGCATAGTGCCCCTCCTTGGGTGGCCGGCAGCAGATCTCGACGCGGCTTCCGGAGCTACCCATTGTAGCGAGTTCGTGGAGGAGGTGGAGGAGCGGGGCTAGGCCTGCCGCGCCCCGCGTGGCGAGGGTGAATCCGCCACGCAGATCACGTTGCAGATCTGCCGGGGGACTTGATCGAAGAACGGCCGGTCGTCCACCAGGTGGATGCCGGGAGCCTCGGCGATCCGGAACCGGCAGGCGCCCAGCGAGCGCAGCAGGCGCACGCACTCGATGGGATCGATGCCGGTGCGCCGGGCCACCTCGGGGTGGGCCTCGAAGAGGACCACGAACCAGGCCGCCGAGCCGAGCGTCCGGACCGCCCCGCGCAGGACTCCCAGCTCGGCCCCTTCCACGTCGATCTTGAGCAGCAGGCCGTGGCCGGGGTCGATCTCCAGGTCGTCCACCCGCATCACGGGGATGTCCCCATCCGGGCAGGAGACGATGAAGCGGGCGTGACCGGTGGTGTCCAGCCGGGGGCTGCGCAGCTCCGCCCTGCCGGAGAAGTCGCTCACCGCGGTCGCGTGGCACTCCCCCGCCGGGGAGAGCCGCTCGATGTTCGCCTTCAGGATCGGGAACGCCTCGAGGTTGGGCTCGAAGGCGATGACCCGCGTCACGTTCGGGCACCGGTCCAAGAGGAGCGCGGAGACCAGGCCGATGTCCGCTCCGCAGTCGACGAGCGTGACCGGCGCGGGCCGGCGCCCGATCTCCTCGGCCAGCAGAGCGATGGCCGGCGCCTCGTACTCGCGGGCCTCCCGGTCGCTCATGAAGTTTTCCGGCCGGTAGAGCGGGACGTCCAACGCCAGCCCCTTACCCAGCGTATAAGGGACGACGACGTTCAGCCAGCCCAGCCGCCGGGCCGTGTCCACGAGGCGGTAGCCACCCCGGATCTGGCGGCGGATCAGGGTCATCGCCAGCCGGAAGTGCCAGGGGGGACGCTCGGCCCGCCGCGGCAGGGGAGGGGCTTTGGAGACGCTCATTGGAGTCGGCGGGACAGAGGACGACCGCGCCCCGCATTTTTTCATCCTAGCAAAGAATGTCTGGAGCGCTCCGCCTGCGCCCGCCATCAGAGGCCCAAACAGAGTACCCTGTAAGAAATGACGGGGAGGTGCGTATCCATGGGCGAAGGAGAAAGGAGGGCAGGAGGCGTGCAAGCTGCAGTTTATGAGAGACCGCTCACAAGCCCCCCGGACGCCCTGGAAGCGCTGTTCCGGGAGCACCACGGGGCGGTTTATCGCGCCGCATACCGGATTACCGGCAATGCCATGGATGCGGAGGATGTCCTGCAAACCGTTTTCGCCCGTCTTCTGCGGCGAGAGGAGCAGCCGGACCTCTCGGAGAGCGCGGGGAGCTACCTGCACCGGGCCGCGGTCAACGCCGCGCTGGACCTGATGCGGCGGCACAAGCGGAGCCGCAAGGTCGATCTGGACGAGGTCGGGGAGTCGCTGGTGGATTCTGCCGATCCGGGTCCAGAGCGCTTGCGGGGCAGCCGGGAGCTCAAAACCCGGCTGCGAGAGGCGATGTCGCGCCTCTCCCCGCGCCAGGCCGAGATCTTCACTCTGCGCTACCTCGAGGGGCTGGGAAACCTGGAGATCGCCCATCTGCTGGGCGCCTCCCAGACCTCTATCGCCGTCTTACTGCATCGTGCGCGGCACCGGCTTCAAAAGGAGCTGGGGTCGCTTGAAGGAGCCACGTCATGAGCCTGTTTTCGAAGCACGACGACCTGCTGGACGACGCCGTCGCCCAGGTGGTGAACGACCCGGTCGATCCGCGCGAGGTCGAGGCGGCCGCCTCCCGGGTCTGGGCGCGACTGTCGCAGGAAGGGGCCCAGGGGGCCTCTCCGAACGCCGCGGCTGAAATGACCGCAATGACCGCCGCGGCCGCTCCGGTCACCTCGCATGGCCTCCACGGCTGCGAGGACTTCCAGTCCCTGATCCCCGCCTACCTGCGGGGTGAGCTGTCCCCGGCGCGCGCCCTGCTCGTCGAGGACCACACGCGGAGCTGCGTGCCCTGCCGCCGGGCGCTGCGCGATGCCCGCGACGCCCAGGAGGGCCGCACGGTGGCCGCCGTCAGGCCCGCCGCTCCAGCGCGGCCCGCCGACCGCCGGGTGTGGCAGGCGCTCGCCGCCGTCCTCCTCCTGGCCCTGGGGTTCGGCGTGATGACGCTGATCCAGGACCGGCTGGCCGGCGGCGCCCGGATGGCGCGCGTCGAGGCGGTGGAGGGCACCCTCTACCGTGTGGCCGGCGACTCCAGCCGGCCCATCGCCGCCGGCGCCAATATCGCCGAGGGCGAGGAGGTCCGCACCGCCAAGGGCTCGACCGCCATGCTGCGGCTGGCCGACGGCTCGCGTATCGAGATGAGCGAGCGGGCCGGCCTGGCGCTCGCCGCGGCCCGCAAGGGCAACACCATCCGGCTCGAGCGCGGCAGGATCATCGTCCAGGCCGCCAAGCAGCGCCCCCGGCACCTCTACGTCGCCACCCGCGACGCCCTGGTGTCCGTCACCGGCACGATCTTCTCGGTCAACAGCGGCACCAAGGGGTCGCGGGTGTCGGTGGTCGAGGGCGAGGTGCACGTGGCACAGGGGGCAAAGGACACCGTCCTTCATCCCGGCGGCCAGGTGGCGACCCATGCCAGCGTGCAGTCCGTGCCGGTCAGGGACGAGGTTGCCTGGAGCCGCAACGCCAAGCAGTACCAGGACCTCCTGGCCGAGCTGACGGCGCTGGGCAAGGACATCGACGCCCGCGTGGAGCGGCCGGGCCTGCGCTACTCGACACGCCTGCTCGACCTCGCCCCCGACGGCACGACCATCTTCGTGGCGCTGCCCAACCTTTCGCACAGCCTCACCCAGACGCAGCAGATCCTCGACCAGAAGATCGCCGAGAGCCCGTCGCTGGCCCAATGGTGGGCCGGGACCCTCGGCTCGACGCAGAACGAGACGAAGTTCCACGACATGATCCAGCGCCTCGGCGACCTCGGCAAGTTCCTCGGCGACGAGGTGGCCATCGCCATGAACGCCGGCGACGGCGACAAGGGCCAGGCGGTGCTGCTGGCCGAGGTGACCAACGAGGCCTCCTTCCGCTCCACCCTGGAGACCGAGATCGCCCGCCTCAACGGCAGTGAAGGCAAGACCGCGTTGCAGATCATCGACGACCCGGCCACGGCTCCGGCGACCGGTCAGGCCATGCTGCTGTGGGTCCACAACGGCCTGTTCGTGGCCTCGCCCAGCGGTGCACAGATCGCCAAGATCGCAGCCCTGTCGGCTGGCGGCAACAACCCGTTCACCAGCGCGAGCTTCCACCAGCGCATCGCTCAGGACTACCGGGACGGCGCCGGCTGGCTGTTCGCGGCCGACCTCGGCACCCTGGTGAAGGGTCATGCCAGGCAGAGTGACGAGGCGCACCAGAAGGCCGAGCAGCTCGGCATCCTGGACCTCGACCATTTCATCGTCGACCGCCGGGAGATCGACGGCCGGGCCGAGACCCGCGCCGCCCTGACCTTCAGCCAGGCCCGGCGGGGCGTTGCCGCCTGGCTGGCGGCGCCGGCGCCGATGGGGAGTCTCTCTTTCTTCTCGCCGGACGCAAACATGGCGGCGGCTTTCGCCGTAAAGAGCCCTGTGAGCATCCTCGACGAGCTGCTGAGCGTGAACCCCAAGCTGGCCCAGCACCTGGCGGACGCCCAGGCCAAGCACGGCTTCGACGTGCGCAACGACCTGGTGGCCCCGATGGGCGCCGAATTCGCCGTCGGCCTCGACGGCCCCGTCCTCCCCTCGCCTTCCTGGAAGCTGGTGGCCGAGGTCTACGACCCGGCGCGCCTGCAGCAGACCTTCGAGAAGGCCGTGGCCCAGTGCGACGCCGAGCTGCGCGCCCACGGCAAAGGCGGCCTCCAGATCACCCATGAATCGGCCGGCGGCCGCACGTACTACACCATCCAGTCGACGGAGCCGAAGGTCGAGATCCACTACCTGTTCGAGGACGGCTACCTGTTGGCCGGTCCGAGCCGGGCGCTGCTCGAGCGGACGCTCCAGCAGCGGGATTCGGGCGTGACGCTGGCCACCGCCCCCAAGCTCCGCAACCTGCTGGGTCCGGACGGCCAGGTCAACGTCTCCGCCCTGGTCTACCAGAACCTGGCGCCGCTGGCCCAGGCGGCCGGCAAGATCCTGCCCGACGGCACCGCCAAGAACCACACCGACGGGCCGGCGAAGCTCGGCAAGCTGCTCGCCGCGCAGGGCCCGACCCTCTACTACGCCTATGCGGAGACGGACCGCATCGTCTTCGCCGGCAGCAACCAGAACCCCCTGGGTCTGAACCTCGGCACGCTGGCCAGCATGGGCAGCCTCGCCGGGATGATGAACCAGGCGCAGAACCAGGCCAACGAGGAGGTCCGGTAGGACTTTCACCTCCCGGCCCAGGAGAGAACGACCGTGTCGAACACATTGCAACCCGTCGTCGAGCTCCAGGGCCTGGAGGTCAAGTTCGGGGGGCGTCCGATCCTCAAGGGGTTGAACGCCTCCCTCACCGGCCGCTGCATCGGCCTGCTGGGTCCCAACGGCGCCGGCAAGACCACCCTGCTCCACACCCTGCTCGGGTTCCACCCGCCGTCCGCCGGGAAAGCCCGCATCTTCGGCAAGGACATCCAGACCGAGGCACGGGAGATCCGCGGCCTGATGGGCTACATGCCCGAGAACGACGCCTTCATCGCCGGCATGTCCGGCATCCGCTTCGTCCGCCTCATGGGCGAGCTGTCGGGGTTGCCGCCGGAGCAGTCCCTGGAGCGCTCCCACGAGGCGCTCTTCTACGTCGGGCTGGGCGAGGCGCGCTACCGCAAGGTGGACAGCTACTCGCTGGGCATGAAGCAGATGGCCAAGCTCGCCCAGGCCCTCGTCCACGGCCCGCGGCTGATCTTCCTCGACGAGCCCACCAACGGCCTCGACCCCGCGGCCCGGGAGCGCATGCTCAAGCTGGTGCGCGACATCCGGGACGAGGGGAAGGTGAACATCATCCTCTCCTCCCATCTCCTGCGCGACGTCGAGGAGTGCTGCGAGGAGGTGCTGGTGCTCAAGGACGGCCGGGTGGCCACCTACTGCAACCTCGAAGCCGAGCGGGAGGCCAACCGCAAGTTCCTGCAGCTCGAGGTGCGGGGGGGCGACGAGGCCGCCTTCGCCGCCGCCGTCGAGGCGCTGGGCTGCGAGATGGCCGTCGACGGCAAGCAGCGCTTCAAGCTCGTGCTGCCCGAAGGGGTGGAGATCCGCGAGCTCTATCGTGTCGCCGCCGAGCGGCAGGTGCAGATCCGCCGCCTCGACTCCAAGCGAGACTCCCTTCAGGACATCTTCCTGAAGGCCATGGAGACGGAGGTCGCCGGCCATGGCCGTGTATGACCGCAACTTCGGGATCTACCAGGGGGAGCGGACGCCGACCTGGTCGCGCTTCCTGATCATCCCCCGCTACGCCTACCAGGAGGTCTTCCAGAGCCGTCTGTTCGTGGCCTTCCTGGGCTTCTGCTTCCTGGTGCCGTTCGCCGGGCTGCTGGTCATCTACCTGCACCACAACCTGGCGGCGCTGAGCTTCATCAACCTCCCCCTCGACCGCCTGCAGGAGGCGCTGCCGATCAACGCCAAGTTCTTCCGCTGGGGGCTCGAATTCCAGGGTTTCCTGTGCTACGTGCTCGCCCTGCTGGTGGGGCCGGCCCTGATCTCGCCGGACCTGCGCAACAACGGCCTGCCGCTCTACCTCTCGCGGCCGTTCTCGCGCGCCGAGTACGTGCTGGGCAAGACCGCGGTGCTGGCCATCCTGATGTCGGCCATCACCTGGATCCCGGGGCTGCTCCTGTTCTTCTTCCAGAGCTACCTGGACGGCGCCTCCTGGATGGGGAACAACCTGTCGATCGCCTTCGCCATCTTCTTCGGGAGCTGGATCTGGATCGCGGTGCTCTCGTTGCTCTCGCTCGCCGTCTCGGCCTGGGTGAAGTGGAAGCCGGTGGCCCGCATCTCGCTGCTCATCCTCTACTACGTCCCGTGGGGCTTCGCCAAGGTGATGAACGCCACCCAGGACACCTGGTGGGGGTTCCTGGTGGCCCTGTGGCCGACCATGACCACGGTGTGGACGCGCCTCTTCGGCCTGCCGCTGGAGCCCGGCGACTACAACGGCAATCCCATGCCGCTGGCGGCGGCCTGGCTCGCCCTGGTGGCCTGCTGCCTGATCTCGCTCGCTCTCCTCTCCCGGCGCATCCGCGCCTACGAGGTGGTGCGATGAGCGCGACTGTCACCGAAAAGCAGCGGGTGATCTTCGAGAACGTCTCCAAGTTCTACGGCGAGGTCCTGGGCGTCAACCGGGTGAGCCTCTCCATCCCACCGGGGATCACCGGCCTGGTGGGGCCCAACGGTTCGGGCAAGACGACCCTGATGAACCTCATGGTGGGGCTGCTGCGCCCCTCGCGGGGGAGGATCTCGGTGCTCGGCATGGACTCGCAGCGGCCGGAGGAGTTCTTCCGCCACGTCGGCTACTCGACGCAGTACGACGCCTTCCCGCCGGGTCTTAACGGTTCTCAGTTCATCCGCTCCTACCTGCGGGTGCACGGCTTCGGGGCTGCCGAGGCCGAGGCCATGACCTGGAAGGCGCTGGAGCGGGTGGGACTCACCGAGGCCGCCGGCCGCAAGGTGGCGGGCTACAGCAAGGGGATGCGGCAGCGGGTCAAGCTGGCGCAGGCCATCTGTCATCAGCCGTCGGTGCTGGTGCTCGACGAGCCGCTCAACGGCCTCGATCCCATGGCCCGGGCCGAGGTCATCTCCCTGTTCCGCGAGCTGGCCGACGGCGGCCTGCACGTCATCGTCTCCAGCCACATCCTGCACGAGGTGGACCTGATCTCGGACCAGGTGGTGCTCATTCATGGCGGCTACGTGGTGGCGGAGGGGGACATCGCCAACGTCCGCGACGAGATGGAGGAGGAGCACCCGGCGCAGGTGTCCATCCGCTGCGACCGTCCGGCGCTGCTCGCCTCACGGGTCTTCGCCCAGGACTCGGTGATGGAGGCCCGCATCGACGACGACGGCAAGGGCGTGCTGGTGCGCACCCGCGACGCCGACCGCTTCCACCTGCTGCTCAATCAGGTCGTGCTGGAGAACGGGCTGACCATCGAGGCGGTGGCCCCGGCCGACGCCGACGTCAACGCCGTCTATCAGTACCTGATCGGCTCGAACGGAGAAAAGTCATGAGCGAGACCGCCGCCTCCCTGGCCTCTCCCACGCCGGCGGCACCGGCGGGCCTGCCCTGGCGCCGCTGGGCGTCCCAGGCCGGCGCCGTGATGCGCCTCGACCTGCGCAAGGGCTTCCGCCGTCCCGTGGGGCTGTTGCTGCTCGCCGCGGCGCCGATCGCCATCGCCCTCATCCGGGTCGTCTTCTCCGCCCACGCCGTGCACGAACGCGCCGACGTCGCCGAGGGCACCAACTTCTACGCCTGGATGTACCAGATCCTGATCCTCCGGCTGGAGCTGTTCCTCGCCGGCGTGGCCGTCTTCGGCAACCTCATCCGCCGCGAGGTCCTCGACCGCACACTCCATTACTACTTTCTCTCTCCCATCCGGCGGGAGCTGCTGGTGGCCGCCAAGTACCTGACGGGGGTGCTCGTCACCTTCACCCTGTTCGGGATCTCGACGGTCATCTCCTTCGTGCTCGCCTACCTGCCGCACGACTGGACGGCCGTCAGCCCCTTCCTCTTCCATGGACCCGGCCTGCGCCAGTTGGGCTCGTACCTGTTGGTGACCTTCCTCGCCTGCGTCGGCTACGGCGCCGTCTTCCTCGCCTTGGGCTTCTTTTTCAAGAGCCCGGCCGTGCCGGCGCTCGGGATGTTCGGCTGGGAGTCGATCCACTTCCTGCTGCCGCCGCTGCTCAAGCAGGCGAGCGTCATCCACTACCTCCAGTCGCTCTGCCCGGTGCCCATCCCCGAGGGGCCGCTGGCGGTGCTCTCCGACGCGCCGTCCCCCTGGGTCTCGGTGGTGGGCCTCCTCGTGCTGGCCGTGATCCTGGTGGCGGTCTCGGGGTGGCGGATCCGCAGGATGGAGATCAGCTACGACGAGTCGTAGGCCGGCAGGAACTACTAGAGGACGCGCCGCACCAGCCGCCGCGCCGTCTCCAGGGCCAGGCCGTAGACCAGGTGGGCGGCCAGGGCTCGGGCATGCACCGCCGGCGGGTGCGAGAGCGGCGGCCCCGAGAGCCGGAACGCCGGCACGGCGATCTCGTCCGCGCCCAGCCAGACCGCCGAACCGAAAGGCAGCCCGGCGCCGCGGGTGACCGCCGGCGCCACCTCGGCCAGGGCGCCGTACGCTCCACCCGTGAGGGTGCCGAAGCCGTAGTGCACGGCCGGACCCGCGACCTTCTTCTCCTCGCGGGTGAGCTCGTGGTGGAAGAGGCCGTGCGAGATCGCCTCCGCCGTCTTCACCGTCGCGTCCTCCTCCTGCTGTCCGTCGCGCTGCCCGCCCTCCTCCTTGCCGCGGTCGGCGGCATGTTGGGGATTCTGGGGCTCGTCCTCCTCCAGCGCCTTCGCCAGCTTCCCCGAAAGATTCTGGAACTGGGTCATTACGTAGGTGGCCGCAAGGCCGGCGGCGAGCCCCGCCACCGCGCCCTTCCACAGTTCGCCATCGTGGTTCTGCATGGGAACGCCCTCCTTCCAGCCTGGAGAGCAGCAAGCGCCGTGCCTCTTTTTTGGCGCGGACCCCGAAACCTTTTCCCGTCTCGCGCGCTCTAACAGTAAGGGCCGCCCTTGGATGGCCGGGCCGGGCCGGCCGTATACAGAGGTAGACGCTCCGGATTTCCGGAGCCAGGAGAGCTGCACATGTTTGAGCGACCCGTCAAGCCCCCGACGCCGAGGCACGTCGATCCTGGCGCCCCCCATCGCCGGACTGCCGTGGACCTGGTCGTCGAGTACCTGCAGGACGTCCGCCACGGGGCCGACCTGCGCCCCGACGCCGAGATCTTCGGCCGCCGCCAGCGTCTGCACAGCCAGCCGTGGCGTCGCCCCCGCCGAGTCGCCGCCGAAACGTCGTCGACCATGGCGCTGATCCGGCGCTACGAAGCCCGATTCCATCCCCACTGAGGCGCGTTGGCGGCAGGATGCGCGGGCGGGCCGCCTGTGTCAAGATCCCCGGCCATGGAAGCCACTCCCTTTCCGGTTCGTTTCGAGCTCGAAGGCTGGGACCTGTTCTGGGTTCGTGTGGAGTCCGTCCCCGGCCAGGAGGAGGCCCTGGCGGCACTGCGCCGGACGACGAGCGAACGGGCCCGCTCCCGTTTCGAGCCCGAGAGCCTCTCGTCCCATCCTACGGTGGCGGCGGTGCGCGGCCTGTTCCGGGCCGCCGGGTGCGATCCCACGCGGTATCGTCCCTCGTCCGAGGCCCTGCTGCGGCGGGTGCTCAAGGGGGAGGACCTGCCGGCGATCCATCCTTTGGTGGACCTCAACAATTGCCTGTCGGTGGAGCTCGCCGTCCCCTCCTGTGTGGCGGGGGAGGGGACCTTCACGCCGCCCTTGGTGCTGCGGGCTGGCCGGGCCGGCGAGAGCTACGAGTCGCTGCGCGGCCCCTTCAACCTGGAGGGCAAGCCGCTGCTGGCGGATGCGCAGGGGCCGTTCAGCACCCCGATCACGGACAGTCAGCGGGTCAAGGTGCAGGAGGGTATGGGCAGCGCCTGGATGGTGGCCTACCTGCCGCGCGGCAGGGTGCCCCCCGAGGCCGTTTGTAGCACCCTGGACGGCCTGCTGGCGGAGATCGGAGCCTCGCGATGAGTGACATCACTCACCTGTTCACCGATCTGGGGGGCGTGCTGCTGACCAACGGCTGGGACCGCGGGCTGCGCAAGCTCGTGGCCTCCCACTTCGGCATCGATCCCGCGGAGATGGACGAGCGCCACCACCTCACCTACGACACCTACGAGGCCGGCAAGATCAGCCTCGAGGAGTATCTGCGGCGGGTCGTCTTCTGGGAGCCGCGAGGCTTCAACGAGCAGCAGGTGGTGGATTTCATGCTGGAGCAGGCCCGCTGCTTCCCGGACATGATCGAGATGTACAAGCAGGTCAAGGAGAAGAATGGCCTGCGGGTGGTGGTGGTGAGCAACGAAGGGCGGGAGCTGACAGAGGACCGCATCCGGCGGTTCAAGCTCAAGGAATTCGTCGACATCTTCGTCGTCTCGAGCTACGTGCACTTCCGCAAGCCGGACGAGGACATCTTCCACCTCGCCCTCGACGTCGCCCAGGCCGAGCCGGGCAAGGTGGTCTACGTGGACGACCGGCACATGTTCGCCGAGGTGGCCTGTAGCTTGGGGATGCGCGAGATCTGGCACCGCGACTATGCCTCGACCCGGGCGGCGCTGACCGGGTTGGGGCTCGACGTCGGGGGCGGGGAGGAGAAGCCGTGACCGTAAAGAGCCCGACGGCGTTCGTGATCTTTGGCGGCGGCGGCGACCTGACCTGGCGCAAGCTGATCCCCGCCCTCTACAACCTCTGGCTGGACAAGACCCTGGGCGACTCGTTCAAGGTCATCGCCTTGGACCTCAAGGAGATGGACCCGGCCGTCTACGTGCAGCATCTGCGCGAGGGGGTCGACCAGTTCAGCCGTCGGGGCAAAGCGGAGGACGAGCCCTGGGGGCGCTTCGCCGCCCACCTGACCTACGACAAAGCGGACTTCGCCGACGCCGCGGCGTTCTCCCGGCTGGCCGGGGAGCTGGACGCTCTGGACCACGAGTGGGGCAAGCCGGCCACCCGCGTCTTCTACCTCGCGACGCCGCCCTCGGTGATGCAGCTCATCGCCCGGCAGCTCCACGAAGTCAAGCTCGTCACCGACGCCGGGCGGGCTCGGGTGGTGTTCGAGAAGCCTTTCGGACACGACCTGGACAGTGCCCGGGAGCTCGACGGCTTCCTCGGCGGCCTGGTCGACGAGAGCCAGATCTACCGCATCGACCACTACCTGGGCAAGGAGCCGGTGCAGAACATCCTGGCCTTCCGCTTCGCCAACACGGTCCACGAGCCGCTGTGGAACCGCCGCTACATCGACTCGGTGCAGATCACCGTCGCCGAACAGGAGGGGGTGGGCACGCGCGGCGGCTACTACGAGCACGCCGGGGCGCTGCGCGACATGGTGCAGAACCACCTCCTCCAGGTGCTCTGCCTGGTGGCCATGGAGCCGCCGGTCACCTTCGAGGCGGACGAGCTGCGCAACAAGAAGCTGGACGTGCTGCGGGCCATCCGCCGCCTGACCCCGGGGACGGTGCACGAGCTCGTCGAGCGCGGCCAGTACGGGCCGGGCCTGGTGGCTGGCGAAAAGGTGACGGGGTACCGCAGCGAGCCGGGGGTCGATCCCCACTCGACGACCGAGACGTTCGTCGCCCTCAAGCTGTTCGTCGACAACTGGCGCTGGCAGGACGTCCCCTTCTACCTGCGCACGGGCAAGCGGCTGCCGGTGCACGCCTCGGAGGTCTGTATCCAGTTCCGGCCGGTGCCGCACCAGGCCTTCCCCCCCTCGGCCATCGGCGAAATGGAGCCCAACCGGCTACTGCTGCGCCTGCAGCCGCGGGAGGGGATCGTCATGCGCTTCCAGGCCAAGCGGCCGGGGTCGAACATGCGCCTCGCCCGGGTGGAGACGCGCTTCACCTACAAGGAGGCCTTCAATACCTCCGAGCCCGAGGCCTACGAAACCCTGCTGCTGGACGTCATCGTGGGCGATCAGACGCAGTTCATGCGCCGCGACCAGGTGGAGGAGGCATGGAAGATCGTCATGCCAATCCTCGACTACTGGGAGGACCAGGGGCACTCCGACCTGCCGTTCTACCCCGCCGGCACCTGGGGGCCGGAGGTGTCCCATTTCCTCATCGCCCGCGACGGCCGCATCTGGGTGGAGCCGGACGGGGCTGACGAGGACGAGGACAAGGGGTAGGAGCGGAGGCGATCCCCGCCCCGCCCTACCGGTTGACCGACGCCATCATCGCTTCCGGATAGCGCAGCCCGGCGGCGACGCCCCTGGGGGCGATCTCGTCAATGCGCCGCAGGTCGTCCGCCGTCAGCTCGACGTTCAGGGCGCCGACGTTCTCCTCCAGGTACTTGCGGCGCTTGGTGCCCGGGATCGGCACGACGTCCTCCCCCTGCGCCAACACCCAGGCGAGGGCGAGCTGGGCCGGCGTGCACCGCTTGGCTGCGGCGATCTCCCCGATGCGCTTCACCAGATCGAGGTTCTTCTGGAAGTTCTCACCCTGGAAGCGGGGAGAGAAGCGGCGGTAGTCGTCCGGCTCCAGGTCCTCGAAGCGCTGGATCTGGCCGGTGAGGAAGCCGCGGCCGAGCGGGCTGTAGGGCACGAAGCCGGTGCCGAGCTCGCGGCAGGCGGCGAGGACGCCGTCCTCGGGGTCCCGGCTCCACAGCGAGTACTCGCTCTGCACGGCGGCGATGGGGTGAACGCCGCAGGCCCGGCGCAAGGTCTCCGGGCTCACTTCCGAGAGGCCCAGGTGGCGGACCTTCCCCTCTTGGACGAGCTGGGCCATGGCCCCCACCGTCTCCTCGATCGGAGTGTCGGGGTCCACCCGGTGGAGATAGTAAAGGTCGATCGTCTCCACCCCGAGGCGGCCGAGGCTCCCCTCGCAGGCCCGGCGGACGTACTCCGGCCGGCCGTTGACGCCGCGGACCTGGGGGTTGGCGGGGTCGCGGACGATGCCGAACTTGGTGGCCACCACCACCCGCTCCCGCCGGCCCCGCTCACTGCGCAGGAAGCGCCCCACCAGCTCCTCGTTGGTGTGGGGGCCGTACATGTCGGCCGTATCGAAAAAGGTGATCCCCAGCTCCAGGGCCCGCTCCAGAGTGGCGAGCGATTCCTGGTCGTCCCTTCCGGCGTAGAAGTCGGACATCCCCATGCAGCCGAGGCCCAGCGCCGAGACGGTGGGCCCGGTTTTTCCCAGCCGGCGTGTCTTCATGGTGTGCTCTCCTCCTCTCCAGCCTTTCCAGCCTTCTTCTTGGGCGGCGGCGGCGCCTGCGGCACCGGCTTGCGCGGCAGGGGCTCCGGCCTCATCGCGGCATTGTAGAGGAAGCTCGCCATCACCACCGACGCCTGCATGAGGTCGTCGCGCCGGAGGTGGTCGTAGGTGTCGAGGTTGGTGTGGTGGGTGCGGGTGTCGTAGTCCATCTGGTCCTGGATGAACTGGAAGCCCGGCAGGCCCACGCGGTCGAAGGACATGTGGTCGGTGCCGCCGGTGGGCAGCGGCGTGATGGTGGTGACGCCGAGGTCGTTGAACGGCGCGATCCAGGCCTCGAAGATGGGGCGGACGGCGGCGTTCTCCTCGAGGTAGATGCCGCGCACCTTGCCGGTGCCGTTGTCGAGGTTGAAGTAGGCCGCGACCTTGGCGTGCTCGGGCTTGAGCTGGAGCGGCCAGGTGTCGGTCCGGAGGAACCAGGGTATGTCCTTCTGCTTCGGGTCCTGGTTCTCGGGGCGGGTGGCGAAGTGCTGCTGCACATACATCCGGGAGCCGATCAGCCCCTGCTCCTCGCCGGTCCACAACGCGAAACGGATGGTGCGCCGGGGCTTGACCCCCAACGCCTTGAGGATGCGCGCTGCTTCCATCACCACCATGCAGCCGGCGCCGTTGTCGGTGGCGCCGGTGCCGGCGTGCCAGGAGTCGAGATGAGCGCCGGCCATGACGATCTCGTCCTTCTTGTCGGTGCCCGGGATCTCGGCGACCGTGTTGTAGGCCTGGGGGTCGTCGTCGTGGTAGCGGGCGGCGACGTCGAGCTCGAGCTGCACCTTCTCGTCGTTCTCCAGCAGGCGGACGAGCTCGTTGTAGTGCTCGGCGGCCATCACCACGGCCGGGACTCCCACGCTCTCGCCCGAGACGTAGGAGCCGCCGCTCATGATTCGGATGATGCCGTTGGTCAGGCCGCTCGGCTCGACGGTGGCCGCGACCTTCTCCTTCTCCAGGAATGCGTTGAGGGCCTTGCGGAACTGCGTGCGCTCGATCGCCCGTTTCCGCCGGTCCGTGCGCCCATCGTCGTTCGGGACCTTGTAAGCTCCGAGCTTGTCCAAGTCCGCGACCGAGAAGCGTCGGAAGGCCGGAGTGTCCGGCTCCTCGAACTTGCCGGGATCGTCGACCAGCAGGACCTTGCCGGCGAGCTTGCCGCGGTAACGGTCGAAGTCCTTCTCGGACTTGAGGTCCACCCGCTGGGCCTCGCCGTGCACGGGGCCGTTGGTGCCCGGCGACCAAGCCTTGGGCAGGGCGAGGAGGGGGACGGTCCTGGGCGCGAGCATCCGCACCTGGATGGCGCTGTAGCTCCAGCCGCGGCCGAACGGATAGCTTTCGAGATGGGCGTTGACCAGGCCCCACGCCTCGAACTGCTGCCGGGTCCAGTCGTTCGCCGCCTTGAGCTGCGGCGAGCCGGTGAGCCGGGGCCCGAGGACCTCGGTGAGGTGGAACGCGGTGTCCATGACCTGGGAGCGGTGGAAGCCCTCTTCCCGGATGCGGTTGACCATGCCGAGGTCGACCGCCTCCTCCGCCCACACGGGGAGAAGGGAAAGGACGAGAAGCAGGATGATGGAAAGGGCAAGCTTGCGCTTCATGCGATCTCCTTCCGTCCGAGACGGATTCGAATGGCTGAGCGTCCGGTACTTTAACCGAAACGCGGGAGAGGTCGAGCCGGACCTGCTAGGATTACCTTCTTTCTACGAGGTCAACCCATGAACCGATGCTCCCTTGTCCTGGTCAGCCTGACGCTTGCCGCTCTCCTGACAGCTCCCCTGGGCGCCGACGGGCCCCGCCCCCTCAAAGTGGACGACATCTTCTCTCTGAGGATGGTGGTCGATCCCCAGATCAGCCCCGACGGACGCTGGGTGGCCTACACCGTGAGGCGGCTCGATCCCAAGGAAGACTCCTCGGACGCCGATGTCTACATGCTCCCCTTCGGCGGCGGCACGCCCCTGCGGCTGACCTCGAGCCCGAAGGCAGAGACCCGTCCCCGCTTCAGTCCGGACGGCCGCTGGCTCGCCTTCCTCTCCGGGCGCGAGGGCAAGCACTCCCAGGTCTGGCTCCTGGACCGCCGGGGGGGCGAGGCCGTCAAGCTGACCGATTACAAGGCCGACGTTTCCGACCTCGTCTGGTCGCCGGACGGCAAGCGGCTGGCGCTGGCGGTGGGCGACGTCGATCCGGACGAGCACGACGACGACAAGGCCGAGGGCGCCGGGGCCGGTGGCGCGGCCAAGACCCCGAAGCCCATCGTCATCCATCGTCTCCAGTTCAAGCGCGACGGCGAAGGCTATCTGCGGGAGCTGCGCCAGCACCTCTACGTCTACGACGTGGCGGCGAAGTCCAGCGTCCAGGTCACCTCCGGCCCTTACGACGACTCCATCCCCGCCTGGTCTCCCGACGGCCGCTGGCTCGCCTTTACCAGCAATCGCACCCAGGAGCCGGATGCCAACGACAACAACGACGTCTTCGTCGTGGAGGCCAAGGCGGGCCAGACGCCGCGGGCCGTCACCACCTCCCCCGGCTCGGACCGCGCCCCCGCCTTCAGCCCCGACGGCAAATCGATCGTCTACCTGGCCGGCGGCGATCCCAAGGACATCTGGTATGCCACCGACTCCGTGGCCGTGGTGCCGGTGGCCGGGGGGGAGCCCCGCCTCCTGACGCGGTCCCTCGACCGCAACGCCCAAAACCCCCATTTCTCGCCGGATGGCAAGCTCATCTACTTCCTCCTCGAAGAGGGTGGCAACGAGCACCTCGCCCGTGTCCCCGCGGCCGGCGGACCGGTGGAGCGCATGGTGGACGGGGAACGCTCCGTCCAGAACTTCGAGATCGGTCTCAAGGGCGAGCTGGTGGTGCTGGAGAGCACGCCGCAGCGACCCAGTGAGATCTCGGTCCTGGAGGGCGGCGCGCTGCGTCCCCTCACCCACGTCAACGACGACTTCCTGAAAGGGATCCGCCTGGGGAAGGTGCAGCGTATCCAGGCCACGAGCGCCGACGGCACCAAGATCGACGCCTTTCTCACCCTGCCGCCGGACGCCCGCCCGGGAAAACCCGACCAGCGGCTTCCCACCATCCTGCGCATCCATGGCGGTCCCACCGCCCAGTACAACACGGGGTTCAATACCGAGTGGCAGATCCTGGCTGCCCAGGGGTACGCCGTCGTCGCCGCCAACCCCCGGGGCTCCACGGGCTACGGCCGGGACTTCAGCCGGGCCATCTGGGCCGACTGGGGGCACAAGGACTTCGAGGACGTGATGGCCGCCGTCGACCAGGCGGTCGCCATGGGGGTGGCCGATCCGGACCGCCTGGGCGTCGGCGGCTGGAGCTACGGCGGCATCCTGACCGACTCCATCATCACCAAGACCGACCGTTTCAAGGCCGCCACCTCGGGCGCCAGCGAGCTCAACCACGTCGCCAACTATGGCACCGACCACTACCAGCGGGAGTGGGAAGCCGAGCTGGGGCTGCCCTGGAAGAACGCCGACCTGTGGATCAGGATGTCGCCCTTCTTCCAGGTGGACAAGGTCAAGACTCCGACCCTGGTCCTCTGCGGCGGCAACGACGTCAACGTGCCGACCCTCAACTCCGAGCAGCTCTACCAGGCCCTCCGCCGGCTGGGGGTCGAGACCGAGCTGATCATCTACCCCAACCAGAGCCATGGCATCGTCAAGCCGAGCTACCAGAAGGATCGCTACGAGCGCTACATCGCGTGGTACGACAAGCATCTGAAGGCGGGGAGTGCGACGGCGGCGACGAAGGCGAAGTAGGGAGGGAGGGGTACAGACGCCGGACCCCCGTCCTGACGTATACAGAGGTGAGGAATTCGGCTTCCGGGCGCGCCGGTTCTGGATCTTGATCCAGACCTGCCGCCCGCTCTATGAGAAAGTTCCCCTGAGATGTACGACCAGTTCTACGGCTTCCGCGAGGCGCCGTTCAATATCACGCCGGACCCACGGTTCCTGTTCTTCAGCGACCGCCACCGCGAGGCGTTCAATCACATCCTGTTCGGCATCCGGGAGCGCAAGGGCTTCATCCAGGTGACCGGCGAGGTGGGGGCCGGCAAGACGACCCTCTGCCGGGCGATCCTCGACGAGCTGGGGCCGGGCTACGTCACGGCGCTGATCCTCAACCCGTGCATGACCAGCTCCCAGCTCCTGCGGACCATCCTCACCGAGCTCGGTATCGAGCCCCGGGCCGACCGGGTGGAGTGCCTGGAGGCGCTCAACCGGTTCCTCCTCGACCAGCTCTCCGCGGGCAAGGACGTGGTCCTGTTCATCGACGAGGCCCAGGACCTGGGCGCCGAGCTGCTGGAGGAGATCCGGCTGCTCTCGAACCTGGAGACCGACCAGCGCAAGCTGTTGCAGATCGTCCTCCTCGGCCAGCCGGAGCTGCGCGACAAGCTGAACGATCGCGCCTTGAGGCAGCTCCGCCAGCGCATCACCGTCCGCTATCACCTGACGCCGCTGTCACGCCACGAGGTGGGCCACTACATCCAGCATCGCCTGCAGGTGGTGGGGGCCAACGGCCGGCCTGCTTTCACGCCCTGGGCGATCCGCTCGGTCTTCCGCTACTCGGGCGGTATCCCGCGTCTGGTCAACGCCGTCTGCGACAAGGCGCTGCTGGCCGGCTTCGTGGACGGCACGGATCTGCTGACCTGGCGGCAGGTGCGGCGGGCCATCCGCGAGCTGGAGGGGGACTTCACATGAGCCTGATCAGCGACGCCCTGAAGAAGGCCCGGCAGGAGGCCGCACGGCAGGACTCCCTGCGTCCGAGCCTTCCCTACGCCGTCGGGACGGCGGACCCGCCGGAGCGACGGAACCTCGCCATGCCGCTCCTGGCCGGGCTCGGCGCCGGCTGCGTCCTCGCCGCGGTGGTGTTCGGGATCATCTACCTTGGCGGCTGGGGTCCCTTCGCCCGATCGTCGAAGCAGGCCGTCCAGGTCGCCGAGACCCCATCGCCGGCCGCCACGGCGGCTCCGGCCCCGGTCACGGCGGCTCCCGCGCTCCCGGTCATCGAAGAGAAGAGCAAGCCCGTTCCCCCCGAGCCGGCTCCGACCCCTGCGCCGCCCGCCGCGAAGGCTCCCGAGATCCAGCTCAGGCCAGCTCCGGTCAAGCCCGCGCCGCCTGTGGTGGAGACGCCCGCCGTGCGTCCCGAGCCCCGCCCTGCTCCCCCCGTTCCGGCCGAGGAGGCGGCGCGCCTGGCCCCGCCGCCGGTTCCAATTCCAGCTCCAGTGCCGACCGTCGCGGCACCCATCGGTGCGCCGGCCCCTCCTGCCGCCGTCGATTCCGGGGGCCTGACGGAGGGCAAGTCCTATGTCGGTGAGGTTCCCGTCCCCGGTGGTGGAGTGGTGAAGCTCAACGGCATCGCCTACTCGCCGGAACACCCCATCGCCGTCCTCGACGGCCGCGTCGTGGCGCCCGGCGAAACGGTCCAGGGCTTTACTGTTGTCGAGATCCTGGCCGACCACGTGACGCTCCAGGGGCATGGAGCGAAGGTTTCGGTGTCGCTGAAGTGAGCCGGGAATCCTCAGCGCTTATAGGCTGAGTCGTGGTCTGGATGTAGAGACATGAATCGAAGGAAGTCCCCATCGCGGTAGGCCAGCGCCCTGATCTTTTGGCTCAGGCGAAGCGAATATGCCTTCGATCCATTGGGGGCTTTGAAGATGGTCACTGCCTCCCAGTTGAAGCCGCTGTGGGTGTAGACGGTGTTCCAGTCCATGCTGCGCAAACGGTTGAGCGTTGCCACCACCTGTTTCAACTCCGCAGTTTCGAGCGCGAGGAAGGTATTTTGAAACTCCTCACTGTTGAGGTCGAGAAGGACGCGATTATCGCGAGCCGGCACGGGAGCGTTCACCCTTCCGTTTTTTCATAGCCCGCTCCACCAATTCGTCCAGATCCGTCTCTGCGGGCGGAGTCTCTGCGGCCCAGGCCAGTCCCCTGGCAATGGCGGACCGATGCGGCTCCTCCAGCATCCAGAGCTGGCTTTCGGGAACGAGTGCGACTGCGGTCAAGGTGATGCTGCCGTCAGCTCGGCGTTGCAGGCTCAGAGTCTTACCTGCATAGCTCTTGCCGAGTGAAATCTGGCCACTCTTGCCGACAGTTTTGATCTCGCTGCTGATGATCTCCGAGCTCATTAGGCACCTCCTGCCTTCATGCCATCATGCGGAGTGTATCGCACGCGGTTCAAGGTTGCAAAAGATTATTGGCCGGCTCTTGACTAACCATGCTGGTCATGCGCTATCATGCGCATGGATTTGCTGAGCGCGCAACCATGCCCCACGATCACGAACATCGCGAAAGCCGCCAACAGGAGATCCTCGCGATCCTGGACAACCACCGGGTGAGGAGCCAGGGAGAGCTGGTGGAGCTGCTGCGCGAGCGGGGGATCGCGGTGACCCAGTCGAGCGTCAGCCGCGACCTGCGGGACCTCGGGGTGGCGTGGATGGGCGGCCGCTATGCCCGGCCGGCGGAGCACGACGAGCGCGATCCCGGAGTGGCCGAGGTCTCCCACTTCCTGCGCGGCGTCAAGCCCTCGGGCCCCTATCTCACCGTCCTCTTCACCATGGCCGGAGCGGCGCAGGCCGTGGGCATCGCCCTGGACCGGGCCGGCTGGCCGGAGCTGGTGGGGACCATGGCCGGCGACGACACCGTCTTCGCGGCCACGGCCTCCGCCCGCGATCAGCGACGCCTCCTGCAGCGGCTGGAAGGCTTCCTCAAAGAGGAGTAGACCCATGTCCGATCCCATCGTTCTCGCCTTCTCGGGCGGGCTGGACACGTCTTTCTGCATCCCGTGGCTCGCCGAGACCTACGGCCGGCCCGTGGTGACCGTGACGGTGAACACGGGCGGCATCGATGCCGCGGCGGCGGAGTCGCTCGCCGCGCGGTCGCGCGCCCTGGGAGCGGCGGACCACCTCCTGGTGGATGCCCTGGAGGCCTACTTTCAGCAGGTGCTGCGCTTCCTGATCATGGGCAACGTCCGCCGTGGCCAGGTCTACCCGCTCTGCGTGGGGGCCGAGCGGGTGCTCCAGGCACAGGAGGTGGCGAAGGCGGCGGAGCGGCTCGGCACCCTCACGGTGGCCCACGGCTCCACGGCCGCCGGCAACGATCAGGTGCGCTTCGAGGTGGCCCTGCGGACGCTGCGGCCCGGGCTCGAGATCCTGGCGCCGGTGCGGGACACGCCCCGGCCGCGGCCGGAGCAGGTGGCCTATCTGGAGGAGCGGAACCTCCCCGTCCCCTCCTTCGGCGCCGCCTACTCCACCAACCGCGGCCTCTGGGGGGTGACCATCGGCGGCCAGGAGACGCTGGACACCGTGGCCTCGATCCCCGAGTCCGCCTGGGTCCTCACCCGCGGCGCCTTCGACGAGTCAACTGCGCCGGTCGCGCCGTCGCGCCATACGCTCGCCTTCAGGCAGGGACTACCCGTGGCGCTGGACGGCGAGGCTCTGGCGCCCGTCGCGCTCATCGAGAAGGTGGAGGCGCTCGCCGCCGGCTATGGCATCGGCCGTGGGATCCACCTGGGGGAGACGATCCTCGGCATCAAGGGGCGGGTGGCCTTCGAGGCTCCGGCCGCCGAGGTGCTCCTCACGGCCCACCGGGAGCTGGAGAAGCTCACCTCGACGGGCCGGCAGCTCCGGGTGAAGGAGACGGTCGCCGCCGTCTACGGCGACCTCGTCCACGAGGGGCAGCACCTCGACCCGGTCTGCCGCGACATCGAGGCCCTGCTCCTCTCCTCGCAGGAGCGGGTCACGGGCGAGGTCCGCCTCCTGCTGCGGCCCGGGCAGGTGTTCGTCGAGGGGGTCTCATCCCCCTTCTCGCTGCGGGATGCCTCCCGCGGCGTCTACGGCGAGGCCGCCGGCGAGTGGACGGCGGCCGACGCGCGGGGCTTCTCGCGGATCGTCTCCCTGCCGGGCGAGTTGTACGCCAGAATCGCCCGGACACCGCGGATGCCCGGGGCGGGAGGCGTGCCGTGAAGACCGTGCTGCTGGACAAGATCGCCTCCGTCACCCGCGCCTGCCAGCTCAAGCGGGAGGTGCGGGTGAGCGCGGACATCCCCTGCGAGGAGGGGGTGGTGGTGGCCGTGCGGGTGAAGAACGACAAGACGACCTACAGCCAGCTCGAGCTGCCCAGCGGCCGCATGGCGCAGGTGAAGAAGGGCGACGTCGTGGCCGGGGCCCTCGGCCACCGCCACGCCCTGTTCGGCTACTCCGGCCACCTGCCCAGGCGGCTGGCGCCGGGGGACACGATCCACCTGCTCAACATGGGGGGCGTGCTGGGGATCTGCGACTCGGTGAATCCGGACCTGGGACAGCCCTTCGAGTGCGAGGTGCTGGGGGCGGTGCTCCACTTCCCCTATCTGGGGGAGCGGATCGGCATCGCCGCCCGCATCGGCGACCAGACGCTGAACCTCGCCGCGCCCCTCGATGCGGCGGGCGTGCCGGTGGTAGCCCTGGTCGGCTCGTGCATGAACTGCGGCAAGACGGCCGCCGCCTGCACCCTGGTGCGGCATCTCAGCCATGGCGGCTTCACGGTGGACGGCCTCAAGGCCACCGGCGTCTCCCTGCGTCGGGACACGCTGGCCATGGAGGACGCCGGCGCCCGCACGACCGGCCTCTTCACCGACCTGGGGGTGGTCTCCACGACGCCGGCGAACGCCCCGGCCGTGACCCGCACCCTGCTGACGCATCTCGCGGCCGCGCGGCCGGACGTCATCGTGGCCGAGCTGGGGGACGGTCTGCTGGGAGCCTACGGGGTCGCGGCCATCCTGGAGGACGCAGAGATCCGCGCCGCCTTCACCGCCGTGGTGCTCGCGGCCAACGATCCGGTGGCGGCGTGGGGTGGGGTGCGCATGCTGCGCGAACGGTTCGGCATCGAGCCGGCGGCGGTCACCGGTCCGGCCACGGACAACCTGGCCGGCACGGCGATCATCGAGGAGGCGCTGGGGGTGTCCGCCATCAACGCCCGCACGAACGGCGAGAGACTGGCCGCCCGGGTGCGGGAGGCGCTGGGTCTGGACGTGCCGGCCGCCGAGGTGGTGGCGCGGTGAGCGAAGCTGTCCCCGAAACCATCCCCACGCTGGTCCTCGGCGGGTCCGGATACGTGGCCGGCGAGCTGCTGCGGCTCCTGGCCGGCCACCCGCACCTGCGGCCTTTCGCCGCGCTTTCGGAGAGCCAGGCGGGGGGCGCGGTGGAGGCCGCCTTCCCGCACCTCGCGGGGTGCTTTCCGGAGCTGAATTTTTCGGATCGGAAGGAGTTGCCGCGCCTGGTCGACGGGCATGGGACACTCGCCGTGCTTTGCGCCGCCCCCCACGGCGCCGCCGCGCCGCTCCTCGACGAGCTGCTGACGATCGCCGGGCTGGCGGGGACGGCGGTCAAGGTGGTGGATATTTCCGCCGATTTCCGGTTCTCGCTTGCGTCGGACTACGAAAAAACCTACGGCCGCGCCCACGGCGCGCCGAATCGGCTCCCCCAGTTCCACTGCGCCCTGCCCGAGCACCTGGCCGAGACGCCGGAAGGACACGTGGGACACCCCGGCTGCTTCGTGACGGCGACGTTGCTGGCCATCGTCCCCCTGCTGAAGCTGGGGCTGGTGGAACCACGCCTCTCCGTGGTCGCCATCACCGGCAGCACCGGAGCGGGGAGGACGCCCACGGCCTCCGCCCACCACCCGGCGCGGCGCAGCAACGTCTTCGCCTACAGCCCGCTCAAGCACCGCCACGAGCCCGAGATGCGCGCCCTGGCCACGGTGGCCTCAGGAGTCGACGCCGAGATCCACTTCGTCCCCCAGTCCGGGCCGTTCGCCCGCGGGATCTATGCCACGATCCAGGCCCGTCTCGCCCGGCCCGCGACGGCGGAGGAGGTGCGGCACTCCCTGGCCGACTTCTATGCCGCCTCGCCCTTCGTGGACGTCCTCGCCGAGCCGCCCCGCCTCCAGGACGTGGTGGGGACGAACCGCGCCCGCCTCTCCGTGGCGGTGGACGGCGATCACCTGGTGGTGTTTTCGACTCTGGACAACCTGGTGAAGGGCGCGGCCGGCGGCGCGATCCAATGGATGAACCGCCTGCTGGGATTCCCCGAGACGGCGGGATTGCAGGTGCCCGGATTGGGGTGGGTATGAAGACCCTCATCACCCCGGCCCTCTTCTCCCGCCCCCTCCCACCCCCCTCACCGGGAGAAGAGGGAGAAAAGCAAGAACGCCCCAACCGGGACCCCTGGGAGCGCCGGCGTCCCGCCGGCAACTAACTCCGCTTTTTGTTGGAGATGACGATGACCGACACCGCCGTGGCCCCCACCCCTCAGGCCGATCTGGACGAGGCCCGCTGGCTGCTGCCCGTCTACGCGCACACCCCGGTCGAGCCGGTCTGGGGCGAGGGGGTCACCGTCCACACCCGCGACGGCCGTGCGCTGCTCGACTTCTACGGCGGCCACGCCGTGGCCCTGCTGGGCTATCGGCATCCACGGCTGCTGGCGGCCCTGGGCGGCCAGGCGGAGGAGCTCTTCTTCCAGAGCAACTCGGTGCCCCTGGCCGTGCGCGCCCGCGCGGCCGAGCGGCTGGTGCGCTTCGGCCCGGCGGGGCTCTCCCGGGCCTTCCTCGTCAACAGCGGCGCCGAAGCGAACGAGAACGCCTTGCGCCTTGCCTTCCGGCACACCCATCGCAGCCGGGTCATCGCGCTGGAAGGGTCGTTCCACGGCCGCACCGCCGGCGCGGCGGCCGTCACCTGGAAGTCGCAGGGCTGGTACGGCTTTCCCCGCACTCCCTTCGATGTCACCTTCGCGCCCCGCAAGGATTTGCAGGCCCTCCGCGCCGCCCTGGGTCCGGACGTGGCCGCCGTCATCGTCGAACCCGTCCAGGGCATGGCTGGCGCGATCGATCTGGGAGCGGAGTACCTCGCCGCCGCGCGGGAGCTCACCCGCGAGGCGGGGGCGCTGCTGATCTTCGACGAGGTGCAGTGCGGCATGGGGCGGACCGGTCATCCGTTCGCGGCTCAGGCCTACGGCGTGACGCCGGACCTCCTCACGACGGCCAAAGGGATCGCCGGCGGCTTCCCCGCCGGCGCCCTGTTGGTGACCGATGAGGTGGGGCAAGGGCTCAAAACGGGCGACCTGGGGACCACCTTCGGCGGCGGTCCCCTGGCCTGCGCTCTGATCGAGGCCGTGATCGACGCCATTGAGGAAGACGGTCTCCTCCCCCGCGTGCGGCAGCTCTCCCGGCTCATCCGCGAGACCTGCCAGGTGGGGCCGGTGGCAGGTATCCAGGGCGAGGGTTTCCTCCTTGGCCTGCGGACCACACGGCCGGCGCGGGCGATCGTCGACGAGCTGCTGACCAAGGGGATCCTGGCGGGGACGAGCGGCGATCCCAACGTCGTCCGTCTCCTGCCCCCGTTGGTGCTGGAGGAGGCCCACGTCGCGGCACTGGCCCGGGCGCTCTCCGAGGTCCGGCCTTGAAGAGCTTCCTCGATCTCGCGGCTTTGGGCCCGGAGGAGGTGGCGGACCTCCTCTCCCTGGCCGTGCGCCTGGAGCGATCCCCGGAGCCGGAGGCCCTGAAGGGGAAGATCCTCGCGCTCCTCTTCTTCAACCCGTCGTTGCGCACTCTCGCCTCGTTCCAGGCGGGGATGGCACGGCTGGGGGGGAGCGCGTTCGTCATCTCCCCGGGGCAGGGGACGTGGATCCTGGAGACCCGGGACGGCGTGGTGATGGACGGCACCGCTGCCGAGCACGTGCGTGAGGCCATCCCCGTGCTGGCGTCCTACGCCGACGCCCTGGGGATCCGCTCCTTCGCCGGCGGCGCGGACCTGGCGGCGGACCTCGCGGACTCGACCTTCCTGAGCATGGCCAAGGTCTGCCCCGTGCCGCTGATCAACCTGGAGTCGGCCGTCGATCACCCCTGCCAGGCCCTGGGGGATTGGAAGACGATGGACGATCTCGGCGTCCCGGCTCGGGGCGGCCGGTTCGTCCTCTCCTGGGCGTGGCACCCGAAGCCGCTCCCTCTCGCGGTGCCGGCGGCGGTCGTCCACATGGCGGCGCAGCGGGGGATGGACGTCACCCTGCTCCGCCCCGAGGGGTTCGGCCTACCGGAGCCGATCCTGGCGCGAGCCCGGCGGGCGGCGGAGACCTCCGGCGGCTCGCTACGGGAGACGGCGGACCGCCGCGAGGCCCTGGAAGGGGCGCACGTGATCTACGCCAAGTCGTGGGCCTCGCCCGTTCACTACGGCAATGCCGAAGCCGAGGCGGCCTTCCGGGCCAGCCTGCGGGACTGGTGCGTGGGCGAGGACTGGTTCGCCACCACGGCGCCGGACTGCCGCTTCATGCACTGCCTGCCGGTGCGGCGCAACGTCGTGGTGAAGGATGCGGTGCTCGATGGACCGCGCAGCGTCGTGGTCCACGAGGCGCGCAACCGCATGTGGGCCCAGATGGCGGTGCTCCACCGCCTGCTCCGGAAGCAAGGAGAAGAACGATGAAAGACGTCGGTCAGCGGACGGCCGAAGCCACGGCCCTGAAGCACGCGGTGCCGTACATCCGGATCTTCAAGGGCAAGACCTTCGTCCTCAAGGCCGGGGGTGGAGCCCTGGAGCGCGAGGCCACCGCCCGCGCCCTGGTCGAGCAGGTGGACGTGCTCCACCAAGTGGGCATCCGCGTCGTCCTGGTGCACGGCGGCGGCACCCAGTCCACCGGCCTGGCCCAGGCCCTGGGCGCCGAGGCCCGCTTCGTCGAGGGGCGGCGGGTGACGGACGAGAAGGCCCTGGAGGTGGCTGCCATGGTGCTCAACGGCGCGGTCAACACCCAGCTCCTCGCCGTCTGCCGCCGGCTGGGGCTGCCGGCCGTGGGGGTCTCGGGCGTGGACGCCGGGCTCATCCAGGCCAGGAAGCGCCCACCGGTGCGGGTGGGGGACGAGCTGGTGGATTACGGCTTCGTGGGCGACGTCGCCGCCGTCGATCCCAAAGTCCTGATCTCGCTCCTGGACGCGGGCTACGTGCCGGTGGTGAGCCCGCTCTCAGCCGCGGACGACGGTACGCTGCTCAACATCAACGCCGACACGGTGGCCTCGGCCCTGGCCGTGGCCTTGAAGGCCGAGAAGCTCCTCTTCCTCACCGGGGCGGCGGGCATCCTGGAGCGGCCTGACGACCCCGGCTCCCTGGTCTCCTACACCGACCTCGCCGGCTTGCGCAGGTTGCGGGACGAGGGCGGACTGGTGAAGGGGATGCTGCCCAAGACCTCGGCCATCGAGGCGGCCATCCACGGCGGTGTGCGGCGCGTGCACATCCTCTCCCACGACCTGCCGGACGGCCTGCTGGCCGAGGTGTTCACTAACGAGGGGGTGGGAACCCTGGTGGTCGAGGACGTCGATGCCCTCTCCCCGGCGGAGCAGGCGGCGGGGCACCCGGTTGCACCCGCGTTCGCAGGCGGAGCTTCCTGAGATGCTCCCCGAGCGCGAGATCCTCGCCCTGCACCGGGCCATCACGGCCATCCGCTCGGTCTCCGGCGAGGAGGCCGGACTGGCCGATTTCCTGGCCGACCTGCTGGGGCGCAACGGCATCGCCGCGGCGCGGATCGGCAACAGCCTCCTCGCCACCCTCGGCCGCGGCCCCCTGCTGCTCCTGGACACCCACCTGGATACCGTGCCGCCGGCCCCCGGCTGGACGCGGGAGCCCTGGGACGTGCAGTCCGTCGACGGCCGGGTTTACGGCCTGGGCGCCAACGACGCCAAGGCCGCGGTGACGGCGATGACGGTCGCCTTCCTCGCCTTCCGCGAGGCGGACCTGCCGTTCACCCTGGCCCTGGCCCTGGTGGAGGGGGAGGAGACGCGGGGCACCGGCACCGAGGCCGTGCTCGCCGAGCTGGCCCGCCGCGGCACGCCCCCGCACGCCGCCATGGTGGGGGAGCCCACGGGGCTCGACGTCGCGGTGGCCCAGAAGGGGCTCATGGTCCTGGAGCTGATCACCCACGGCGACGCCTGCCACGCCGCCCACGCCACCGCCCTGGGAGCCAAGAACGCCGCCCGCCGCCTGGCCCACGACCTCGTGGCCCTGGAGCGGGTGGACTTCGGCCCGCCCCACCCCCGGCTCGGCTCCATCACCCTGGAGCCCACGCAGCTCCGGGCCGGCACGGCCCGCAACGTGGTGCCGGGGGAGGCCGTGGCGCTGCTCGACGTCCGCACCACCCCGGCCCTCGGCCGCCGGGAGGTGGTGGAACGGATCGAGCGGGCGGTCATGGGCGAGGTGCGGGTGCTCTCCGATCGCCTGCTGCCGCGGGAGACCGCCGAGAGCGAGCCGCTGGTGGCTGCCGCCCTCCGCGCTCGCCCCGAGGCGCGACTCTTCGGCTCGGCCACCCTCTCGGACCTGGTCTTCATGGCGGGCATTCCCGCCCTCAAGTGCGGCCCGGGACAGACGGAACGCTCCCACACGCCGGACGAATTCGTCCTGGAGAGTGAGATTCTGGAGGGCGCCCGCTTCTATACTCGGTTCGTGCGGGCCTATGCCGAGATGCGGGAAGAGGAGGCGGCGTGAGCCGTCTTTGGGACAAGGGCGAGCCCCTCGACGGCCGCGTCCTGCGCTACACCGCGGGCGAGGACCACCGCCTCGACGCTCGCCTCGTCCCCTACGACGTCCGCGCCTCAATCGCCCACGCCGAGATGCTCCACGAGGTCGGGCTCCTGGCGGCGGGAGACCTGGCGGCCATCCGCTCAGGGCTGGAGGAGCTGGAGGAGGAGCACGCCGAGGGCGTCTGGGAGATCGCGCTGGAGGATGAGGACGTCCACACCGCTCTGGAGATCCGCCTGACGGCGCGGATCGGCGAAGCCGGCGCCCGCGTCCACCTCGGCCGCTCGCGCAACGACCAGATTTTGGCCGCCCTCCGCCTGTACCTGCGGGATGCCGTCGCGGCTCTGGCGACCGGAACCCAGGAGGTGGCAGCCGCTCTGGACGGGCTTGGAGAACGGGAGTCCGGGACGGTCCTCCCCGGCTACACCCACCTTCAGCAGGCGATGCCCAGCTCCGTCCTCCTTTGGGCTTCGGGCTTCGCCGCCGAGCTGCGGGACGACGCCCTGGGCATCGAGGCCTGCTCGCGTCGCATCGAGAAGAACCCCCTCGGCTCCGCGGCGGGCTACGGCGTTCCCCGCTTGCCGCTGGATCGGGAGACGACCCGCCGCAAGCTGGGCTTCGCCGAGGTCCAGGAGCCGGTGACCGCCGTCCAGCTCTCGCGCGGCAAGGCGGAGGGCCAGGTCCTCTTCGAATTGACCCTGCTGATGCAGGACCTGGGGCGCCTCGCCGCGGACCTCGTCCTCTTCGCCACCGCCGAATTCGCCTTCGTGAGCCTCCCGTCCTCCATGACGACCGGCTCCTCGATCATGCCCCAGAAGCGGAATCCGGATGTTCTCGAGCTGGTCCGCGGTCGGACTGCCACGGCTCAAGGCTGCCTCTTCGAGGCGCTGAGCATCACCGCCAAGCTCCCCTCGGGCTATCACCGGGACCTCCAGCTTCTCAAAGCCCCCCTTTTCCGGGGGATCGACCTCGCCACGGAGACCCTCGCCATCCTCACCGCCGCCCTCCCCGAGCTGCGCTTCCACCCCGAGCGGATCCGCCTGGAGCCCGGTGTCTACGCCGCCGAGGAGGCGTACCGGCTGGTGTTGGAGGAGAGGATTCCATTCCGGGAGGCGTACCGGCGGGTGGGGAAGAAATTCAAGGAGTAGAGCCGCAGCGGCTCCTCCGGCGGGCGGCCTGCGACGGAGGCTGAACCGGCATAGAATCGGTTCCATGCTCGCCGACCTGGGGTTGGCCGAAGCCGATCGCCGCCGTCGTGCCCAGGCCCTGGATGCCTTGTTGCCCACGCTGGCCGAGGCGCTGGACGTGCGCGAGGTCTTTCAGCGGGTCTCCGCTCTGGCGCGGGAAGTCATCCCCTTCGATCTCCTGGAGCTGGGCATCCTCAACGAGGACCGGACTCACGCCCGGGTCTACGCCGCTTCGGATGGCTGTGAGACGACCGAGCCGGAGTTCCGCCTCCCTGAAGTCATTCGCAGCTCGGTGATGGAAGACTTCACCATCGCCAGCTATGCCGAGATCGACGCCGCCACGGGCCGCGCCCGGATCATCCTCCACTCCGCGGAGTCTCCCGAGGAGAAGCAGGTGGAGCTGGTGCTGCCGCTGGAGCGTATTCAGAAGCACCTTGCCCTCGGCATCCGCTCCCTCCTGCGCGTGCCGGTCCGCCTCAAGGGGGAGACCATCGGCGCGTTGCTCTTCTTCTCCCGCGAGCTGCGGCGCTTCACTGCCGTGGAGGCCGACTCGGCCCGCCGGATCGCCGACCACATCGCCTTGGCCCTGGCTCACCAGCGCCTGGCCGAGGAGCAGCGCCGCGCCGCCCATCTTGAGGAGCGTGTGGTGGCTCTCACTCGGGAGCTGGAGATCAAGGGTGGGAGCCATCAGCCGGTCGGCGTGTCGAAGCCGTGGAAAGAGACCCTGGCACTCGCCGGCAAGGTCGCGGGCACGGAGACGACGGTGCTCCTGACCGGTGAATCGGGCACAGGCAAAGAGGTCGTGGCCCGCTTTCTCCACCGCGCCTCCCGCCGCGCTCCGGGTCCGTTCGTGGCCCTCAACTGTGCCGCGCTGCCGGAGCAGCTTCTGGAGTCCGAGCTGTTCGGCTCCGAAAAGGGGGCGTTCACCGGCGCGGTGGCCACCCGTCCGGGGCGGATCGAGCAGGCGGCCAGTGGCGTCCTCTTCCTCGACGAGGTGGGGGAGATGAGCCGCACCGTCCAGGCCAAGTTCCTCCGCGTCCTCCAGGAACGGGAGTTTCAGCGCCTGGGCGGCAGCCGCGTCCTCAAGGCCGACGTGCGGGTCATCGCCGCCACCAACCGCGACCTCGCCGCGGCCCTGGCCCGGGGGGATTTCCGGGAGGACCTCTACTACCGGCTCCACGTCTTCGAGATCCGCCTGCCGCCGCTGCGCGAGCGGCCGGAGGACATTCCGGCCCTGCTCGAGCTCTTCCTCCAGGAGATCGGCGAGCAGGTGGGGCGACCGGCCGCCGGCGTCTCCCGGGAGGCCCGTGACAAGCTCCTCGCCTACGCCTGGCCGGGCAACGTCCGTGAGCTGCGCAACGCCGTCGAGCGCGCCGTCATCCTCTCCGAGGGCGGGCTCATCACCAGTAATCACCTCCCCATGTCGCTGGGGCGGGCGCCCGTCGCCGCCGCCGCTCCGGCGGCTGGAGAGATCCCTTCCGGCGGCATCGACCTCGAAGCGATCGAGCGCTCCTGGGTCGAGCAGGCCCTCAAGCAGGCCGGCCACAACAAGTCGAAGGCCGCCCGCCTCCTCGGGCTGACCCGGGCGCAGCTCTACAGCCGGATCGAGAAGTACGGGCTGTAACTGTCGATAAATCGACACCCTGTAGATTTCCCCGCAAAGCGCCGCACGCTACGGAGCTGCGCCCAAATCCCTGAACCCCTAATTTTTCAGCAGCTTGCCGCCCCTCTCCGCCGCTGGCACGGTCTGTGGACTCCACGACCACCGGAGGTGAAGCCCCATGTCGCAGAAGAGCGTGGAAGCCCTGCTCGGCAAACTGGTGACGGACGAGGAGCTGCGACAACGGTTCCGGCGCGATCCGGCGGACGTCCTCCAGTCGTTCCGACAGACGGGGTGGGATCTGTCGACCGTGGAGGCCGAGGCGATCCGCTCGCTCGATCCGGCGGCTTTGGAGCGGTTGGCCGACGCGCTCGATCCACGGCTGCAGAAGGCTTCTCTCCACGAGTCTCCCAGGAGGTCCAGACCATGACCCGCACCACTCTGCTCACTGCCGCACTGGCCGTGATGGTGGTCCCAGTCGCGTGCCGCAGTGATGCGAAGGACCCCAACCTCCTCACGGCCTCAGGCCATGTGGAGGCCACCGACGTCCGCATCTCCACCAAGGTCGCCGGCCGGCTGCAGGACTTTGGTCTGCAGGAGGGGGATGCGGTGAAGAGCGGACAGGTGCTGGCCCGCATCGATACGACGGACGTCGCTCTGACCCTGGAGCAGGCCCGCGCCGAGCGGCAGCAGTCCGCGGCGGACCTCCAGCTCCGGCGTGCCGGCTCGCGCCAGGAGGACATTGCCGCCGGCGCCGCCCAGGTGGCCCAGGCCGAAGCCGAGCTCGACGGCGCCCAGAAGGACCTCGACCGCATGCAGGGGCTCCTCGACCGCGGCTCGGGCACGCCCAAGTCCCGCGACGACGCCCGCACCCGGCGCGACATGGCCGCCGCACGCCTCAAGGCGGCGCGGGAGACCCTGGCTCGCCTGAAGAACGGCAGCCGGCCGGAGGAGATCGAGTCCGCCCGCGCCCGCGTCGGAGTCTCCGACGCCCGCATCGCCCAGCTCGACCAGCAGATCCGGGACGCCACCGTCGTCAGCCCCACCCAGGGCGTGGTGACGGAGAAGATCGCCCAGGCCGGCGAGCTCCTCCAGGCGGGTTCCCCCCTGTGTGTGATCACGGATCTGGCCGACGCCTGGCTCACCGTCTACGTGGGCGAGCCGGACCTCGGCCGCATCCGCATCGGCCAGGAGGCGGACGTGGTCACCGACGACGGCCAGCGCCGCAAGGGGCGGATCACCTTCGTGGCCGCGCAGGCGGAGTTCACCCCCAAGAACGTGCAGACCCGCGACGAGCGCGTGAAGCTCGTCTACAAGGTCAAGGTCGGCCTCGACAATAAAGATGGCCTGTTCAAGCCCGGCATGCCCGCCGAGGCCCGGTTTCACGTGGCAAGCCCCGCCGGAAAGGCTCAGCGATGACCGCCCCGGCTGCATTGCCGGAGTCGGACGGATCAGTCGGATCGGACGGATCGGTCGAATCGATGGTGGACGTCCAGGGGATGACCCGCCGCTACGGCGCGATCGTGGCCGCCGAGGACGTGACGTTCGACGTCCGCCGGGGCGAGATGTTCGGCCTCATCGGGCCGGACGGCGCCGGCAAGACGACGACGCTGCGGGTGGTCCTCGGACTGCTGGCCCCCAACGCCGGCACGGTCCGCACCTGCGGCCTGGAGCCGGTGAAGCAGGGGTCCCTGCTGTCGCGGAAGATCGGCTACCTCTCCCAGCGCTTCTCCCTCTACGGCGACCTGACGGTGGACGAGAACATCGCCTTCTTCGCCTCCATCCACGGGGTGAAGGGGTGGAAACCGCGCCGCGACGAGTTGCTCGACCTGCTGCGCATGACCCCGTTCCGCGGCCGGCTGGCGGACCGCCTGTCGGGCGGCATGAAGCAGAAGCTGGCCCTGGCCTGCACCCTGATCCATACGCCGGAGCTGCTGGTGCTGGACGAGCCCACGACCGGCGTCGATCCCGTCTCCCGCCGCGACTTCTGGAAGATCCTCGCCCATCTCCAGCGGGACGGGCTGACGCTGCTCGCCACCACCCCCTACCTGGACGAAGCCGAGCGCTGCCAGCGCATCGCCCTCATGGACCGCGGCCGGCTGCTGACGGTGGACGCCCCGGCCCATCTCAAGCAGGAGTCCGGGGAGACGATCGTCGAGATCCTGGCCCGGCCCAAGCGCGAGGCCTCGGAGCGCCTGCGGGAGCGCCCCGAGGTGGCCGACGTCCAGTCCTTCGGCGAGCGGCTGCACGCCACGCTCAAAGGGGTCGACTCGGCTGGCGCCGAGGCCGCGGCTTCGCGCCTCGCGGCCGATCTCGCGGCCCACGGCATCGAGGTCGAGTCCGTCCGCCCGGTGCTGCCGACGCTGGAAGACGTCTTCATCGCGCGCATCGAGGGGGCTTTATGAATGCCAGGATTCGTTGCCTCGTCCTGTTTGCCCTCTTGGGCCTGATTTCCGGGTTCGCGGCTGCCCAGACGGTCCGCCTCACCTTACCCGACGCCCTCGACCGCGCCCGGACGAATTCGCCGCGCCTGGAGTCGCTCGCCGCCCTGGAGGCCGCGGCCGAGGCGGCCCGGCGCGGCGCCCTGGCGGAGCGGCTTCCCCTGGTGGATCTCTCCGGGGGCTACACCCGCAACTCCAACGTGGAGGAGTTCAATCTCACCCTCCCCGGATTGGGGACGCGCACGCTCTTCCCCAACATCCCGAACAACTACCGGCTGCACGCCGGCGCCGCCCTTCCTCTCTATACCGGCGGGCGGATCGAGAGCGCCATCGCCGCCGCCGACCGGCAGCGGGAGGCCGCGGCCCAGGACCGCTCCGGCGCCGTCAACGACCTCCTGCTGGAGACCCGGACGGCCTACTGGGGTCTGGTCACCGCCCGCGAGAGCGCGCGGGTGCTCGCCGAGGCCGAGGCCACCTATGAGGCCCATCTCAAGGATGCGAGGAACCGTTACGAGGTGGGCATCGCGGCGTCCAACGAAGTGCTGGCCGTGCAGGTGGAGCGGGACCGCGCCGAGCTGGCCCGCCTCCAGGCGGAAAACTCCGCCGCGGTGGTCAACGAGAACCTGATCCGCCTCGTGGGCCTCCCTCCCGGCTCCCGGGTGGAGCCGACCGAAGCTCTGACCGCACCACCCGTCTCCCCGGCCGATCCCGAGGCCCTGGTGACGGCGGCCCTGGCGGCCCGGCCCGAGATCCTCGCCCTCCAGGCCCGAGCCAAGGCCGCCCGCGCGTCGGTCGAGATCCAGAAATCGATCTCCCGTCCCCAGGCGAGCCTTTCCCTCGGCTACGACTACGCCGATCCCAACCCCCGCATCGTCCCGCCCCGGGACCGGTTCGAGAGCACCTGGAGCGCCGGCGTGACGGTGGCCCTGCGGGCCTTCGACGGCGGCCGTGCCGCGGCGGCGGCGGCCCAGGCCTCCGCCCAGGCCGACGCCCTCGACCGCCAGCTCGAAGACTTGAAGGCCCGGCTGCGCCTGGAGGTCACCTCGCGGCTGCTCGACCTCTCCTCCGCCCGGGCGGCCCTGGTGGTGGCTGCCCGCAACCTCGACGCGGCCAAGGAGAACGTGCGGGTGGCCCGCGACCGTTATCAGGAGGGGGTCGTCCCCTCCACCGAGCTGCTCGACGCCGAGACGGCCCTGCTGCGCGCCAGCCTCGACCAGACCTCGGCGGCCACCCAGGTGCGGGTCGCCCTCGCCAACCTCGACCGGGCCGTGGGAAGGTCCGGGCAGTAGCCATGGCCGCTCCCGCCCTGGAGGCCGTCCACCTGACGAAGCGCTTCGGCGATTTCGTGGCCGTGGACGACGTCTCTTTCGACGTCCACGAGGGGGAGGTCTTCGGTCTGCTGGGGAGCAACGGCGCGGGGAAATCGACCGTCATCCGCCTCTTCTGCGGCCTGCTGACCCCCACCTCCGGCTCCGGCCGGGTGCTGGGGATCGACATCGCCCAGGATCCCGAGGGAGTGCGGCGCCGCATCGGCTACATGACCCAGCGGTTCAGCCTCTACGACGAGCTGACGGTGCGCCAGAACCTCAATTTCTTCGCCGGCGTGTACGGTCTGCGTGGACGCGCCAAGGCCGAGCGCCTCGACTGGGCCATCCGGATGGGGGACCTCGGAGGCAAGGAGGACCTCGTCACCCGCTCGCTGCCCGGGGGCTGGAAGCAGCGCCTGGCCCTGGCCTGCGCCCTCCTGCACCAGCCGCGGCTGGTGTTCCTCGACGAGCCCACGGGCGGCGTTGATCCCATCTCCCGGCGCCGCTTCTGGGGGCTGATCGACTCCCTCTCGGCCGACGGCGTGACGATCATCGTCACCACGCATTATCTGGACGAGGCGGAGCGCTGCGACCGCATCGCCCTGCTGGACCAGGGGCGGCTGGTGGCTCTGGGGTCCGTCGCCGAGCTCAAGGAGGTCTTCGCCGGCCGCGCCGTGCTGGAGGTCACCTGCCCCCGCTATCTCGAAGCCCAGGAACGGCTGGAGAAGGAGGACTGGGTGCGCGAGGCCTCCCTCTTCGGCGACCGCCTGCACGTGGTGGTGGACGATCCGGAGGAGGGCCGGCGGCGCATCCTCGCCCTGCTGGAGAGGGACGGGAACACTCCGGCCACGGCGCAGCGCATCATCCCCTCGCTGGAGGACGTCTTCATCCACTCCATCGAGGCCCGGGGAGCGACGCCGTGAATCCCAGGAAGGTGGGGTCCGTGGCCTGGAAGGAGCTGCTCCAGTCCTCCCGCGATCCCCTGAGCCTGGGGATGCTCCTGGGCGTCCCCTGCATGATGCTCCTGCTCTACGGCTACGCCGTGAACTTCGACGTCCGCCACGTCGCCCTCGCCGTGGAGGACGACGACAAGAGCGCGGCGAGCCGTGAGCTCGTCGCCTCCTTCGTCAACTCCACCTACTTCGATGACGTGGCGGACCTGGGCGCCGGAGCGGACCTGCGCCGGCTCACCGAGCGACGGAAGGCGCGGGCCGTCCTGATCATCCCCGAGGGTGCGGGGCGCGACCTCGCCGCCGGGAGGACCGTGCCGCTCCAGCTCCTCCTCGACGGCGTCGACGCCAACACCGCCACCACCGCCCTCGGCTACGCCTCGGCCCTGGTCGCCGCCGCCAACGTCCAGAAGCTGGCCGCGGCCGGCGGCCGGGTACAACTGGCCCCGATCGATTTCCAACCGCGCGTCTGGTACAACCCGGAGCTCAAGTCCACCCGTTTCCTCGTTCCCGGTCTCATCGGTTTCATCCTGATGTTGACCGCCGTGCTCTCGACCGCGATCTCGGTGGTGCGGGAGAAAGAGCGGGGGACCATGGAGCAGCTCCGGGTGACCTCCCTGAAGCCCGGCGAGCTGATCCTGGGCAAGACCCTGCCCTACCTCGGGATCTCCCTCACCGCCACGGCGCTGATCCTGGCCGCGGCTCGCTTCCTCTTCGGCATCGCGGTCGCCGGCCCCTACCTTCACCTTTTCGCGGCGGCCCTGGTCTACCTGATCGGTGCCCTGGGCCTGGGTCTCCTCGTCTCCTCGATCTCGGACACTCAGGCCGTGGCCTTCCAGGTGGGAGCCCTCGTCTCCATGCTGCCCGCGATCTTCCTCTCCGGCTTCATCTTCCCCATCCGCTCCATGCCGCGGGCGCTCCAGATCGTCACCTATGCCGTGCCGGCCCGCTACTTCAACGTCGTGCTGCGGGGGGTGATCCTCAAGGGGGCGGGGCTCGAGTCCTATCCGCGGGACATGGCCTTCCTCGTCCTCTACGCGCTGGCCGTGATGGGCCTGGCCTACGTCCGCCTGGCGCGGAAGGAGGTGTGACGTGCACGAGCTGCTGGCGGTGATCGTGAAGGAGTTCCTGCAGCTCCGGCAGGACAGGAAGATGATCCCGGCCATGGTGGTCGGCCCCATCATCCAGCTCCTGGCCCTCGGCTACGCCGCCAACCTGGACGTGGCCCACGTGCCCATGGTGCTGGTGGACCAGGACCGCTCGCCGGCCAGCCGCGCCCTGGTCGAGCGCTTCACCGGCGCCGGCACCTTCGACCTCGTGGGCGCCGAGGACGGCCCGGCGGCCATCGACCCCTGGCTGGTGGAGGGGCGGGCGCAGATCGCCCTGGTGATCGCCGACGGCTACGGCGAGGCCGTGGCGGAAGCATCGGCAGGACACCCGCCGAGAGTGCAGGTGATCGCCGACGGCACGGACGCCAACTCCTCGGGGCTGGGCCTCGGTTACGCCTCCCAGATTCTCGCCGGCGCCGGCGCGGAGATGGTGGCCGCGCGCCGCGTTCCGGGGGGCGCCAGGATGGCGTCGGGCCGCTACGAGCTGGTTCCCCGGGTCTGGTACAACCCGGACCTCAAGAGCCGCTGGTTCTACGTCCCGGCGGTGATCGCCATGGTGCTGATGCTGGTAACCATGATCCTGCCGTCCATGGCGGTGGTGCGGGAGAAGGAGATCGGCACCCTGGAGCAGCTCAGCGTCACGCCCCTGCGCTCCTGGCAGCTCGTCCTCGGCAAGCTGATTCCGTTCCTGATCCTTGGGATGCTGGACATGCTGCTGGTCACCGGCCTGGTGACGGGCCTTTTTCACGTCCCTCTGCGGGGCTCGCTCCTCGTCCTCGCGTTTCTCACCTTCCTCTTCCTGCTGACGACGCTGGGGCTGGGTCTGCTGGTCTCGACCCTGGTGCGAACGATGCAGCAGGCCATGGGGCTCTGCGTCTTCGTCCTCATGGTCCCGATGATCTACCTCTCGGGGCTGATCTTCCCGGTGGAGAACATGCCCCGCGGATTCCAGATCGCGAGCTACGCCATCCCCGTGAAATACTATGCGAACGTCCTGCGCGGCGTCTTCCTCAAAGGCTCGGGGCTCGGCGTCCTGTGGCCCGAAGCGCTCTCCCTGCTGGGGATCGGGCTGACGGTGCTGACGCTGGCTTCGCTGCGGTTCAGGAAGAGTTTAGAGTAGCGGACGACGGGCTGTTGGATCGATGCGATGCGCCGCCGTATCGATCCAACGGCTTGCCGACGCTTACAACGCGCCGTCGTATCCTTGCAACGGCCGTCGTCTGGATACGACGGGCCGTTGGATGCTTACGATGGTCAGTCGTATCGATACAACGACCGTCGTATCGATACGATGGGTCGTCCGATGCTTACGACGAGGCGCCGTATCCTTGCAACGGCCATTGTCTGGATACGACGGGCCGTCGGATGCTTACAACGCGGCGTCGTATCGATGCAACGGCCGTCGTAACGATACGACGAGCCGTCCGATGCTTACGATGAGGCGTCGTATCCTTGCAACGGTCGTTGTCTGGATACGACGGGCCGTCGGATGCTTACAACGCGGCGCCGGATGCTTACTACAGGCTGTCGTATCCTTGAAACGGCCGTTGTCTGGATACGACGGGCCGTTGGATGCTTACGACGGGCCGTCGCATCGATGCAACCAGCCGTTGTACAGATACGACGGACCATCGCATGCGGCGACGGGGTGTCGTACCGGTACACTGGCCGCCTTCCCTCGACCGACGACCAAATCTCTGCTAAGATGTCGAAGATGGACGAAAAACACTCAGACTACAGCCTCAAGGCGCCGGGTTCCTCCGGCGCTCCTCGTCACTTGCCGGGCCGTGGCTCCTTCCCGCGGGTCGACGATCATCTGGTCCAGCCGGAGGTCACGCGGGACGAGATCATCGAGGGCCGCCGGGTGGTGGCCTTCCCGGCGGAGTCTCCCCACGCCACCCAGCATGGCGACCTTCACTACGTCCTGCGGGCTCACGTGGCCTCCGGGTACCTTGGGGCCGTGGACCTGCTGACCCGGCAGGGGAAGAAGTCGGACTTTGCCAGCGACGCCTGTGTCTACAGGGAAGGCGTCGATCAGTCGACCGGCGCGCGCTACCTGGAGGAGATCGCATTCGAGGTGGTCTCCGAGCAGAGCGATCGGGAGGTGACGGAGAAGGCCGCGGCGATGCACCGGCGTGGAGTCCGCCGGATCTTTGCCGCCTTCGTCAAGGGCCCGCGGCTGTGCGAGTGGTCCCCCGAGAGCCAGAGCTGGCGCTCGCTGGCCGCTGGCTCCCGGATCGAGGATCGCTGCCTGGCAGTGGCACTGCCCGTTGCGGCCCTGCTCGATGCCGCCCTGGCTGACAACGCCGTGGCGGAGGCCCTGATCGCCAAGGGCAACCCGATGATCCTGAACCTGGAAGCCGCGGCGAAGGCCACAGGCTGGGCTGAAGGGAACGCAGCGGGCCAAGTCGAGGGTAAAGCGGAGGGCCGGGCCAGGATTGCCAAGTCCATTCTGAAGATCCTGGAAGCGCGAGGTGTCGCCGTAGATGCGGCGCAGCGAGAGGAGATCTTGCGCTGTTCTGACTTCGATCGATTGGACCAGTGGTTGCTTGAGGCCGCCTTGGCCTCCTCTGCGGACGAGCTTACGTCGGAGTCCTGAAGTCCCCGCCTATAATCCCGGCGTGCCGTACGTCTACATCCTCCGCTGCGGCGACGGCTCGCTCTACACGGGAGTTGCCAAGGACCTGAATCGGCGACTCGCCCTGCACTGGGCCGGCCGGGCCTCCCGGTATACCCGCTCCCATGCGCCGGTGACGCTGGTATGGTCCCGGGAGGTCTCCTCCTGGAGCGTGGCCCTGCGGGAGGAGCGGCGGATCAAGGGCCTGTCACGCGTGCAGAAGGAGGAGATGTTGTTGCTGGAGCCTCTTGGATCATGCCCCCCACCCTCCTCCTGAGCGTCGACGCCGTCACCAAGGGCTACGGCGCCCGCCCCCTCTTCGAGCAGCTCTCGTTTGGCATCTTCGAAGGGGACCGGGCGGGGCTCATCGGTCCCAACGGGTCGGGGAAGACCACTCTGCTGCGCATCCTGGCCGGATTGGAGGAGCCGGATGGCGGTATCCGGTCGTTGCGCCGTGGCATCCGCATGGGCTACGTCCCCCAGGACCCTTCCTTCCCGCCGGGAGCGAGCGTTGAGGAGGTCCTCGTCCAGGCCCTGGCGGACGATCCGGCCGAGGAGTTCGAGAAGCTCGCGCGGGTGGCCGTCACCCTCGGCAAGGCGGGGTTCGAGGACCCGGCCCAGCCGGTCGAGATCCTCTCCGGCGGCTGGCGCAAACGCCTCGCCATCGCCCGCGAGCTGGCCCGGGAGCCGGACGTCCTGCTCATGGACGAGCCCACCAACCACCTGGACGTGGAGGGCATCCTCTGGCTGGAGGACCTGCTGCAGAGCGAGCCTCTGGCCTACCTGGTGGTCAGCCACGACCGCTGGTTCCTGGAGAACGTCGCCGGCCGCATGCTGGAGCTCGACCCGCGCTATCCCGACGGCCTCCTCCAGGCGACGGGCACGTACACCGATTTCCTGGAGAAGCGCGACGAGGTGCTGCGCAACCAGGCCGAGTACCAGACCTCGCTCGCCAACAAGGTCCGTCGCGAGGTGGAGTGGCTGCGCCGGGGAGCCAAAGCTCGCACCACCAAGGCCAAGGGGCGCATCCAGGAGGCCAACCGCCTCATCGCCGAGCTGACGGAGCTGCGCGAGCGCACCGGCGCCGCCGCCGAGGCCCGCGCCGGCATCGACTTCAACGCCTCGGACCGCAAGACCAAGAAGCTCCTGGTGGCCGAGGGGCTCGCCAAGTCGTTCGGCGAGCGCCGGATCGTCCAGGGGCTCGACCTCAAGCTCACGCCGGGCACCCGCCTCGGCCTCATCGGGCCCAACGGCAGCGGCAAAACGACCCTCCTCTCGCTGCTCGACGGCACCCTGCAGCCGGACGCCGGCACCATCCAGCGGGCGGACTGGCTGAAGACCGTCCGCTTCGAGCAGAACCGCGACACCCTCGACCGCTCGGCCACCCTGCGCCGGGCCCTGGCGCCGGACGGGGATACGGTGCTCTATCAGGATCGACCCATTCACGTCGCCGCCTGGGCCAAGCGCTTCCTCTTCCACACCGAGCAGCTCGACACGCCCGTCTCGCGTCTCTCGGGCGGCGAGCAGGCCCGCATCCTCATCGCCCGCCTCATGCTCCAGCCGGCGGACCTCCTGATCCTCGACGAGCCCACGAACGACCTCGACATCCCGACGCTGGAGGTGCTGGAGGAGAGCCTCATGGAATTCCCCGGCGCCCTGGTGCTGGTCACCCACGACCGTTTCCTGCTGGAGAGCGTGTCGAGTGTCGTCCTCGCGCTCGACGGCCGCGGCGGTGCCACCTTCTTCGCCGACTACACGCAGTGGGAGGCCGCGCGCGCCTTCACTCCCCCCGCGCCCAAGCCCGCGGCCAGGACGGTCACGCCATCCAAGCCGGCGAAGGACCCGAAGCGGCTGACGTATCGGGAGAAGCAGGAGTGGGAGCAGATGGAGAGGATGATCCTGGAGGCCGAGGATCGCCTCGCCGTCTCCCAGGCCGCCGTCGAGGACCCGGTCGTGGCCACCGATCCCAAGGCCCTCCAGGAGCGTTGCGAAGCCCTGGAGACGGCCCGTCAGGAGGTGGAGCGCCTCTACGCGCGATGGGCGGAGCTGGAGGAGAAGCAGAAGTAGCCCGACGAAGGTCCGGTCCCGCGGCTTCTTGTCCCTGATGTCCTTGATGTCCCTGCCGTCCCTGTCGTCCTTTGCTTTTCCAGCGCGCTACACTAAGCCGCCGGCCGACGCTTCGCCGGTCCAGAAAGGAAGGACACCCAAGTGACGCTCCATTCCGGCAGGATCTTCCTGGCCTGCCTGTTGCCGCTCTTCGTGGCCGCGGCGTCGCCCGCGGCGCCGGCCCCCGATCCCCTGCCGGCGCTTCTGGCGCAGGGCGTGGCCGGCCTCGCCTTCTCGTCCGACGGCTCGAAGGTCCTGGTGTCGATGAACCCCGGCGGCGTGTACAACGCCTTCGCCGTCTCCGTAGCGGGGGGCACGCCGGTCCAGCTCACGCGCTCGACGAAGTACCCGGTCTTCATCGCGTCCTATTTCCCCCACGACGACCGCTTCGTCTTCCACAGTCACAAGGCGGAGGGCGAGCCCGAGCACGTCTACGTCCGGGAGCTCGACGGCACGGAGACCGACCTCTCCCCCGGCAAGGGCTCCCGCTTCAAGGGCTGGAGCCCGGATGGCGGCTCGTTCCTCCTCGACGAGGACCAGCGCGGCTCGGGAGTCGACAACGTCTACGAGGTCTCCACCCAGCCCGGCTACGCGCGCAAGGTGATCTATCAGAACACCCCGAAGACCCCGCTCGCCTTCGCCTCGCCGGACCGCCGCCACCTGGTCCTGACCCGGTGGCCGTACGACCTCTGCCGTGAGATCCACGTCCTCGACCTGAAGACGAACCAGATCCACTCCATGATCTCGGGCGAGGGGGCGATGGTCCACCTGCCGGTGGCTTTCACTCCCGACGGCGACAACCTGCTCATCCTGTACGACGGCGGCAAGGAGTTCCTCTACCTGGCCCGGGCCAACGTCGCCACGGGCGTGGTCAAGACCCTGGTGCGCAAGGACTGGGACATCCTCGCCGGCGTCGGGTCGCCCGACGGCAAGCTCCTCGCCCTGACCGTGGGGGGCGACACGAGCTCGCACCTGGAGCTCTACGACGCCTCCACCTTCAAGCCGGCTCCCGTCTCCCTGCCTCCCGGAATTCCGCTCGACGGCGTGGTGAGCGCTGTGGCCTTCTCCCCCGATTCCAGGACCCTGGCCTTCATCCACGCCACCAGCGGCTCTCCCCCCGAGGTCTGGGCCCTCGACCTGGCGAAACCCGGTCCCCCCCGCAAGCTGATCCAGGGCGGCCGGCCCGAGCTCCCCGCCGGCTCGCTGGTGGCCGGCAAGGTGGTGCGGTTCCCCTCGTTCGACGGGCTGCAGGTGCCGGGCATCCTCTTCCAGCCGCCCGGCGCGGGGCCGGACCACAAGGTGCCGGCGGTGATCTGGGTCCACGACGGCCCCAGCCGGCAGACGCGGCTGGACTACGAGCCGTTCCTCCAGTACCTCGTCTCGCGCGGCTATGCCGTCTTCGCCGTCAATCACCGGGGGAGCTCCGGCTACGGCAAGACCTTCCAGGGGATGGACGACACCCGGCACGGCGACGTCGACCTGCGGGACTGCCTGGCCGCCAAGACCCTGCTCCAGGGCACGGGCTGGATCGATCCGGAGCGCATCGCCATCGCGGGCGAGGGGCACGGCGGCTTCCTGGCCCTCGACGGCCTCGCGCTCCATCCCAAGGAGCTCGCCGCCGGGGTGAGCTTCTTCGGCCCGTTGGACTGGGGGCGCTTCTTCGGCGCCCTGCGGCCGTACGATCCCATGCGCGAATTCTACACGCAGGAAATGGGGTCGCTGTCCGAGGCGCCCTGGAAGCGCTTCTCGCCCATCTTCCACGCCGGCGAGGTCGTCCGCCCCGTGCTGGTGGTCCAGGGCGAGAACGACACCGTGACCCTGCCGCAGGAGGCGCAGGCCTTCGTGACGGCGGTGAAGGCGAAGGGGGTGCCGGCGGAAGAGGTGGTCCTCCCCGGCGAAGGGCACGGCTTCTCCATGACGGAGGCCCAAGAGACGGCCTATCGGGCGGCGGCCGACTTCCTCGACCGCCACCTCAAGGCCGCGGCGAAAACCGTGAAAAAGAAGTGAGCGCGATCCCCCGGGCGCGGAGGAGGTCCGGGAGACGGGGATCGCACAGCGCCGCCGTCTCCCCCTCCCAGCCGTAGCCCCAGGGGTAGGCCGCGGCGAGGGCATCGTCGCCGATTCCGGGGTGGCAGACCAGCTCGGAGACGCCCTTGATATCTGTAAGGGCGTCTGCGAGCCGCTCGAAGGTCAGCCGCCCCGCATCCAACACCCCCACCGTGCGGTCCGTGGTCCGCAATTCCTCCTGCGCCAGCAGCCGTCGGCGGGCGCCGCGCCCCACCCTGTTCAACACGGCGATCTCGATCGAACGCCTGGAGAATCGACGGGCCGTGGCCGGTTCGCAGGGAATGCGGACGAACGGGATGCGGTATTCCTCGGCCAGGCGCAGCACGACGTCGAAGATCCGGGGGAGCACGTGCAGGTGCTGGTGCGAGTTGACGTGGACGAGGGCGAGCCCGCCGGCGAGCAGACGCTCGATCTGGCGCCGCAGCTCCGCCTCGACCTCAGGCGTGGCGATGCCGCCCAGCAGGTAGCGCCGGACGAAGGCCCGCACGTCCGGGAGGAAGGCGCCGTCGCGACCGAGAAGGGAGGGGACCGCGGCCGGCGGCGACAGGGGGCGCTCGCCCACCAGCGTCAAGTGGACGCCGGCGTCGAGCTCCGGCCGGTCGCGCAGCCTCTCCAGGGCGGGCTCCAGGGCACCCCCGTTGGCCACCACGCTGACGGCGGTGACGATCCCCCGGTCGTGGGCCTGGAGGGCGCCCAGGGTCTGGCCGTCCTGGAGGCCGACGTCGTCGGCGGTGGCGACGAGGGCTCTCACCGGCCTGGCGTCGGGGCCGGAGCCGGCTCGGACGCCTCCGCGGGACCATGCCGCCGCCGCTGCGGCCGGCGCATCTCCGGGTAAAGGGCGAAGAGCTCGCGGAAGATCTTGAGGATCACCGCCGGCGACGACAGCGTCGAGCGCCCCCGGGTGCGGGGGAAGTAGTCGAGGCCGAGCTGCTGGATGACGAAGCCCAGGTTCTTGGCCTTGACGATCAGCTCGGCGTCGATCAGCGAGCCCTCGGATTTGAGCTCGATGGCCTCCAAGACCTCGCGGCGAATCAGCTTGAAGGAGAAGTTGATGTCGCGGTGGGGCCAGCCGAAGAGCAGGCCGATCAGGGAGTTGTAGAGATAGGAGTAGACCGTGCGCCGGAACCCCTCGGTGGTGCGATCCAGGCGATAGCCGGCGATCAGGTCCGCCCGCGTCACCAGCAGGGCCTGGATGGCGCGGCCCACGACGTCGGGATCGAACGGCAGGTCGGCGTCCATGTAGAGCACGAGGTCCCGGGTGGCGGCGGCGAAGCCGGTCTTGATCGTCGCTCCGAGCTTGCGGTTCACCGCGTGCCGCAGCATGCGGATGCGGGGGTTGGCCGCGGCCAGGCGGGCGACGATCTCCGGTGAGCGGTCCTGCGAGGCGTCGTCCACGACGATGATCTCGTAGTCTCCGGCGTGGCGCTCCAGCGCGTCCACCGCGAAGTCGACGGCGTGCTCGATGTTCTCCTCCTCGTTGAACATCGGGATCACGAGCGAGACGGAGGGGCGGGCGCGCATGACTTCCTGCAACGGGCCGGAAAACCGCCGGAGCTTACCGGGGGACCCGCTCCAGGGCAAGGAGCTGGACCGCGAGGTGACGGGAGTCGGTGCCGAGGCCCGCCTCGCGGGGGACGAAGGAACGGACGGAGTGGAAGGCGAGCTCCACCGGCCGGGCCGGCCGGCCCGGCGGAACCGCCAGCTCGAGGCGCCGCGACGTCCCACGCGCCAGCTCCACCGTGGCGGCCGGGGAGCCGTTGACCGTCACCGTTACCGTGTTCGCGGACAGGGGGGCGACCGCGGGGAGAGCCAGGGTCACGTCCACGGCTCGCAGTCTCTGGGGGAAGACGCGGAGGGCGGCGTCCGCCTCCAGCCAGCGCCAGCGCGGGTCCTGGAAGCTGGGCTCATAGGCGTGGACGCCGCGCACGACCTGGTAGCGATGGTCCGCCGGGATGGGGCTCAAGGAGACCACGCGGTAGTGGTTGCGGGTGAGCTTGCCATAAGCGTCGGTGTCCGGCCAGCGGAAGGTCGCCGCTCCCGGCCAGGCGCTCTCGCCCTCAGCGAAGAGCCAGAGGGGCGCGTAGGGCCGGTAGGCATAGCGCTGGAGCCCCATCTCCACCGGCGCGAGGTCGAACCCCCGAAGCAGGAAATGGGCGTGGGGTGCCAGATCGTCCTGGACCAGGATGCCCGTTCCCGGCGGCAGGTGCCGGCGGGCCCAGAGGGCTGCCTGCTTCGGCGGCGCCGGAGTGGTGGCGCGGGCGGCCAGGAGAGGGCCGGCATAGACGGCGCCGCCCGCAATGACCAGCGCGACCAGCGCAAAGACCAGCCAGGCCGCCGCCGGTGCTCCCGCCCGGCGCGCCACCGCCTCGCCCCCCAGGACCGCGAGGAGGGCCACGGCGAGGACGACCGGGAGGGCGTAGCGCACTCCGTCCGCCGGGTCCATCACCGTCAGGCAGACGGCGAGCTGCGCCGCTGCCAGGACGGCCAGGGGGAGCGCCGCCCCTTGCCGTCGCCGGACGAGTGCCACGGCGCCGGCCACGGCCAAGGCGAGCACCGGCAGCGACAGCCACTTGGGCCCCCAGGGGTGGGCGACGAAGCGGGTCAGCAGCGCCGCCGCCGAGCCCCGGTCGCGGGAGGCGTCCGCGTCGTGCACGGCCACCCAGGCGGCCTGCTTCATCTCGTAGGCCAGGAAGCCCCGGGGGCCACCCGCGGCCACCACCAGGGGGACCAGCCAGCCGAGGGACACCAGGGTGAACGTGGTCAGAGCCTCTCCCCGGCGCCACCGGTCCGGCGCTCGCCAGAGCGCCACCGCCAGCATGGGGAGGACGGCCAGGGCGAGTTGCGGCCGGCAGCCGATGGCCGCCGAGGCGGCGGCCCCCAGCCCCGTCGCGGCCCAGGTTCCGCCGCCGTTCTCCAAGGCGGCGGCCGCGGCCAACGCCAGGGCGAGGAACATCAGCGCCGGCGGGTCCGACATCGGCAGGGTCCCCTGCACCAGCATCACGGGTGAGAGCTGGAAGAGGAGAGCGCCCGCCACCGCCACCCGCTCCGCATTCGGCCCCCCAGCGATCCCTCGGAAGGCATGGACGAGCGCCCAGTAGCCCACCAGGGAGGAGACCACGGCCAGGGCCACGAGGCTGGCGAAGTGGCTCGGGAAGACCAGGAAGAAGAGCTTGCCGAGCCCGACCGTCAGCGGGTAGCCCGGCGGATGTGGCCGGTGGTGGAGCGGAGCGAAGCGTCCCACGGCGCCGGAGAACAGGAACTCGTCCATCTCCCAGAGGCTGCGGGGGAGCGTCAGGGCGCGAGCCGCCGCCACCAGGACGAAGCCGAGGAGCGCGGCGGGCGAGAGCCCGTGGACGGCCGTGCGGAGCCGGGTTGACACCGCGCCGGCCGGCAGATATGCAGTCTCGGTGGCTTCCATCGGATATTTCCAGGCCCTGACCTTGATCCGCCGTACCTACGCTGGCGCACCGGCCGCGGCCCGATTGCACATTCTGGGCCGCTTCGCCACGTGTCCCTTCCTGCGGGTGCTCGACTTCCTTCCGCCAAAGGCACGGCTGCTGGATCTCGGAGCTGGGCATGCCATCTTCTCACATCTTGCCCTCGCGGCGGGAGCCCGCAGCGCCCTCGCCCTGGAACCGGATCAGCGCAAGATCTTTCTCACTTTCGCGAGCTCCGGGATGCGCGTCGTCGCCGGCACCGCCGACGCCGTCCGCGGCCCCTTCGACGCGGTGGCGATCCTCGACGTGCTCTACCGGCTCCCCCGGCCGGCCTGGGACCCTCTCCTGCGTGCGGTCCGGGAGCGGCTGGCGCCGGGGGGCGTCCTCCTGCTCAAGGAGCAGGACCCCGAGCACCATCTCAAGGCGTCCTGGAACCGCGTCCAGGAGTGGCTGGTGGACCGCGTCGGGCTCACCCTGGGCGACGCCTTCAGCTACGAGAGCCGGGAGGAGGTCCGTCGCCGGCTCCTCGCCGCCGGCTTCGCGGGTTGTGAGGCGGTCGGGATCGGCGCCGGCTACCCCCACGCCCACGTCCTCTATATCGCTACGGTTTCCGCCGGGCGATGAACTCGTCGATGAGGGCGCGGGCGATCGACAGGCGGGAAGGGAGGCCCGGCAGGCTGTCCACCGTGAACCAGCCGGCGTCCTCGATCTCGCCGGGCTGGGGCGTCAGCTCTCCGGATTCGTAGTCGGCGACGAACCCGACCATCAGCGAGTTGGGGAACGGCCACGGCTGGCTGCCGAAGTAGCGGAGGTTGGTCACCGTCACCCCCACCTCCTCCCGCACCTCCCGCAGCACCGTCTCCTCCAGCGACTCGCCAGGCTCGACGAAGCCCGCGAGCGCGCTGTACACTCCCGGCGCGAAGTGGGGCGAACGGGCGAGGAGAACCTGATCCCCGCGCTCGATGCGCACGATGACGGCGGGGGAGATGCGGGGGAAGTGGTGCAGGCCGCAGTGAGGGCAGACGCGGGAGAGCTCCCCGGTCTGCCGCTGCGTCGGGGTGGCGCAGCGGCCGCAGAAGCGGTGATTACGGTCCCACTCCACGAGCTGCACCGCCCGGCCGGCGAGCTTCCAGGCCTCCTCGTCCAGCCCTCCCCAGAGACCGCGCAGCCCCTGAAACGAGAAGCCCGGCGGCGGCTCCGTCTCCGGTGGCAGAGCCAGACCCCAGGCGGGAGCCCCTCCCAGGGACCCCACCTCCAAGGCTGCCAGTGACTCCCGGGGAGCCAGCCCCGGCCACTCGGCCGTGCCGGGCACCCGGAAACCGGATTCCTGCGGCACGACCAACAATTCATTGCCGTGATCGCCTCGGAAGGCGAACCACCAGCCCGGCCGCGAAGCGTCGTCTTCGCTCACACCCTGGGCCCGGGAGGGAGCTCCCGGAGGTTCAGCAGATAGTCGGCAAAGACCTGGTTGAACAGCGCGCCGGGACGCTTCTTCCGGAGATGGGCCACGACCTCCGGGCCCTCCATCCCGAGGTACATGAGGATCAGTCCCGCCAGCAGGGCCGAACGATTGAAGCCCATGCCGCAGTGGGAGAGCACCTTGTGGCCGTTCTGCACGAGGCCGGCCGCCAGCCGTGCCACGCCGTGCAGCTTGACCATGTCCGGCAGGTCCTCGTCGTAGATGGGGAAGTAGAGGTAGAGGACGTGGTTCGGCATGGTGGGGATGCAGGTGTCGATCTCCCCTTCGAGGTCGATGACGGTGGTGATGCCGTGCTCCTCCAAGGTGGCCCAGTCCTCGATGCGGGGCGAGAGGTACAGGCAGCCGGCGTCGTCGAGACAGAAGATCTGCATCTCTAGAGGCGCCACCAGTCGAAGGTCTTCCGCTCCGGGTCCCAATAGATGTGGAACGCGTCGCAGCGGTCGTCGTGGAGGTTGAGCCCCAGCCCCGCCTTCCTGGCGACCTTGCGCTCTCCGGCCTTGGTCGCGGGGTCGAGAGGCTCGAGGGTCATCTTCGCCTTGTCGGAGCAGAGGGCGCCCTCGCCGCCGCCCTTCCAGGGGAAGTCGAGGAACCAGGTGCGGCTGCGCGACGAGAGGGGACCCTCGACGATCCCGACCACGAAGCGGTCGTTGTGGATGCCGGTGGCGGCGTAGTCGGGGCTGCCGTTCTGGTCCAGGTCGCCTTGGAGCAGGCTCTGCGCGAGCCACTCGGTGTTCGGCTGCCGCAGCCGCAGGACCTCAAGGGCCGACCGCGGCTCGACCGACGCCGTCCGCGGGGCCTTCGACCGGCTCCCGGCGCAAGCCGCGCCGAAGAGGAGGATGAGAGTGAGAAGGATCGTCTGGCTGGTCTTCATGGCGTCTCTCCCAGATGCTTCCCTCCCCAAGCAGGAATCATACCCTGGCTTTTCAGCAGTCAACGCGCCGACGCCACGTCCTTCTTTCGCAGATGCTGGTCGATCATGATGGCGGCGATGTTGCCGGTGCCCATGGCCACCGCCACCTGCTGGGTGATGGGGCGCAGGTCGCCCGCCACCCAGACGCCGGGCACGTTGGTTTCCCCCCGCTGGGACTGGGGCTCGGCATGGTAACCGGTCCTGGCGATCGTCACTCCGAGCTGCTCGGCGAGGTCGGTCCGGCCGCGGGCGGGGCTGGAGACGAAGAAGGCCTCGGCCGTGAGCGTGGTGCCGTCCTGGAGCTCGAGGCCGGAGAGCCGGCGCTGGTCGCCAATCAGCCGCTTGATCTCGCCAGCGAGGACTGGGATGTGGCGCCCCTGGAGCCGCTCGGCCCAGTGAGGGGAGAGGTTCCGCTCGCCCGCGTCCGCGGTCAATAGCAATCGCAGGCGCTCCGTGTAGCGGGAGAGGCCCACGGCCGTGCTCGCGGCCCAGTCGGCCGGGCCGGTGCCGATGACGATCGTGTCCTTGCCGAACAGCTCCGGACCCTCGCAGTCCGAACAGTAGAAGAGGTTCCCCTTGCCGGCGTAGCCGAAGCAGGGGGTGAAGTCGCCGTCCACCGTGGGGTGATAGCGGGCGACGCCGGTGGCGAGGAGGAGGGTGCGCCCCCGCCACACCTCTCCCTTGCTGCCGGTGAGGATGAGCTCCTCCTCCTGGCCCGCGGCCTGCACCACGTTGGCGTGCTGGAGCTCGGCCCCCAGCCCCAGCGCCTGGGCCTTGAGACGCTTCTGGATCTCCACCCCCGTCGCCTCCGGCATGCCGGGGACGTTCCAGAGCTTCTCCAGCGTGAAGAACAGAGGTCCGGTCACCCGGTCGATGACCAGCACCCGGCGCTGATGCCAGGCCAGATGAAGGGCGGCCGAAAGCCCCGCCGGCCCGCCGCCGACGACGAGGGTATCGTAGAGGGTGTCCATGATCTTCGAGACGGAAGCTTATCAGGGATGGAATGGGACCGCCCACACCTGTGCCGGGCACGAAAAAGTCGGGGTCCCGGAAGGACCCCTTTGAGGTTTGTACTAGGGGGAAAGCGTTGTGAACGCTGAGCTGTTTATCCCATCCTGGGGTGGAGAACGTCTCGGCAGACGGTGGCCCCTTTCCGGCACCAATCGTGATCCTCTCCAGAGGCCCGTCGAGGGTGTGTCAGAGATTGCGTCAGGACACGGCGGCCAGTTCCTGACACAGGAGACTGACAGACTTCTGACACTCCTCGCCCACTGTCCCAGGGGAGATCCGCTGGCAGCACCCTTGCAGCCTCTGCCAATCAGACGCGCCGATCGTTGAAACCAAGTGCGAAGAGGAGCTGAGAGGATGCTCGATCGTCAAGACTTCGAGAGCCGGATCTTTTCTTACTACCTGCCTCTTCAGAGAGTACGGGAATACGTGGAAAGGAACCTGTCCGAGCCGATCCCCCTGCGGGCGGCGGCCCGGGCCGCTGGATTGGAGGAGAAGTATTTCTCGGCCTTCTTCCACCGCAAGACGGGGGTCTGTTTCCGCGACTGGCTGGCCGGGCGGCGGGTGGAGCAGGCGATCGAAATCCTCAAGCGGCACGACGACACCATCACCAGCGTCGCGGCCAGCGTCGGCTTCCAGGACCTGCGCACCTTCGAGCGCGCCTTCAAGCGTTTCACCGGGCTGACCCCCCGCGCGTTCAAGCGCTCCGTGGCGCCCGAGGTCGCGGCGCCGCTGCTCGTCACTCCCCGTTCCGGAGATACCGCCTGGGCAGTGGGTTGACCTCCCGCTCGTTGTCCCACAGGACGGACATCACCCACCAGCGGTCGCCGTCGTAGAAGAGTTGGATGCTGTTGATGCCGCGGCCGAAGGGCTTCTCCTCCGGAGACTGGCGGGACTCGTAGGTGCTCCAGACGTGGGCGATGTTGCCGAAGCGCTCGACGCGGCGGCAGACCTCGGTTTCCCAGAAGGAGTTGGCAGCGAAGACGGGCGTGCGGGAGGCGATGTACCCCTCGGAGTCGAACACCTCGACCTCGGCGCCCCCCTCCGCCCGTGGCCGGGTGGGCATCAGCCGGACCTCGGGGTGGACCAGGGAGCGCTCCCGCGCCCAGTCCCGCTCGCCGGCCGGTCCGGACACCACCTCGTACAGGGCCTTGACGATGCCCTCGATCGACTCCACGTCCTCTCGCTTCGCGTTCATGGTCCTCCTCGCCGCCGTCCTGGTCTACGTATCACTGCCCTTTGGGCGTCTCCAACCCGCCGAGGTCGAACTTGAGACCCACGTGGGCGCTGAGCTGTTTGTTCACGTCTCCCAGGAACTCGCCGTGGTTGGCGTAGACGATCCCCAAGGGGACGGTGAGGTTGCCGAACTTGCGGGTGATTGTCAGAGTGGCAACTCCGCGGTCCTGGCGCTGGGGATCGTTGCTGACGTTCTCATAGCTCCCCACGAAATCCACGCGCATGGGCTGGTCCCCGCCCGCCGGATCCGCGAACAGGCGGCTCCAGCCGGCCGAGATGATCAGCTTTTTCGCGGCATCGATCTTGAGGCCGGTGAGACCCTGACTCGGCAGATCGAACACCTCCTTGCCGATATTGAGGTACTCGGCGGAAAATGAGAACTTGTCGCCGTCTTTCAGGAGCTTCGCGTTCTGCGTAACGTAGCTGGTGTACTGCTCCAGACACCGGTTGAGCGTGTCGTCGTCGATCTTGTCGGTCGACGGGGTGTCGAGGTCCTGCTGACACCTGCCACGCAGCGCGTTGTTGAGGTTTACCCTTGACCACTCATAGGTGAGCTTGCCGGAGGTCTCGTCGCCGCCGGCGACCTTGTCGCGGACCTTCTTCACGGCGGATAACGTGAGCTGCGGCTGGTTGTCAATCAGGCTGGCGAAGCTCTCGAGGCCGGCATCGGTGAACATCTGGCGCTTCACCGTCAGGGCTTCTGCCGTCCGAATGGCGGCGGTTTCGAATTTTTCGAGCGAGACTCCAAAATCGTCGGACCCGACCTGTCTGAGTATGTCGCCGAAGGTCGTGTTGTCCACTATCTGGAGATCCGGGTGCTTCAGACGAAGAGACTCGCCGAACTCGCCAATAGCGGCTAGCTTGACACTGTTGACGGGCATCGATTGGAATCGCCGTGCAATCGCCTCGTTCAGCGCCGCGAAGCGGTTTTCGTAGTTGTTGAAGCCGCGACCGTGGCTCTGATCGATCCAATCGAACGTATAGCTGAGAGAGTAGTCGGCGAGATCGCCCAAGCCCGCCTCGATCTTCTTGACCGCATCGTCGCGCTGGGCTTCCGGGATCTGTTGCTTGATGGCGGTCGCGACCTTCGGCTGGCTGTTGACGACGGCCTTGAGCTTTGAATTCTTGTCCTGCGCGAGGCCTGGGATCAGGAAGTTCAGATCGAAGGCATAGGTGCCGTTCGTGCCGATGTCCTTCGTGTCGCCGAGGAGGCCGGACATCGCGATCAGGGGAAGGAAGTCGGTGGTGTTGGATTTGAGGTTGGAGCCGGTGGTCTGGATGCCGGTAGGCTTGGCGTGCAGGTCTGAAATCGTCTGCGCCTCCAACTCGACCTTCTCCGCCTGCAATGCTTGCTCCTGGTCCGCGGCCGGCATGGCTCGCGTCCAGCACTGGTCAGGGGTCTCGCCCATCAGGCACTTGACCTCAGCGAGACATTCGGCGGAGACGCACACCATGAACAGTAGAAGCATCCCTGCGATTGCGGCCCTCGTATTCATACGGCCTCCTCCTAAACTACGAGCAGAATCACGTCGGTCTCGTCGATGTTCGTGGATCTTGTAACCTTCTCATCATAGAGGAACTTGCTGCCATCCGGCTTAATGATCTGCATCTGCAGGCGAGCCGTGGATTTTGAAGAAAAGGTGATGTCGATATCTCCGATGTAGGTACCCGGCGGGGTCAGCACCTGGGAGACGCCGGCCTTGAGCTGGGCATTTGTCCACTTGGCGACCGTATTCCCGGGATGTCTGATCAGGGTCCCCGAGGCGACGAATGCCCCGGGAGAGCCATCAGGTGTTGAGACTTTTGCCGTGAAAGTGGAATTTTCGGGGACGGGACTTCGAAGGAACAGCTTCATGTGTTCTCCTTTCTGCGTTTGCGGCTTTCCTGTAGTAAGGCGCTGCCGGTGCTCCGACGGGCCCCTTGGGGGGTTAGCGGCAGTCATTGTATCGCGAAGCGTGCTGGAGCGGCAGTATTCCACTGGGCGGAGCCCCTCTTCCCTTCATCCAAACTGCCCGATCCCGCCGTAGGATAGGGTTGGACTCCCACTCGCAACCCTGGAGGAATGAGCGATGCCTCACGCAGACCGCAGCCGTTCCCTGATGCTCGCCGGCTATGTCCTCTTCGTCCTGGCGCTGGTCACGGGGCTCGTCATCCCCGCCCTACCCAACCCGCGGCAGGGCCTCTCCTCGCACCTCACCGGCCTCCTCAACGCCATGTTCCTCATCCTGCTCGGCTTGGTGTGGGAGCGGCTGCGGCTCGGCGCGCGGGCCGGTGCCGCCGCCTTCGGCCTCGCCCTCTATGGCACCTACGCCAACTGGGGGTTCAACCTCCTGGCCTCCATCCTGGGCACGGGCGCGATGACGCCGCTGGTGTCCGGCGGCCGGGTGGGCAGAGCCTGGCAGGAGGGCCTGGTCAACACCGGCTATGTTACCTTGGGGCTCGCCATGCTGGTCTGCGGCCTCCTGGCGGCCTGGGGCTTGCGGCGGCCGGCCGGTGAGCCGGTGGCCACTCCGGCGCGCCAGGGCCGGCCGGATGTCCTGACGACCTGAAGGAGCGAGGATTGTTCATCGGTCATTTCGCGCTCGGTTTCGGCGCCAAGAGAGCGGCTCCGGCGGTCTCTCTCGGCACGCTGTTCCTGGCGTGCCAGCTCGCCGACCTCCTGTGGCCGACCCTACTCCTCCTGGGGATCGAGGTGGTCAAGGTCCAGCCCGGCGACACCGCCGTCACTCCCCTGACGTTCGTCAGCTACCCCTACTCGCACAGTCTCGTGGCGCTGCTCGTCTGGGGAGCCGTCTTCGGAGCGGCCTACGTGCTGATCCGGAAATCGTCCGTCACGGCCGGCGTGGTGATCGGCGCCCTGGTGCTCAGCCACTGGGTGCTGGACGTCCTCACCCACCGGCCGGACATGCCGGTGACGGTCGGGGGGCCGGCGCGGCTCGGGCTCGATCTGTGGGATTCGTTGCCGGCGACGGTGGCGGTCGAGCTGCTGCTCTTCGCCGTGGGCGTGGGGCTCTATGCGCGGTTCACGGCGGCGCGCGACCGGCGGGGAACCTTCGGGTTCTGGGGGCTGGTCGCGTTCCTCCTGATCGTCTACTTCGTCAACCTGTTCGGCCCGCCGCCGCCCGGCGTCAACGCGGTCGCCTGGGGAGCGCAGGCCCTGTGGCTCCTGGTGATCTGGGGCTACTGGGTGGATCGCCACCGCCAGGTGCGGGCCCTGCCGCGCGCCACAGTCTTTCAGCCTCGCCGTCCCACCACGGTGTAGAGCCAGATGTCGCGGTCCACGTACCGCTGGGTGTGGAAGGAGACCCGGGTCGAGGGGAATCCCAGGATGCGCAGGAAGCGCGAGACCAGCCGCGGCGAGAGATACCACCAGGTTTCCCACGGGCTCTTCCGGTCGGGATCGGGATGGAAGGTCAGCGGCGGAATGACGGCGTCGGGGATCGCTTCCGGATCGTTGGTCAGGGGCGGCAGGAACTCGTTCCTGCGCGCGTCGAAGAAGCCGGGCACGAGCTCGGTCACGATCATCGTCCCCGTGGTGAGGGCGGCGGCCTTCTGCAGCGCGAGAAACGGATCGCGCAGGTGGAGCAGGATGCTGCCGAAGGTGGCGATGTCGACAGGCCCGATCTCCTCGGGGATGGTGTAGGCCGTGCCGTGGACCAGCCGCGCCCGGGAGCCGAAGAGGTGATGGCTCAGCCGCCAGGCGTTATTGAGGCGGCCGATGTGACGCCGGCGGTCCTGCTGGATCTCCGGATCGACGCGCCCACCGTAAGGCACGATGTCCCAGTCGTGCTCCGGCGACAGGTCGTAGGCCACCACCTCGGCGCCCCGCTTTTCCAGCTCGAAACAGAGGAAGCCGTTGGCCGTGCCGACCTCGAGCACGCGCCAGCCGGCGACGGGGACGTGCCCGAGGTAGGCGTCCACGTTGTGGCGCAGGTCCCAGAGGCCGGGCTGGAAGCCGTGCACCGGCAGGTCGATCGAGTGGTAGAAGTGGCACTCGGCGAGCGCGGGGACGCCCTGGGGCGCGGCGGCGGGGGCGGACGGCGTGGCGACGATCGGTTCCATGGTTTCCTCCGGTTTCCTCCGAAAGGGTGAACGGTCCTATCCGGCGGCCAGCGCGCTCCGGATCGCCGCGAGGCCGCGCGCCGTCCTGTCCTCCGCCTCGGAGGGAGCGACGGGGATGCCGCTGGCGGCGTAGATCACGTAGGGCGCGACCTGCGTGTCGAAGACGGCAAAGGGCTTGAGGGTCTCGAAGCCGGCGCGGAACTCCGCCGTGAGCGGCGACCGCGTGAGGCGGCGCCAATGGCCGCCGTAGACGCTGAGCAGCAGGTCCTCCCCCTCGGCGGAGAGCCTCGCCCCCACGGCGTAGCGGGCGAGGTCGTATTGCGGCGGCGCCACCACGACCTCGCCGAGGTCGATGAGCAGGCAGGAGAGGACCGGGCCGTCGCGGTGGAACACGAGGTTGCCGCCCGCGACGTCGCCGTGCGCCAGCACCATGTCCTCCGGAGCGAAGCGCTCGGCCATGGCCGGCCGCAGCGTGGCCAGCAGCTCCAAGGCCTCCCGCGCCTGGCGGGCGACCTCGTCGCACGGGCCGCCGCGGAGGGCGTCGCACATTCCGGAAAGGATCTCGGCGCCGCCGATCCAGAGGGTGTGCCCGCCGAGCGCCAGGGCCACCTCGAGGCCGAAGGGAGGGTGGGGCAGGCGCCAGGAGTGGGCGTGGAAGGCGGCGAGGGCCGCGGCAAAGGCGCTGATGGCCAGGGGGGAGCCGAGGGAGAGCGCCGGGCTGGAGGCGATGAAAGGGACGGCGAAGCCGGCCAGCTCTCCGTCCTCCGCGAAGTCCGCGAAGGTGAGACGCAGCTCGGGGACGACGCCCGTGGGCGCCAGGGCGGTGAGCGCGCCCGCCTCGCGCCGCAGCATCTCGCGGGCCTCGCGGTCTTCCCGCCCGGCGTGCTTGACCACCAGCGGGCCGCCCTCCTCGCCGGTCCACAGCCAGACGCCGGGATGCCCCGGGAACGGCTGGCTCAGCGGCTCCAGGCCGTCGCCGGGCTGACCGGGCCGCCCCGCCCGGACCCGTGCGAGAAGCCGCGTTGCCGCGTCGACCTCGGCGAGAGCGGGCATCAGGCACCCACCGCCGCCAGGGCCGGGAGGAGCCCCGCCCAGGTCCGAAAGAAGTGCTCGCTGTTGCTCTCGTAGGTCGAGGAGCGGAAGAGGTGGCGGTGGTAGACGGTGACGGCGCCGTTGAGCAGGCCGCGAAAGCCGAGGCGCCGCAACCGCAGGTAGTAGTCGAGGTCCTCCCACTGGCAACTGCCATAGCCGGGGTCGAAGCCGCCCGCCGCCTCCAGAGCGTCCCGCCGCACCAGCAGGCAGGTCGAGGGGAGGGCGAACGGCTCGCGGATGGCGCGGAAGCGGCCATCGTCCTCGTCGCCATAGCCGATGGGGAGGAAGCTCGACGGCGGGCGGTGCTCGATGCCGCAGCAGAAGATGCGCCCATCCTCCAGCTTCAGCTTGGGCCCCGCCATGGCCACGCGGTCGCCCCGCGTCACCAGCTCCAGCAGGCCCGTGCACCAGCCCGGCGTCACCCAGGCGTCGTCGTCGAGGAAGCAGACGAACGGCGCCGTGGAGCGGGCCAGCGCCCGGTTGCGGTTGACGGCGGCGCTGTCGAACGAGCGCTCGACGAGCACGCGATGGGGCTCGGCCGTGAAGCCGCGGATCGACTCGCAGCACAGCTCGAGCTGGTCGGCCGAGCCCGCGGCCCCCAGCCAGGAGGCGATGACGACGTCAACGAGCGGCTCAGTCATGGCCGGCCTCCACGGTCCACAGTCGCTCGCTGCGGCTCCCTCTCGTATCCTGGCTGGAGAACGGCGCCTGGCCTGCCTGCTCCACGGCGCAGAGGAAGCTGTCGTCCATCTGCGAGGCGTAGAGGCCGAGCAGCTCGGTCTTCTCGTCGAACCAGGGGGTGACGTCCACCGGCCGCGGGCGCAGGGTCAAGCCCTGCCGGGCGTAGAGCTCCAGCCCCGAGCGCACGGCCCGCGGCTGCGTCGCATAGGGAAGGTCGTCGTAGACCAGCACGCGGTCCGGCGGATAGCCGCGCGCGAGGAGGACGGTCACGGCGCGGGCGACGACGGCGTGGTCGGCCATCAGCCCCGCCGCCAGGGGCGCGAGCAGCAGGGGGAGCTCGGAGCCGCAGCCGGCGAGCCGGGACTCCATGGCGGCCACCACGGGGCCGACCAGCTCCTCCTCCACCTCCTCGGGGCCGCGCAGGAAGATGGGCGCCGCGGGCTGCCTCACCAGGCGGTCCGGCAGCGGCTCGATGCTGAAGGCGGCGCCGGCCCTGGCGCACCAGGCCGCCTCTTCGAAGGCCCGCACGAAGCTCGCCCCGGCCACGTCCAGCCCCTCCAGCAGACCGGTCGAATGCCGGCTGCGGCCGAACAGCACGTGCACCCGGGTGCGGGCCCCCGCCTGTCGCCGCGCCAGGAGGAGCCCACCCACCGAGAGGGCTGCGTCGTCGGCGTGAGGCGCGAAGACCTCCACCGGCAGACCGAAGGCTGGTGGCGAGCTGGCGGCAGGAGGCTGCACGTCCAGGAAGTCGACGAAGGCGAGGCCGCGGGTGTAGAGCCGCCGGTAGGCCTCCAGCTCGTCGTGACCGAGGTCGAGCCGGCCATCGGCCGCCAGCACCGTCTCCACGTCGCGGCGCACCGCCGCGTCCGCCAGCAGACGGGGCCGGACCAGGCCATTGAGAGGCGTCAGACGGCCGAGGTGGGGGATCAGCCGCGGCCGCCAGGCACGGCGGGACTTCATGCCGCGCACCGCCCACCGCCGCTCGTCGCGGCCGATGGGCAGCCCGCCCGGGAACCACTTGCGGCAGTAGCTCTCGCGGTCCGCCTGCAGGCGCATCAGCCCCGGTCCCTCCATCAGCCGCGTGCTCTGGTGGCGCCGGTGCAGGACGCGGCTCGCCGGCTCGTACCAGACGGCGAATCCCGCGAGGTTGGCGCGGCAGCCGTAGTCCGTGTCGCTGAAGTAGTTGCGGAAGCGGGGGTCGAGCTCGCCCACCTCTTCCCAGGCGTCGCGAGCGACGAGCGCGATGCCGAAGCTCACCCATTCGAGCGGCTCCGGCGTCTGCAGGTCGCCCGCCCGCAGGCTCCCCGTGCGATCGAGGCGCAGGAGACTGGTCAGCTCGCCCCGCGCAAAGAGCGGGCGGCTGCCGCCGCAGACGATGCGGTCCGGATCGTCCGGGTCGAGCTCCATGCCGCCCACCAGGCCGACCCGGCTCTCGCAGCGCCAGCGGGCCACGAGGGCGTCGAGCCAGCCGGGCCGCACCTGCATGTCGGAGTTGAGGAGCACGCAGGCCTCGTGCTCCGGGAAGACGGCGCTTAAGCCCTCGTTCACCGCCGCCGTGAAGCCCCCTTGACTGGGACGGGTGAGGAGGACGTCGACCGGGAAGCGCGCGGGCAGGTCGCCGAGGCCGCCCGGCGTGCCGTCGTCGATCAGCACCAGCCGGTAGGGGGTCCGGTCGCGAACCTCCGTCAGGCTGCGCAGGCACTCTTCGAGGCACGGCAGCGCGCCGTGGACGGGGATGAGGACGGCGATACGGGGCGGCTCGTTCATGAGGCCCTCGCGAGGATCTCGCCATGCAGGGCGTCGATCCTGTTCACGGCGCCCTCGGCGGTCAGCTCCTCGGGCAGAACGCGGCCCGGACGGGGCTCCCAACGGCTGGCGAGCCCGGCAATGACCTCGACCAGATCGGGGCCCGGCCGCTCCCAGGCGTCGTCGGCGACGAGGTGGCCGCCGAGCCGGGGAATGGTGTCCAGGTGGCCGCCGACGGCCGAGGCGAGGACCGTCGTCCCCTGGGCGGCCGCCTCCACCGCGAGGAGACCGAACGCCTCGTAGCGCGACGGGCAGAGGACGACGTCGACCGCCTTGAGGAGGGCGAGGAAATCCGGCTCGGAGAGGCGTCCCAGGCTGCGGATGGCGCCGCGGATGGCGGCCGGCGTCTCCGAGGCGCGGAGGTCCGTGCCCACCAGCCGCACGGGCAGTCCCCGCTGCCACAGCGCGGCAGCCAGAGCGCAGGCGCGATCTCCCCCCTTGACCCGGTCGCCCAGGCGGCCGCCCATGAACAGGACGATGGCGCCGTCGGGGGAGATCAGGCGCCGCCAGTGCAGCACCCGCTCCGGATCGACCTCCCGGGTCTCGGTGCCGTTGTGGATGAGGGCGTCGGGCGCGAGGGGGAGGAAGGCCCGCCGGTAGTAGTCCTGCTCGGCGCGGGAGGTGGTGATCACCGCCGAGCTGACGCCGCACTGGAGCGCCTGCAGGTCGTGGAAGAGCCGGACGGCGAACGACGGCATGCCGGACGCGGCGAGGTAGGGCCCCATGAGAATGAGGAGGTGAGTGACGCCGGGGATGCCCGCCTCGTCCAGGAAGTCGCGCAGCACGTCGGCGTAGAGGAACCCCCCCACGTCGTGCACGAGGTCGAAGCCGTGCCGCCGGTGCAGCTCGCGCACGAAGGGGAGCACCTGGCGCCGCCGCTCCTCGAAGGCCCCGGCGTTCCACCCCCGCTCGACGAGCCGCCGCCGGTGGACCCGCACCCGGCCGTCCCGCGACGCCTCCTCCAGAGCCGGATCCGACGCCACGACGTGGACCTCGTGGCCACGGGCCGCGAGGCCGCGGGCGAGCGTGCGCGTATAGTTGCCGGCGCCGCCCGGGTGGCGCGGCGGGTAGGGCTCCGAGAGCAGAAGCAGGCGCCGCCGGCGCGCCGGACGGCTCATGGTCGCACCCCGACGAAGGGTTCCACGAAGAGCCCTGGATTGCTGGCGAAGGCCGCGGCGGCGCGCTCGTACTGCGGCCAGTCGCCGACGTCGAACCAGGTCCCGGCGTGCTCGAAGACCGCCACCCGCCCCCCGCCCTCCCGCACCCGGCGCGCCAGCTCCGGCATGTCGATCCGCTCGCCGGGCACCACCGCGCCGACCGCGCGGGGGCCGGCCACGTAGATGCCGGCGCTTACCAGCCGGCAGAGCGTCTGGCGCTCCGACCACCCCTGGAAGCCCGTCTGCTCGTCCGTCTGCAGCGAGCCGTAGGGAAGGGTCTGCACGTGGCGCACGCCGGCGATCGTCAGGTCGGCCTCCTCGCGGCGGTGGCAGGCGAGCAGGTCCGCCCAGCGCAGGTCGGTGAGCACGTCGGCGTTGCAGACGATCGTGGTCTCGGCCTCGGCGGGGAGCAGCCCCATGGCTCCGGCCGTGCCCAGCGGCTCGTCCTCCTGCAGGCAGGCGCAGTGGATCCCCTCCTGCTCCTCGAGGTTGCGCAGGTAGACCCGGATGAGCCGCGCCAGGTAGTTCAGGGCGACGAAGATCCGCGGCACGCCGGCGGCGAGCAGTTGCCGGACGAGGATCTCCAGCATCGCCCTCTCCCCGAGCGGGATCAGCGGCTTGGGGATCGAGAAGGTGAACGGCTGGAGGCGCAGGCCGCGCCCGCCGGCGAGGATGAGGGCGCGCGGGAGCTCGCCGCGGGAGGTGCTCATGAGGCCACCGCCAGTGTCTGCGGGGTCTGCGGGGTCCGCGGGGTCTGCGGCGCCAGGGCCCGCATGGACTGCACCACCCGCTCCAGCCCCTCCTCGAAGCTCACCGCCGGCGCCCAGCCCAGGAGCGCCTGCGCCTTGGCGGCGTCGCCCACCAGCTTCCAGACCTCGGCCCGCGGATGGCGCGCCCGCTCCTCGCGCATCCGGATGCGCAGCGGCCGGCCGACGAGCCGGCCCACGGCGCGGACGATGGCCTCGACGTCGAGGCCCACACCGGTCGCGAGGTGGAGGGTCTCGCCCTCGATCCCCTCGACCGTGCCGGCGGCGAGCATCCCCGCCGCGGTGTCGGCGACGAAGACGAAGTCGCGCACCGGCTTGAGATTGCCGAGCTCGATCTCGTCGCCGGCCAGCGCCTGCTTCACCACCCAGGGGATCACGGCGCGCAGCGACTGGCGCGGCCCGAACGTGTTGAAGGGCCGCACCACCACGGCGCCCAGGCCGAAGGTGTGGAAGTAGGCCTGCGCCATCTTCTCGGCGGCGATCTTCGAAGCCGCATAGGGGGAGCGGGCGCAGAGGGGGTCCTCCTCCCGCAGCGGCCGGTCGCCGGTGCCGCCATAGACCTCGCTGCTGGAGATGACGACCACCCGCTCGACGCCGAGGTCCAAGGCGGCCTGCAGCACGTTCTGGGTGCCCAGGCCGTTGGTCTGGAGGAAGAGAGCGGGGGCGCGCATGGAGTAGGGGACGTTGATCTGGGCCGCCAGGTGAAAGACGGTGTCCGCCGCGCCCAGGGCCGCCCGCAGGTCCTGGGGATCGAGGACGTCGACGAGCTGGACGTCGACCTGTCGCCGGACCTCCGGCGACAGGAGATCGAGGTTGCCCAGCCGGTGCTCCGAGTTGGAGCGGGCCAGGGCCCGCACCCGCACCCCCTGCCTCACCAGCAGCTCGACGAGGTGGCTGCCAATGAAGCCGGAAGCGCCGGTGACCACGGCTTCGCGAATGGGTCTGCTCATGGCCTTGGCCCCGTCCGCCTAGCGGCTCTCGCCGTCCGGGAGGTCGCGCGGGCTCGCCGCGTTGAGATAGGCGGCGTTGAGGTCCTCGGGCCGCGCCGCGGTGAGATACGCGGCGTTCAGGTCCTGAGGCCGGGCGCCCGTCAGATATGCCGCGCTGAGGTCCTGGGGATGAGCGGCGTTGAGATAAGCGGCATTGAGGTCCTGGGGACGGGCGGCGTTGAGGTAGGCGGCGCTGAGGTCCTGGGGATGGGCCGCCGCCAGGTACGCCGCGTTGAGATCCTGCGGTTGCGCCGCGGTCAGATAGGGAGCGCTCAGGTCTTCCGGCCGCGCGGTGGCGAGATAGGCGGCGTGCCCGCCGGCGGCCCCGAGGAGACCCGCGGCGGCGCGGTTCTGGAAGTCGTCCAGGTTGCGGTCGAGGACGACCCGCGCGTGATGCAACCGCAGCACCAATTCCTGATAGGCGGCGCTCGTGGTGTCGATCGAAAGGTTTTGATCGTGAATCAGCCCTTCGAGATCGGCGAGCAGGGCGCCCGCCACCTTGGGGTTCTGCCGCGCATAAGCCACCAGAGTCGCCAAGTCATCCTGCCGCGTCGCGTCCTTCTGCTCATCGCTCATTTTCGGTCTCCTTGTGAGTCGTCGAGAAGACCGCTAGCGCAAGGCCTGTGCCACAGGCGGCTCCCAGGGAGCGGCGTGAAGAAAGGCGGCCGCTGACGTGTCGATGACACGTCGGCGACACGTCAGGACCTGGATTTCGTCGGGTTGGAGCTATCCCGGAGTCACTGCTCCGCCGGCACCACGCCCGGGATCACCACCGGGCGCTTCTCCCGGCCGCTGAAGTCGGAGAAGATCGTCTCCTGCTTCTTTCCCTTCGGCACGATGACGTCGATCAGCGGCGGCTGGTTGGCCGCGTTCTCGCGGCCGCCACCGAAGCGGTCCTGCCAGTTGCCCGGCGAGACGGGCATGATCATCAGCGACTTCAGCTCCTCTTTCCGGCTCAGCAGCGAGCGGCTCGGGTCGTACGTCTGGAGCAGGTCGCAGCCGGAGGAGGCGACGACATAGGCCCAGGTGGATTTGGCGATGCCGCCCAGGAAAAGGGCCGGCACGAAGAAGCTGATCTTCTGGCCGAGGACCCGGACCTGGGTGGGGAAGAAGATCCGCGACTCGATGTCCAGCGGGATCTGCTTCTTGAGCGCTTCGACCTCCTCGTCCTTGAGCCCGTTGTTGCGCCTGGAGTCCTCGTTCAGGGTCCGCATGAGCATCCGCTGGAGCTCCGATTTCGCCTCGTTCGGCCGGGGGGTGAGGACGATGGCCTTCTCCCAGGCGGTGGCGGGATCGATCTCGGCTTGGCGGCCCGGCAGCATGGTGACGCCGCCCGAGCCCGGCACGCGATCGGTGTCGATGTAGATGTCGAGGTTCAGGTTGTAGAAACCATAACGGGCCACGTCGCTGAGCTGGGTGCCGAGCTCGTCGATGGCCTCCCGCTGCGGCTTCTTGACCGGCCTGGCGAAAGTCACCTCGAAGCGGGTGCCGTTGCCCTCGTCGTAAGCTTCGAAGGAGAGGATGTCCAGATCGCCCGGCTCGAGCCGGCGGTTGCCCGGGTAGACGTAGTTGCCGTCGCCGTGGTCGTCGCCCCGGGGATCGGTGAGCGTGAAGATCGGCTTTTTCGCCGCGGCGGGCGCGGCGAAAAGAGCTGCGACGACGAAGGCGGCCAGGAGGTGGATGTGGATACTGCTGATTCGCATAACATCTCCAAAAACGAAGACGGGCGGCAGAGCAAGCCCTGCCGCCCTCCGCTGCTTTAGAACCGGACCTTCATGAACGCCTTGAGGCGGTTCTGGGTGAAATCCCGTTTGATCAGGCTGTTCCAGCCGCCGAAGCGGCCGCGGAATCCGGGCGAGCCCACCGGCACCCCGAAGTCCTTGGAGATCTGATCGTCGGCGAACTGCGTGACGAAGCCGCCGCCGAAGTTGGGATCGAAGGTGCCGAAGTTGTACTCGTAGTTCAAGCCGAACTCGGCCCCGCCGAGGGTGTACTTGGCGGCCAGGATGAGCTTGTTCTTCTGGCTCTTGCCCGACGCCATATTGTGGAGCTGGTAGGCCTGGAAGGCGGTGTCGCCGTCCTTCAAATCGACGTCGTAGTACTCGAAGGTCAGCGAGGTGTAGAGGTCGCCCGTGAGCTGATAGCCGGTGCCGACCTGGAACATCTTGTAGTTCATGTCCTTGTCGTCGTCGGACAGGCTGTCGAAAGGTTTCCACTGATAGCCGGTGACGCCGTTGACGGTGATCACCGGCGGGTTGCCGTAGATGGCCGACGTCGAGTTGCCGTTGCCGTTGTAGGGGTTGACGCTGTTGTGGCAGGCGACACCGCCGCCCGGACAGTCGCCGGGCTTGTAGGGGAGGAAGCGGGCGTCGTTCATCCGCTTGTCGGTCTCTTTGATGTATTTGACCTTGCCGAAGAGGTCGACCCCCTTGCCGGCGTCGATCACGGTCTTGCCCCTGAGCACGTAGAGGTCGGTCTTCTTGTCCTGGAACGGCGCGTAGGCGTTGCGGTAGGAGCCGATGCCGGCGTCGGACTCGAAGTTGGGATAGATCGAGTTGTCGATCGCCTTGTTGGGAAAGCCCCAGGCCTGCCAGTTGGTGTTGTAGTCGATGTGGGTGAGCTCGGCGGCGAGGTCCCACTTGCCGACCGTCCAGGTGGGGACGACGGTGATGCCCTTCCAGCCGATCACCGTCTCGGCCATGGGCTCGTCGAAATCCGTGAACTCGTTGTCCACGCTGAGAGTGGCCACCTGCTGGGCGTTGCCCTCGAAGCCGCCGTAGCCGATGCGGGTGGGGTTGCCCGGGAAGACGCCGAACGCCGAGTTGTCCGGACCGGGGAAGACCCAGGCGCCGTCGTGGCCCTCGGTCAGCAGCACGTCGGACTCGCGGCGGGCGGACAGGATCGATTCATATTGGGCGCCGATGTTGAAGTATTCGAGGTTGAACGACAGGCCGATGCCGAACGGATCGTTCAGGTCGACGTTCGCCTTGTAGGCCGGATCGCTGATCTTGCCGGCCGGCGTCGGCGAGAAGCCGGAGGTGCCGAAGCCGGTGGGCACGCCGAAGCGCGGGTCGGACTCGGCCGACGAGTGGTAGTACTGGCCGCGGACGTCGACCTTGCTCGACGGATGGATGCCGAAGCGCACGCCGTAGACGTCGTTCTTGAAGCGGTCGGCGACGCTGGTGCCGTTGTCGAAGTTGCGGTCCGTGGGATCGATCTCGAGGTCGCGGACGCGCTCGACGACGCCCACCACGTCGAAGATCGGTGCCGGGGCGAGCTTGAGCTGCAGGCCATAGGCGCCGTCCTGGCCGGTGTAGTCGCCGGTGTTGAAGTTCGGGCCGGCAAACAGCCGCGGCAGCGAGACGCGGATGAAGTCGTAGCCGAGCTTGCGGTCGAAGATCGAGCCCTGGAACAGGATGGCCTTGGCGTTGTCGCGGTCGATGTAGCGGATCTTGCCGATGGTGAACGGATCGAACATGCCGAGGTCGGTCGAGCCGATGGTGGCGCTGTCCAGCCACTTGAAGCCCGGCGTGAAGCGGGCCGTCAGGCCGCGTATCTTGATGTATTCGTTCGACCGCGGATCGAATTCGCCGCAGTCGCCGCCCAGGCAGGGCTGCGGATTGTTCTCGAAAGCCGGATTGCGGCCGCCGAAGCCGCCGTAGTTCGTCCACTGGTTCTGGTTGAACCGCGACTGCAGGCGGCCCTGGACCTCGACGTACTTGTTGGGCTTGGAGAACAGGTAGAGGTCGATCTCCGTGCCCTGGCCGTTGTCGCCGTAGCCCTCATTGGGGATGGTGGTGAAGTTGTAGACGCTGCCGTCCGTGTGCTGGGTGCCCCAGAGCCACTTCGTGTAATCCTCACCGGTGATGACCATCGTCTGGCCGTCCACGGCGAACGCCGGCACGGAGGCCAGCGCTGCCGCCGCGGCCAGCAAGCCGATCGCGAACCCTCTTGAAAATCTCATGGGAATCTCCTCTCTTCGACCCGAGGACTCGTCTCTACTTCTTCTTGTAAACCATCTTCACGGCGCCGCCCGATTTGCGGGTGCCGTCCGGGTTGCACTCGTACTTCAGCCACTGATGCTGGAGCTCGGCCTCGTCAGGGGTGCCGTTGCCGTTGCCCGCCAGGATGTCCATGACGTGCGGGTCGCAATCGGAGTCGGTGCCGCCGCCGAAGCGGTGCTGCCCCTCGTACTCGTTGACCTTGCGGGTCATGAGGTCCTTGCCCTCGGGGAAGCCCTCGTTGGACTGGATCGCCACCTGGTAACCCCAGGTGGACGGGTCGCCCGCGCCGAGCTGGTCGAGGTCGACGGTGGCGCTGATCGTCCGGCCGGCGCCTTTGACGCGGGTCGGAATGATGACCGCCGACTGCTCGCCCGGCGCCACTTTCGCTTCGACCTCGGTCTTCACCCGGCCGGGGGCCTGCGGCGAGAGGACCACCAGCTTGTTCCACTCATTGCCCTCCGCGAAGCCGAGGTTGAGTCCCGGCGGGCTGTCCTTGAAGCCGCCGTCGCCGGTCTTGATGAAGATGAACACCTGCTGCACGGAGAACCCGGTGCCCATGCGCCACGGGTCCTCCAGCGTCACGTTGAAGGTGACGTCGAATTCCACCTTCTTGCCGCTGACCTTGACGTCGAAGCCCGTCAGGTCGAACGAGCCGCGCTTGTAGACGCCGTCGGTCGGATACGTGTAGTTGCCCGGCCCGTTGTCGTCGCCGACGGGGTCCTTGAACGATACGCCGCTCTGCGCGAGCGCCGCACCGGCGAGCAGCACGCCGGCCGCGACCGTCGCCGCGATCGCTCCCGTTGTCCAGAATTTCTTGCTCATGAGATCAACCTCCTTGTGGTTGGGCTTTCAGCCCTTGACTGCGCCGGCCGTCAGACCGGAAACGAGATACTTTTGCAGGAACAGGAAAAGCGCCATGACGGGGATGGCGGCGACGATGGAGCCCGCCGCGAAATATCCCCACTGCTGCGTAAAGCCGCCGACGAAGAAGCGCAGGCCCACCGGTACGGTGTACTTGTCCACCCGGTCCATCAGGGTGGCGGCCTGGATGAACTCGTTCCAGGCCGTCATGAAGGAAAACAGGGCGGTGACCGCCACCGCCGGCTTGGCCAGCGGCAGGACGATGCGGAAGAAGATCGTGGCCTGCGAGGCGCCGTCGATCAACGCCGACTCCTCGAGCTCCTTGGGAATGGTGTCGAAATATCCCTTCATCATCCAGACGCAGAACGGGATCGCCGTCACCGTGTAGATCAGCACCAGGCCGGTGAACGTCGAGCCGAGGCCCAGCCACTTGACGATGATGATGTAGAGCGGGATGAGCATCAGCGTGCCCGGGAACATCTGCGACACCAGGAAGGCCATCAGCCCCGCCCGCCGCGCGGGAAAGCGGAAGCGGGAGAAGGCGTAGGCCGATGTACAGGCGAGGAACACTCCCAGAAGGGTGGTCATGGCCGCCACGACGACGCTGTTGAGCAGCCAGCGGGCGAACGGCTGGTCCGCAAAGACCGAGCGGAAGTTCTCGGCCGAGAAGTGCTTGGGCCACGGGGCGATGGCGCGCAACCGGTCGAGCGCCGTGGCATGGGCCGGCAGATCGGCGATCGCAAGGCTCTGGCTGCCGGAGAAAGCGATCGCCAGGACCCAGAGGATCGGATAGATCGTAAGGATCAATATGAAGATCACGAACAGGTGAAGCGGCCAGTGGACCGGCTCGTCCCCTCTGCGACTGCGATTCGAGCTCATCCGAGGGCCTCCGTGGCTCCCGTCACCCGGTTCTGCCAGGTGCCATAGGCGAACAGGATGAGGAAGATGATCGCCGAGTAGGCGGCGGCGTAGCCGTACCGGTACTGCTCGAACGCGATCTTGTACGACTGCGTGATGAGGATCTCGGTGGACCCGCCCGGCTGGCCCGCCGAGACCAGGTAGGCGACGTTGAACTGGTTGAAGGTCCAGATCACCGACAGGATGATCGCCGGCACCAGCGCCGGGCGCAGCGACGGCAGAGTGATGGAGGTGAACTGTTGCCAGCGCGAGGCGCCGTCCACCCGCGCCGCCTCGTAGAGGTCAGAGGGGATCGACTGCAGGGCGCCCAGCGAGATGACCATCATGAACGGGAACGAGAGCCAGCCGTTGGTGGTCAGCATCACCAGGAACGAGGTGAGGGTCTTGTCGAACCACGCCACCGGGTGGCCGCCGAAAAGCTGGATGATCTGGTTGATGATGCCGAATTGCTGGTGGAACATGCCCTTGAAGATCAGCGACGTGATGTAGTTCGGCGTCGCCCACGGCAGGATCAGCAGCACGCGGTAGAGCGGCCGCAGGGCAAAACCTTTCAAATTGAGGATCAGGGCGAGGATCAATCCCAGGCTGACGCCGATGGCGACGTTCGACACGGTCCAGACGATGGTGAAGATCAGAGTGTAGTAGAAATTCGAGTAGTTCCAGACCCGCCCTTCCGCCGTCCGCTTGGTGATCGCAAAATCGCTCAGGATGTCAGTGTAGTTCTGCACGCCGACCCAGGTCTCGGTGATCGGCTTGGCGGTGTTGAAGAGGTTCGAATTGGTGAACGACAGGGCGAGGCCGTAGAAGAACGGAAAAAACACCAGCACCAGCATGCCGATCATCGCCGGCAGCGCATAGGCGTAGGCCACCCGGTACTCCACCAGGGCCTGGCCCGTGCGATACGCGAAGCCGAATCCCACGAAGGCCAGCAGGGCCACTCCCAGGACGCCGAGCGCCGCCAGGGCGCGGGTGACGCGCCGGGCGTCGGCCGCGTTCCGGGTCTGCGGGTTTCTCGCCAGCGGCTGGCGGAGCTCGTCCACGTCCCAGCGCGAGGGATCGGGCGCCGGGGTGGTCTGGGTGGTCTGGAATGTCGCCGTCTCGTCGGAGATGTGCGCGGCCACGGTTTTGGCCGAAGCCCGCCGCTCCCCCGCGAGGACTTTGACGGAGTACTGACCGTAGGCCCAGAGATCTACCAGCAGCGCCAGCGCCGCCACCGCGGCGAGCAGCCAGCGGCGCTCGCCCACGGCCAGCGAGAGGAGGAGAAAGCCCACGACCGGCGCCAGCCAGGCGGCGAGGAAGGGGAGCCAGCCGAAGGCCACCGGTTCCTCCTTCACGGCGGTGTCCATCTGGACCATGCCCACCACCTCGCCGCCGCGCTCCACCGGCGCGGCCAGGGACCAGGTGCCGTTCGGCTGCTGCGCGATCGAGATCTCCGGCTGGCGGGCCGCGCCCTCGGCGCCTTCGCGGTTGCCCTGGACGGCCGCCCGCAGCTTCTGCCCGAGGTCGTAGAGGTCCTTCTCCTCGCGCTCAAGCCGCCGGGGAGCGGCCTTGTCGCCGGTGTCCGCGGCGGCGGTGGAGGCGGTGAGTTGGATCCCCTCGAAGTCGACGACGCGGATAGCCTTGATCTCCGGATGGCTGGCCGCGAAGCGGGCGACCGCGCGCCGGACGGCATCTCCCGCATCGCCGGCGGGCTTCGCCTGCCCCTGCTCGGCGGCAGCGATCTCGGCGCCGAGCCCCATGCCGCCTTCGCTTGGAGTTGCCGGGACCGCCGCCGTCGCACCCCCGGCCCGGTCCACCAGGTCGGTGAGGGCGGAGAGGGTGACGACCGCCTGGCGCGCCGCCCGCGCGCGGCGCTCCGCCTTCTGCGCTCCGTGCAGCAGCGCGGCCCCGGCGTACGCCGCCAGGAGGGCGGCGACGGCGAGACCGATCACGAAACGGCGGCGGTGGGAGGCCATGGCGCTATTTCTTCAAGAGGGTGGCGATCCGTTCGATCACTTCCTTCTGAGCCTGGTCCATGGCGGCCTTGGGCGTCGCCGCCTTCTTGGTGATGACGTTCATGGCCGTGGTCACCGGCGTCCAGACCATGGACATCTCCGGCAGGTTGGGCATGGGCACGGCCACGTCCACCTGCTGGCGGAAGGCCTTGAGGATCGGGTCGGAGGCCACCTGCGGATCGGCGTAGATCCCCTTGTTGGCCGGCGTCTGCCGCCCCTGGAGGGCCAGGACCCTGGCCGCCGGCAGGTCGGTCACGTACTTGAGGAAGGCGAAGGCCGCGTCCTTGTTCTTCGACGGCGCGGCGACGTAGACCCCTTCGACGGTGATCCACGGCCGCATCGGCTTGTTGCCGTTTTCTGAGATCGTGGGCAGCGGCGCCAGGCCGTAGTCGACCCCTTTGGCGATCTCGCCCAGGAACCACGGGCCGGAGAACACCATGCCCGCCTTGCCCTCGTTGAACAGCGAGGTGATGAGCGCCGTCGACGGCTCGGCCGGCAGGAAGCCCATCCCCAGCCACTTCAGCAGGTAGTCGAGCGAGGCCACGTTCTGGGGCGAGTTGACGGCCGGCTTACGGTTGGGGCCGAAGACGCCGCCGCCGAAGCCGTTCATCAGCGCCGCGTGATAGTAGAAGTCGGAGTACCAGTAGGCGAGGCCGAACTTGCCGGCGCCGGCGTTGGTGAGCTTCTTCGCCGTGGCCTCGAGCTCGGCCGTGGTCTTGGGCGGCACCGGCACCAGCTTCTTGTTGTAGATCAGGGTGACGACCTTGAAGTTGAGGGGTAGCCCGTAGGTGGTCCCCTGGTAGGTCATGGCGTCCAGAGTGGCCTTGAGATAGCGGCCCTTGGTCGACGCGTCGAGGAAGAAGTCGAGCGGCTCCACGGTGTTGCCGGCCGCGACCCAGCCTCCCAGGCGGTCCTGGGCGAAGATGAAGACGTCCGGCCCCTTGCCGCGCGGCACCGCCGCCGAGATCTTGTCGGCGAAAGCGTCGTAGGGCACGGCGAGCGACGAGGCGTGGACCTTGCCGGCGTTGGCCTTGTTGAAATCTTCGATGACCTGTTCGAACGCCGCCTTCTCACCGCCGCGGTAGCCGTGCCAGATCACGATCTCCTTCGCCTGGGCGGCGGCGAGGACGGGGAAGCCGAGGAGCAGCGCGAGCGCGCCGAGCGCGTCGAGGATGTTGCGAGCGAAATTGGATCTCATGCAGAAATCTCCTGTCAGTCAGTTGTCCCCGAGCCGCTTCTCCGTGGCGGTGTCGAACAGATGGCTCGCCTCCACCTCGATCACCAGCCGCACCTCCTCGCCCATCTTTGGCGCCCGGTGCGGCTCCACCTTGGCCACCAGCAGGTCGTCCCCCACCCGGCCGTGCACGATCACCTCATGTCCCAGGGGCTCGACGAATTCCACCTTGACGGTGATCGGCACCGCCGCGTCGCCCGGGTCGCGCGGCGCCTCGCGGATGTTCTCCGGCCGGATTCCGAGCACCACCTTCTGGCCCGTGCGCTGGGCCGTGGCGGCGCGGGACGCCGCGGGAACCGGCAGCGTGAACCCCGAGGCCGCCACGGCATCGCCGCCGGTCGTCACCGTAGCCGGGATGAAATTCATCGGCGGCGTGCCGATGAAGCCGGCGACGAACAGGTTGGAGGGCCGGTCGTAGACCTCCAGCGGCGAGCCCACCTGCTGCAGCTCGCCGGTCTTCATCACCGCGATGCGGTCGCCCATGGTCATGGCTTCGATCTGGTCGTGGGTGACGTAGACGGTGGTGGTCTTGAGCGTCTTCTGCAGCTTCGAGATCTCGGCCCGGGTCTGCACGCGCAGCTTGGCGTCGAGGTTCGACAGCGGCTCGTCGAAGAGGAACACGGCGGGCTTGCGCACGATGGCGCGTCCGAGCGCCACGCGCTGGCGCTGGCCGCCGGAGAGCTGCTTGGGCTTGCGATCCAGGAACTCGGTGATGCCCAGGATCTGCGCCGCCTCGTTCACCCGTCGGTTCATCTCTTCGCGCGGGGTCTTGCGGATCTTGAGGCCGAACTCCATGTTCTCCCGCACCGTCATGTGCGGATAGAGGGCGTAGCTCTGAAACACCATGGCGATGTCGCGGTCCTTGGGCGGCACGTCGTTGACCACCCGGCCGCCGATCTCGATGGTGCCGCCCGTGATCTCCTCCAGGCCGGCGATCATGCGCAGCGCCGTGGACTTGCCGCAGCCGGAGGGGCCCACCAGCACCATGAACTCGTGGTCCTGGATATCGAGGTCGAAGTGCGGGATCACCGTGACCGGCCCATAAGCCTTCTTGATCCCCTTGAGCGTTACCTCTGCCATAGAGATCTCTCCTGCGCGTACTGTGAATGACCCGGACGGCCAACGACAGCAAGGACACCAAGGACAGCAGGGACAAGAGAAATACCGGACCTGGTGTCATCCTTTATGTCTTCATGCATGTCTTCATGTCCTTGGAGTCCTTGTTGTCCCTTTCGTCCTTGCTTCTGGTTTCTGCCGCGCGGGCTTTTTTCCTAGTGGCAGTCTTCAATGATACGGATCCACGGCGAAGATCCTGGCGCTGTGCGGCGCGACGGCGGCCTCGATCCGCGCGCCGGTCCGGGAGACGGCTTCGCCTCGCCAGACGTCGCGCACGGGCAGGTCCCCCCAGGCGGCGGGAGCGTCGAAGCTCGCCGTCGCCGGTGCCGTGCCACGATTGATCGCCACCACCACGGCGTCCCGGCGGGGATCGCTCCCCTCCTCGCTCTGGAGGAAGACCAGCAGGTCGCCGTCCGTGGAGATCCCTGTGTGCGTCCCCCGCGCAAAGGCGGGATGGGCGCGGCGGATGGCGATCAGCTTCTTGTAGTCCGCCCGCAGCGCCTCGTCCCGCGGCTTGCCCGCTCCGGGGAGGATCCTGCGCTCCCCCCAGGGCATGTCGCTGCGATTGTCCGGCCAGTCGCCCCCTGGCCGCCCGACCTCTTCGCCGTAGTAGATCATTGGCATGCCACCCGCGGTCAGCTCGAGCAGCGCCGCCAGGCGGAACAGGTCCTTGTCGCCGCCCAGCAGCGAGAGGGCTCCCTGCACGTCGTGAGAGGAGAGATAGGGGGAGAGGAGGTGACCGGCGCGCACCTTCTCGCGCGACTTCAGATATCGGTCGAAGGCGATCGTCCGCCCGCGCCCCTGCACCCAGCCGAGGACGTTGCCCTGGAACGAAAAATCGAATCCGGCGTCCATCTCGTCGCCGGAGAACCACGGATCGAGGGACTGGGCGTCGCCGCCCCAGACCTCGCCGATCAGGAAGAAGTCCCTCCCCAGTTGCTCGCGGGTCCGCCGCCGGTGCTCCTGCCAGAAGGGGTGATCGACGTGCTTGACCGTGTCCAGCCGGAAGCCGTCGACCCCCACCCGGCGGGCGAGGCCGAGATGGGCGGTCATCAGATAGTCGTCCACCTCCGGCAGCTCGGTCTTGAAGTCGGGCAGGCCGGAGACGCAGAGCGTCAGGTCGTCCTTGCCGCAGGTCCCCTGCGATTCGGTGCGGAACCAGCCCCGGGTCTTGAGATCTTTGAGCAGGTTGGAGTCGTAGCCGGCGTGGTTGTAGACCACGTCGAGGAGCACCTTGATGCCGCGGGCGTGGGCGTCGTCCACCAGCGCCTTGAGCTCCGCCTCGGTGCCGAAGCGGGGGTCGAGGCGGTAGAAGTCGTCCGCCCAGTAGCCGTGGTAGCCCCAGTCCGGGAAGCCGGCGCCGGTGACGAAGCCGTCGATCTGCTTCACCACCGGGGTAATCCAGATCGCCGTCACACCCAGGTCCGCGAGCTCGTCGAGCTGCTGGCGCAGGCCCGCGAAGTCGCCGCCGTGGAACGTCCCCTTGGCGTTGCGGTCGACGTTCTGATCGTTGTTGGCATCGCCATCGGCGAAGCGGTCGACGATGACGAAATAGAGGACGGCGTCGCGCCAGCTCTCCTGCGGTACGACCTTCTTGAGCGCCGACGCCGCGGCAGTGGTCCCCAGGGGAGGCGGAGCGGGGCGGGGCTGCGGGGAGCCGCTGCACCCCGCCAGTGCGAGAGCGATCGCCAGTAGCGCGAGCCTCAACGGGAAGCGGTCGAACGAGAGTGATCGCAGCGGAGCCTCCCCTCCCCAGGGTGACAGCCTGAACCCTGTCAAGATGCGCCGATTCTAGGGAGGGCATTACAACCGTGTCAATGCCGGGGTGACGGCTTGGGATAACGGGTGCTTGCCGAGGGTGGCGCTAACTTTGCCTCAGAACACCCCCACCCAAGACCCTCATCACCCCGGCCCTCTTCTCCCGCCCCCTCCCAACCCCCCTCACCGGGAGAAGAGGGAGAAGGCAAAACCGCTCCAACCGGGTTCCCCTCTCCCGGTGAGGGGGGTTGGGAGGGGGCGGGAGAGGGGACAGGGGTGAGGGCCCTCGGGCGGGGGCCCTCTGAGACTCAGTTTCTACGGGACCGGCAAGGGCCCTCATGGCATGGAACATGTTAGGGTTCGATACGGACCCTCCGGAGAGCCCCAGGCGGCTCCCCGCCAGAGAGAGGGTCTGAAGGGAGAGTGAACAATGCCCACCCGTATCGGGCTGATGGGGCTGGGGAGGATCGGCCGGAACATTTTCCGCATCCTCTACAAGAGCGACGACCTGCGGATCGAGGCGATCAGCGACGTGGCCAATCAGGCCGCCCTGGCCTACCTCCTCCGCTTCGACACGATCCTGGGCCGGTTCCCCGACGAGGTGAGCGTGCGCGACGGCCACCTCTACGTCGCGGGCCGCCAGGTGAAGATGCTGACCGAGGCGAAGGGTAGCGAGGCGACGCCGCCCTGGGGCGAGCTGGGGGTCGACACCGTCATCGAGGCGACCTCGAAGTACCGCACCCGCAAGGAGATCGAGCGGCACCTGGAGGCCGGGGCCAGGCGCGTCATCCTCTGCTCGCCGCCGGCCGAGCCACCGGACATCACGGTGGTCATGGGGGTCAACGACGACCAGCTCCGGCCGGAGCACCGCATCGTCTCCAACGGCTCGTGCACCGCCCACGCCGCGGCGCCGGTGCTGGAGATCCTCGACGACGCCTTCGGCATCACGCGCGCCTTCCTCACCACCGTCCACGCCTACACCAACCAGCAGCGGCTGGCCGACGTGCCGGACGCGGACCCCCGCCGGGGCCGGGCGGCAGCGGAGAACATCATCCCCCAGGAGACCAACGCCGCCGAGGTGATCATGGGCCTGCTGCCCCATCTCAAGGGCAGGCTCTCCGGCCTCGCGATGAACGTGCCGGTGCCCAACGGCTCGGTGGTCGACCTGGTCTGCTGGCACGAGCGGCCGGTGACCGTCGAGTCGGTCAACGAGGTGGTGCGCACCGCCGCCGGCAGCGCGCGCTGGAAGGGGATCCTGGCTTACGAGACGGAGCCCATCGTCTCCTCCGACATCCTGCTCTCCGAGGCCTCGGGCACCTACGACAGCCTCGCCACCATGGTGCTCGGCGGCGATCTGTCCAAGACCCTGACCTGGTTCGACAACGGCTGGGGCTACGCCCATCGCGTCGTGGACCTGCTCCGCCGCTTCGAGGAGATCGATCGCTCCCGGAAGGAGGCCGCAGCATGAGCGTCACCAGGATTGGCATCAACGGCTTTGGCCGCATCGGCCGCAGCGTCTTCCGCATCCTTTCCAACCGTGAACGCGATGAGATCCAGGTGGTGGCGATCAACGACCTGTTCGAAAACCAGCAGCTCGTCTATCTCCTGAAGTACGACTCGGTAATGCGGGTCTTTCCCAAGGAGGTCACCGCCGACGACGACTTCATGTACGTCGACGGCCAGAAGATCGCCATGACGGCCGAGCGCGATCCGGCGAAGATCCCCTGGGGCGAGCTGGGAGTGGACATCGTCATCGAGTCCACCGGCGTCTTCACCAAGAAGGAGCAGCTTCAGAAGCACCTCCAGGGGGGCGCCAAGAAGGTGATCCTCACCGTGCCGGCCAGCGACGAGATCGACGCCACGATCGTCGTCGGGGTCAACGACGACACCCTGAAACCCGAGCACAGGCTGGTCTCGAACGCCTCCTGCACGACGAACTGCCTGGCGCCCATCGCCAAGATCCTCCACGAGCGTTTCGGCATCGAGGAGGGTTTCATCACGACGGTCCACGCCTACACCAACGACCAGCGCCTGGCGGACGTCCCCCACAAGGACTTCCGAAGGAGCCGCGCGGCGGCCCAGAACATCATCCCCACGACCACGGGCGCCGCCCGGGCGGTGGGCAAGGTGCTGCCCGAGCTGAAAGGCAAGCTGGACGGCATGGCCATGCGCGTGCCGGTGCCGGACGGCTCGATCGTCGACCTGGTGGCGCGGGTGAAAGGCAAGCCGAACCGGGACGAGGTCAACGCCGCCGTCAAGCAGGCGTCCGCGAGCGGCAGCCTCAAGGAGATCGTGGAGTACAGCGAGGTGGCCCTGGTCTCGACCGACATCATCGGCAACCCCCACTCCTCCATCTTCGACGCCCTCTCCACCCACGCCGACGGCGACGGCTACGTCAAGGTGGTCGCCTGGTACGACAACGAGTGGGGCTACTCCAACCGCGTGGTCGATCTGATCGACCGCATGGCGGCGGTGGGCGGGCTGTAGGGGAAAGCAGATGATCCAAGACACTGTTCGGGCGACCCTGGAGGACCTCATCGAGGATCTTCAAGCCCTCGCCTCGCCGGAATACCTCGATTCCATCGCGGAGGCCCGTGAGGATTACCGGCAGGGTAAAACGGTTCCGCTCGAGGACTTGCCTGAAGAAACGGCAAGGGACTGAGACCCATGGCGAAACGGGTGGGAATCCTCACCGGCGGCGGCGACGTGCCGGGCCTGAACGCGGCCATCCAGCAGTTCGTCTGGCGGATGGAGGACGAGGGCTACGAGGTGCTGGGGCTGCGCCGGGGCTGGGGGGCCCTGCTCCACGTCAAGCCCTACCACGCTGAAGACAATTCGAGCTGGCTCGTCCCCCTGACCCGGGCCAACACCCGCACCATCGACCGCAGCGGCGGCACCATCCTCCACAGCTCGCGCATTAACCCCGCCCTCACCAAGCCGGACATCGTCCCCGAGCATCTCCGGGACCGGCAGAACAAGATCCTCCCCGACGGCCGGTTCGACCTCACCGACGCCGCTCTGGAGGTCCTCCGCTATCTTCACCTCGACACCCTGGTGGCCATCGGTGGCGACGGCACCCTCTCCTTTGCGCGGCGTCTCCACCTGGAGGGGGTGAAGGTGATCGGCCTGCCGAAGACCATGGACAACGACGTCTTCGGCACCGACTACTGCATCGGCTTCTCGACGGCCATCACGAGGTCGGTCACCTTCATCAACGACCTGCGGACGGTGGCGGGCTCGCACGAGCGCTTCCTGGTGGTGGAGCTCTTCGGCCGCTACTCGGGGGAGACCTGCCTGCTCTCCTCCTACCTCGCGGGAACCGACCGGGCGCTCATCGCCGAGGTCCCCTTCGACGCCCAGCGGGTGGTGGAGATGCTGGCGGAGGACAAGCGCAACAATCCCAGCAACTACGCCGTGGCAACCGTCTCCGAAGGCGCCTTCCCCGCAGGCGGCAAGCCCTTCGAGACCGGCGAGGCCGACGCCGTGGGCAACCGCGAGCTGGGGGGCGTGGGGAGATTCCTGCGCGAAGAGCTGCAGAAGAACACCCAGGACCGCGTCATCTACCAGCGCCTGGGCTACCTGATGCGCTCCGGCGCCCCCGACTCCCTCGACCGCCTGGTAGCCAGGAACTTCGCCGCCCTGGCCGCCGACCTCATCCTCGCCGGCAAGACCGGCCGCCTGATCTCCATCCAGGACGGCCGCTACACCACCCAGCCCCTGGAGATCGTGGGCGAAGGCAAGAAGCAGGTGGACGTCGAGAGGTTCTACGACCGCGAGCGATACCGGCCCAACATCGTGGGAGTGATGGGGTTACCAATGTTTTTGTGCTGAGCCCCCCTGGGACCGCCGGCGTCCCGCCGGCCACTAACTCCTTCTTTCTTCTAAGAACCCGGCCCTTCAGCAATTCGATCAGGCGACGGAAGGGAGAATCCGGAAAGGCCGGTCTCTTCCGAACCTGTAGACCTGGAAGTCCCGGCGATCCGTGGTGAAGACGAGATCCGTTCCGAGCTCCTCCGCCAGCACGACGAGCGTCGCATCAGCATAATCCATCGGTAGATCGGTGTACTTCTCCATCAGCACACGACAACGTCGGAGCGTGGTCAGGCTAGAGGGAACCAGAGTGGCGCCCCCGGCAAGAAAAAATTCCAGGCACAGTTCACGGCCATTCGGGGCACGACCCAGCAGGTGGGTGGCCTCCGTCAGGACCGCCTCGGTGCTGACCACCGCTCCCTGCCAGCCGGAAAAGAACTCTGTAAACCGGCGGTGATCGCCCTGGCTACGATCGAGGAGGGAGACCAGAGCTCCTGTATCGAGCAGCAACTCACCCGCCATGCTTGAGGGATTCCAAGATGTATGCGCGATGGTTCTCGGCCAGGTCCGGCACACCTGTATCCAGAGCACCCATCAGGTGTCGGACACGGGTTGAAGGTGCCATGTCGTCTTCTGGGCCAAGGTCCAAAAAACGGTAGAGGGCCAAGCGGACGATGTCCGACCGCTTTCGCCGTAGACGGAGCGATGCAGCTTCGAGCGCTTGGCTCAATTCCTCGGGCAGACGGATCGTGAGTTGATCAGACATAGGTCTCCTGCAGTGCGCCGCACTGCCTTGTCTTGCAAGCTAGAATAGCATAGCGGCCTGTTCGAGACCGGCGAAGCCGACGGCGCGGGCAACCGCGAGTTGGGGCGTGGGGCTTCCTGTGATCACCTGGGCTATCTCTTGCGCTCCACCCCTACTCCCGCGACCGCCTGGTGGCGAGGAGCTTCCCTGGGCGGCGTTATCCACTTCAAGACGGGTATACGGAGAGCGGGTCTCCAGCGTCCAATCCTCCTCGTCGAAACCTATCCGGCCGGCAGCGGTCAACGACCGGCCGGCGTCCACCGGCGTCTCGCCGGCACCGCCCACTGACGGACCGGCACCGGCCAGCGACCAGCCGACGCCCGCCAACCACCGGCCGCCACCTGTCAGGTTCCGGCCGCTGTCAGCTACGGTCTCGCCGTCGCCGGCCCGTCGTTTGCCATTGCCGGCCGGAGGACCGTCGCCACCGGCGCGCCGGCGTTGGAGACCGGCGGCCCCGCCGGCGTTCCTCCCTCCTCTGCTTGGACGCCTGGCCCCCCACCAACGTAAGAAGAGTCATCCTCCGGAAGAGTCGGCGACCGGGAGATCAGCGGGGAGGAGAGAAGCGGATCTTTGACAACTGAACACGCCGGGAGGCGGCCGTCGTGCCGTAGCTCCCGGCCGATCGCTTTCGAGCGATCCCCGGAGCGGCCCGTAGGAGCGGCGGACCGTTCCGGTGCCCTGGGCTATCCGCACGGCCGGCGGCTTTGCGCCAGGGCGAACGCCGAGGCTCTGCGCAATGCGGGAGAGCCCCGGTGGTCTCCATCCAGGACTGCCGCTACAACAACCAAGCCCCGGGCCTATGGGATTTTCAGCTTCCAGATACCACGCCCGTACGTGGCAGCGAATAGAGTCCGGCTCTTCTCGTGGTAGACAAGAGCGGTTATCCGCACGTTCGGGAGATTGGCGGTCAGATTTTGCCAGGAAGGGCCTGCGAGGCCGCTTTTGAAGACCCCGGCGTCGCCGGCAGCGTAGAGGATTGTAGGGCCCGCTTTGGGGATGACCAGCGCGTTGATCGGTGCGTCGGGAAGATGGCCGCCGTCGAAATCCCGCCAGGTCCGGCCGCCATCGGGAGAGAGGAATAGATGGCGGCTGCCGAAGCCTGCCAGAGCCACCAGGACGAGATCCGCGTCCCCCGGGCTCGACTCGATCGCGGTGATCGGTTTGCCAGACACTGGAAGGGCGGATTCCGAGAGGACCACTCTCCAGGCCTTGTCGCCATCGTCTCTCCTGAAGAAGCCCCCGTCTTCTGTACCGGCGTAAATGCGTTGGGGATCCGCTCGCGCCACCTCGATAACCCGGACCAGGGTTCCGTCGAGATCCGGTGAGACTGGCTTCCAGTTATCGCCGTCGTCCTCGGTCTTGAAGACCACGTTCGAGGCGGTGTAGGCGATGCTCGCTCTTTCGGAGGATAGTGCGAGAGGCGTCAAGATGAAGCTAAAACCGGTTGGGTCCGGCCCTTTGATTGGAGAACGCTCCTTTCCCTCCTTCCATCGGCGGATGTCGAGATTCTGAGCGGAGACGAAAAAGTGATCTGGATCTGCCGGATCGAAAGCGATTCCGCCACCGTCTCCCGTCAGAACCTGGAAGTGATCGTCCGTACCGCCGGTCAGAGTGATCAGCGCACCGTTGTCCTGCGTACCGCCGCCAAACCGCTTTTCGTCGCTGGGCGCGACATCCAGGGTGTAATACTGGGTGACGGCAAGCCCGCGGCTGCGGTTCTCCCAAATCCGCCCTTCACTCTCGCTGACGTCCATGCCACCGTCGTTCAGATCATAGATCCGTGAGTCGTCTGTTTTCAGGGCCACGAACGCCAGGGCATGGTGATCGGGATGCGCGTACCAGGGGTGGCCGCGCTCCCTATCGCCATGCGTCACCTGGGTCCACCGCCCGCGGCCCCCGTCTTGCGTGAGGTGCAGATCCACGCCCCCGCAGATTACGAAGTCTTTATTCTTCGGGTGGACAGCGATCGTGTTGGCATAGTCGATTTTTCCAATGTCACCGAAGTGTCCGGCATCAGCATCCTGCCATTTGTCGCCACCGTCATCACTGCGGAAGACTCCCAGCACCTCGCCGGAGGGGGCGGCGGCGAGCATATAGATCACCTCCGGTGCGGACGGGGCGATGGCGAGCGATGCCCGACCGAAGTTTTCGGGAGCAGGCAGGCCGTCGGTCAGATGTTTCCACTGCGCCTCACCGGCGCGCAGCCGCCAGATGCCGCTCTGGGCCCCATCCTCGGCGAAGGTGGCGAAAATCGTCCCCTGCTTGGTGGGGTGGAAAAGAATCGAATGGCAGTTGTGGGACTCGTTCGACACGAAGGTCTCACGCTTCCAGGGATCCCTGGCGTCCACGGGCGCAACGTACATCCCGCCCAGGCTCGGCACGGCATCTTCGGAAAACCCTTTGATGCCACCGATCACGATGTGCCGGGAGTCGAAGGGATCGACGGCGATCGTGCCGATCCGGGTCGGGATCCCCTGGTCCTTGGGTGAGGCGAGCAGACTCCAGTGGTCCCCACTGTCGACCGAGAGATAAAGGCCGGCGCCGGGGTACGAGTCCGCCGAACCGTTCGCCTCTCCGGTTCCGCAGTAGATCCGACTCGGGTCTTTGGGATCGAGAGCAAGAGAGCCCACAACGAGGCTCTTCTGATCGTGCCAGAGCGATCTCCAGTTGCGGCCCGCATCGAGGCTCCTCCACACACCGCCCCCCGACGCCCCGGCCCAGAGGATGTCAGGTTGATCTGGATGGACGACGACAGCGGTCATCCGTCCGCCGATGTTGGTGGGGCCGACCTCCTTCCACGGCTCAGCCGCAGGGGGTGCGGACATGGCCTTGCGGGTCTCTTGGGCCTGGACCAGATCGGCAAAGGTATGAAGTCGGGAACGTGAATCGTCTTCCATGACGCCCTCCTGAGTGGGAAGCCGAACGGCTACATCCTTTCGATTAATTAGACGGAGCCACAGCATTTTTTCCTCATGGTGCCAGAAGGAAATAGGCGAAGGCTCCACGCCGTAATTCCGTACCGGTGGACCATTCGTGGTCGGCTCAGGACGTCGATCATTTCGTTCAGAGTCGCTTCCGAGTAGAGAAACACGTAACGGCCATCGCGGAGGAAGTCGACGACCGGACCCACGGAGCCCCCAGGGTTCAGCATGGCCCGTACCAGGATGTTGGTGTCGACGACTGCGCGCATCAGTCGGGGAGCTCAGCGCGGGCTGCAGCCACGTCGGCAGCGATTTCTTCCTCGCTGAAGCCGGCGGTGCGCTCCCGAATCCGAGCCCGGACCTGGTCGAAACGACGCAGTACGGCATCGTCCGAATTCTTCAGCAGGCGCTGGAACTCGTCGTACGACACGAGGACGGCCTCTGGCTGCTGATCGCGAGTCACGACGTATGGGACGTGGTCTTCGGTGACCTCGTTGAAGACGACACGGAAACGCTCCCCCAGCTCTGCGACGGCAACTGTCTTCTGCATTGGCCTCTCCAGCGGTCGAGGGTCCGACCAGCACAGATTCGATTATACACCTCGCCGTCAGGTCAGCAGATTCAGGACCTCCGATACCATCCCACGCGTTGTCGAGCCGGGTTCTCGCGGCCTTTCAGGCCGCAACGATGGGGTGCCTTTCTTCCCAGGGCATCGGCCTTCGGCCTCAGCCCTGGGCTGGGGTCTCCCGGCCCGTTGGGCCGGTGGGTGAGATCCTCCTCCGGCTGCTGATCGCGAGTTACCACGTACGGGACGTGGTCTTCGGTGACCTCGTTCAGACGGCAGAGAAACGCTTCCCCGACGCTGCGACGGCGGCCGGCGCCTCCCCTGCGACTCGTTGCCGGATCGGGCCGGCTCTCTGTTAAGATGTCGTCGATGGACGGAGACGGCAGCCTCAAAGCGGCGCCTGATGCTTTCTAGCGGGACTGCACGTCCTATTCGAATTAGGAGTAAGCCGACGTGAAGTATAGGGTAATACTGGAGCGATCAGAAGAAGGTGTGGCGGCCTCCGTTCCAGGGCTGCCTGGCTGCTGGTCTCAGGGGGAATCAGAAGCTGAAGCCCTGGACAACATTCGATGGGCCATTGCTGAGTACCTTGAAGTGGTGAACGAGCTGACAAGGGACGCAGAAGTTCGTGAAGTAGAGGTGTCTGTCTAGGCGTGGGCAAGATCGCGGGAGTGCCACATCTCAGGGTTCAAGAACCACAGGAGGACCGACATGGAACCAATCGCCCCTCTCGTCGCCTGGGAAAACTTCTATGTCATCGTCGGATCTTCGGGCGCTGCGCTGACGGGACTGCAGTTCGTCGTCATTGCACTGGTGGCAGAAAGCTCTATGCGCAGCTCTTCTCGGGAGATTGCAGCCTTCGGCACTCCCACCGTCGTACACTTCTGCGCCGTATTGTTAATATCCGCGGTTTTGAGTGCACCCTGGGGCGCTCTCCTGGGTCCGGCCATCGCTCTGGGATGTGGTGGAATCGCGGGCGTGGCGTACGCGGTCGTGGTCGTGATCCGAGCGCGCGCTCAAACCGGCTACAAGCCGGTGTTGGAGGACTGGCTTTGGCACGTGATCTTTCCGTTCATCGCCTACGCCACTCTTCTCGTGGCCGCGCTTTTCCTGCGGCGGAACCCGATACCGGCACTTTTTTCCGTGGGTGGGTCGTCACTCCTGCTACTCTTCATAGGGATTCACAACTCATGGGACACCGTCACCTACATCGCAACCGGACGCGGGCAAGCGGCCGATAAGTCGCCAATAGAACAAGGGCCTGAGTCTGAGGAGAAACGACACTCTGCAAGCTGATATCTCCCCGCGAGAGGCGGCAAAGCACCGTCGTTGCCCCGGAGCCGCAGTGCCAGCTCACGGGCCCTCGAGCCCGAGCACCCGGAAGTTGACCACCGGACCCACAGAGCCCCGGGGTTCAGCATGGCCCGTACCAGAATGTTGGTGTCGACGACTACGCGCATCAGTCGGGGAGCTCAGCGCGGACCGCAGCCACGTCGGCGGCGATCTCTTTCTCGCTGAAGCCGGCGGTGCGTTCCCGGATCCGCGCCCGGACCTCGTCAAAACGACGCAGTACCTCGTCGTCCGATTGCTTCAGAAGACGCTCCTTAGGCTGCTGATCGCGAGTCATAAACGGATTCAAGTTCGCCTGCGCCAGTATCGTGGATGGCGCTTCTGATGCCCAACAGCCAAGATCCGGAGATCGCCGGATTTGAGCGGCCGATACAGGAGATAGTAAGGAAAGAGTGGCAGAACGAAACGGCGGATCGACCCCAAGATTCGCGGTGCTGCTTCGGGATAGCGTCGAAGGAAGGTCAACGAACGCTCGACCTCGGCGGAGAATTTAGCCCCCAATCCTGAGGATTGCTCTTCGTAGTACTGGATCGCCTCAAGGAGCTCCTGCTCCGCCAGCGGGTTGAAGCGGACGCCCGTCATTGAAGGAGAGAATGCGCCTTCCTGAAGACTTCCTCCGCCGGAATTCCAGGCTCTTCGCCATTCTCCATGGCTTGATCGCGCCTCTGCGCCTCCTCCGCCCAAGCGCGGGCGGTCTCGTCATTCTCAGGACCCTGGAAGCTGAGCAGCAGGCTCTCAAAAACGCGAGCCCGATCATCTTCGGGCAGGTTCAGGGCTTCGGCTTCGATCTCATCCACGGTACGTGCCATAGGGATCTCCTCGTCGCGGTCCAGCATAACATCATCTCGCGATCTCGGCAAATCACTACCTCCCTGCGCCTTGCTCAGCTTCCTCATATCCGGCCTCGTTTGCGCGCGGGTCGCTTCTCGCCGGCTTCGAGCTCGGCCAGCGACGACGCCGGGGAACCTTGGAAAAGGGCATCGAAGTCATCCAGCCGGTTCAGGGCAAAGGCGAGCTCGAGCAGGGACTGGAGAGACACTTTGCCCGACTCCTCGAAACGCCGCAGGGACGCCAGACTGACTCCGGACCGTTGCGCCAGGGTGATCTGCTTCCAACCTCTGGCCAGCCGCAGCGCTTTGACCCGAGCCGCCAAGGTCTTGCTGACTTGCTCGGGCGTCGCGAGGGAAAATACACTCATGGCGCCCTCCTGTCGCGAGCTTCTCACAACTGCTAGTATACGAGCAATAAAGGGGCGTTGGCGAGGCGAAGCGCCAATATGTTGGCTGCTCTATGTAGGGGCCGCGCGCCCCAAGGAGCGATCCAATGCCGAAGACCAGCGCTGGCCTTCTCGTCTATCGCCTTCGGGAGGGTCGGCTCGAGGTGTTCCTGGTCCATCCCGGTGGCCCCTTCTGGGCCAGGAAGGACCTGGGGGCCTGGTCCATTCCCAAGGGAGAGCTCGCCGAGGCAGAAGATCCTCTCGCGGCGGCGATCCGAGAGTTCCAGGAGGAGACAGGATCATCGATCGACGGCGCCTTCCTACCGCTCCCGCCGCGAAAGCAGCCCGGCGGAAAGGTCGTTCATGCCTGGGCCGTCGAGGGCGATCTGGACCCACGGCAGATACGAAGCAATACCTTCCTCTTGGAATGGCCCAAAGGATCGGGTCGCCAGAAGGAGTTCCCCGAGGTCGATCGGGCCGAATGGTTTGGGATTCCTGAAGCGAAGCGTCGGATTCTCGTCGGCCACCTCGGCTTCCTCGATGACCTTTGTGAGCTGCTCGGCGACTTCTAGGAGTCTCCTTGGCTCGCTTTTAGCCGTCGAGCGCACTTTCCTTGGTAGTGAAGACGGCGGCCCCTGCTGCCTATCGACGACCCAATCGGGAAAAGGAGAAGCGTCAATGTTGAAACAGGCTTTGACCAGTCCCCTTCGGAAGCTCTTCGTTCTGCTGGCGCTGTTGACGGTGTGTTTTGGCTTTCTGAGCTCCTTCACCGTGAGGAAAGCCCACGCTCTGCCCTGCTGCTCGGCCTGCGACATCAATCCGAGATTCTGTTCGCATGGCTGCTCGCCAAGCTGCTAGTTAAGTTAGAAGGCCGGCGGGACGCCGGCGGTCCCAGGGAAACCTTCCCGCGCCGCCGGCCCTGCTCAGCCCCGCACCTCGCTCATCAACGCCAGCGTGTTCCCCTCCGAGTCCTTGAAGGACGCGATCCACAGCTCGTGGTCCGGCATTCGGGCGACGAGTTGGGGCTCGTGGATGAGGTCGGCGCCGCCTTCGCGCAGGGCGGTCCAGGTGGCTTGGATGTCATCCACTTTGAAGTAGAGGATGGAGCCGGGGTGGTCGAACTGGGGGTCCTCGGGGAGGGAGAGCATCAGGCGGACCCCGGCGCAATCGAAGAACGCCAGCTTGGGCGGGAACTGGTAGAGGAGCGGCAAGCCCAGGACTTCCTTGTAGAAGCCCACTGCGCGCTCCAGATCGTGAACGGTGACGGCGATCTGGCCGATCTGCCCGAGGTGGGAAGTTGAGGCGCTCATGGCGGCTCCGGCCCGGCTTCAGCGGGCTTTTCAGCGGGTCGAGGCCACGCCCTTCGCCACCGGCTTGTGGACCGATTCCAGCGCCTTGCTGACGGCCGCGCCCAAGGCGGCGGCCGAGCGGCCCGGAGCCCAGCCCTTCTGGCGGTAGGCGATCCCGCCCTCGGAATCGAGGATCACGTAACTGGGGAAGCTGTCGACCCGGAAGGCGTTGACGGCCCTCATCTCGCCGTCCCAGGCTTGGAGCCAGTCCATGCCGTTTTTGCTGGCGAATTCCTGGACCGTCTTCTTGTCCTCGTCCACGCTGACGCTGACGATGACCAGCGGCTGGCCGGCGTTCTTCTGGCGTAGGTCCTTGAGCTCGGGCAGGGCCTTGATGCAGGGGATGCACCAGGTGGCCCAGAAGTCCAGCAGCACGACCTTGCCTTTCAGGCTGTCGCGGGTGACGGTCTTGCCATCCAGGGTCTGCAGGGAGAAGGGGGGAGCAGGTTCCCCGCCATCCGCAAACGCGGCGACGGCCGGGACCAGCAGGCAGGCTCCCAGCGCGAAGACGATCCCGGTCCGACGAAGCCTCTCAGCTCTCCACAGCATGCCGATCTCCTCTCAGGGAGATTCTACACGAAGGAAAGAGCCCGCGGGGACGGCCGGCCAGCCGGCGCGCCCCGGGACCTCTTTGGGCGTGGGCTATCCGGCGCACCAGCAGCAGCCGCCCGACCCGTTGCCGCCACAGCGGCCCAGGCCGGCACCGCCGCACCAGGTGTCGCACGACTCTCCGAAGCAGCAGCCCGGGGAGGCGAAGCAGGCGGGGGGCCTGCAGATGGAGAGCTTCGGGAACGGCGGCGCGCTGGCGAGAGCAGCGGCGGAAAGGCTGAGGGCGGCGAGGAACAGGGTAATGCGTTTCATCTCATGTCTCCTTTCGGTCACAGGACGATCGCGCACTCGCAGCATTCCCCTTGGCAGTAGGGGTCGCTGCCAGGCTCCCGGCCGGCGCAGTAGGTGGCGCAGTCCGAATCCTGGCAGCAGCCGGGCGTGCGGAAGCAGGCGGGAGCGTTGCATTTCGGCCCGGGGGCCGCTTTCGCTGGTCCGGTGACGAGGGCCGTGGCGGTGAGGGCCGCGGCAATCAGGAACAGGCCCATCTTCTTCATCATCAGCTCTCCTTTCGACGAGGAACCCGCAGAGGTTCGCCAAAAGATAGCATGCGCCATCGGCTATGGCTCGTGCGCGCCACATGTCTGGAGGGAGCATGCGCTGCTTTGCTTAGGGTAGGGGCGGGTCTGGACGGGCGGGAGGCGGCGCGACCCGCCCTGCAACGGCGAGATGTCCTCCCCAGGGCGGGTCGAGCCCCCAACCTGCCGTCCAGACCCGCCCCTACCCTAAGCATCGAGGCCAAAGTTAGCGCCTATGGGTCAGCCTCTCAGCATCTGCGCCGCCAGCTCCGTCCCGCCCTGAATGCAGCCCGGCACCGAGACTCCCCCCAGGAAGTTGCCGCCGATGTGGAGGCCGGGGAGGGCTTGCTCGATCTCCCGGGCGCGGTCCACGAAGCGGCCGTGGCCGACCTCGTACTGGGGGATGGCCCGGGGCCAGCGGCGGACGAGGCGGTAGGCGGGCTCGCCGCGGAGGCTCAGCGGGCCTCGCAGCTCGTCGATCAGGGTGGTGGCGATGCGGTCCTCGTCCCAGGCGACGATCTCGGGATCGGTCCTGCCGCCGGCGAAGGCGGCGAGGGCGACATGGCCTTCCGGAGCCCGGTCGGGGAAGAGCTCCGAGGGGAAGAGGCAGCCGAGCGAGCGGAGCCCTTCCTTGCGCGGAGCGAGGAAGCCGAAGCCGTCCAGCGGATGGCCCACGTCCGCGCGGCGCCAGCCGATGGCGAGGACAGCCACGGCGGCGTAGGGGATCTGATCGAAGAGGCGGCTGGCCCCGGCCGTGACCTCGTCCAGGAGGCGGGCCGCCACGTCCGCGGGCACGGCGAGGACGACCCTTTTCGCGTCGATCGGACCGGCGGAGGTGTCCGCCCGGTATCCTCCCGCCGCGCGGACGATCCGCTGCACAGCGACACCGGTGCGCACGTCGCCGACCTCCGCCGCCAGCTTGAGGGGAAGGGCCTCGAGGCCATCACGGAAGGAGATCATGGCGCCTCCCGGGCGCGGTCCCTTGCGACGGGAGAGGGCGCCCCGGATCAGGCTGGCGTGGTCGTGCTCCAGGCTCCAGATCCTGGGCACGGCCCAGCGCATGGAGAGCCGCTCGGGATCGCCGGCGTAGACGCCGGAGACGAACGGCCCCACGGCGTAATCCAGAAAGGGCTGCCCCAGCCGGCGGCGGACGAACGTTGCGATGCTCTCCTCCGTCCCCTCCGGCGGCCGGCCGATCCAGGGCTCTTTCAGAAGGCGGAGCTTGGCGCTGGGCGGGAAGAGGCGAGTGGCCAGAAAGCTCCCCGGCCCGCCCGGCAGAGGAACGAGCCAGCCATCCTTGTAGAGATACCGCCGCCTGGCCGCGGGGGCCGCCACGACCTTCTCGCCGTCCAGGCCGGCGTCGCGGATCAGCCGGCCCACGGTTTCGTGGCTTTCGACGACGGTGTTGGGCCCCAGCTCGAAACGCCAGGGGCCGTCCGTATGGGTCTCGATCGCCCCGCCTACGCGGCCGGCGGCCTCCACGACGGCCACGCGCAGCCCGCCCCGGGCGAGGCGGAAGGCGGTGGTCAGGCCGGAGATGCCGGCGCCGATCACCAGGACGTCGAGGACATTCAGGGGGCCGTCGCTCATGAGCAAAGATACCGCGAGTCAGGGCAGCGGCCGGAGCCCGGGAGAATCACGGCACCTTGAGCTCGGCCCAGTCGAGCGCGTACCCGAGCGCCCGCTTCACTTCTCTTTCTCGTGCGGCTGCCAGCACACCAACCCGGGAGGACAGGAGGCGCTTCGCGACGACATGGACGTTGTCGAAGTTGACGACCGATGGCGCGAGTCCTTCAGGCTCCCCCACCGGCACCTCTTGCGGAATGCCTCGGATGGTCGTGGTGATCTCGGCGACGATCGCCTTGTTCAAGTATGCGTAGGCCGCAGAACGCGTCAGCAGCAGGACTGGCCGCCGCCCCACGGGTGCTGGAAGGTCGGCCCACCAGATCTCGTACTGCCTCATCCCTCGCCCGGGGCACTGCGGCCTTCCCAGACGGTAGGATCGAACGGTGTATCAGGGCTGTCTGGATGGCGCGCGTATGCCTCGGCCGTGGCCTGTTCCTCGGCCTCCCAGAGCGCCTTCAAAATCGCCGCTCGAATGAACTCCGACCGTCGGCGAGAGCGAGCAGGAGCAACCCGCTCCAAGCGGCCCGCCAACTCGTCGTCTACCTCTACAAGGAGTGACTTCATAGGCTGAAGCATAGACTCATTCCCCCTGGAGAGTCCATGGCTTCGAAGTGCGACACCGGCTAGCCGTGCTCTGGCTTCCACGTTCAGGTATGCAGATATCTATGGCACGAAGCCGGCCGGCCCATCAAGGGGTCTCTTGACATTTTCCGGCTCTGTGCCTGATTATCTCCCTTGGAGGGTAAGGCGCGCGACGGCGCGGAGCATCCTGCGCAAGGCAGACTGCCCGGTTTCATCGCTCTTGCGCATACAGAAATCTCTGGCGGATGACCTGATTCGAGTTTCAGGTGACCTCATCCGAGTTGCGGGTCACTCCATTCGCGGATTGGGTGACCAAATTCGCGGGGCGAGTGACCTGACCCGCGTTACAGGTCATCTCATCCGAGTTTCAGGTCATCTCATTCGCGGATTGAGTGAGCTCATCCGAGTTGCGGGTCTTCTCATCCGCGAAGTGGACGACCTCATTCACGAATTGAATGACCTCATCCGCGGATGGAGTGACCTCATCCGAGTTGCGGATGACCTGACTCGCGAGTCCGTGGCCTCGCGACTCGAGTGTGGCAGGTTCATCCAGTGACGGCGGAAGTAATCTCGGGAGCGGGAGAACAGCGAGTCCATTCGGGGCGATCTCGACGCTGATCTCGGAGCTCTGATTCTCAGCGACGAAACGACCCTCGCGGAGGGAGATCGTCCACACTATGCCCGGGCGGAGGCTGCGGCCGCGGACAGCGGAATCGACGGCACAGCGCAACCTCGCAGAAGACGTAGCACCTCGTTGCCGTCCAGGAAATCGTCCACGACCGCGGTGGCTCCTCCCTGTCGAAGTCGGGCGCCACGCTCCCCGCACCCGACACCGAGGAGCGCCCAGCCGAGACTGGCAGCCACGCGGATGTCCCAGAGCCCATCTCCAATCAGTACGACTCGTTCGTGAATCCCATGATAGGTCGCGTCGGCGCGGCGTTTCGCGAGCTCGAAGATGGTGACCCTGTCAGGCGAATCGTCCGAGGACGCGAAAAGCAACTCGACAGGCAAATCCGCAGCTCGGAGCTTCAGGAGTGCGGTCCTGCTCCAACCGCCGGTTGCGATGCCTACGTGCCATCCCTCACGACGCAGGCAGTCGAGAAGCGGAGCCGCCCCGCGCGTTGCGGCGAAGCGACTCGGTGCCTGATTCAACTGTCGTGAAAGAGCGGCCTCATACCTGGCAACGAAGGCCTCGATCTCGGGCTGCGTCGGCGCCCGGCTTCGATACCGACGCCACAGCCAGTCTACGATCCCTGCGTCCGTGACCTGTGGAGACTCCTCCCAACTCGCGAGCGAGATCTGCAACAGCTCGCTGGCCACGCTGCAAAAGCACTCGTCGTCGACCTCGAGCGTGTCGCAGAGGGTGCCGTCGATGTCGAATATCGCGAGGGGTGCGTTCATGAGCTCTGGTTAACGTTGGAATTCAGCGGCAAGCGAAGCGAATCCGCTGCAACGACGGTTAGGGCATCCGGGGGCTCCATGAGCAGACGTTCACATGTTCACTGCGTCCCGATACCCCTCCATGCTATGATTGGAAAACCTGAGGGCACCGGGGCTCGTCCCTGTCAAGCAAACATTTTCCTCCGACCACTCGCCGGGCCTGTGTAGCCGATAGAAGAACGCATAGAGACTCCAGAGTGGCGACAGGGCGGTAAGCAACAATCCCAGCGGGCTTCGTAGCCAGAAGCGTTGGGCGAGCATTGCGGCTGGGCGCCGAGGGGGCATTTCGGGTACCGGATCGCCACGGTTAACTACGTGAACGAAGCGATCGGCGTGCTCGTGCTCAAAGGCAGTCACTAGCCTCTGATCACCAACGCGTGGCGCTCCAAAGGTGATAAGCTGGGCATTATCTCGACGTTGGCTGCTGCTTCTACACCAGAGGCGATAAATCGCAAATGCGATGGTCGCAACTGCGCCTCCCAAGGAATGTCCGGTAAAAATCACGACATCGTGTTGATTGAGTTCAGGAAGAAGTTCGTGTAGGGCCCGCCCGCATGTTGACGGTTTACGTCTATGCAGTGCCTCCCACGTGCCGCGCTCGACACCGACAACCGCTAGTGATAACAAAAGTGCGATTAGGAGGGCGACCGCTAAAGGGAAAGGGAAGCGAAGCGGAAGAGCGAGTAGCCAGATCAGTAGAGGAAGTGCAATAATGGTTCCGTGACGAAGTATGCGCCAACGTGCGGATACAGCAATATCAGCTTCAGCAATATCAGCTTCGCTAATTCCTAAAAGGGGGTCTGTACCATACCAGAGCCATGTGAAGGCTCGACTGAATCCCTGATGTGCTGAGCCGGCAAAGGGCAATCTGTAAGAGCCTCCCTGGAGGGGTATGGAAGGCGATGCCGAGAGGCTGTCGTCGACTATAGAAAGAGGTGAAAAGAAGGCTTGAAAGTTTGTAAATCGCCAATTGCCGAGGAGTTCTGTACCGCGAAACGCGACATAAACCTCCTTTTTGTGAGAGTCGAGAGTAACAAGAGCCGCGAACTCTCCTGCTGGTTGAAATTGTTCGACCGTTCTAATATGCGTGGCCTGGTTCGGAAAGGGCCCATATGCCTCAAGAGAGTGTGATGCTGCGTTGGTCACAAGGCGTGCGTCCATGTTAATCCTCAAATTATTGCTGACCCGTTTTGTACAACCTCACTCCGGCGAAACTTCCGAATGCTTTTTCAGTTCCCTTTCTGTTTGTAGGCACCTGAAAGCTGACCAGCCAGCGCTCACCTGATGGATCGCCTGGGTATAACTGCGCTTTCCACGTCGGCATACCGCGAATTTCCTGCGGCACCACAAAGTCGACCCGCTTAGGGAATTTCAATTCATAGCGTATGATGTTGTTGAAGTCATCGACATGTATTAGTGCCTTCTGGTACTCGAATGGGGCTGGAGGTGTTGGCGGATCGGGGTTGTCAATCGCCACTTCCTTATATTTCGGCTCTGTTTCAGCCATGAAGACTTGTGCGTTGATTGCAATAGGCGGCGAGTCGGCCTTCTCCAATGAAATAGTAATTTTATCCGTGATCTTCAGTTTCCAACCAAGAACCAGATAGACCAAAAGAATGAGGACTAAGAGTAGAACTGATCCGGTCAAAGCCCACAGTAGGTTCCAGAAGGCCTTTGGTGCCCTCCAGGCAGAAGCCAGCATGCTTTGCTCCGTCATTTCTCCCTCTCTTTGAATGCCCGCGTTATCGAGACGAAACGGCGGCGTTGAAAGCCTACGCCGGCTGGGAAGCCCTCCGAGCCGCCAGCGCGATGGGCAGGCCGATGAAGAACATGTGCACGAAGAGGCCGGTGGCCAGGACGAGAGGTGGGAAGGATAGTTTGCGAGGAAACGCTGAAAGAGGTACGACGACGAGGTTCATGACCGCATAGATGCCGGCGCCGTAGAGCACCCCCGAGAGGACTGCTTGCCGGATGAGGAGTGGGAACCACCGGCTGGCGAGGTAGAAAATGGCCGCCGCCGAAAAGGCGATGAAGAAGTGAAGGAGGAGTCCCAGAGCCGCCGTGGGCAGTCCCCCATCGTAGGCCGCCGCGCCGAGAAGTCCGCTGGCGACGGACTGGAGGATGCGAACGGGGGGAACGCCGCGGAAGGCCGAGAACACGATCGCATAGGTGATGTCGAGCGCTCCGGCGATGGAGCCGCCGACGAGGATGGCGAAGGCAGCAAGGTTACGGCGCATCCGTGATCCTCCTTGCGATGAAATTCCGCGAGCTCTGCTTCGGGGAGCCTATGCCGAGAGCGGAGCCTGGTCAATCAGGCAAGCAGGGACTTCAGGGACAACAGGGACTCCAGGGACAACAGGGACTCCAGGGACAACAGGGACTCCAGGGACTTCAGGGACGGGCGGAGAAATCGTGGGAGGCTTTGTCCCTGCTGTCCCTGCTGTCCCTGCTGTCCCTGCTGTCCCTGCTGTCCCTGAGGTCCCTGCTTTTCCAGGACCCCGAAAGGTCCGATAGAATCCGGCCATCTGACCTGGGGAGATTGAAGAGCGATGCACGTCGGGATCGATCTCGGGACCACCAACTCCGTCCTCGCCACCTTCGACGGCGACACCATGACCGTGGTGCCCAACGCGCAGGGCGAGGTGCTGACGCCGTCCGTGGTGCGGATCGACGGTCGCGGCTCCGAGTTGGTGGGGCGGCGCGCGTTCCGCTTCCTGGAGACGGACCCGGGGAACACGCGGGGGGAGTTCAAGCGGCTCATGGGGACCGAGGAGCGGCTCCGCTTCGAAGCCTCCGGCCGGTCGTTCCTCCCCGAGGAGCTGTCCGCCAAGGTGCTCGCGTCTCTGCTGGCGGACGCCGAAGCCGTTCTCGGCTACCGGCCGGCGGCGGCCGTGGTCTCCACTCCGGCCCTTTTCGAGCTGCCCCAGAACCATGCCACGATGAAGGCGGGCCAGCTCGCGGGCCTCGCCGAGGTGACGCTCATCCCGGAGCCCATCGCCAGCGCCATCGCCGCCGGCTGGCGGGTGGAGGCGGAAGGGGTCTGGCTGGTCTACGACCTCGGCGGCGGCACGCTCGACGTCTCGCTGCTCGAGACCCGCGACGGCTGGCTGCGGGTGGTCGACCACGGCGGCGACAATTTCCTGGGCGGCAAGGACTTCGACAACGCGCTCACCGACTGGGCCGCGGCCCGCCTGGCCGCGGAGACGGGCCTGCCGCCCCTGTCGCGGACGAACCCGTCTCACCGGCGACCCTTGAGCAAGCTCAAGGCGGCCTGCGAGCAGGCGAAGATCGACCTGTCCCGCCTGGAGCGCACGTCGATCGTCTGCGCCGAGGTCTTCTCCGATCCGCAGGGCAATCCGGTGGACGCTGACCTGCCGGTGACCCGCGCCGACCTGGAGGGGCTGGTGCTGCCGCTGGTCGAGCGCAGCCTGGACGTCTGCCGGTCGGTGCTGGAGAAGAACCGGCTGGGCCCGGACGCCGTGGGCCGGGTGGTGTTCGTGGGCGGCCCGACGCTGATGCCGGCGCTGCGGCAGCGGGTGGGCGGTCTCTTCGGCGGCCGGGTGGCCGAGGGGATCGACCCGATGACCATCGTGGCCCGTGGCGCGGCCCTCTATGCCGCCACCGTGGGGCTCGCGGCGCGGCCGGCGGCGCCGGCGGCCCCCACTGGCCTGGTGGTGCGGATGGAGCATCCGGCGGTGATGGCGGACACGGAGCCGTTCGTGGTCGGGCGCTTCCTGCCGGAGAGGGGGGAGGAGCTGCCCGTCCGAGTGCGGATCGCGCGCGAGGATGGGGGCTTCGAGAGCGGGGACGTCGAGGTGAGCGGCGAAGGGGCGTTCGTGGTCCAGGTCCGCCTGGAGCGGCACCGCCAGAACCGCTTCCGGCTCTCCGCCTGGGGTGCCAGGGGCCGCGAGGTCGAGCTGCGCTCCCCGGAGCTCGCCATCGTCCATGGCGTCTCGATCGCCGATCCGCCGCTCGCCCGCAGTGTCGGCGTGGCGCGGTCGGACAACACGGTCCTCGTCTATTTCGAGAAGGGCACGCCCCTGCCGGCGCGGCGCACGGCGATCCACAAGACGGTGCAGCGGGTGCCGGCCGGCAGCGCCGAGGATGCGCTGGCGATCCCCGTCATCCAGGGGGAGTTTTCCCGCGCCCATCTCAACCGGCTGATCGGCAGTCTCAAGATCGAGGGCGGGCGGCTGAAGCGGAACCTGCCGGCGGGCTCGCGGGTGGAGGTCACGCTCCAGCTCGACCGCTCGGGGCAGCTCCATGCCCGGGCGGACCTGCCGGAGGCGGGGGAGAGCTTCGAGGACGTGGTCCACGTCCTCGTCCCCACGGCCTCGCCCGAGGTGCTGGAGAAGGAGCTGGAGGCGACGCAGCAGCGGGTCGCCGAGGTGCGGCGGCGGGGCTTCTCCAGCGGCCGGCCCGCCCTGGTGCGGACGATGAAGGGTGCCGCGGACCTCCTGGCCGAGGCCCGCGCCGGGCTGGAGGCCGCCCGCGGCGGCGACGCCGACGCCGCGGCACGGGTCCATCGCCTGCTTCTCGACCTCGACGGAGCGCTCGATCAGACCGAGACGGAGCTCGACTGGCCCACCCTGGAGTCCGAGGCGGGTGATGAGATCGAGAACGCCCTCTCCTGGATCTCGGCGCACGGCACGCCGGCCGAGCAGCAGCTCTGCGAGAGCGCCCTGGCCGGAGTGGCCGAGGCGCGGCAGAACCGGGACGCCGCCGCCCTCGACCGCGAGGTGCGGGTGCTGCGCTCGCTGCGGCATGCCGCCTTCGTGCGGGACCCTCAATCCGTCTTCCTCGTCTTCGACTGGTACCAGGGCCGCGCCGCCGAGGCCACGGACCCCCGGCAGGCCCAGGCCCTCATCGAGCAGGGGCGCAAGATCGCGAAGAAGGGGGACCAGGCGGCGCTGCGGCAGGTCAACCGCCAGCTCGACGAGCTGTTTCCGGGCTCGGCGGCGGACCGCCGGCGCAGCTTCGGCTCGGGAGTGCGCTGATGGCCGATCCCGGCGCCGAGTGCGAGAACCACCTGCAGCGGCACCTCGCCAATCCCTTCCTGGTCCTGGAGCTGGTGCCGAACGCCAGCCGCGACGAGCTGGAGCGCCAGGGCGCGAAGCTGCTGGCCCTGCTCGCCGCCGGGGTCGGGGGCGCTGCCTCCTACTCCACGCCGCTGGGTCTGCGGGAGCGCACCTCCGAGATGGTGCGGGCCGCTCTGGCCGAGCTGCGCGATCCCGCCCGGCGGCTGCTCCATGAGTGGTGGTCCCGGGGGCTTGCCGGGCAGCTCCCGGCTGCCGCGCCGCGGCGGTCTCCCCTTCCGGAGTAGTGGCCGTGGTGTTGATCATTCCCGTCGGTCCCATCCTCTGGGCTCTGGTCTGGATCTACCGCGGTCTGCGGGGGAAGGGCTCGGTTTCAGGCGCCGCGCCTACGGCCTCGACAGGCTTCAGAATGACGGCCTCGCTGGGTCACGTCCTGCTGTTCATCTCCGTCTACCTGCCTCTTGCCTTGGGCATGACGATTCTCGTCCACGATGCCACGGATTCGGTACCCCTCACCTGGCTGGCCTTCATCGCGGCGGTGCTCGCGCTCGGTCCGGGTCCGCGCTGGCTGGCGTGGCGGGTGCTGGGTCCGCTGGGCTTCAGCGCGCTCGGCCGCGTCTGTCTCTGGCTGGCGCCTTTCGGACTGCTCGAGACCTTCCGCGGCAACCGCGCCTTCTTCGCCTCGGCCTACGGCGGCAAGCCCGGGCGGGAGAGCCGGACGGCGAGCTGGTGGCTCCTTTTCGCCGCGGCTCTGGACGGCGAGGCGCAGGGCAGCCCGCGGCAGGCGGAGCAACTGCTGGAGATGCTGGATCCGGAGACGGCCGGGCGATTGCCGTGGCGGCTGCGGGGCCAGGGGATCGAGCTGCTGGCCTGGCCGGCGATCGAGCGGGCCGCCTGGGAGGAGGCCGGCCGCCGGCTGGCTCCCGGCCACGGCCGAGGCGTGCGCCTGTTGCGCCGGCTGGCGACGGTCCATGGCGGCCAGGCTCCACAGTCCGCCGTTCTATGGCTGCTCTGGCTCCTCGCGCCGGAGCGCCGCCGGACGCTCCCCCTCGTCCGCTCCGCCCTGAAGCCGGCGGAGCGCGCTCCAGGGCCGGCGGAGAGGCCGGGACCGAGGCGGATCCCGGCGACTGGCGAAGACAACGTCTTCCACCGCCATCTGGGGCTCCTGTCTGCGGCCGCGGCCGGGCAGCCGGTGCGGCCGGCGAAGGTGCAGGCGCTGGCCGACCGCTGGGAGGCCGAGCTCGGCGGGGACGCTCAACTGCGGTTGATGATCCGTGGAGCGGAGCTGGGCGTGGCGGACGTCCAGGCGGTGGTCGCTGCCTGGCCCCGGTCGATCGAGTCCGAGCTGGAGGACCTCGCCGAGGCCGCCGAGGGTCCCTGGCCCGAGCCGCGCCGCCGGGAGAGCCTCGCCGCGCAGGTCCGGCGGCACCGCCTCGATCGCCTCTTCGCCGCCGTCCAGGCCGAGGTCGAGCCCTTCCGCGGCCACGGCTTCAACGATTTCCCGCGCAAGCTGGACACCCCTCTGGCCGAGGTGGAGCGCTGGCTTCAATTCCGGCGCAGCCTCCGGCGGCTCCTGGAGTCCGAAGCCGAAGCCCTGCCCACGGCCTGGCACAACGGCCTGCGCCTCGCCGCCTGCAACTGGCCCGTCTTCCTCCTGAGGACCTACGGCCCGGATGCCCACTGGGCCTGCCGGGAGATGTCCCGCTGGTGCGAAGGGCTGGCGCGGCAGATGGGCGACGCGGAGATCGCCAAGCTCAGCCACGGCAATGCGCGGATCGCTTAGGGTGCCGTGCCCTCCGCGCAGGTGCGGCTGTGGATATCCCGCGTCAGCTCCTCGATGCGCTGGGTGAGCGCCCGGGTGATCTCGGTCAGCTCGGTGTTCTGCTGCAATAGCTTCAGAATCTGCTCCTGGGTCTCCGTAGCGATCCTCTGCCGCTCGACGCTGGCGGTGGCCAGGGCCTCGCGGTGCTGGGCATCGGCCTCGGTCATCATCTTGTCGCGGTCCGCCTGCCGCGTCTGGGCGAGGAGGATCAGCGGCGCCGCGTAGGCGGCCTGGAGACTGAAGGCGAGGTTTAGGAGGATGAACGGATAGAGGTCGAAGTGGGCAAATCCCCAGATGTTGGCGGCTATCCAGATCCCCACCAGCACCGTCTGGGCGATGAGGAAGGTGGGCGTGCCGAAGAAGCGGGCGAAGGTCTCCGCCTTGCGGCCGAACCAGTCGCCGCCGAAGACCGAGCTCAGGTGGAGATGAGGCGCGTGAAAGCGGAGGTGGTCCTGCGCGGCGGTCGGCGTCGACGGGTCCGGAGACATGGGCAGTCCCTCCTGGGATCGAAGGGACCATGCTAGCACCGGACCTCTGCGGGGACGGTCAGCGGGACCAGGACCAGTCCCGGCCGAACTTCTCGGCCAGGACCTGGCCCACCCGCTCGCGGCGGATCCACTTCTTGACCCACCAGTCGGGATCATAGGGCTCATCGATGTCGGAGATGGGCTTGCCTTCGCCGGCGAGGTTGTCGAACTTACCTTCCTCGATCGCCGCGCGGATGCGGTTCTCGGCGACCAGCTCGGTGACGCGGCTGGAGAGACGGCCGTGGGTGGTCATGAGGGAATTATGCCAGATCTGTCCCGCGGATCTTCAACCCGCGAACCGGCTGCCGGAGCGCTCGAGGCGGCGGCGGATGTCGGCCACGATCTGGCGCAGCGCCTCGAGGTCGGTGGCGCTCACCCTCCCGGGCGATTCTAGCCCACACGGCCGAACCGCGCCTGGAGATTGACGCCGCCCCTCCGTTCCTCCTACTGTAATGCCGCCGGAAACTGCAACCGAACGGACCCACAGAGTGGGGGAGGAAGGTTCCAATGTCGTACATCATTACGGAGAAGTGCCTGGGAGAGCGCTACGCGACCTGCGTCTCGGTCTGCCCGGTGGACTGCATCAAACCGGGCGACTACCGGGGCGAAGAGTTCATGATCATCGATCCCGAGGCCTGCATCGACTGCGGCCTCTGTCTGCCTGAATGCCCCATCGGCGCCATCCTCGAGACCGAGGACGAGGACCCGGAATGGGCGGCCATCAACGCCGAGCTGGCGCCGGAGTTCAACCAGAACCCCGCGGTGGCCGAGCGGCCCCGCAACGATCCGCCTCGCAAGCCCGGCAACGTGATCGTGAATCCCTGACGCCGGTCACCACCGGTCACCGCGAGCGCCGCCGGGTCAGGAACCCGGCGGCCAGGGCACCGGCAGCTCCCAAGGCAGAGAGGAAGAGCCCCAGGGTCCAACTCGCCGGCCGGTAGACGAGCCGGACGGCGTGCCTCCCCGGCGGCACCCGGAAGCCGAGGAAGGCCGAATCGACCTCGACGGCCTCGAACGCCGGGCTCTGCCGTCCATCCATCGTCACCCGCCAGCCCGGTGCCCAGGAGACGCTGGAGAGGACCGTGCCGCCGGCAATAGACCCAACGTCCAGGTCGAAGCCGTTGTTGCCGGCATGGACCGTCCGCACCGTCCCCTCCTGGCCGGCGGGCCGGAAGAAGAGCGGCCTGGCCTGCGGGTTCTCCCACACCCAGCCGCCCGGGCCGGGGAAGACCGGCCGCCAGGGCGGAGGCAGGCTGCGCCGCTTCGGGAGCAGCCGGTAGCGGACCCCCAGGTAGCTCTCGGCCGCGAGCCGCTGCGTGCCGTCGCCGGAGCGCAGCCGTTCGTTCACGAAGCGGGCCGAATCCAGGGGCTGCATGGGATCGGCGCTGCGCGGGTCCCAGAGGCCGTAGATCGCCGCGAGGTTCGGCTGCAGGTCGTAGCCGTCCGCCAGCACCCGGAAGGGCTCCGGGGAGCTCCGCGCCCGGTCCATCAGGAAGGCGAGGGACGGCGGTGGCGAGAGGTCGAGCCCGGCGGGGACCACGGGGTTGAAGCGCACGCCGAGCAGGAAGAGGTCGAGCAGCAGGCCGGCGACGGCCACCCCGGCGAACCGGCGGCGCGCCTCCGGGGCGCCCGGCAGGAGCAGTGCCGCCAGAGCCGCCGCCCCGCCGGCGAGGACGGCGAGCCACCACGCCCGCTGCCAGGGTGCGTCGGCCGGCGGAGGCAGGACCGCGAGCGCGGCGAGGGCCAGGATCAGCGCCACAGCCCCGGCGATGCGGCCTCGGCGGTCCGCGGCCAGCCGCTCGACGCTCAGCCCCCCGGCGATGGCCACGGCCAGCACCCAGAAGATCCGCAGCCGACCGGAGGCGGCCTCGCCGACGAGGGGAACGGCGCGGATCAGATCGTGGATGGGAGAGATTCGCAGCGCAGCCAGCAGCGCGATCAGGCCGCCCAGGAGGATCCCGGCGATACGGCCGCGGAAGGCCAGGGCTCCGGCCACCGCCACGGCGAGGGCGAGGAGCCCGGCGTAGTCGCTGCACAGCTCGTTGAAGTTCCAGGGGCCGTTCCAGTTCCCATCCCGCGGGCTGCCGAACGCCAGGGGATCGAGCGCCGGCAGCGCCATCCGGGCTTCGAAGGGAGGCGGCTGCATCGCGTCCGGCGAGCGCCGGACGAGCTCCATCCGCGCGCTGTGTGGAAGCTGCTCCAGCACCGGCAGGAGGAGGGGCGCGGCGAGGCTGGCGGTGAGGGCGCCCGCCGCCAGCAGCCGGAGGAGGAACCGCCCGCGGCCCCCGCGGCCCCCGCGGCCGCTGGAGGAGCCGAGCGCCAGGGCGACCGCCACGGCCGCGGCGGCGAGGGCCGTGAAGCCCAGCACCTCCGGCTGACCGCTCGCCGCGAGCCCCAGGCCGCAGACGACCAGCCCCGGAAAGCTCCCCCGCTCGCCGTCACGCAGCAGGAGGAGCCCGAGGAGAAGGCCAGGGATCCACGCCGCCGTCATGGCGAGCGGGTAGAACGCCCAGGCGATCATGAACGTCGAGAGCCCGGATGAGATCGCCCCGAAAGCGGCCCCCGCCCCTCCCGCTCCCAGCCGCAGCAGCAGGGCGTGCATCAGCAGCAGCGCGAGGAGGATCTCCCAGGCGACGCTGACGGCGAAGGCCCGCGGCGGCGGCAGGGGGAGGGCCAGCAGGTGGAGGGGTGCGAAGGGCGTGGACTGGCCGTTGGCGAGGAGCGGCTGGCCGGCGCCCATCTCGTTCGCCCACAGCGGCGCCTCCAGCGCGAGCAGGCGCGCCCGCACCAGCGAGCGGTAGGGCAGCTCCTGGAGGACGACGTCCGACAGCAGCGGGTTGAGCGGCACGGGGCGTTTTTCGACCGCCGCCCGCCAGGGGAGCCAGTCGTAGACGATGTCGGTGGGGACCTGGAGCGCGCCGGTGAACAGCGGCGCGGCGAAGAAGGCCGCCACCAGGACCACGTAGGCCAGAGCCGCCCGGCGCGAGACCTGCGGCCGCCACCAGCGCACCGCGGCGACCAGCAGCAGCGCACCGAGGAAGAAGACGGCGGGGACCAGGACGAGCATCAGGGAGAGCGCTTCGCAAGGCGGCCCCATGAGACCGCCCCGCCAATCAGGGCGGCCAGGACCCCCAAACCGAAGAGAGCCAGCCCCATCGTCCACTCTACCGGCCGGTAGAGGAGATGAACGGCGTGCCTCCCCGGCGGCACCTGGAAGCCGAGGAATCCGGAGTTCACCTGGAAGGCCGGGCTCCGCCTGTCGTCCATCTCCACCCGCCATCCCGGAACGTAGGTCACACTGGAGACCACGATGCCACCCGTCGCGGATTCGGTCTCCAGGTCGAACCGGTTGCTGCCGGCGCGGATCGACGTCACCGTCCCCTGCTGGGGGACCGGCGCGCCGCTCCTTCCCGCAGCCACTCCGAGGGCGCGGAAATCGTGGAAGGCGTGCCAGCTCTGGATCAGGTTCCAGACCTGGTCCTCGTCCGGCAGCCGCTGGAAGCTCCGCGGCATGAAGAACAGCGGCAGGGCGGCGGGGTTCTCCCAGATCCTCCCCCCCACGTCGTTGAAGGCCGGCTGCCAGGGAGGCGGCAGGTACTGCCGGTGATGGGTGAGGCAGTAGCGGATGCCGAGGTAGTCCTCGGCGCTGCGCCGCTGAACATTGTCCTCGGGCAACAGCCGGCGGCGGACGAAGCGGGACGATCCCGCCGGGTGCATGGGATCGTAGCCCCGGGGATCCCAGAGCCCGTAATAGGACGCGAGGTTCGAGGTCAGGTCGCCGTAGGAGATCACCCGGAACGGCTCCGGCGAGGTCCGCATCCGCTCGATCACGAAGGCGAGTGCCGGCGGTGGCGAGAGGTCCTGGGTGGCGGGTACGACAGGCTGGTAACGCATCTCCAGCAGGAAGAGGTCGATCGTCAAGGTGGCCAGGGCCACCAGGGCGAACCACCGCCGGGTGCGGGGCACGAGCAGCGTTGCCAGTGCCACGGCCGCGCCGGCGAAGGTGGCGATCCACCAGGCCTGCTCCCAGGGGAAGCCGGGCTGGGGCTGCCAGGCCGTGAGCCCGGCCATGGCCAGCACCAGCGCGACCGCTCCGGCGATCCGGCCCCGGCGGTCCGCCGCCAGCCGGCCGACGCTCAAGCCCCCGGCGATCGCCACCGCCAGCGTCCAAAAGAGCCGCAGCCGGCCGGTGGCGGCGTCGCCCAATGCGGGGAGCGCGTGGATCAGGTCGTAGAAGGGGAAGATCCGCAGCGCGGCCAGCAGTGCCACCAGGCCGCCGAACAGGATGGCGGCGATCCGTCCGCGGAAGACGATCGCCCCTGCCAGTGCCGCGGCCAGGGCGACGAGCCCGGCGTAGCCGCTGCCGGTCTCGTTGAAATTCGCGGCACCGCCCCAGTTGCGGTCCCGCGGGCTCCCGAACACCAGGGGATCGATCAACGGCAGGGCGTTGAGCGCTGTGAACGGGGGCGGCTGCATGCGGTCCTCGAAATGCCGGACCTGCTCCATCCGCTCGCTGCGCGGCAGCTCCGCCACGGCCGGGAGGATCACCGGCGCGGCGAGGCAGCCGGCCAGGGCGCCGGCGGCGAGCAGGCGGGCGGCGAACCGCCAGCGGCCGGGAGCGGGGCCGATCATCAGGGCGACCGTCACCATGCCGGCGGCGAGAGCGGCGTAGGCCATGGTCTCGGGATGGCCGCTGGCCGCCATCCCCACGGCGCAGACCACCAGCCCCGCGAACCCTCCCCGCTCGCCGTGTCGCAGCAGGACGAGGCCGAGGAGCACGCCGGGGATCCAGGCCGCGGTCATCCCCAGCGTGTCGTAGGACCAGACGATGGCATAGGTCGAAAGCCCGGCGGCGACGGCGCCGAAGGCCGCGCCCAGCTCGCCGGCGCCGAGCTCCAGCAGGAGGGCATGCGTCAGCAGCAGCGCGAGGAGGATCTCCCAGGCGGCGCTGACCGAGAGCGCCCGCACCGTGGGCAGCGGCAGCGCCATCAGGTGGAGCGGCGCGAAGGGGGCGGACTGGGCATTGCCGAGCAGCGGCTGCCCGGCGCCCATCTCGTGGCTCCAGAGGGGGGCCTCCAGGGCCAGGAGGCGCCGGCGGGTCTGGGCGTGGAACGGGATCTGCTCCAGCAGCGTGTCCGACAGCAGCGAGTTGACGGGCGGCACGCGCGGCGCCCCCTCCCGCCAGGGGAGCCACCAGCGATAGGCGAGGTCGGTGGGGACCTGCAGCGCGCCAGTGAACAGCGGCGCGGCGAAGAACGCCGCCACCAGGACTACGTAGGCCAGAGCCGCCCGGCGCGAGACCTGCGGCCGCCACCAGCGCACGGCGGCAGCCAGCAGGAGAGCCCCGAGGAGGAAGAGCAGGGGCTCCAGGACGAGGAGCGACGGTGTCGTGGTCAAGCGGGGATACTTTACCTCGCCACCGTCCGCGCCCCTACTTCTTCGTTATGGTGAACTTGCCGAAGCTCACGCCCAGGTTGAAGCCGGTGCCCTTGCCGGCCAGGGCGAGGGAGACCTCTCCCTTGGTCATGGCTCCCGCCGAGCTGGACTTGACAGCTCCCGCCTCGGCGGCCGACGCGACGTAGGTGCCGAAGAGCTCGGAGATGTTCGCCACCTCGGAGAACTTGCCGATCCCGTCAGTGATCTTGTACTTGCCCGCCGTCAGCCCGCCGCCTTTGGCCTCGAGCGTCACGCGCGCTGTCTGGCCGTTGTCGCAGGTGATCGTCCCCTGGCCGTGGGCGACCTTGTAGAAGGCCGACCAGCCGGAGAGGGTGTACTTCATCTCGCACTTCGTCGTCTTGGCAGCACCGGTGGGCGCGGTCAGGGCCACAGCCAGGACCAGCATTAGGAACGCAGAGCTTCGCTTGATCATCGAATTCTCCTCCACTTGCATTCTATTCTTATGGAGCCTGATCTCACCGCCCGAGGCCGGGAATCTCTTCGAGATGAGGGAGCGGGGCGTCGAGGACGTCCGAGAACAGGGTGAGGACACGGAAGGTGAGCCCCCAGATGGAGTGGCCGCGGAAGCGGATCGCGGGGTAGAGCAGGCGGGCGCCGCTGCGCTCCCACTCCATGTGATCCGCGTTGCGCGCGTCCCAGAGATGGGAGAGGGGGATCCAGTACGCTTCGGCCACCTCGTCGCTGGTCGTGAACGGTGCCAGGTCCTCCCCCAGGAAGTAGACGAAAGGGGAGAGGATCATCTGGTGGTCGCCGCCGCCCAGGCGCACCAGGACGTCGGAGAGGGGGCCGATCCAGTGCGGGTCGCCGAGGGCGATCCCCACCTCCTCGAAGGTCTCGCGCTCGGCCACCGCCCGCCGGCTGGGGTCCTCCGGCGACGAGCGTCCGCCCGGCAGGGCCATGTGGCCGGACCACGGGTCCAGCGGATGCTCGGCGCGGCGGATGGCGCAGAGCGACAGGTCGTCGCCCGTGCCGGCCAGCACCAGCGCCACCGCCGCCTCGGCATGGGACGGCTGCGGTTCCAGGAGCTGGGGGCTGTGGCCGGAGAGGGCGGTGCGGATCTGGTCGATGGTGAAGGGCATGGCGGAGGGATGATACGCCGGAGCCTGCGCGCAGGAAGGCAGAGACAGAGACAGCAGGGACACCAGAGACAGCAGGGACGAAAAGAGCTCCGGTCTCATCTGTAGTTTTCGTGTCCCTGAAGTCCCTGCTGTCCCTCTCCTACCGCCCCAGCGGCAGCACCCAGGGCTCCACGCCGGCAACGCCGTCGTCGGCCGCGAAGAAGAGGTTGGAGCCGGAGACGACGAAGCCGGTCGGCATCGACGAGAACGGCCCCGGGTTGAGGTCCTGTATCATCCGGGTCCCGGCGGCGGTGCCGTCGCTCTCCCACGGCTCCCACCCGTGCTCGCCGTCGTGCGCGGCGAAGAAGACCTTCCCGCCCACGGCGGTCAGACCCGTGGGCATGGAGGAGCCCGCGCCCGGCAGGACGTCGCTCACCAGCGCCGTGCCCTGCGGCGTGCCGTCCGTTCCCCACAGCTCGACGCCGTTGGCATCGCCCTCGGCGACGAAGAGGAGCCGGTCGCCCAGCGGGGTGTACGAGGGATCGGGACCGTACCGCAATGTGTGCAGCAGGGCCGGCTTGCCATCGGCAGGCACGCGCCAGAGGGCGAGCTGGCCGCTGGTATCCCCCGGCACGCCGGCGGTGAGGTAGAGCGAGCCCTGGAAGCTGAAGAGCCGGCTCGGCTGCCGCAGCGTGAGGGCCTGGCGGGTCCCCTGGAGCGTGCCGTCGGTGCGCCAGATTTCCGCGTCCATCCCCTTCCGGCTCACGATCAGGAAGAAGGCCGAGCTACCGACACGGACGAAGCCGGGGGCGATCTCGTCGCGGCTCCCCTGGACGCGCGAGATCTGCCGGGTGCCGGCCGGCGTGCCGTCGGACACGAAGAGCTGGGGGACGAGCCTGCGCCCCGCTCCGGTGCGGGCGACGAACAGGAACTGCGAACCGAAAGGCTGGACTCCCGTCGCGCAGTGGACGTCCTGGGGAAAGGGGAGGATCTCCCGGGTGCCGGCGGCGGTGCCGTCGCTGATCCACCAGGCGCACTGGTTCGCGCCCGGTCCCTCCATCTGGAACAGGAGCTGGCCGTTCCAGTCCACGGCGAGCCTCAGGGTGCGCAGGGGGGTGAAGGCCAGCGCGGGACGGGTCCCCTGTGGCGTACCGTCGCTGCGCCAGAGCTCCTCCTGCCAGCCGCCCCCCGGGATGAGCTTGATCACCTCGTAGAACTGCAGTCCGCCGGCCGCGAAGAAGCCGGCGGCAAAGGCGGCCTGATCGCTGCCGAGATCGACGTCGGAGAGCCGGCGCGTTCCCGCACCCGCACCGGTAGACGTCTCGTCGCTCCCCCAGACATAGCGGTGATTCCCTTCCCGGGCCAGCATCACCACGCCGCCGCGAACCGAGGCGAGGAGCGGGTCGGAGCCCGGAGCCGTGTGCTCCAGGACGGCCACCTGCCGGGTCCCGGCCGCCGTCCCGTCGGTCGCCCACACCTCGCCCCGGGCCGGCGATCCCGCGATGGCGCCGAAGAAGGAGACGCCGCCCCAGACGGCCAGGTCGGACACGGGGCCGGCGATCTTCCGCGTCCCCTCGGGGGTGCCGTCGGTGGCCCAGAGCTCGCGCTGATCGTCCGGGTCCGGCGTGGCCACGACGTAGGTGCCCGCGGCGAACGAGCCGGGCGACGGCTCCCCGCCGTCCGCGAATCCCGAGCACGCCCCCGGGCAGGCGTCCGTGAGGCGCCGCGTGCCCGCTCCCGTGCCGTCGGTGATCCAGAGCTCCTGGCCATAGGTTGAATCCGCGCCCACGAACAGCAGGCCGCCGCTATGGACCTCCGTCGCCACCCAGGAGATCGGCGTGGGGCAACCCCCCGCGCAGCCCGTCAAGGCGCTCGCGCTGCCGAGGTCGGCGCCGCTCGTCCAGAGCCTCTGGACGCCTGCCGCGGGGGCCATCAGGACCCACCGCGTGCCGACCCGCCGCAGGGTGCCATCCACCCGCGGGCCGTTGCCGGCATCGCCCTGGCTGGGCTGGCTGGGGAAGCCGAGCCAGCGGCGGGTGCCCGCCTCCGTGCCGTCGCTGCTCCAGTACTGGTTCTCTTTCCGCTGCTGGTCCCGGGCGGTGAAGAAGAGCTCGTCGCCGAAGACTCCCAGGGATTGGATGAACGGGCAGCCGGAGGCGCTCCGGCAGCGGCGCACCTTGTCGAACGCCTTCGCCCGCCGGGTGCCCGCCGCCGTGCCGTCGGTGACCCAGAGCGCTTCCCGATTGACGCCCATCGTGAAGAAGAGGCGCGACGGCGTGGCGGCGAGGAGCTCCGCCCGGTCGCCGCCTTCCTGCACCGCGGTCAGGAAGGTGGTGCCGCCGGCCGTGCCGTCGGTCGACCAGAGCCCCGTCCCTCGGCCATCGTCGGCGAGGAAGTAGAGGCGGCCGCGCCAAGCCGTGAGCGCGTGGGGGTTGCTGCCGTCGGGCCCGGGCCGGAGGTCGCCGACGATCCCCGTCCCGGCCGCCGTGCCGTCGCTGCGCCAGAGCTCGCACCCCTCGGCGGCCCGGCAGCCCACGAAGAACAGGGCCGCGGTGCCGGGGAGGGGGCCGTCCGCCAGGGCTCCCTGGACGTCGGCGAGCGGTTCGGTGAGCGGGACTGTTCCCTCCCGCGTGCCGTCCGTGCGCCAGAGGCGGACCGTCTTGTCGTCGAGCTCGGTCCCCGACTCGGCCCGCAGCAGGGCCACGCCGTGCGGCGTGGCCAGGGGGGTGATGGACTGGCAGGGCGAAGGGCAGATGGAGACCGGGAGCGATGCCGTGCCCTGCGGCGTGCCGTCCGTGGCCCAGAGGCTGCCGTCGTCTGCGGTGCCGAAGATCGAGAAGACGAGCCGGCCCCCCGCCGGGACGAAGGCGCGGGCCTCCACGGGCAGGGGGTCCGCCGTGGCCCAGGGCTGCTGGTTGATGTCCGCCAGCAGGCGGGGCGGCTGCTGGGCCGTGGCGGGCCCGGTGCTCAGGAACAGGATGAACAAAGCAGTGGCTGCAGGGTTCTTGCCATCCATTGGAGCTCTCCCTAAGAAGCCGGCAAGGACCCGCAGTGCGGCGGATTCTCCGGGACAATGGCCTCTGCAAGAGGCGTGACAGGGAGAGGCTGGCTTTGAGCCGGCTACGGCGTCCGCGGCTCCAGGGGGAACACCCAGGGCTCGAAGCCGGTGACGCCGTCGGCGGCGGCGAAGAATAGGTTGGAGCCGGAGGGGACGAAGCCAGACGGCACCGACGAGAACGGCCCCGGGTTTAGATCCTCCACCATCCGGGTGCCGGCGGCGGTGCCGTCGCTCTCCCACAGCTCCCAGCCGTGCAGGCCGTCGCGGGCGGAGAAGAAGACCCGGCCGCCGGCCGCGGTCAGGCCCATGGGAAACGAGGAGCCTTCACCCGGAGCAATGTCCTTCACCAGCGTCGTGCCCGCCGGCGTGCCGTCCGTCTGCCAGAGCTCGACGCCATGGCCGTCGTCGCCGTTGGCGGCGAAGAGGAGACGGTCGCCGAGTGGAGCCAGTTGCAGGGGGAAGCCGTTTTGAGTGACGTGCAGCACCACTGGAGGGCCATGAAGGGACACGCGCCAGAGGGCTATGGGAGAGGGGACGTCCCGGCTGGTCGGCGCCAGGAAGTAGACCGCGCCGCGGAAGGGGACGAGCACGCTGTACAGATCCGGCACCGGCACCTTGGTCACGTAGGAGGTCCCCTGCGGACTGCCGTCGCTGCGCCAGACCTCGACGGCACGGTCCCTGGGGTCGGCGATCAGGAAGACAGCGGTGCCGCCGACGCGGGTGAGGCTGGGATACACGGGGTAGCGATACCCCTCGATGCGTGAGACCTGGCGAGTGCCGGCGGGCGTGCCGTCGGAGACGAAGATCTGTGGCACGACGACGCGGCCCGTTCCGACGCGGGCGAAAAACAGGAACTGCGAGCCGAACGCCTGGACTCCCTCCGCACACTGGACGTCCCGGGGGACTTGGAGGATCTCCCGGGTGCCGGCGGGCGTGCCGTCGCTGACCCACCAGCCGGAGCACCGGTCGGAGGCGAATTCGTAGACCTGGAACAGGAGCCTGCCGTTCCAGTCCACTCCAGCCGACAGCAGCCGTCCTGAGCTGAACGCCCGCACTCGGAACGTCCCCTTCTCAGTGCCGTCCGTGCGCCAGAGCTCCTGGCTGTCGTTGCCCTCCGAGTCCGTTTTCGCGACTGCGAAAAACTGCAGGCGGCCCGCCCCGGAGAAGCCAAAATTGAAAAAATCGTTGACGGGCGTGTCGACGAGCCGGCGGGTCCCCGCGGGCGTGCCGTCGCTCGCCCAGAGGTATTGCTGCCTCCCTTCGTCGGCCAGCATCACCACGCCGCCCTGGACCGGCGCGAAGAGCGGATTGGAGCTCGGGGCGCGCCTCTGCAGCACGGTGAGCCGCCGGTCCCCGGCCGGTGTGCCGTCGGTCACCCGGACCTCGCCCTCGGAGGTGGCGAAATAGGCGAGGCCGTCGCGGACGCCCACGTCGGCGGCGAGGCTCTCGAGCCGGTGCGTTCCCGCCGGGGAGCCGTCCGTGATCCAGAGCTCGCGGCGGTTCCCGTCCGGCGTGGCCACGAAGTAGGTTCCGCCGGAGAACGATGGGCCGGGCGAGCGACCGCCAACGACGCCCGCGCACGGTCCAGGGCAGACGTCGGTGAGCCGGTGCGTTCCCGGCCCCGTGCCATCGGTGATCCAGAGCTCCGTGCCGTGATCCGGGTCGAAACCGCCGAAGAGCAGACCGCCCGTATGAGCCTCGAACCCCTGGAGGCTGCTCGCGATGGGACAGCCGCCTTCGCACCCGGCGAGGGGGGTCGCGCTGCCGAGGTCGCCGTCGCTCGCCCAGAGCCGGTAACCGATGTTGTCCGGGTTGGTGACCAGCACGACCCAACGCGTGCCCACCCGGCGCAGGGTGTCGTCCAGGAGGGGGCCGAAGGTCTGGCTTCTCCGCATGGGAAAGCCGAGCCGGCGGAGGGTGCCGGCCGCGGTGCCGTCGCTGCTCCAGTACTGATCTTCTCCGAGCGCATCGTCATAGGCCCCGAAGAGGATGCCGTCCCCGAACGCCTGGAAGGAGTTGATGAAGGGGCAGCCGTCGGCGCCGGGGACCGAGCAGTGGCGCACGTCGAACGCCCTCACCAGCCGGCTGCCCGCGGCCGTGCCGTCGGTGGCCCAGAGCTCCTGGCGGAATTGACCCGCCGTGAAGAAGAGCCGCGCAGTGCCGGCGCCGAGGATCTCCGGCCATGTATCTTCGTCCACGGCGGCCAGGAAAGCGGTGCCACCCTCGGTGCCGTCGGTCGACCAGAGGCCCATCCCCGTTCCGTCGTCGGCGAAGAAGTAGAGCCTGCCGTGCCAGGCGGTCAACCCGTGTGGGATGACGCCGTCAGGCCCGGGGTGGACGTCCTTGACTGTCCCGCCGGGAGTGCCGTCGCTGCGCCAGATCTCGCACCCCTCTGCCGGCCGGCAGCCCACGAAAGCCATGAACGCGGTACCGGGGCCCTCCACCAGAGTGGGCTCGGAAAGGTCTGAGAGGAGCTCGGTGAGTGGATAGGTCCCGGCGAGCGTGCCGTCCGTCCGCCAGAGGCGGACCGAGGCCGGGAAGCTCGTCTCTACCGCCTGAACTTTCAGCAGTGCCACGTCGTGCAGGCTGCCCGCCGAGGTGACGGCGCAGGAGCCCGGACAGAGCGAGAGCGGCAGCCACGAGGTTCCCGCGGCCGTCCCATCCGTGCTCCACAGACCGGAGTCCCCCAGGGTCGTCGTCCAGAAGACCATCCGGTGGTCTCCCGCCGGGACGAAGCCGGAGGCCACCGCCGCCGACCGGTCGTTGGGGCCGGGTTGCTGGTTGGCGTCCGCCAGGAGCTGCGGCACTCCAGCCGCCTTGGCCGCGGAGCCGAGAAGGAGAAAGGTCAGAACGAGCACAGCGCGGTTTCTCAGCATGAGGCCCTCCAACGACCGGCGCTCCGAGATGAGGTGTACAGCCTTTCATTTTAGCATCGGCCCTGCGGTAGACTGACGTTCCTTTGTGAAGGAGGAGCCGATGCGCATTGCCATCCGTGATCTGGTCGCCGGCGGCCTGCTGCTCGCCGGGCTCGCCGCCGTTCCCGCGTTCTCCGTGCCGCAGTCGAAACCCGAGAGCCCGCCGCCGGCCGCGCATGCCGAGGAGCACGAGCACGCCGCCGCCGGGGACGCCGAGGTGCACAAGGCCGTGGCCGAGCTGCACAAGGCCATCGCCGGCAAGGAGAACGAGCCGTCCGAGAAGGTGTTCAAGAACATCAAGAACTTCACCGGCGTTCCCGCGGGCCGGCTGGTGGCAGCCATGGAAAAGGGCTTCAGCCCCGCCCTGGGAGTCTCCTGCACGCACTGCCACGACGTGGAGCACTGGGAGAGCGACGCCAAGGACGAGAAGCAGGCCGCCCGCGGCATGATGAAGATGGTGGTGGACATCAACGAGAAATACCTCAAGGGGATGCCCGGCCTGATGAGCGACAAGCCGATCGTGAACTGCACGACCTGCCACCGCGGCCAGGTCAAGCCGGCCCTCAACCTGGACGAGAAGGGGCGGACGGGGGGCCACTGATCCGATGTCCGGTCTTCCGACCCCGTCAGGCCCTCTGTCCCGCTCCGACCTGTCCCGGGCACTGCTTCAGAGGTCCTGTGCAGCTCATGAAGTCTTATGATCTTGGGGGTTGGCCATGTCGAGAAACGCGAAAAACGTCTTCTTCTACTTCGTCGTGCTCCTGGTCTTCGGCACGGGGATCTACTTCCTGCTGGACTTCGGCTCGCGGCTGAAACCGGATGCGTCGGTCTCGTCGGTCGCAGCGGCTCAACCTTCCGCGACCCACCCGGGCCTCGGGCCGGAGGTGAAGAAGGCGCCAGGGGGCGGGATCGGCCGGACTCTGATCGAGAACGTGCAGAGCCCGTTGAGCATCCTCCTGCTTCAGGTCGTCGTCATCGTCCTTGCCGCCAGGCTCCTCGGCACTCTCGTTCACAAGATCGGCCAGCCTCCGGTCATCGGCGAGATGGTCGCCGGGATCCTCCTTGGCCCCTCCCTGCTCGGGCTGGTGGCCCCGGGAGTGCAGACTTTCCTCTTTCCGGCGGCGTCGATGGGCCCGCTGCGGATGCTCAGCCAGATCGGGGTCGTCCTCTTCATGTTCGTGGTGGGCATCGAGCTGGACGTGCAGCACCTGCGCAAGAAGGCGGACGCGGCGGTGATGGTCAGCCACGCGAGCATCATCGTGCCGTTCTTCCTGGGCTGCGCCTCGGCGCTGCTGCTCTATCGCTCCCTGGCCCCCGCCGGCATTCCGTTCAGCGCCTTCGCGCTGTTCATCGGGGTCGCCATGAGCATCACGGCCTTCCCGGTCCTGGCACGCATCCTCGAAGAGCGCCGGATGACCCGCTCCCACCTCGGGAGCACCGCCATCGCGTGCGCGGCCGTGGACGACGTCACCGCCTGGTGCCTGCTGGCCGTGGTGGTGGCCATCGTCAAAGCCAACGGCATGGCCGGCTCGCTGCTGACCATTGGTCTCACTCTGCTGTTCATCGCGGTGATGCTCTTCGGGGTCAGGCCGCTGGTGAGCCGGATCGGGCGCCAGCGCCCCGAGGGGCAGGCTCCGAGCGTGGGGCTCCTGGCCATCCTCTTCTCATTCCTCTTCGTCTCGGCGCTGTGCACGGAGATGATCGGTATCCACGCGCTGTTCGGCGCCTTCCTCGCCGGCGTCTGCATGCCGCCGGACTCCGGTCTGCGCCAGTTCCTCCGCGAGCGTCTGGAGACCTTCAGCTCGGTCCTCCTGCTGCCGCTCTTCTTCGCCTTCACCGGCCTGCGCACCCAGGTCGGCCTGCTCGACGACTGGCGGAGCTGGCTGACGTGCCTGGGGATCGTCGTGGTGGCGATCACCGGCAAGCTGGTCGGGACCCTGGGGGCGGCGCGCTGGACGGGGATGAGCTGGGGGGACTCCTTCTCGCTCGGCGCCCTCATGAACACCCGTGGCCTCGTCGAGCTGATCGTGCTGAACCTGGGCTACGACCTGGGGATCCTGTCGCCACGGATCTTCACCATGCTGGTCCTGATGGCGCTGATCACGACCTTCATGACCGGGCCGCTGCTGCAACTGCGCAGCCTGCTGGGGCGCCGCGAGGCCCTGGTGCCGGCGGCAGGGAGCCGCAGCGGCACCAGGGCGTAGCCGGGCGCTAAGCCTTCTCCTTCCTCAAGGTGACCGAGATCGAGCCGTTGTTCTCGAGGATCGCGGTATGGACCTCCTCGACGCAGGTGCACCCCGACTGCCGCAGGGCCGAGTTGAGCTCGTGGCGGGTGAGCTGGGAGCGGCCCAGGACCTCCTCGAACAGCTTGCCGTTGTGGATCAGGACCTGCGGCCGACCCTCGATGAGGGCTTCCAGCTTCTTGCTGCGGAAGGTGGCGATCCCCACCGTGTAGTTGAGGACGATGAGCGTCGCCGCCGAGATGAGCCCGCCGGTGAGCGAGTTGTCGCCGCCATTCATCGAGTTCTGGACCGCGTTCGAGAGGACGAGGAGCAGGACGAGGTCGAACGGGGCGAGCTGCCCCACCTGGCGCTTGCCGGTGAGCCGCAGCACGATGATGAGGAAGAGGTAGACCAGGACGGAGCGAAAAATGAGCTCCCACCAGTGGATGGATGGGACCCAGAGCTCTTTCATGAGTTGAAAATCCTCCCTTGAGTTGCGCTGGAGAACAGTATAGGCCCGCCCGAGGGCGCTCCGGGATAGTCTTGTCGCCGTGAAGCCGACCGAGACGCTGGCGCGGGAGAGGACGTCGGACGGCGGGGAGCTCGTGCTCTCCCGGCATGACGGCGCCTACACCCTGAGCATCGACGGCCTGGAGCTGATGACGAGCCGCGTCCACGGCTCCGAGGAGACCCTGGCCCGCCGGGCGTGCGAGGCGATTGCGGAGAGGAAGGCCCCGCGCGTGCTCATCGGCGGTCTCGGCTTCGGCTACACGCTGCGCGCGGCTCTCGATCACCTGCCGAAGGGGGCCGCGGTGGTGGTCTGCGAGGTCTTCGCCTCGCTGCTGGACTGGCACCGCAGCCTGCTGGCCGACCTCGCCGGCCGGCCGCTCGAGGACCGGCGCGTCACCGCCGTGCGGGCCGACGTGCAGTCCCTCCTCGACGGCCGCGAGCGCTTCGACGCCATCCTGCTCGACGTCGATAACGGCCCCGAGGCGTTCACACTGCGCTCGAACGACCGGCTCTACAGCCCCGAGGGGCTCGCCCGCCTGTGGCAGAGCCTGACGAAGCGAGGAGTGCTCGCGGTCTGGTCCGCCGCGACCAGCCCGGAGTTCGAGCGCCGGCTCCGCAAGGCCGGCTTCGAGGCGTGGACCGAGCGCGTTTCCGCCTTCGGCCACGGGAAACGGCGCCACGCGCTGTTCCTCGCCCGCCGGCGCGGCCGGCCCGGATAGGGCGCCGGCCCCTCAGTGATAGGTATACGCATCCAGCGCCACTTTCGCCGGGTCCTGGGGGTCGATCCGGACGTCGACCACGGAGCCGGGCTGGAAGCGGGGGATGTCCAGCCGGGAGATCAGGCTCTTGAGGATCGTGGCGGAGTAGGTCGAGCCGTCCGCGCGGGTGACCTCCACCTTCATGCCAATCACGGGGTCCTGATTGACGGTGATTCCCGTGTCCCAGATCTCCACGATCCGCGCGCTCGCGACCACCCCCGACGTCTGGAGCCGCTTGGCCTCCGCCACGCCGCTCATGCGGTCGATCATGGCGCAGCCGGCGAGGAGCGAGGCCAGGATGGAGAGGGCGGCAGCCCTATCGCGCCACGCCATTCGTCTCCGGAGCCTCCTGCGCCAGGAACGACCGCAGAAGCTCCTGCTCCTGCGGGTCCTTGATGCGGGTGAACATCTTCTGCCCGAGCGTCCGGATCGTCTGAGGGCGATCGAACGGCATCTTTTCGTACATCTTGCCGCCCGTGAAGTGGCAGGGCTGACAGCGCTTCTCCAGGATCGGACGGATCTGCATTGCGAAGTCCACCGGCCGCAGGGCCGCCGCCGTCGGTACAGGCGCAGAGGCCCGAATGGCGGCCGGCCGCGTCTTCGCCTGCGGGGCAGGGCTGCGGGCCGGCGCGCACGAGGCGAACAGCAGGGCGACCCCAGCCAGCGATCGAATCTTCATGGCTTGATGGTACACCCTGGCCGGCCTGGACGGATTCGCGGCGAGCCTCAATCCGGCACGCAGCGGCAGCAGTCTGGCGGCTTGAGGATCGGGTGCTGGCCCGTGGGGCAGGCCGCGCAGCGAACGGTCGAGCAATCCACCCTGCCCTCCTTCGATCCCGAGGTGTCGGTGCCCGGGGTCCGGGAGGCGCAGGCGCACAGCGCCAGGAGCCCAACGGTCAGGGCGAGTTTTCTCAGATTCTTCATGGCTTCTCCTTTCCTGTCCCGCTCTGTCGGAGGCGGAATCGATTCGGAAAGGTTGAAGCAAATCCCAGACCACGGCAGTCCCGGCGACCGTGGAGACCTACTCATACCGCAGCGCCTCGATCGGGTCCTGCCGTGCCGCCTTCATCGCGGGCCAGAGGCCGGCGGCGAGGCCCACGGTGGTGGAGACGGCGAAGCCGAGGACGATCGACCAGAGAGGGGCCGCGGCTTGGAAATTAAACGCGACGCGGGCGAGGAGGGCCGCGCCCAGGCCGATGGCGATGCCGAGGCCGCCGCCCACGCCGGTCAGCGTCACCGCCTCGGCGAGGAACTGGACGGCGATGTCCCGCTTCGTGGCGCCCAAGGCCTTGCGCAGGCCGATCTCGCGCGTCCGCTGGGTGACGTTGACCAGCATGATGTTCATCACGCCGACGCCGCCGACGATCAGCGAAATGCCCGCGATCAGGATCATCACCGCCGCCACGCCGCCCGTGATCTGGCGGAAATTGTTCAGCATCTCCATGCTGGTGAAGATCGCGAAGTCGTTCGCCTGGTTGGAGCGCAGCTTGCGCCGGGTGCGCAGGATCGCCGTCTCCTGATCGATCAGCTTGTCCACGTCCTCGGGCCGCCTGGGGACGGTCGCGATGTGCAGGGTGTCGCCGCCGCCGTCGCGAATTTGCGGGAATTGCTCGTCGAAGGCGGTGATCGGGATGATGAAAAGGTTGTCGTTGCTGCCGCCCAGGAACGAGCCCTTTTTGTCGAGCACGCCGATGACGTCGTAATCGATGCCCTCGATCTGGATGCGGCGGCCGATCGGGTCGCGGTGCGGGAAGAGCGCTTCGGCCACGTCGGCGCCGAGGACGGCCACGCGGGCGGCATGACGCACGTCGGCGTCGATCAGGAAGCGGCCATCCTGGACGGAGGAGTGATTGGCGAGCGTGTACTCCGGGGTCGCTCCCACCGGCGTCGGGCCGTTGGCGATCTCGCGTCCGGCCCGCACCTCGACCGGCGCGAAGAGGTAGCGCTCAGGGGAGACCGCCGCCGCGAAGGTCCCCAGCCGCTTGAGCGCCGCCGCGTCGTCCAGCGTCAGGTCGCGGCGATTCTTCTCCTCGTCCCGCCGGTCGTCGCCGCCGAAGCGGGGCTCGAATTTCTGGAACTGTACGAGGTGAGTGCCGAAGCTCGAAAACGCCGTGGTCACCGAGCGGTCGAAGCCGGCGACGAAAGAGACCATCATGATCACCGTGGCGACACCGGCCACGACGCCGAGCAGGGTGAGAAAGGTGCGCAGCTTCTGCGCCCGCATCGCCACCAGGGCGAAGCGGACGTTCTCCGTCCAGGAGAGGCGCAGGCGGGAGCCCGGCCGCGGCGCCATCACTCGGCCCTCAGGGCGTCCACCGGCAGCAGGTTGGAGGCGGCGACCGCCGGCCAATAGCCGGCCGCGAGGCCGACGGCGATCGAGAGGCCGAGCCCCAGGGCCGCCGTGCCCGGGGTCAGGTTGGCCGGAAAGTGGGCGATGCGGTCTACCGCCAGCGCCACCAGCGAGCCCACGAGCACGCCGGCCAGGCCCCCGGCCAGCGACAGCAGCGACGCCTCCAGCAGGAACTGGCGGCGCACGTCCCGCTGGCGCGCCCCCAGCGCCCGGCGCAGGCCGATCTCCTGCGTGCGCTCGGCGACGGCGACCAGCATGATGTTCATGATCACGATCCCGCCCACCCCGAGCGACACCGAAGCGATGAGCACGGTGAGCAGGAAGGCCGCGGTCGAGATCTGGCGCCAGATCTCCTGCAGGCTCTCGGCGGTGATGATGCCGAAGGGATCGGGGGCGCGGAAGTCGGTGTGGCGCAGAGCCCGCAGCAGCGCCCGCGCCTCGTCGGCCGAGGTCTCGACTCCTTCGACCCCGTCCCGGGCCTGGATCAGGACGTCGAGCGTCGTGCGGCCGCCGCTGAACGCCTTGCGATGGGTGTCAATGGGCACCATGACCACGTTGTCGCGGCTCTCGCCGAGAGTCTTCCCCTGCTGGGTGAGCAGACCGATCACCCGGAAGGGGACGCCGTCGATCAGGACGTCGCGGCCGATCGGGTCGAGATGCGGATAGAGCTCGTCCTTGACGTCCCAGCCGATCACCGCGACGGCCTGGCCGGCCCGCGCTTCACTGTCCAGGAAATACCGTCCCGCCGCCAGATCCAGGCTCATCAGGGAGGCGTAGTTCGCCGTGGTGCCTTGGATCCGGACGCCGCCGAGGCGGTGATCGCGGAAGGTGACGGCGGCCGTGCCCCCCACCTGCGCCCCCACCTGCGCGGCCTGCTTCAGCTCCGCCCGCAGCCGCTGGTAATCCTCCCAGTTGACGTCCGGCCGCTTCAAGGCATCCAGGAACTCCTCATGGCTACGGATGATGCCGAACTTGGTGACCACGAAGACGTCGGGAGCCAGGCCGAAGAGCTTGTCGCGGACGAAGACGTTGAGCCCCGAGATCACCGAGATCACGCCGACCAGCGTCGCCACTCCGATGACGATGCCGAGCAGCGTGAGGAAGCTGCGCAGAGCATGTGTCCGGATGGCCCGCAGGGCTTCGCTGAACAGCTCCGCGAGATCCATTATTTCGCGGGGCCGCCGCGCCCCTCTCCCTTCTTCTCCTCTTCGAGCTTCACCGGATCGCCTGGATTGAGCGTGCGCAGGGCCTTGAACGGACCGTTGACGACCGTCTCGCCGCCGTGGAGGCCGTCGACCACCTCGATCGCCAGATCGCCGATGAGGCCGGTCTTGAGCGGCTGGAAGCGGGCCTTTCCGCCTTCCATGAGATAGACGCCCTCCTGCTCGCGGGGCGCGTCCGGACCTGGCGCGGGCTGCCCGGTCTTCTTCTCGAGATCGCGCACCACCAGCGCCTGCAGCGGCACCACCAGAGCGTGGGCGCGGAAACCGGTCAGGATGTCGGCACGGGCCGAGAGGCCGGGCTTGATGTCCGCCGGCGGATTGTCCACCCGGACCTTGACCTTGAACTTGATCGCCTGGTTCGTGGCGGCCACCAGTGGACTGCTACCCACCTCGGTGACCGTGCCGTGGAAGGTCTGGTTGGGGTAGGCGTCGAGCCGCACCCGCGCCTCCTGACCGAGCTTGACGCTGGGGATCGAAGTCTCGTCCACCTCCATCTCGGCCTCGACCACCGACATGTCGGAGATCGTCAGCAGCACCGTCCCCGGGCTGTTCTGGATGCCGATCACCGCCACCTCGCCCTCCTCGACCCGGCGGGCGGTGACGACGCCGTCCATGGGCGAGCGGATGGTCGTCTTGGCCAGAGTGTCGCGCGCCCCTTCGAGCGTGGCGCCCGCCTGCTCCACCCGTTGCTGGGCGGCCTGGACGGCGGCCTCGGCCGAGCGGACCGCGGTGCGCGTGCGCTCCATGTCGGCGGCGGGGATGATCCCCGCCTTGAAATTCCCGTCGGCGCGCCGGAAGTCGGCGCGGGCCTGCTCCAGCGTGCTCTTGGCCGACTCCAGGTCCTGCCGCAGCGCCTGCATCGAGTACTCGTTGCTGCGCGCCGCGGCGCGCGGATTGACGGCGTCGATCTGGAGCAGGAACTGCCCCTTCTTGACCCGGTCCCCCTCCTCGACCGCGAGATGGGTGATCTGGCCGGGGATCGTGGCCGAGATGTCGACCTTCTTCTGCGCCTGGATCTTGCCGTTGGCGCTGACCTTGGCCTGGAGGTCCTCGCGCCCTATGGTCGCCGTCTGCACCTCGGTCGGCTGGGGCCCGCGCTTGGAGTATGCGAAGCCGCCGAGCACCGCCAGCAACACGACGGCAATAAGAATCCAGAGGACCTTGCGTTTCACGGAAATCGCCTCCCAAAAGCTGCCCTTGAAGTTGCTGCGACACGCCCCCACGACCGTCACCGTGGGCGCCCTGCTTCATTCTACGCAAGGGAGCCGGGGAAGTTACGCCGGCAGCGGCGGCCGTTCACCGGCGGTGGGGTGGGGCGTTCGGCTTGAAGGGAACCACCGGCAGATGGAAATCGCCGAGGACGGCCATCCCGGGATTGATCAGGATCCCGTCCGCCTCGAGCTGCTTCATGATCTCCTCTGCCTGGTCCTCGCGTCCCAGCTTCTCCAGCACCTTGGCCAGGTTGAAGCGGATGTTCGAGGCGCCACCGGTGTAGAGAGAGTCCGCACGGCGGAGCGTCTTCTCGGCGAGCTCCAGGAGCTCCCGTTTGCCTTCGGCCCGGCGGTACAGGAGGGCTCCGAGATCGTTGTATTGCTCGGCGTGCAGACCGGAATCCTGGCCGGCCGCAACGGCCTGGCGGGCGAGCTCCACCGCCTGCGCGCCGTTGCCGGTCCCGTCCGCGATGAGGGCCTGTGCCACGGTGCAGACCTCGCCCTTGCAGGCGCCCGCCTTCTGCGCGCTGGCCAGGTTCCGGGCCGCGTCCTCCCATTTCCCGGTGTGAATCGCGAACCAGACCTTGGCCAGAGGAGGAGCCTTGACGTCCTGCGCCGACGCGACGGCGGCGCCGAGCAGGAGGAGCAGAAACGGGAGCAGCTTCGGAGCGGTCTGGCGGATCATGGGGGATGCTCTCCTCTCGTGAGCCCACGGTAGCAGCGACAAGTTTAACCGAGACCTTGTTTGTCACGCCGCTGGCACACTTTGCCGGTGGACTTACGCCCCAGTTCCGTATTAGGATGGCGGAGCATGGTAAATTCCGTCATCCAAAGGAGGAGTATATGTCCGAAGACAGCGCCCGCGGCCGATTCGTCTGGTACGACCTGATGACCCCTGATCCGGAGGCCGCCAAAGCCTTCTACACCGCCGTCATGGGCTGGGGGACCCAGGTCTGGGAGAACCCGGGGATGTCCTACACGATGTGGACCGTCGGCGATCGCGCCATCGGCGGCATCATGAAGCTGCCGGACGAGGCCGTCGCCGCCGGCGCGCGGCCCCACTGGCTGGCCTACGTCACCGTGCCCGACGTGGAAGCAACCTTCACGCGCGCGACGGAGCTCGGAGCCAAGGTCATGATGCCGCCGACCAGCATTCCAACCGTCGGCCGCTTTGCGGTCATCGTCGATCCACAGGGTGCCATGATCGCCCCCTACACGCCGGACAACCTGGGACCGGAGCCCGAAGGCATGCCGCCCGTGGGCGAGTTCTCGTGGCACGAGCTCGCCACCACGGACCCCGAGGCGGCCTTCGACTTCTACCACGACCTCTTCGGCTGGGAAAAGACCTCGGCCATGGACATGGGACCGGCTGGCGTCTACCAGATGTACGGGCGTCACGGCGCGACCCTCGGCGGCATCTACAAACCGACCACCGCCGACACCCCGCCCGCTTGGCTCCACTACGCCCGGGTGGCAGACGCGAACGCCGCCGTCGAGACCGTGCGCCAGCAGGGCGGTCAGGTGCTGAACGGACCGATGGAGGTTCCCGGCGGCGATCTGATCGCCACGATCCTCGATCCCCAGGGCGGCCCCTTCGCCGTGCATGCGAAGAAGTCGACGCAGGGCTGACGGCCAAAATCGAGTCGATCTGAGCAGTACGCCCGTCCACGATGACCTACCTGCGGCTTTGAGGTGGGTGTCGTGGACGGGCTGCGACGCCTTTCTCCTTTGCGCTCCAAGTCCCTGGAAGCTACCCCAGAGGCACCTTGATGGATGAAGGTGAGCAAGAAAGGAGAGAGCCATGTTCCAAACCCAGCGGACCCCCTTGGCAGCGGGGGTGCTCTTCGCAGCGTTCCTGCTAACTTTGGCCGGCCGTGCCTCGCGGGCGCAAAGCATCCCGGCCTGCCCGCCCCCTCAGGTCGGCGCGGAGCTGCGCGACATCCCGAGCCTCTATGCCACGAACGGGCTCCTCAGCACGACGTTCACCGTCGAGCTGAAGCGCCAGTGCGTGCCGGTGTTTGCCAGCCAGACGTGGTCGAGCGTGGCGATGAACCTGCGGACCTACGTCTACTCGAACAGCGCCGGCCAGGTTGGCTGGGGCTTCCCCGGCCCGACCCTTCACCTGCGCAAGCCGAGCTCACCCTATGCCATGGGCGACTCTCTCGCCATTCTGCTCGTCAACAACCTCCCGCCCGAAGTCAACAGCACCACGACCCCCTGCGACTCGGCCTGTCCCACCGGCACCGTCTGCCCCACGGACCCCTCGCAGCTCCCGAATCCCAATACCTCCTGTCCAGGAGATCCCCTGTGCTGCTGCTGGGTGGACCGCAGCCAGACCGCGCCCAACTGCTTCCACGGCGACAACACGACGAACCTCCACTTCCACGGCACGCACGTCTCGCCGCAGCCGCCTCAGGACTACGTGCTCCTCGAGCTCCGTCCGAACCAGACGACGACGGACCCGGCTCCTCCCCCGGCTCACGACCACGGGATCGTGGCTTATGGCCAGTATCAATACAAGGTCGATCCGCTCCTCTTCACCCAGTCGGAAGGCACCTTCTGGTATCACCCCCACAAGCACGGCTCGGTGTCGGTCCAGTTGGCCAACGGCATGCCGGGCGCCCTGCTGATCGAAGGCCCGTTCGACGACTGGCTGAGAGCCTTCTACCAGAACAACCTCAAGGAGAAGCTCCTGGTCCTCCAGCAGGTCCAGGAGAAGACCAATCTCTATGGCCAGGGCCAGGGCGCCCCGGCTCTGCTGGTCAACGGCCAGGCCAGCCCCGTGATCACCATGGCTCCCGGCGAGGTGCAGCGCTGGCGTTTCCTCAACGCCACGCTCCAGGCCTCGGCCCAGGTGTCGCTCTACTTCCCCGCGCAGGCGGCCGCGCGGCAGATCGCCATGGACGGCATCCAGTTCGCGCCTGAGAACTACCGCCGCCAGCCGCTCTTCTCGCCGAGCAATCCGAGCGCGTTCCAAATCTCGCCGGGCAATCGAGCGGACTTCCTCGTCCAGGCGCCGACGATCGCAGGCACCTTTCCGTTGAGCTACGAGGTCTTCGGCAACCTCGGGGAGCTGGCCCCTCAGACGGTGCGGCAGAGCGGGCTCGGCGGCGGCGGTGGCGCTCGCCCGCCGCTCGTCACCCTGGTGGTCCAGGCGCCGGCGAAGGGTGCTACCCAGACGGTGGCGACCGGCCTGCCGACGCCGGCGCAATGGCCGCCGCTCCCTTCATACCTGAGCGACATCGGCGACAACGAGATCCAGGCGCGGGAGAGCCTGCTCTTCAGCATGACCGCCGGAGCGGGCAACCCCACGACGAAGTTCCTGATCAACGGCAAGCAGTTCAGCTCCAGTTGCGACGACGTCACGACGAAGCTGGGGACGGCCGAGGAGTGGACGGTGAGCAACAGCAGCGGCCCCCAGCACCCGTTCCACATTCACACCAACCCGTTCCAACTCCTGCGCAACGGCAGCACGACCTATACGGCGCCCTGGGTGTGGATGGACACCATCGCCCTCCCTGTCGGCACGCCGCAGACGCAGAGCGTCCTCCTGCGCCAGCGCTACACGGACTTCACGGGCGGCTACGTGCTGCACTGCCACTTCCTCGGCCACGAGGACCGCGGCATGATGTTCGGCGTCCAGACCGTCTGCCCCCAGGACCCGTCCTCCTACGGCAAGGCGAGGCCGGGCGGCGCGCCCGAGTGCGTCTCGGGGAACTTCATCCCGGCGATGCCGATCTGCCCGTCGATCACCACGGCTGCGGCCGGGAGCAAGTAGAGAGGGGAAAAGCGCGGTCTATTATAATGTGGGTGGAGGATCGAGATGGAGCTGCTCAGCGAAGACGACCTGAACCTCAAGGACATGACCCGCGAGGAGCTGGACCGCGCCTGGAATCTCTGGTTCGATCTCGCCCAGACGACGAACGACTTCGATCCGCCGTATACGCACGGCGTGTTCGTGCTCTGTGACCGTTTGCCGGAAGAATCTGATTCTCGCGAGGATGCTGATGGGATAACCACCTCACCCAATCAAGGATCTTGAAAAGGCATCAGATCGAAGCAGTCGACGATATTCCGGAAGTGCTTCTGGTCGAGAATCCCGCTGTCGAGGAGAAGCAAGGATAGATATGTCTCAAGAGCGGAATGGCGGGCGCTCTCTTTCGAGCGCTGCCTTCAGCTCTTGCCAGAGCTTCTCTTCATATTCCGTGACCGGCCTGTCCATATGGGAGAGAATCAATTCCGCGAAACGCTTCCGCTGTTCCCTCTCCTCCGGCAAGGGGAGATCGTTCCGCTTCGACTCTATTCTCTCGGTCATCGAGGACGCCTCCTTCCAAGCCCTCAGGAATCCTGAAACGGAGTCCAATCGAATACCTCCGCGATGTTCCGGAAGTGCTTTTCGTTGGCCGTGATGATATGCCCGCCTGACACCCTGGCTTGGGCGGCGAGGATGACGTCTACGTCCAGCCCGTCTTCTGCAACTCGCGACTGTCCCTCGCCACGGGTTTGAGCCCAAATACTGGCCGCCAACTTCATGGCCTCCGTCGTGAGGGGGGTGTAGCCCAGAGAGACAAACTCATCCAGATTGATGAGAGCATCTCGTGCCCATTTTCTTGCGTGATGTCGTTGATATCCAAGGTGGATGAGCTTGCGACGGAGCTCGTAATCTATGATTTCTGGTACAGAGACGCGGAATTCTGGGTCCTGCTGAAGACGGAAGATCGCCGTCACAACCGGCCTGTTCTGATCGAGATCAGACCGTACGATTCTCGCCAAGATGGTGCTATCGAGAAGAAGAGGCAGGGACATGTCTCAAGAGCGAAATGTTGAACGCTCCCTCTCAAGATCCGCAATGAACTCCTCCCAAATCCGCTTGTCGGCCTCCGTGGCGGGCTTGGCCATTCGGGCTTGAATCCGTGCGATCACACGTTTCCGGTGCTCCATCTCCTCCGGAGTAACAGGCGCGTTCAACGGCGGCCAGGCGCCCCTTCCGCGGCTCTTCTCCAGAGTCACCTCTTCGTCGAACTTCCGCCAGAAATCCCGTTCTTCCTCGGTCAGAGGATGACTCCTGAGGGCGCGGATCTCGGCCAGGAGCCGTCTCCGGCGCTCGATCTCCTCCGGCGTGGGAGGCTCATTCCAATCCTCTGTGTCTTCGAGGGCGGCCGCTGCGTGTTTGGGCATTCTTCTGTTCCTCCCCGACGTACCCTGTCGTCCATGAACGATACCACAGTCAGGCGCTGCCGTCCACGCCGAGCTCGCGGCTCCACCGTTCATTTCCGAACAGTGGCGTCCAAGGCCGGACGTCCCCGCCTCGTTCGCGGACAGGCCAAGGCTAGAGGATTCAACGACTTAGCCCATGGCACAGGCCGTGCTCTCTCAGGTACGACCGAGGGAGAGCGAACATGGACCGCGAGTTGGAGGCCAGTTACAGATATCGCCGGTTGGGACGCCGGGCGGCTTGGGGCGGCGGGGGGATCGCCTTGGCGGTGGTCGTCCTGCTGCTGTTGCCGGGGTGGCTGCGGCCCTCGGTGGCCCGGGCGGAGATCCGGACGGGGAAGGTGGATCGGGGACCGGTCGAGGGGATCGTGGAGGCTTCGGGGACGGTCATCCCGGCGTTCGAGTCGGTGATTTCGAGTCCGGTCGAGGCGCGGGTGGAGAAGGTGCTCAAGCGGCCGGGGGAGGTGGTGAAGGCGGGGGAGGCGATCCTCAGGCTCGATACGTCGGCTTCCAGGCTCGATCTCGAAAAGCTGCAGGATCAGCTCGCCAAGAAGGCCAACGAGCAGCAGCAGCTCCGCATCAACCTGGAAAAGAGCCTCATCGATCTCAAAGGTCAGATCGAGCGGCAGAAGCTCGACGCCGAAGGCGCCGCCTATCGCGCGGAGCAGAACCGCAAGCTGCGGACGGATGGCCTCGTCTCCGAGCAGACGGCGCGGGCCTCGGAGGCGGACGCCAAGAAGGCGAAGATCGAGCTGGAGCAGCTCCAGGCGTCCGTCGCAAGCGCGCACCGGTCGACCGACGCCCAACTCCAAGGCGTGGAGCTCGATCTCGCCACCCTGCGCAAGGAGCGGGACGACGCCCGCCGGCTGCTCGAGCTCGCCACCACGCGGTCGGATCGCTCCGGCGTCCTCACCTGGGTGGTCGCTCAGGAGGGGACGACGGTGCGACGCGGTGACGTCATCGCCAAGATCGCCGATCTCGATTCGTTCCGCGTCGAGGCCACGGTGTCGGACGTCCACTCCTCTCGCCTCCATCCGGGCCAGACCGTGCGGGTGATGCTGGACGGTCAGTCCCTCAACGGTCGCCTGGCCCAGATCGATCCGACGATCGAAAACGGCGCCATCAAGTTCAAGGTCGATCTCGACGATGCCAGGAATCCCAAGCTGCGCAACAACCTGCGGGTGGACGTGCTGGCGGTGACCGATGCGCGGGCCAGCGCCGTGCGCGTGCCCAAAGGACCGTTCGCTCAAGGGGGCGCCGCGGAGCCGGTGTTCGTCGTTCAAGGGGACCACGCCGTGCGCCGCACGGTGCGCTTCGGGATCTCGGGCTACGACTCCTACGAAGTCCTCGACGGCTTGATCCCCGGGGAGGAGGTCGTCCTCTCCGACATGAAGGACTACGTTCACCTGCAACGGCTGAATTTGAAATAGACAAATCTCAGGGAGATAATCATGATCCACCTGCAAGAGGTCAGCAAGCTGTACCGCACGGACCGCGTCGAGACGACGGCGCTGGACAACATCAACCTGGACGTTGGGAAAGGTGAATTCATCTCCGTCATGGGACCTTCAGGGTGCGGCAAGAGTACGCTGCTCAATCTCATCGGTCTGCTCGACGAGCCGACGTCGGGGAAGGTGGCGCTGGACGGCAAGGCCATCGACCGCTATGGCGACCGCGATCTGGCTCGGGTGCGCAACGAGCGGCTGGGGTTCATCTTCCAGCAATTCCATCTCGTGTCCGATCTGTCGGTGGTGGACAACGTGGAGATCCCGCTGCTCTACCGCAAGATGTCGAACAAGGAGCGTCGCCGCGCGGCCCTCGCGGCCCTCGACCGCGTGGGGCTGTCGAGCCGCACCCGTCACTTTCCGACGCAGCTCTCGGGCGGCCAGCAGCAGCGGGTGGCGATCGCGCGGGCCATCGTCGGCCGGCCGGGGATCCTCCTCGCGGACGAGCCCACGGGCAACCTCGACAGCCAGATGGGCGACGAGATCATGAGCATCCTGGAAGATCTCAACGCCAATGAGAAGACGACGATCGTGATGGTGACGCACGATCCGCGGATGGCCGAAAAAACCCATCGCGTCGTCCGTCTGTTCGACGGCCGGCAGGTGCAGTAGGAGAGGGTAATGATCAAAAATTATTTGAAGGTCGCGCTCAAGGTTCTGGGCCGGAGGAAGTTCTTCACCTTCATCAGCCTCTTCGGCATCTCGGTGACGCTGGTGGTGCTGATGGTGGCGACCGCGCTGTTGGACCAGGTCTTCGCTCCCGAGGCGCCGGAGGTCCATGGCGACCGTACGCTCGGCATCTATCAGGTCGGACTGCGTAGCGAGCAGATCGCCTACACCGGATTCGCCGGCTACGGCCTGCTGGACCGCGTCCTGCGGAACCTCACGACGGAGGTGCCGGCGGTGGAGCGCACGTCGATCCTCAGCGTCCAGAGCACCGCCATCTCCTATCTCGACGGCAAACGGGTGGAGTCGTGGTTCAAGCGCACGGACGGGGAATTCTGGCGCATCCTCGATTTCCAGTTCCTGGAGGGACAGCCGTTCAGCCAGGACGACGAGAAGAACGGCCATCACGTGGCGGTGATCAATGCGTCGACCCGCGACCGCTTCTTCGGTGGCAAGCCCGCCGTCGGCAAGACGATCGCGATCGACGGCCAGACGTTCCGGGTGGTGGGGGTGGTCAAGGACGTGCCGGTCCTGCGGGTCGTCGCCTTTTCGGACGTCTGGGTCCCGATCAGCACCTTCAAATCGAGCACCTACCGAAAGGATTACATCGGCAATTTCATGGCGATCCTGCTGGCGCGCAGCCGCGCTGATTTCCCGGCGATCAGGTCGGAGGTGGCGGCGCGGCTGAAGGCGGCCGAGGCCGGCATCCCCAACCCGGAGATGTACAAGTGGATCTTCGGCGGCGCCGATACGTTGCTCGGGGCTTTCTCCCGCGTCCTGTTCAGCACCAACAGCCTCGCGGACAGCCATCCGGAGCGGCTGCTCGGCGTGTTCCTGCTGCTGATGATGCTGTTCATGATCCTGCCCACCGTAAACCTGGTCAATATCAATCTCAGTCGCATTCTCGATCGGTCGTCGGAGATCGGGGTGCGTAAGGCGTTCGGAGCGTCGTCCTGGACGCTGGTGGGGCAGTTCGTGGTGGAGAACGTTTTCCTGACGCTGATCGGCGCCGGGATCGGTCTCATCCTCGCCGCGGCGGTGCTCTCCACTCTCAACGCGAGCGGCGCGATCCCCTACTCGGATCTCCATCTGAATGGCCGGGTGTTCCTCTACGGCCTCGGCATCGCCCTTTTCTTCGGCCTGTTCTCCGGGGTCTATCCGGCCTGGCGGATGTCCAAGCTCCACCCTGTCCAAGCTCTGCGCGGGAGGCAAGTATGATCCGTCATCTCTTCAAGCTGGTGTGGAATCGCAAACGCACGAGCGCGCTGCTGATCCTGGAGATCTTTTTTTCTTTCCTGGTGGTCTTCGTGGTGGCGACGCTGGGGATGTATTGCTGGGATAACTACAAGCGTCCGCTGGGGTTCTCCATCAAAAACGTCTGGCAGCTTCGCATCGAGACGAAGAAGTCGGACGATCAGCACACCCCCGAGGAGTCCGCGACGTTCGCGCGGCTGCTCAAGGAGGTGAAGTCCTTCGACGCCATTGAGTCGGCGGCGGGCGCGATGGGCGCGCCGTATGAGTTCGGCCAGTACCAGAGCGGTATGACGATCCATCACCACGACGTGACCATGGAGTTCAACGAGGTGACGCCGGAGCTCAAGGACGTGCTGGGGCTGCGGCTGGTGGCCGGCCGCTGGTTCCAGGAGGGCGACGAGAAGCTGTCCTGGCTGCCGGTGGTGATCGATCGCGACCTCGCCCGCGACGCCTTCGGCGGTCAGGAGGCGATCGGCCAGCGGCTCGACGAGCCGGCGCCGGATGGCATGAAGCCCAAACCCGGGATGCGGGTGATCGGCGTGGTGGACGACTTCCGCCGGGCCGGCGAGCTGTCGGGACCGGGCAACTACCGGTTCGATCTGAAACGCCTGGGCAATCCGGACGACCGGCCGGGGCGGATCATCCTCGTCAAGGTGCGATCGGGGACGCCGGCGTCGTTCGAGGAGACGCTCATGGCGCGCGCCCAAGGTGTCGCTCCCGAGTGGTCGTTCGAGGTCAAGCCGCTGACTCAGCTCCGGGAGTCGGCCTTCCGGCTGCGGCTCACGCCCCTGATCGTGGGCGGCATCGTGGCCTTCTTCCTGCTGCTGATGGTCGGGCTCGGGCTGATCGGGGTGCTGTGGCAGAATCTTCTGCAGCGCACCCGCGAGATCGGCTTGCGGCGGGCGACGGGGGCGTCGCGGGCGGAGGTCCACCGCCAGGTGGTGATGGAGCAGATCCTGCTCACTACGCTGGGGGTCTTCCTCGGCACCGTGCTGGTGGCACAGATCCCGATCCTCGACCTGATCGGCTTCGTCAGCGGCCGGGTCTTCGCCGGCGGGCTGCTCGTGGCCATGGTCTCGATCTATCTTCTCTCGATCCTGTGCGCACTCTACCCCAGCGCCATGGCCGCCAGGGTGCAGCCGGCCGACGCCTTGAGATACGAATGAGCCGATGATCCTAATCGTTGACGACGACCCCTCGGTGGTCGCCTCTCTCGGCCTCCTCCTCAAGCGCCACGGCCACCCCGCGCGGGGGGCCCGGTCGCCGGAGGAGGCTCTTCGCCTGCTGCGCGAGCAGGAGCTCGACCTGGTGCTCCAGGATATGAACTTCTCCCGCGGCACTTCCGGGGAGGAGGGGCTGGATCTGCTGGGCGAGATCCGGCGGCTGCGTCCGCGGCTGCCGGTGATCCTCATCACCGCCTGGGGGTCGATCGGCCTGGCGGTCGAGGGGATGAAGGCCGGCGCGTCGGACTTCGTCACCAAGCCGTGGAACAATGCCCAGCTCCTGCAGGCGGTGGAGACGGCCCTGTCGCTCGCCGCCCAGCCGGGGGACGGGCGGGGCGCCGTGGTCTCGCGCGAGGAGCTCGACCGTCGCTTTGACTTTGGCGGGCTGATCGGCGCCGATCCCCGGTTCCTCAAGATCCTCGAGCTCATCGGCCGGGTCGCGCCCACGGACGCCTCGGTGCTCGTCACCGGCGAGAGCGGCACGGGCAAGGAGCTGATCGCCGAAGCCATCCACCGCAACAGCCGGCGCAAGGCGGGGCCGTTCGTCAAGGTGAATCTCGGAGGAATCTCCTCGACCCTGTTCGAGAGCGAGATGTTCGGCCACGTCAAGGGCGCCTTCACCGACGCCCGGGCGGACCGCAAGGGGCGTTTCGAGATGGCGGATGGCGGTACCATCTTCCTCGACGAGATCGGCGAGGTCGACCCCGCGGCGCAGGTGAAGCTGCTGCGAGTGCTCCAGGATCGCTCCTACGAGGTGCTGGGATCGAGCCACACGCGGACGGTGGACGTGCGGGTGGTTTCGGCCACGAACCGTGATCTCGGGGAGATGGTGGAGAAGGGGCAGTTCCGGGAGGACCTCCTCTACCGGCTCAACCTGATCGCCGTGCGCCTCCCCGCTCTGCGCGAACGGCGGGGGGACGTGCCCGCGCTGGCTCGCCATTTCCTCGACGCCAGCGCCCGCACCTACCGCCGGGGACCAGTCGAGATCACGGGCCGGGCCCTGGACTGGTTGTCCGACCAGCCGTGGCCGGGTAACATCCGCCAGCTCAAGCAGACGCTGGAGCGGGCGGTGCTGGTGCTCGACGGCGACCGCCTGGAGGTGGCGGACCTGGTGGCCCTCTCCGGTCTCGCCGAGCGCGAGGCCCGCGGCGCGACCGCCCTCCCCAGCCCCGGGACCATGACGCTCGACGAAATGGAGAAGGCCATGATCGTCAAATGCATGCGCCACTATGAAGGGAACATTACGCGGGTGGCTGAAGCACTGGGATTGTCCCGCGCTGCATTGTACCGGCGCCTTGAAAAGTATGAGCTGAGCTTTTCCTGAGCTCCGGACGGCTTTCCTGGGGGCCTGGCGGTTTTTGCAATGGGCCGGAGCCTTTTCGTAATGCGAAAGCGCCTGAGCACATTGGCAAAATCGTCCCCGGTCTGTGTTTACGGCCCCACCCATTGAAGAAACTCCTGGACCCATTGCGCCGACGAATCAGCCCATTGCAAAAATCCGTGGCGCAATGTGAATTCGCTCCCGCGCAATGTTGAAGCTCCCCGACCTATTGTTCCCGGCCTTCGCGCCTTGTTTCCTGGAGATTTCATGAGCTTGCGGGTCAAGATCCTCCTCTATCTCGCTCTGATCCACGCCATTCTGGCAGTGATCTCGTTCGTGGTCTTGCGGGAGAACCGATTGTGGCTGCTGGCAGTGGAGGGATTGTTCGTCCTCTCGATCGTCCTGGGTTCCCTGCTGGTGCGGGCGTTCTTCGTCCCCCTCGACCTGATCCGGACGGGGGCGGAGCTGATCGGCGAGCGGGACTTCACCTCCCAGTTCCGCGAAGTGGGCCAGCCGGAGATGGACGCCCTGATCCGCATCTACAACCAGATGATCGGCCGTCTGCGCGAGGAGCGGCTCAAGCTCCGGGAGCAGCACTATCTTCTGGACCGCCTCCTCACCGCCTCGCCCGCCGGGATCGTGACCCTTGACTTCGACGGCCGGGTGACCGCCCTCAATCCGGCGGCGGGGAGGCTCCTCGGGGTCGCGCCGGAGGAGGCGAATGAAAAGAGTCTCGCGGAGCTGGCGCCGGCCCTGGCGGCGATCCCCGTGGGTGGGTCCGAGGTGCTGTCCCTCCAGGGTAGTGGCCGGCGGCTCAAGGCGTCGCGGGCGGAGTTCTTCGATCGCGGTTTTCCCCGCAGCTTCCTGCTGCTGGAGGAGCTGACGGAGGAGCTGCGGGCGTCGGAGAAGGCGGCCTACGGCAAGCTGATCCGCATGATGTCGCATGAGATCAACAACTCGGTGGGAGCGGTCGGATCGCTCCTAGACTCCTTTCGCGGCTACGCCCCGGAGCTGGGGGAGGAGGACCGGGACGATTTCCTCCAGGCCATCGCCGTGGCCGTCACGCGTCTCGAAAACCTGCGGGCCTTCATGAACGGCTTCGCCGAGGTGGTCCGCCTGCCGCCGCCGGACCGGCGGGCCACGGACGTCAAGCAGCTCGTGGACGAGATCCTCATCCTGCTGCGCCCGGAGCTGGACCGGAGGCGGATCGCCGTCCGCTGGGAGCAGTCGGAGACGATCCCGCCGATCGAGCTGGACCGCAACCAGATCGAGCAGGTGTTGGTGAACGTCCTGAAGAACGCCCAGGAGTCGATCGGGGAGGACGGCGCGATCACCCTCCGGCTCAGTCGCGAGGGGGGCCGGCCGTCCTTGTCGATCGAGGACAGCGGTCCGGGCATCCCGGAGGAGGTCCGGGCCCTCCTTTTCACCCCCTTCTTCTCCACCAAGCGAAACGGCCGCGGTCTGGGGCTGACTCTGGTGCAGGAGATCCTCACCGCCCACGGCTTCGACTTCAGCCTGGAGACTGGCGAGGGGGGAGGGGCGGAGTTTTGGGTGGGGTTTTAGCTTCCCTCGCCGCGGGCTGGGTCACTTCGCCGCCGTCGTCACGATCCAGCCCGTCTGCAGCGGCCGGCCCACGAGGTCCAGCCCTTCGACGGCGAGGCCCTTGAAGACGATGGGGATGCCCCGCGAGTAGAGGGGGTCCTGACCGTCGGTGAGCTGGAAGTGGAGATGGGGCTCGGTCGTGTTGCCGGTCTGGCCGACCTGACCGAGAACTTGGCCGCGGGTCACGGCGTCGCCCACCTTCACCCGCACGCTCCCCTGCTTGAGGTGGGCATACTGGGAGTACTCGCCGCCGGCGTGGCGGAGGACCACGTAGTTGCCGATCACCGCCTTGGGGTTCTTCATCAGCAGCTCGGTCTGGGCCTGGACGGTCCGCTGCTGGAAGCCCTCCGGGCTCTCGCCGGGACGCCGCAGGCGCTCGTTGGCCTCGGTAGCATCGGCTGCCACCTGAGCAGCAGCAGCGGCTTGCCGAAGACGACGAGGGCCGTACCCGGAGCGAGCGTGCGGCTCCCCGAGAGATGGAGGCCGGCCAGGTAGCGGCTGGTCTGAAAGTGGAAGTCGTACAGTTTGAGGACTCCTTGGCCCTCCATGGCGGCGAGGCGCTGAGCCCCCTTGTCGAGGTCGGCCGCGGGGATGACGACGGTTTGCAGGACCTGGCCGCCGGAGACCGCCTGGATCTCCAGGGAGTCCACGGTGACCGGTCCGCCGGCCTTCTGGACGACCGCCACGTTCTGGAGCACGACGGTATAGAGGCCGCGGGCCGGATCGACCTGATACGCATAGACGAGGTCGGCGGGATGGACACGGATCTCGAGGGCCGCCGCCGGGAGGGACAGCAGAAAAAGCAACAGGGCGAAGATACGCCGCATGATCTCTCTCCTTCAGCCCGGCGAGGGAGAATGGATGGGGCCGGGCTCGTCGGGCGATACTACGAGGCGGGGGAGAGCAGGGTTGCGGGAACAACTCCGGGTCCCTGGTGGCTGTTCCCATCTCGCGGGTGCTGAGGGAGGTGTCAAGATGGTATAAGGATAGGTGGAGACCGGCGATGTACATCCAGCGTGTGATCCTCGAGAACCTGAAAGGCTTCAAGACGCTCGACTTTTCCTTCCAGCGTCCCGACGGACGGCTTGCGGGGTGGACGGTCCTCACTGGCGATAACGGCTCGGGCAAGACGGCGCTCCTCAAGGCAATCGCTCTGACACTCGTGGGCCCGGATCTTGGCCGGGTCCTGCAGCCGGCTCTTCGGGGCTGGATCCGAGAGGGTGCTGAGAGGGCGGAGATCGCGGTCCAGATCAAGGTGGACGATTACGACAAGTTCACCACGGGGCGGCGATACACGCAACCCTTTTGGGCCGAGCTTGAGCTCCAGAAAAACGGTGGCCCCGAGGTTTCGATGAAACCCGGGAGCAAGCGGAGGGGAAAGAAGAAGAGAGGTCCATTGAACGGCCCTTGGGCGGAGAACACCGGGGGCTGGTTTGCCGCAGGCTACGGCCCTTTCCGCAGACTCTACGGAGCTTCGCCGGAGGCGCAGCGCCTGATGTCCGGTCCCAGCCGCATTGCCCGCTTCGCCACGATGTTCAAAGAAGACGCTACCCTCCTTGAGTGCGAGATATGGCTCAAAGACTTGAGCCATAAGAGGCTGGAGAGGCGGGAGAGAGAGACGCGGGTTCTCGATCAGGTCTTTGCGATTCTCAATGACGACTTTCTTCGCAACGGCCTACGGGTCGAGCGAGTCGACTCCGATGGGCTTTGGCTCAAAGATGCGGCGGGCACGGTCCTCTCCCTGGCAGATATGAGCGAGGGGTACCGCGCGGCGCTGGCATTGATGATTGATATTCTCCGCCATATCGAGAAGGTCTATGGAGACGAGAGCCTCATCGAGCAGAAGGGAGACGCCATCGTCGTACCGCATCCGGGGGTGGTACTGATCGATGAGATCGACGCGCATCTACACCCTGCCTGGCAAAGGGAGATCGGCTTCTGGCTCAAGCGGAGGTTCCCGAAGATTCAATTTATCGTTACAACCCATAGTGCCCTGGTTTGCCAGGCGGCCGACGAAAATGGAATTTTTCATCTGCCGCCGCCGGGAAGCGATGAATCCCCGTTTCAGTTGGACGATGAAGATTATTGGAATATTGTTCGCGCAAAGACCGATGACATCTATATCAGTCCTGCTTTCGGTCTCCTGCAAACCCGCTCTCCTGACGCCGTGGCAGCCCGACAGAATTATGCCCGTCTCAATGCGAAGAAGAAGACGATTGGCCTGACTCCGGAGGAGAACAAACAACTGAACCTCTTCGAGCGCTACGTCGAACCTGACGAAGAGCCCTGACCTCCCATGCGCCGCCTTACCAGGCCGACCCTCGAGGAGGCCCTCAGGGATTACCTTGATCGCATGCAGGCTCTCGTCGATACAGGTGCCGATGTCAAGGCGACGTGGAGGGCGCAGAGGCAGAGCGCCTCGATGAAGCGAGTTGCTCAGATCCTGGCCGGCATGACGGGACCCAGACAACGGTGCATGTACTGCGAGGATTCCCGCGGTACGGACATCGAACATTTCAAGCCTCAAGCCATCTTCAAAGATCATGTCTTTCTATGGCTTAATATGCTCTGGATATGCTCCGGATGTAATCGCAGTAAGGGGAGTCGTTTCCCCTGTGATGCCTCGGGCCAGCCTCTTCTGATCGATCCAACGGCTGAGGATCCGTGGGACTTTCTTTTCTTTGACCCCATGACGGGTGAGATCACTGCGCGGTGGGACAGAGAGACCCGGTTGGAGAGCTCAAAGGGGAGCGCTCTCTTGGCGATCTTCTCTACTCTTCGGCATCAGGCTGTGACGGAGGGACGCAGGCGCGTCTTCCGCAATCTGCGCCGTGCGGTCCGGTCGTTCCTTGCCCACGAGGGACGAGACAGCAGCGGTCAGGATGTCTCCGCGGAGTCTCTCCAGGAGCTTTTCGAGAGCATCGAGGACTCGAACGACTACGGGCTCGTGAACTGGTTCTTTCTCCGTGAAGGCCAGGATGAGGAACCCTTCCGTCGACTGCGGGACGAGTTCCCACGCGTCTGGAGCGCAGTGATCGAGCGGCTGGCCTGACCTCTCGACACCGGCGTTCGCCGGTTCAAGACCGCCCTACTCCTCCACCTTCCGCCCTAAAAACCCCCACAGCTTCTCCTGAATGTAGGGCAGCGCCTCGGCGGGAGTCTCCTGGGGGAGGGGCGCCAGCGTCTTGTCCCGGGCCGGCAGGGCGGCGGCGGCGTAGAGGAGGGACTTCTGATAGCCGGTCAGCGGCGCCCAGGCGGCGGTCTCCACGACCTCTCCGGGCGGCGTGTAGAGCGGCATCGGCAGGCTCTCCGGTCCGTGGTTGAGGTTGTCCGGGCCCAGGGTGAGGGCGTGGGCGAGGCTGGGGGCGGCTTCGTCGCGGCGGGTCAGGGGGCCGCTTTGCAAGCCGAGACCCTCGCGGACGGTCTTGAGGATCGAGGCGTGGTCGAAGGGGACGTCGCCCGGCGGGCGGACGATCCCGGGCGGGACGTAGGGCGAGATCAGCAGGGCCGGCACCCGCACACCATAGCGGTCGAAGGTGAAGCCGTCCTGCCCGGGCTTCGGGGAGCGGCCGTCGTCCGGCTCCGGGGCGGGCGGCGGCGGCACGTGGTCGTAGCAGCCGCCGTGATCGTCCCAGAGCACCAGCAGCAGCGTCTTCGTCCACAGGCGGCTCGCCCGCAGGGTGTTGTAGACCTCGGCGATGAGCTGCTCGCCCAGGGAGACGTCGTGGGGCGGGTGCTGGTCGTTGGGCATCAGCTCGCGCTTGAGGTTGGGGAAGTAGCGCGGCTCGATGAAGGAGTAGGGCGGGAGCTCGCCTGCGGCCACGTCCTGACGGAACCGGCTGTAGCCCTGGAAGTGGTCCAGGTGCGGCCAGAGGTTCGACAGCAGGAGGGAGTGGGGGAAGTCGTGGAAGTAGATGCGCCACCCGCGGCCGGGCTCCGGGAAGCGCTCCCGGACCTGGCCGAAGATCGTGGGCATGTCGAACGGGAAGCGCTCGACGACCTTCCAGGACGGGATCGGCAGGTTGTTGACGTAGCCGTTGGCCGTGGCGCAGTGGGCGAAGAGGCGGTTGGGCCAGGTCTGGCAGGGGGCCGAGGCGAACCACGGGTCGGCGACGCCGAAGCCGGCGGCGAGCGCGCTGGTGGCCGGCACCTCGCGCGGGTGGAAGCAGTGCATGATCGCCCGCGGGTCGTACTCCAGGGTGGTGGCCACGGTCTGGTTGACGTAGCTGCGGACAAAGCCGCCCATGGTGACCTCGTCGCCGAGGACGGTGTCGGGGAAGTAGGTCTCGAAGAGCTGGTAGTTGATGTCGGTGAAGCGCTCGCCGGCCGGCTCGGGGAGGTTCATGGTCCCGTAGTCGGTCCCCTCGTTGCCCCAGACGTAGATGCGCTCGCCGCTGTCGGTGCGGTTGTGGAGGTCGGGATCGAGGCCGAACTGCCAGCCGAGGAGGTTGTCGAAGGAGCGGTTCTCCATCATCAGGACGACGATGTGCTCGATGGGGGCGAGACCGGACGCCATGCGGAGCTCCTTCGCGCTTGCGCGCGGACCTGGTCAGGGAGAACGATAGCATCGCCTCTCCCCGCTGGCGCCGGCTCGCCTTTTGCGATTACTCTATGTCTCAATAAGGAGGAGGTAACCATGACCAAATCGCTCAACGTCCGGATCCTCATGCTGCTGCTGGCCGTCCTCTCCACCGTGGTGGCTTTGACGCCCGTGCCACCGGCCCAGGCCTGCCCGGCCTACGAGATCGACACGTGCTACTACCCCAACGGGGTGAGCTGCCGCGCGCCGGAATGCCCCAAGCACCCCACGACCTGCAACGGCATCCCTTCGGGGACCCCGACCTGCTACTACCAGTCGGTCGAGTGCTGCCTCTGATTCGTGGCTGGAGGTGAGGTCAGGGCGTGAGGGTGCGCACCCGCCGCATCAGCAGCAGCTCGGCCTCGTCGGCGGGGAGGGGGTGGGAGAGGTAGAAGCCCTGGCCGTACTCGCAGCCGAGACCCCGGAGACGCGCCCGCTGCTCCGGGGTCTGGATCCCCTCGGCCACCACCTCCATGCCGAGCTGGTGGGCGAGGGTGACGATGGCCTTGACGATCGCGAAGTTCCCCTCCGCCTCCTCGATGCGGGAGACGAAGGAGCGGTCGATCTTGAGGACGTCCATGGGGAAGCGGTGGAGGTAGTTGAGCGAGGAGTAGCCCTTGCCGAAGTCGTCGAGATAGAGCTGCACGCCCATGCCCTTGAGGCGCGAGAAGCGGCCGCTCGCCGAATCGGCCTGGCGGATGATCACCCCCTCCGTGATCTCCAGCCCGAGACAGGCGGGATCGAGTCCCGAGGTGGCGAGGGCCTCGGCGATCTGGTCGAAGAGGTCGGCCTGGAAGAACTGCTTGTTCGAGAGGTTGACGGTGAGCTTGAGGTCCCCCATCTCGGGGTGCTTGCGCTGGAGCTCGCGGATCTGCCGGCACCCTTCGATCAGGACGAAGCGGCCGATGGGCACGATGAGCCCCGTCTCCTCGGCCACGGAGAGGAACTCGTCCGGCGGCAGCAGGCCCCGCCGCGGATGGTGCCAGCGCACGAGCGCCTCGAAACCCGTGACCTCGTCCGTGGCGAGGTCCACGAACGGCTGGTAGTGCACCCGGAGCTGGCCCCGCTCGACCGCCCGCCGCAGGTCGGTCTCCAGTTGCAGGCGGGCCATCACGAAGCGGTGCATCACCCGGTTGAACACCACGTGACAGGCCCGTCCCGAGGTCTTGGCGCGGTACATGGCCGTGTCGGCGTCGCGCAGCAGGTCCTCCGGCCGCTCGTATTCCGGGGTGTGGACGGCGATGCCGATCGAGGCGGTGATGAAGACCTCGTGGCCGCCCAGGTTGGTGGGGGTCGAGAGGCGGTCGTGGATGCGGTCGGCCACGCGCACGGCATCGCTGACGTCGCGCCCCCCCTCGAGGAGGATGGCGAACTCGTCGCCGCCCACCCGGGCGATGGTGTCCGACGGCCGCAGGGCGGCGGCGAGGGCGCCGGAGATCTGGATCAGCAGCTCGTCCCCCACCAGATGGCCGAGGCTGTCGTTGACGATCTTGAAGCGGTCGAGGTCGAGGAAGAGGACGGCGGTGAGGCGGTCCGGCTCGCGGCGCGAGCGCTCCATCGACTGGCGCAGGCGGTCCATGAACAGGGCCCGGTTGGGCAGGCCCGTCAGCTCGTCGTGCAGGGCGTCGTGGAGCAGCTTCTCCTCGGCCCGCTTATGGTCGGTGATGTCGTGGGCGTTGAGCACGATGCCGGCCACGGCGGGCTGGCCCAGGAGGTTCGAGGCCGTGGATTCGAGGGCCCGCCAGTCGCCGTCGCGGTGGAGGAGGCGGTACTCGAAGGTGACGATCTCCCGCGGCTCCTCCACGAGCTGGCGCAGGGCGTTCTCCAGCACCGTCCGGTCCTCGGGGTGGACCAGCTCCGGCAGACTGCGGCCCACGTGCTCCTCCGGCTCGGAGCCCAGCACCCGGCGGTGCGAGGGGCTCTCGTAGCGCACGATCCCCTGGGCGTCGAGGATGCAGATGAGGTCCGAGGCGTTCTGCACCAGGGAGCGGAAGCGCTCCTCGCTCGCCCGCAGCGCCTCCTCGGCCCGGTGGCGGTCGGTGATGTCCTCCAGGGCCCCCTCGTAGCGCAGGATCTCGCCGTCGTCGCCGCGGAAGGCGCGCACGGTGAAGCGCACCCAGATGACGACGCCGTCGAAGCGGCGCACCCGCGCCTCGAAGCTCTGCGCCGAGGCGGCGGCGGCGATGGCCTGCTGCCAGCGGCGGCGGTCCTCCGGGTCCTGGTAGAGGTCGCCGACCTTGGTTTCCAGCAGCGACTCCAGGCTGGGGAAGCCCAGGATCTTCACCAGCGTGCTGTTGGCGTCCAGCATGACCCCCGCCGGAGTGGTGCGGTAGAGGCCCACGGGCACGCCCTCGAACAGGCCGTGGTAGCGCACCTCCGACTCGCGCAGGGCGCGCTCCACCTGCTCCTCGTCCCGCTTCTTCTGGGAGACGTCGGTGACGACGGCGAAGGAGCCGAGGAACCGCCCATCGGCGTCGAACAACCCGCGGGGGAACAGGGCCGTGGAGAGACGGCCGCCCTCGCGGGTCGTCACCTCCAGCTCGTAGCGCGCGTTCTCCCCCTGGCGGCGGCGGCCGATCTCCTGTTCATGCCGGGCGCGGTTGGCGTCGTCCAGGAGATCGGCGCACCGCCGCCCCAGGAGCTCCTCGCGCGGGTAGCCCACCATCTCGCAGAACCGGTCGTTGACGTAGACCAGCCGCCCCTCGGCGTCACCGATCCCCAGCCCCTCGGGGAGGCTGTCGGCGATGAGGCGGAAGATGTCGTCTTTCTCCATGGGCTCCATGGGTTTCCGCGCCGGGGAGGCATCGTCCTCCAGCAGAGTTACGGACATCGACAAACGGCTCGCGACGACGAAGCTGATCCGGAACCCGTGGATTATATCGCGCTCTCCGAGGGAAAAACTCTGTGAGGTTCCTCGCAGGCGGACTGTGAATCTCTTCACAGCGCCTGCGGAAGCGCTGAGTTAGGGTTGGAGCTGGCCGTGACAACGGCAGGCGGTTGTCCGGGGCCTCCTCCGGGCAGCCGCCTCAAGTCCCCGGTCCGGTCCGCGCCAGTCGTGCCCCTCCCTGGCGTGGCCGGACCGGGTTTTACCGTGCCGGTGATACCCTCTCCCCGGGCCTGCCGCCCGGCGGCCCCTTTCTGGAGACCTGACCCGTGACCGACTCTCCGGCGTCTCTCTATCTGAAGGACGTGGTCGACCAGTTCCGCAAGCTCAAGGAGCTGGGAGACAAGGCTCTGGCCCAGGTGCGCGACGAGGACCTCTTCGCCACCCTCGACCCCGAGTCCAACAGTCTGGCGATCCTCATCCAGCACCTGGCCGGGAACCTGCGCTCCCGCTGGACCGACTTCCTCAATTCCGACGGCGAGAAGCCGGACCGCGACCGCGACTCCGAGTTCGTGGTGGCCGCGAGCACCACCCGCGCGGAGCTCCTCGCCCGCTGGGAGGAGGGGTGGCGCTGTCTCTTCCAGGCGCTGACCGCCCTGCACGAGAAGGATCTGCCGCTGACCGTCCTCATCCGCGCCGAGCCCCACAGCGTGATCCGGGCCATCAACCGGCAGCTCACCCACAACGCCTACCACCTCGGCCAGATCGTCTTCCTGGCCAAGCACTTCGCCTCGGACCACTGGCAGACCCTCTCGGTGCCGCGGGGCGGCAGCGCCGCCTTCAATTCCGCCAAGATGGGGGCCGCCAGGATGGGCCGTCCGCCTTCGGCATGAACGAGCCGGCGCCGCTTTCCGCATCGTTGCCCGAGGCCCGGCGGCCCATGGTCCGCCTGTTCACCTATCTCGCTCCCTACCGCGGCAGGCTGGCGCTCGCCACCGGCGCCAGCGTCGCCAACAAAGTCCTCGACCTCATGCCGCCGCTGCTGGTGGGCTGGGTCATCGACTCGCTGCGCGGCAGGCCCCCGGGCTGGATCTCCGCGCTCGCCGGCACCCGCGACCCGTGGCAGATGGCGATGGTGCTGGCCGGCCTCTCGGTCGTCATCTTCTTTTTCGAGAGCCTCTTCCAGTGGCTGTACCAGGCGGGGTTCATGACCCTTGCCCAGCGGGTGCAGCACGACCTGCGGATGGACGTCTACAACCGCATCCAGTCGCGCGAGATCGCCTTCTTCGAGGAGCACCGGCTGGGCGAGATGCTGGCCATGCTCAACGACGACGTCAACCAGCTCGAGCGCTTCCTGAACACCGGCTTCAACGAATTCGTCCAGCTCGCCGTGCTCTTCGCCTTCGCCTTCGCGGTGATGTTCCCCCTCTCCTGGCAGCTCTCGCTGGTGGCGGTGGCGCCCGTCCCGCTCATCCTCTGGGGGAGCCTCGTCTACCAGCGCCGCATCGAGCCCCGCTACCGCAAGGTGCGCCAGGGGGTGGGGGGCCTCGCCAGCCGGCTGGAGAACAACATCGCCGGCATCCACGTCATCAAGAGCTTCACCGCCGAGGAGTTCGAGACCGAGCGGGTGCGCCAGGCGTCGGCGGAGTACCAGCAGGCCAACTTCGACGCCATCCGCCTGTCGGCGATCTACACCCCCCTCATCCGCATGGCCATCGTGATGGGCTTCGCCGGCGTGCTGCTCATCGGCAGCTACTGGATCCTCAATGGCAAGGGCAACATCACCGTCGGCGAGCTGGTGCTCTTCGCGATGATGACCGAGCGGCTGCTCTGGCCGCTGACACGCCTCGGCACCACGGTCGACGACTACGAGCGGGCGAAGGCCAGCGCCCGCCGCGCCTTCGGCCTGCTGGACACCGCGCCGGCCATCCAGGACCCGGAGCGCCCCGAGCTCCTCGGTCGGGCCCGCGGCGAGGTGGTCTTCGACCGCGTGCAGTTCCGCTACTCCCGCGGCCGGGCCGATCAGGCGGTACTGAAGGGCGTGAGCTTCCGCATCGCCCCGGGCGAGACCCTGGGGATCGCCGGCGCCACCGGCGCCGGCAAGTCCACTCTCATCAAGCTCCTCCTCCGCTTCTACGACGTTTCGGGCGGTGCCGTGCGGATCGACGGCCACGACGTGCGCGCCGTCACTCTGGAGGACCTGCGGCGCAATATCGCCCTGGTGAGCCAGGACGTCTACCTCTTCCACGGCACGATCCGGGAGAACATCACCTATTCGAGCGGCGCCTCGCTGGAGGAGGTGGTGCGGGCGGCCCGGCTCGCCCAGCTCCACGGCTTCGTGGCCTCCCTCCCTCAAGGGTACGACACCCTGGTGGGCGAGCGCGGGGTGAAGCTCTCGGGCGGCCAGCGCCAGCGCCTCTCCATCGCCCGCGCCATCGTCAAGGACGCCCCCATCCTCATCCTCGACGAGGCCACCAGCTCGGTCGACACCGAGACCGAGCGGGCCATCCAGCAGAACCTCGGCACCCTGATCGCCGGCCGCACCGCCCTCATCATCGCCCACCGCCTCTCCACCATCCGCCACGCCGACCGTATCCTCGTCCTGCGCGACGGCGAAGTGGCCGAGGAGGGGCACCACGACGACCTGGTCGCCAAGGGCGGCATCTACGCCGATCTGTGGCAGGTGCAGTCGGGGGAGCTGGTGGGAGTGGGGACATGAGAAATTTCCGGTGACGGCGGTGTCACGGTCCCGCGACCTTGCCGCACTCCATAGACAGCTTTGCAATTTCTCTTGAAGTCCTCTGTTGTCGTCCAAAGGCGCTGAAGTTGTACCCGGCCCCCGCCGCCGCTCCAACTCCTGGAGGAGCGGCGGCGGGGTTCCTTCCTCTCCTCGCCAAGCCTCTCCGCATCCTCTAGACTCTGGGAGCTCCGATCCACCTCGCCGCTTCCGGGCGTCGCGAAGTGCGGTAAAATCGGAGCCGCTCGCCGATACCCTGAGCCTTTGCCGGACATGCCCTCAGAAACCATCGCCACCATCGCCAGCATCGCGGTCATTGCAGAGAAGCCCGCCGTCGCCCGGGACATCGCCCGTGTGCTCGGCGCGAGCCAGCGGGGGGAGGGCTTTCTCCAGGGCAACGGCTACGTCGTGACCTGGGCCATCGGCCATCTGGTCACCCTCGCCCAGCCCCACGAGATCAATCCGGACTGGCGGCGCTGGCGGCGGGACCTGCTGCCCATGCTCCCCCGCGACTGGCCTCTCGTCGTCGCCGAGGACACGAAGGAGCAGTTCGAGGCCGTCCGCCGGGTGATCACCGCCCCCGGCGTCGAGCGCATCGTCTGCGCCACGGACGCCGGCCGCGAGGGCGAGCTGATCTTCCGCTACATCTACGAGGCGGCCGGCTGCTCCAAGCCCGTGCAGCGGCTGTGGATCTCCTCGCTCACCGCCGACGCCATCCGCCAGGGCTTCCGCAAGCTGCGCGACGGCCACGACTTCGACCCGCTCGCCGACGCCGCCCGCGGCCGCAGCCGGGCCGACTGGCTGGTGGGGATGAACCTCTCCCGCGCCTACACCCTGGACTTCAACGAGGACCTCTCCGTGGGGCGCGTCCAGACCCCCACGCTCGCCATGCTGGTGGAGCGCGAGCTGGCCATCCGCGCCTTCGTGCCTGAGGACTACCTGGAGGTTCTGGCCACCTTCTCGCCCGAGGGGACTATCGGGGCCAGGGGAATCGAGGAGGAAGCCCGTCCTTCTTATAAAGGCACCTGGTTCCGGGGAGACTCACCCCATCCCGAGGCGAAGCGGATCAAGGCGGCGCCGGACGCGAAGCCGGGGTCGGATCTCGAAGAGGCCATGCGGATCGTCGGCCGGGCTCGCACCGGCCGGGCGGAGATCGAGTCGATCCGCGCCGAGACCAAGAGGATGCCGCCGCCGCTCCTCTACGACTTGACGGAGCTGCAGCGCCACGCCAACCGCCTCTACGGCTTCAGCGCCAAGAAGACCCTGGGGCTCGCCCAGACCCTCTACGAGCAGAAGAAGCTCATCAGCTATCCGCGCACGGACAGCCGCCACCTCTCGACCGACGTCGCCGCCACCCTGAACGAGATCGTGCGCGCCGTCGAGGGTCCCTATCTCAACAAGCTGGCCCCCGGCACCGGCGAGCGGCCCTTGAGCAAGCGGTTCGTGGACGACTCCAAGGTCACGGACCACCACGCCATCATCCCCACGCCGACCTCGCCCGCGGGCGCCGACCTCCTCGACGACGAGCGCAAGGTCTACGACCTCATCTGCCGGCGCCTGCTCTCCGCCTGGCACGACGACCACGTCTGGTCCGTCACCACCGTCATCACCGCCATCAGCAATCCCCCGCCCTCGGGGATCGGCGAGCCGGCCGTGGACCGCTACCACAGCACCGGCACGCTGGTGGATCAGGTGGGCTGGAAGGTGCTCGATATCGAGAGGAAGAAGGCGAAGAGAAAGGACGACAAGGACGACAGGGACGACAGGGACAAGAAGAAGGACGACGAGGCCGCCGACCCCGCTCCCGTCGAGGAGAACCAGGACCTGCCGCCGGGCCTGACCCAGGGCCAGGCGCAGGAGGTGCTGGACGTCCGCGCCGTGGCCAAGCAGACCCGGCCGCCCAAGCGCTTCACCGAGGCGACCCTCCTCACCGCCATGGAGACGGCCGGCAAGACCCTGGACGACAAGGAGCTCTCCGACGCGATGAAGGAGTCCGGCCTGGGGACTCCGGCCACCCGGGCGGAGATCATCGAAACCCTCCTGCGCCGCGAGTACATCGTGCGCACCGGCAAGACCCTGGAGGCGACCGACAAGGGCGTCCGCCTCGTCGAGGTCGTCCACCCCCACGTCAAGAGCCCCGCCATGACCGGTCAGTGGGAGGCCCAGCTCCAGCGCATCCAGCGCGGCCAGGGCGATCTCGCGGCGTTCATGAAGGGGATCGAGGAGTACGTGCGGGAGGTGGTGGGGGGAGGCCTCACCTGCCCGGCCGCCACCCCCCTCCCAAGATCCCTCACCCCTGTCCCCTCTCCCGCCGCACTCCCCCCGACCGGGAGAGGGGGACCCGGAGGTCGCGGTCTTGCTGGTCTCCCTCTTCTCCCGGTTGGGGGGAGTGCGGTGGGAGAAGAGGGTCGGGGTGATGAGGGTCTTGGGCGGGCGCGCTCTGAGGCCAGGGTAGCCGCCCCCCGCGCCCACGACCTCCCCACCCTCCTCCGCACCGCCTTCCGCCTCACCGCCTTCCGTCCCTACCAGGAGGCGGTCTGCAAAGCGGTCGTGGCAGGCAAGGACGTCCTCCTCGTCATGCCCACGGGCGCCGGCAAGTCGCTCTGCTATCAGCTCCCCGGCCTCGCCCGGGGGGGCACGACGCTGGTCGTCTCGCCGCTGATCGCCCTGATGGAGGATCAGGTGGCCAAGCTCCGGGAGCTGGGCCTCAAGGCCGAGCGCATCCACTCGGGCCGGGATCGCTCCGCGTCGCGGCAGGTGTGCCTGGATTATCTGGCGGGCAAGCTCGACTACCTCTTCATCGCCCCCGAGCGTCTCTCCGTCCCCGGCTTTCCCGAGATGCTGGCCAGGCGCACGCCGGCCCTCATCGCGGTCGACGAGGCGCACTGCATCTCCCAGTGGGGGCACGACTTCCGGCCCGACTACCGGCTGCTGGGCGGACGCCTGCCGCTGCTCCGGCCGGCGCCGGTCATCGCCCTGACCGCCACCGCCACGCCGCTCGTGCAGGACGACATCGCCGCCCAGCTCGGCCTCGCCCGCGAGGAGCGCTTCATCCACGGCTTCCGGCGCACCAACATCGCCGTCGAGCCGGTGGAGATGCTCCCCTCGGACCGCGCCGACACCGTCCGCCGCATCCTGGCGGACCCCGAGCGCCGGCCGGCCATCGTCTACGCCCCCACCCGCAAGGAGGCAGACCTCCTCGGCACGCTCCTGCACGACGACTTCCCCGCCGCCACCTATCACGCCGGCATGACCACCCACGAGCGCGACCGCGTGCAGACCGCCTTCCTCTCCGGCCGGCTGGAGGTCATCGTCGCCACCATCGCCTTCGGCATGGGGGTGGACAAGGCGAACATCCGCACGGTCATCCACACCGGCCTGCCCGGGAGCGTCGAAGGCTACTACCAGGAGATCGGCCGCGCCGGCCGCGACGGCCTCCCCTCGCGCGCCATCCTCCTCTACTCCTACAACGACCGCCGCAGCCACGAATGGTTCCACAACCGCGACTACCCCGAGGTGGCCGAGCTCGACCGCATCTTCCGCGCCCTCAATTCCCAGTCCCAGGTGGACGGCCAGGTCCGCAAACGGCTGGGGATGGACGAGGAGCTCTTCGAGCGCGCCCTGGAGAAGCTGTGGATCCACGGCGGCGCCCTGGTGGACGCGGACGGCAACGTCGCCCTCGGCACGACTGCGGCCAGCGGCTGGCAGCGGGCCTACCTGGCGCAGCGCGACCACAAGCTCGAGCAGCTCGAGCGGATGGTGCGCTACGCCGAGTCCCACGGCTGCCGCATGCTCCATCTCGTGCGCCACTTCGGCGACCAGGAGGACTCAGGGCAGCCGTGCGGCCTGTGCGACGTCTGCGCTCCGGACGACTGCGTGGCCCGCCGCTTCCGGGCGCCCAACGACCTGGAGCGGGAGCTGCTGGTCAGCGTCCTCAAAGGCCTGCGCCGGCGCGACGGCCAGTCCACCGGCCAGCTCTACCGCGAGATCTGCCCGGACGAGCTCTCGGACCGCAAGTCCTTCGAGCGCCTGCTGGGCGGCATGGCCCGCGCCGGCCTCCTCAGGCTCCAGGAGGACGCCTTCGAGAAGGACGGCAAGACCATCCGCTTCCAGCGCGCCGTCCTGACCCCCGAAGGCTACAACGGCGATCCGGCGATCATCGGCCGGGTGGAGATGGCCGAGGAGATGCCCAAGACGCGGAAGAAGCGCCAGCGCCCAGACAAGGGGGAATCTCGGGCCTATCGCGAGCGGCTCGCGGCCCGCGCCGGCCAGGAGGGCCTCGCACCCGGCGCGGCGCCCGAGCTGGTCTCGCCGCCGCTCGTCGAGGCCCTCAAGGTCTGGCGCCGGGCCGAGGCCAGCCGCCGGCGCGTTCCCGCCTTCCGCATCCTCACCGACCGCGCCGTCCACGCCCTCGCCGCCAGCCGGCCGCAGAGCGAGTCCGACCTCCTCAACGTCCCCGGCATCGGGCCGACGATCGTGCAGAAATATGGGCGGGAGATCCTGGGGATCGTGGGCCAGGGGTGAAGGCCGATCCGGCCGTCCCGCCGTATCATCAGAGCCGGCGCCAATGATCCGCCGCCCTGGAGGTCCGATCCCATGAGCACCATCCTGAAGCTCTCCTTCCTCGCCCTGGTCCTGGCCGTCCTCGCTCCCCGCGGGGGCTCCGGCGCGGCGGCGGCCGACTCCGACCGCACCGCCGTCGTCGAGCTCTTCACCTCCCAGGGGTGCTCGAGCTGCCCGCCGGCGGATAGATTGCTGGCCAAGCTGGCCCACGACCCCCAGTACCAGGGGAGGGTCATCCCGCTATCGTTCCACGTCGACTACTGGAACTACATCGGCTGGCAGGACCCCTTCTCCTCGGCGCGCTGGTCCGACCGGCAGAAGCTCTACGGTGCCCGGGTGTTCCACACCAACCGGATCTACACCCCGCAGGTGGTGATCAACGGCCGGGCGGAGTGCGTGGGCTCCGAGGAGGGGCAGGTGATCGGCCGCATCGGCGACGCCCTGAGCCAGGAGCCGGCCGGCCGGGTCACCCTGGCCGTCGATCCGCCCACGCCGGACGGCCACCTGCGGGTGAAAGTGGGAGCCAAGATGGCCCGCGCCGCCGGATCGGGGGACCTCGACCTCTGGGTGGCCATCTACGAGAGCGGGCTGTCCACGCCGGTGAAGGCGGGGGAGAACGCCTCGCGCGTCCTGCGCAATGACCGGGTGGTGCGCCGCTTCGAGAAGGCCCTGACCCTGCCGGCCGCCGCCGGCTCCGAGAAGTCGGCCGAGATCGTCCTCGGCATCGACAAGCGCTGGAAGGTGGACGCCCTGGGAGTGGCCGCCTTCCTCCAGGACCCGGCGACCCTGGCCATCCAGGGAGCGGCGGCGCGAGAGGTGGGGCGGTAGGAGCGGGTGTCTACATGACTTGAGGGCGTCGATGAGCTCGGCCAATAGACGGGTACACTTACCCTGCTCGCTGCTGTTGAGCGAGTTGAGCTCTTTTTGGAAGGTCTTGTCAAGCCAGGTTGGCTCGTAAGGAACGACAGGTCTACCCAGCCAGCTTGCGCCTCAAGTATTCATGCGGATCATCGATGGGCTCGCCCCATTCCTCCTCATTCGTGAAATCAAGGTAGGGGAGACGACCACAAAATGCCTGGTAACCATCGGCCAACCTGGAATAGGCGTCCTCATCCACGGCAGCTCGACGGTTCTTACCCCAGACGTGAGAATCGAAGTGGGTGTTTAGCGCCTTCGTCAATCTTCCCAGACTTCCTGCGTCCATCCGTCCATACTTTTCGGCGACCAGGTCCACAATGGCCAGCTCTTCCTCGGTGAGGTCGTTGTCTGGTTCGCCAGCCAGGGAGATCTGCTTGCCGCCTTCTGAGAAGGAGTGCGGCGAGATGTCAAAAGGTCCTTGGATGTCGCCGCCATTCTGGACGTAGGACCAGACCTCGCTCGTGACGACGCCATGATCCCAGGTCTCGTGCGTGCCATCGGTTATGTGGCGACCAAGATAGTGGGTCGCCTCGACGTCGACCAGGTAGGGAAGCTTCACGGCACGGGTCGTGGTCATCGGGCCTAGCTTTTCGCATAGCCTTGCCACGACCGCCTCAAGCCTTCGGCTTAGGCGCTCGCCTTTTCTCAGTTTCGCCATTCTTGGAGCTCCGCCAGACAGCACAGGCTGGGGAATCATGAAAGCCAGCCTTGGGCCTCAGCATACCACTACCAAGCTGCCTACACAAAATCTAAGGGTCCTGGTAGACACTGGTACCAGATTTAGTGGCGCAAGAAAGGCGTAGGGCCGTCCACAGTGCCTCCATGCCGGGAAAAGGCGGGGAGAAATGCCGAGATCGTCCTCGGCGTCGACAAGCGCTGGAAGGTGGACGCCCTGGGAGTGGCCGCCTTCCTCCAGGACCCGGCGACCCTGGCCATCCAGGGAGCGGCGGCGCGAGAGGTGGTGGGGCGGTAGGAGCCTGCTTCGGCCATAGCAGGAATCGCTGTCAAGGCAGCAGTCACTGCTGGGCCGCCAGCGGTCGCTGCTGGGCTGGCAGCAGTCGTTGCTGGCTCGGCAGCGGTCGCTGCTGGGCCGCCAGCGGTCGTCGCTGGGCCGGCAGCAGTCGCTGCTGGGTCGCCAGCGGTCGTTGCTGGGCTGGCAGCAGTCACTGCTGGGCCGGCAGCGATCGTCGCTAGGCTGGCAGCAGTCGCTGCTGGGCCGGCAGCGGTCGTTGCTGGGCTGGCAGCGGCCGTTGCTGGCTCGGCAGCAGCCGCTGGCAAGGTAGGAGTCGCCGCTGCCGTGATAGCAGTTGGCGCTCGCCACCAGCCGTTCAGAGCTGCGGTATGGAGATTGCCTGGAAGCGGGAGAAAAGGACCAGGCGGCCTAGGAAGGCGCGGCGGCAGGCTTCACGACCCGGAAGGTCCAGGTCTTGTCGGACAGCGGGGAGCCGTCCTTCCGGAGCCGGAGGGTGTATTCACCGGGCTCCAGGCCGGCGCGGATAAGGACTATATGGACACCTTGGACACCAGGGAGAGGGCTGAGGGGACTTCTCTGGGAGACCTTTCCCGTCTCGTCCACGACCTCGGCTTCGAGGTTTCCCGAAGCGTTCGTCGTCAGGAACAGGACTTTGAACCGGTCGTTGGGAAACTCTTGGATAGAGCTCCGCACCACGCCACCCGCACCCATGTCGACCGTATCGAAATCGAAGGCGACGAGAGTCTTCGTGTGGGCGAGTTGATCGCCCGGCTGCCGGACGGCGTGGAGCCAGCCGCCCGCGGCCACCGTCGCCGCCAGGCTCGCGGCGAGGGCCGCGGCGCGCCAGGTCCGCGGGGCGGCGCCGGCTGCGGGACGCGGCTTCGCGACCGGGAACACGGCGACGTTGTCCTCCTCCTCCAGCCGCCGGCTCATTCGCGCCATCTCCAACTCCGCGGCGCACTCGGCGCACGCGGCCAGGTGCTCCTCGGCGGCGAGAGAGGGGTCTTCCCCCCAGGCGAGAGCCACCAGATCCTGGGCGGGGACGTGCTGGGTGAACACCGACCAGGCCTGTCCGGTCTCGGCCAGGGCCGCGCGGCAGCGTTCGCAGGTCTCCAGGTGCTGCCGGACTTCGGCGAGCTCCCCGGATTCGAGGGTGCCATTCAGGTACCAGGGGAGGAGCTCGATGGCTTGGTCACAGGTCATTAGGTTTCGCCCTTTCACTCTTGTTAGGCGAACCTTTGACCGTGACGTTACGCCCATTCGCCGTCCCGCCGTCCAGGAGATCCCGCCTCAAGGCGGCCGCCTTCTCCCGGCAGCGCAGGACGCGCACCCGCAGCGTCCCCTCCGCGACGTTCAGGCGCACGCTCATCTCCTTGTAAGAGAGGCCCGCCAGGATCATGCGCCACATCTCCCGGCAGTCCTGAGAGACCCGCTCCAGCACTCTGAGGAGCAGGTCCCGGTCCTCCCGGTTGGAGGTGGGGACGTGGAACGCGGCGGCGGGGCCCTCCCCCTGGTCCAGGGTGTCCAGATCGGCCCACTTCCACTTGCTCTGGGCCCGGAGTTGGTCGAGGCAGGTGTGGCTGACCACCCGCCAGAGATAGGTGCGCAGGCTCGACTCGCCCCGGAACTTCCCCTGGCCGAGGAGGCGCGTCACCTCCAGCCGGACGTCCTGGAGGACGTCGTCCCAGCGGTCGGCCAGCCGGCGCTGATATGGCCACGCGGCGCGCGAGATCCAGCCGTCCACCGTCCCTACCGCCTCGGTTTCGCCCCGTAGAAAGCGGGCGACCATCTCCCGGTCGTCCGTCGCCATAGACAACATCCTATAGTCTCCAGTCCCCCTTGCGTATTCTCCAGGCTCCATCGCGAGTCCTCCTCTACGAAGTTCTTCGCCGCGAGTGCGATAAACTTGACCTACGTGACAGCTTCGTGCGCATTCCGCTCACTTCGCATCCTCTCCTTCTGCGGAGTGGCCTTGCTGGTGGCCGGCCTCGCGGCGGGATGTAGGCGTAAGCCCCTGGCTCCCTACCCCGGCGACCTGGGGCTTCCACCGCAGCCGGGTTCCTTTATCGAGCGCGAGGTCCGCGGCGGGGCGAGACAGGGATTCAGCCTTCGCGTTACCGACGGTACCTTCGTCGTCCTCGAGATCTCTCAGCGTCGCGCCAGTCTGTCGTCCAGACTGCGGGATCCGTACGGAGACGAGGTTGCCGTGGGGGAGGGAGGTGGATCTCTCGACTCCCAACTCCTCGCTTGGATAGCTAGGGAGACCGGCACCTACCGCATCGACGTGAGCGCCTCGGGCTCACCGAAGCTCGCAGGCCGATACAGGGTGACGGTGCGTGTGATGCAACACCCGCCGGTGGCCGGGGACGAGGCCCGGGTCAGAGCTGCCAAGGCACTGACCGAGGGCCGTCGTTTCGAAAAGAGCAGGCGCCGAGAGGCGATCACTCGGTTGCAGGAAGCTCTCGCCGCGTGGAAGGAGGCGGGAGACGGCCGTGGCGAGGTGGAGACCCTCGGAGACCTGGCCCTCCTGAAAAGCCACCAGGGGGACCCTCAGGCCGCCCGCGACTGGCAGAAGAAGGCCGTGGCGCGCGCCCATGAGATCGGTTTTACGGGAGGTGAGGCCAGGGCCCTCTCCAACCTGGGCGACTACACCCTGCCCTCGGGACAGTACGACCAGGCGATCGATCTCTACCGGCGATCCCTGAGCCTCTGGCGCCAGGCGGGCGGGGCTTACGAGCAGGCTTCCACGCTCGAAAGCCTTGGCACCGCTTATCTGTACCAGGGTAAGCCGGATGCTGCACTGGAGGCGTTTCAAGAGGCCCTGCCTCTGGCCGTCGAGGCCGGTGACGTCGTGCGGCAGGCCAGGGTCCTGATCGGCATCGGTTCCTCCCGCTACAACGAGGGCCAACTCGGCGAGGCGCGGCAGGCCTTCGAGAAGGCCTTGGAGCTCAGCCGGTCCGTCGGCGGCGACGCGAGGTCCGAAGTCTCGGCGGAGCACAACCTGGGTGCGATCTACCAAACCAAAGGTCAGCTCCAGAAGGCGGTGGAGATGTATACCCGGCTGGTCCGCTCAGGGGGGCAGCCCGAGGATGTGGGGGTCCACTTTCTCAACTTGGGCGCGATCTTCCTCGAGTTGGGGGAGCCGGAGAAGGCACTGAAAAACTACACTCTCTCCAGAGAGGCCTACCACCAGGCGGGTAGACCCGACCTCGAGGTCGGTGCGCTGGTCGGCATTGGCTCGGCTTATCAGAGGATGGGAGAAAAGGCCAAGGCGCTGGGTGTGCTCGAAGAGGCTCGCAGGGTAGCTCCTCAGGAATCGTGGACCGTTCTCCATTACCTGGGAGTCGCGCAGTACGTCGCGGGCCGGCCCCAGGAAGCGCTTCCCACCCTGGAGCGGGCGCTCGCCAAGGCCCAAGCGAGCCACACCCCTTCGAGCGAAGCTCCAACCCTGCTTGCGTTGGGCTCGGTCTACCGTGACCTGGGCAAGCTGGATCTCGCGGCCGACCGGTTCGGTCAGGCCATCGCTGTGGGGTCCTCCATCGAATTGCAGAGAGTCGTAGCTCCTGCTCTGCTGCGGCGTGCCGGGCTGTGGAGTGACCGGGGCCGCCTCGCCGCGGCCCGGAGCGACGTCGAGAGCGCCCTGAAGATCGTCGAGTCCACGCGGGACAACATTGCGGGATCGCAGCTCCGGACGAGCTTCCTGGCCAACCGGCGGAATTTCTACGAGCTCTACATTGGCTTGCTGCTGCGGCTGGCCCGCTCGCATCCCGGGAAGCACTACGAGGACCTGGCCTTGGCGGCCAGCGAGCAGGCCCGGGCCCGCGGGATGCTGGACCTGCTGGCGGAAGGACGCATCGACGTCAGCCAGGGGCTCGACCCCGATCTTCGACAGCGGGAGAACCAGCTCTCCGACGAGCTCGCCCAGGCGCAGATCCACCTGCGCGATCCCGGGACGACGCCGGACCAAGCCCGGGACCTGCGCGCAGCGCTCGACCGTCTGGACGAGCGCTGGCAGGCGCTCGACCTGGAGATCCACGCCCGCAACCCGCGCTACGCCCAGGTCCGTTACCCGAAGCCGCTGACCTCCTCCGAGATCCAGCGCCGGGTCCTCGACGACCGCACGGCCCTGCTCGAGTTCTTCCTCGGAGAGGAGAGCTCCGTCCTGTTCGTGGTGACCCGCTCGCAGATCCACAGCTTTCCCCTGCCTCCCGAGGGGGTCATTGCGGAACAGGTCCAGCGGCTGCGAGAGGCTCTGGAGAAGGAGAGCAATCTCACCCGCAAGGACTATTTCGATCTGGCTTACCGGCTGTATCAGACGCTCCTGGCGCCGGCTTCCAGGTCGTTCGTCGGCAAGTCCTATCTTCTGGTCGCCCCCGACGGGCCGCTCTATTACATCCCCTTCGAAACCCTGCTCACCGCGCCGGTGACGGAGGACCGTGACTACGGGAGCCTGCCCTATCTCCTGCGCCAAGTCCCCATCGCCTACGTCCCGTCGGCCAGCGTGCTCGCCGGCCTGCGCGATCCGCGGCCGGAGCCTCTGGCGGCGGAGCGCACGCAGGTCGCGGCCTTCGCCCCTTTCGCCTCGTCCGCGCAGAGCGGGTTCCAGCGCCTGCCCGCCTCCCAGCAGGAGGTCGCCGGAATCGCCGGGCTCTATCCCGGGGAGGCGGTGAGCTTCCTGGACGATGCGGCCACCGAGGACGTGGTCAGAAGTCCCCGGGTGGCCAGCGCCCGCCGGCTCCACCTCGCCACCCACGCGAAGACCGACGAGCGCTATCCGGAGAACTCCTACCTGGCGCTGAGGGCGCGCGGCGGCTCCGGGGGGCTGCTGCAGGTGCGCGAGATCTTCAACCTCAAACTGTCCGCGGAGTTGGCCGTCCTGTCAGCCTGCCAGACGGGGCTGGGCAAGGAGGTTACGGGCGAGGGCCTGGTCGGTTTGACGCGAGCTTTCTTCTATGCCGGTGTGCCTAGTCTCGTGGTAAGTCTGTGGAACGTCACGGATGGGCCGACGCCGGATCTGATGCTGGATTTCTACAAAGATCTCGACCAGCTGCACGATAAGAGCAAAGCGCTGCAGAGAGCCAAGCTGAAGATGATTGCGGATGGTCGATACCCCCATCCCTCCTACTGGGCGCCCTTCATACTGATCGGAGAGCCTCGATGAGAATGCGCGTAACGCCGGACCCTGTACGACGCCTATAAGAGGCCGTGAGCGGCCGGTCTGGAGAGACGGCCCAGCAGTCATAGACGAATTGCTATTAAAACAGCCGGCGCGGAGCCCCATCGCTCTGGCGCTCAATCATGCCACCGGGCGGGATCGACGTCTGTCCGGCAAGGAGGGATCAAATGTCCACAATACCAGTTGGGGATTCCGCTGAAGACGGTCCGATCTATCACATACCTGTCGGTCCTCCTCCGCCCAGAGCGGTGCAGGTGATCGCTCTCGTTCTCGCGGTGATCGCGACGATTCTGGGTTTCCTGGGGCGCGGTCCCCTCGCCGGGATCGCGGCGTTGGGCAGCTTCATTTTCGGCGCCTACGACCTCGCCACTACCGTGAATACGGTCAACGTTTCCACGAACGTGGTCGACAGAGAAGGCAAACTGAACATGAAACAGCTCGAGCGAAAATAGAGAGGCATCGGTTTACGCCCCGCCCCCGCCCGGCCTCAGCGCCGGCGGGGGCGTCTGTCTATACTGGTGGGCGGCAAAGGAGAGACCTCATGCGCAAGCACCGCAAACACCGCAAACACCGCAAACACCGCAAACGACTGACGATCGCCGCCGTCCTGGCCCTGCTGGCGCTGCCCCTGGCGGCCCAGGCTCCCAGGCCGCCGGCGGGAGGAGGGCCCATGGATGCCGCCGTTCCCACCCTCATCGTGTCGGGCTCGGGCCAGGCCCGGGTGGCTCCCGACGAGGCCAACGTCCGGCTGGGGGTGGTGGCCCAGGCGCCCACCGCCCGCGCCGTCCAGGACCAGGTGAACCGCACCGCCAACGCCGTGCTGGACGCTATCCGCAAGGTGGGGATCCCGGCCGAGGAGATCCAGACCTCCGGTCTCTCGCTCTCCCCCCTCTACTCGCAGAACCGGCCGGGCGCCGAGAACCAAGCTCCCCGGATCACCGGTTATCAGGCCAACAACACGGTCAGCGTGCGGGTGACCGACCTCGCCAAGGTCGGCCCGGTCGTCGACGCCGGCCTCGGCGCCGGGGCCAACACCCTGGAGGGGGTCGACTTCGGGCTGCGCAACGACGAGGCGGCCCGCGCCCAGGCCCTGGCCGACGCCGCGCGGGCGGCCCGCGCCAAGGCCGAGACCCTGGCCAAGGCCCTCGGTCTGCACCTGGGGGAGATCCTGGAGGTCGCGGAGGGAGGAGTGTCGGTCCAGCCGCCGCCCTCGCCGCGGTTTGGAGTCGCCCGCATGGCGATGGCGGAGTCCATGGCTCCGACTCCGGTTTCGGCTGGCCAGGTGGGAGTCGAGGCGAGCGTCACGATCCGGTATCGGATCTCCCAATGACGGGGATCGCCCCATGACGGCCGAGGAGGTCGTCCGGCTCCTCGGCCTCGCTCCCCATCCCGAGGGGGGCTTCTACCGCGAGACGTTCCGCGCTCCGGCGCCCGAGGGGGAGCGCGGCGCCTCGACGGCCATCTATTACCTGCTGCCGGAAGGGAAGGTGTCGGCCTGGCACCGGGTGGTGGACGCCGACGAGGTCTGGCACCACTACGCCGGCGCTCCCCTGGAGCTGATCCTCTGGGATGGCCGGGAGCGCTCGGCTGTGCTCCTGGGCCCGGACCTCGCGGCCGGTCAGCGGCCCCAGGGGGTGGTGCCGGCCGGGGTCTGGCAGACGGCCCGCACCCTGGGCGGCTGGACCCTCGTGGGGTGCACGGTGGCGCCGGGGTTCCAGTTCGCCAGCTTCGAGATGGCGCCCCAGGGGTGGACGCCTACTCCCCCTCGATCGCCGCGAGCTGGCTGAGGTCGCCGTCCTTCTCGGCGGCGAGCGTCCAGCGCTCGACCTCCTCGGGGCTCATGTTCCCTTCGGGGCGCAGGCGGGCGTCCTCATAGCCCCACTGGAGAATGTCCACCAGGTACTGGGAGCGGGAGAGGATCGGGCCGCGGCAGATCCTCTCGTCCTCTTCGCCGGCGGTGTCGCTGCGCAGGCGGCCGGCGAGGGTCTCCAGGACGCGGCCGGGGATGAGGCCGGCTCTTCCCGGGTAGATGTAGCCGAAGAGGACGAGGTGGGCGAAGAGCACCCGCCAGCCGCCGTGAGGCTCGAAGCGGCGGAGGAGGCGGTCCCAGTCCAGGTCCGTGGCGCGGGAGTGGAGCACGTGCGCCACGTCGGCGCCGTCGAAGCGCTCGCGCTCCATGATGAAGGACTTCGACCAGATCATCTCCTCGGCCGGCACGAGCTTCGCGGGGCGGTCGAGGACCGTCTCGTCCACCGCGTGCTCGAACCACTCGTCGTCGACCCGGGCGACGCCGTTGCCGGAGCTGAAGATCACGTCCACGAAGTCGTCGCCCTGGAAGCCCTTGCCCAGCCAGTGGGCGAAGGTGCGCTCGGTCTTCCAGCCTTTGCGGGTGAAGACGTCGAGGGCGCGGTCGAAGTCCCGGGGGCGGACGAAGACGTCGAAGTCCTTGGTGTGGCGGACGATGCCGGTATAGCGGGCATAGGCGTAGGCGCCCCCCACGAGGTAGGGGACGCCCCCCTCTTCGAAGGCTGCCATGGCCTCGCGATAGAAGTCCAGGGTCTCGGGAGCCAGGACGTTCTGCGCCTGCGGGGTTTTGGTCTCGATCATCGTCGCGGGAGAGAGCAAGAGGCGTACCAGAGAGGTTCTGGCCAAGGCCGTTGGTGCCGGGAAAGCAAGGACACAAAGGACAGCAAGGACGGCAGGGACAAAGAATGATATCGCCCGAGACTCGACCTTGCTTCGAGCTTCAGACTCTGGCACGCCTCTTGAAACCCACTGGCGGCGGGAGAGAAGGCAATGACCCAGAGAAATGGAACGGTGCGCATCGCAGCGCTGGCGGACCTGCACTACGCGCGGTCGCCTGAGCCCACGGTGCGGGAGGTGCTGACGCAGGCGGGGCGGGATTGCGACGTCGTGCTGCTGTGCGGCGACCTGACGGACCATGGCCTGCCCGAGGAGGCGGTGGACCTGGCGCGGGAGATCCACGCGTCGGTCAGCGTGCCGGTGATCGCGGTGCTCGGCAACCACGACTTCGAGGGCGGCAGGCAGGAGGAGATCAAGCGGCTGCTCTGCGACAGCGGCATCCGGGTGCTGGACGGCGACGCCACGGAGGTGAAGGGGGTGGGGTTCGCGGGGGTGAAGGGGTTCGCCGGCGGCTTCGGCAAGCGCGCCCTGGGGCCCTGGGGGGAGGACATCATCAAGCAGTTCGTCCGCGAGGCCGTGGACGAGGCCCTGAAGCTGGAGTCGGCCCTCGCCCGGTTGAGGGGGAGGCCGCGCATCGCCGTGCTCCACTACTCGCCCATCCAGGAGACGGTGGAAGGGGAGCCGGTGGAGATCTTCCCGTTCCTCGGCTCCAGCCGGCTGGAGGAGCCGCTGACCCGCTATCCCGTGCAGGCCGTCTTCCACGGCCACGCCCACCGCGGGCAGCCGGAGGGCAAGACCGCCCAGGGCGTGCCGGTGTTCAACGTCAGCCTCTCGCTCCTGCGCCACGCCTATCCGGACCGCCCCCCCTTCCGCGTCTTCGAGGTTGCGGTTGGGGAGAGCTCCTGAATCCTGATATAATTTACAGAATTCAGAGATCCCCAACGGGGGAGGAGGTCCCGTGAGCGGGCGGGGCGAGGCCGGCGGGCGTGAGGATTGGTTGCGGCTCGCGTTGGAAGCCGGCCGGATGGGTACGTGGGAGTGGGACCTCCAGAGCGGCCGGGTGAGCTGGTCGTCCGCGCTGGAGCGCATCCACGGCCTGGCGCCGGGGAGCTTCGGCGGCACCTTCGAGGATTTCCAGCGCGACATCCATCCGGAGGACCGGGACCGGGTGTTGCGGTCCATTGCCGAGTCCCTCGCCGGTCCCGACGGGCACGAAATGGAGTATCGCATCCTGCCGCCGGACGGCGAGATGCGCTGGGTGGAGGCCCGGGGGCGCCTGGTGCGGGACGAGGACGGCCGCCCCACCCGCCTGGTGGGCGTCTGCATCGAGGTCACCGACCGCAAGCGGATCGAGGGGGCCCTGCGGCTGCTGGCGGAGGCCAACTCGGTCCTCTCGGTCTCGCTCGATCCCGACTCCGTGCTGCAGAGCGTGGCCGGCCTGGTGGTGCCGGGGTTCGCCGACCACTGTCTGATCGACGTGGTGGAGCGGGGCGTCCTCCGCCGGGCCGCCTTCAAGGCGGCGCCGGACCGCGGGGACCTCCTGCGCGAAGCCCTCCCCGGAGTGCCGGACGCCGGCTGCGAGCGGCATCCCGTGATCCGGGCCATGCGTACGGGCGAGGCCCAGGTCGCATCCCGCGTCACGGCCGACGTCCTCGACGATTTCGCCCAGGGGTCCGGGAGCCGCGCCGCGCTGGCGGGCCTCGGCCTCCTCTCCACGCTGGTCGTGCCGCTCGTCGCCCGCGGCAAGACGCGGGGAGCGATCGTCCTCCTCTCCGCGGAGCCGGGCCGTCACTACCGGCGCTGGGACGTCAGCCTGGCCGAGGAGCTGGCGCGGCGGACGGCCCTGGCGGTGGACAACCTTTACCTCTATCAGGACGCCCGGCAGGCGGTGCGCGCCCGCGACGAGGTGCTGGCGGTGGTCTCCCACGACCTGCGCAACCTGCTGAACCCGCTCGCCATGAGCGCGGCGCGGATGCTCGCCGCCGCGCCGCCGGAGGGGCGCCGGCCGCTGGAGGCGATGCGGCGCTCGGTGGACCAGATGGACCGCCTCATCCGCGACCTCCTGGACGTGGCGCGGCTGGACGAGGGGCGGCTGGTCCTGGAGCGCGAGCGGCTGGCGCCGGGAGCCTTGATCGAGGAGGTGGTGGAGTCCCACCGGCCGCTGGCGGATCACAAGTCGCTGCGGCTGGAGGCCGAGGTGGCGCCGGAGATTCCGGAGGTGGACGCGGACCGGGACCGCCTGCTGCGGGTGCTGGCCAACCTGGTGGCCAACGCCCTCAAGTTCACTCCCGCGGGCGGCCGGATCGTGGTGGGCGCCGAGCGTTTCGCGGCCGGGCGCGAGGTGCGTTTCTACGTCGCCGACACGGGGCCGGGGATCGCTGAGGAGGACCTGCCGCACCTCTTCGTCCCCTTCTGGCAGGCCGCGCCCCAGTCCAAGGGCGGCTCCGGGCTGGGGCTCTCCATCGCCAAGCGGATCGTCGAGGCCCACGGCGGCTCCGTCTGGGTCGACTCGCCGCCCGGCGAAGGCAGCGTCTTCTCGTTCACCCTGGCGGCGGCGTACTGAGCCTCTCCGCCTCCCCGCTCTCCGGCTGATACTCGGCTGCCGCGAGAAGATCGGCGATCAGAGGGTCCAGGCAGTTTTGAATTCCGTTGGCGATGACGCTGCGCATCTCCGTCTCCACGTCCCGGTCGCCTTCGAGGTCTTCCCGCGAAGTCTCCTGCGCAGACGGTGGAATGCTCGCCTGCACGCCCAAGAGCCGGTACCGGATCGCCGTCAGACCCCTTGCGGCAGCCCGCAGTTCCTGCCTCTCGCTTTCGATCACTCCATGGCCTCCATCCGTCTGCGCGGCGGAGTCTCCGATGCGGCCGTTTCGCCCTCGTCCGGAAGGATCCCGAGCTCCAGCGCGGGCACTCGCCGTTTCCGGATCTTCAGCCGTGCCTCGTCGCCCAGCCGCCAGAGCTGGCGGGATCGAGGAAGCAAAGGCGGCTTTCAAGCAGGCGCGGCAGGTGTTCGCTCGGCGCGAGCTGACGTACGACTACGCGCTGGTGAGCCTGGAGCTGGCCCTGATCCTCTTGGCGCAGGGCCGCACCGGCGAGACACGCACGCTCGCCGAGGAAATGCTACGGATCTTCCAGGCGCAGAAGGTTGAAAGGGAGGCCCTGGCGGCGCTCCAGCTCTTCTGCAACGCCGCGAAGCGTGAGGCCGCCACCATCGAGCTGACGCGACGGGTCGTGAAATATCTCTACCGCGCGCAGCACGACCCCAAGCTACGGTTTGCCGAAGTGGAGAAAGGGGCCGAAGTGGAGTGAAGCGCTTCAGCCCCAAGGAAGCTCTGGATTGCTAGTGGCCCGGCGCGCAGTGGCCCAAGGGGTCCATTCCGCACCCCGCATCGATGTTCCGGGTCTGCGTACCCGGTGCGCAGCGGCCGTTGGGGTCGATCGTGCAGCCGGTCTTGAGCCAGAAGCTCGTGAGGAGGCCGCCCAGGTAGTCGAGGACGTGCTGCGCGGTGGCCCGCCTCGAAGGGTGGCTTTGGGCCGCCGGCCGAAGCGGAGAGGCCCCAGCCCAAGGTGTTCCGAGGGTGAGCCCGAGGAGGATCAAGACGGCTGCTCTGCGAAGGACTCGCATGACCAGTTCCTTTCCGGGAGGCGGCTCGCCGGCGGCCCCCATGGCCGCGGAGTCCCAAGCCTCCCGGGTGCCCATGGTGCCAGGGATTCGGGGAGAAAACCCCTGGAAGAGTGACACCTCGTCACTCCCAAGGAGGATGAGATGGAAGATGGCGCGAAGAACGATCCCGAGGCGAACGATCCTGAGGCGAGGCTGGCCATGGTCCTGCTCCGCTATCTTCGCGGCTGGAGGACCCATGGCCAGCTCGCCAAGGCCGCCGGGATCGGGCGGAGTCAGGTCTCTACTTATGACGAGGGGAAACGGGCGATTCCGCGGGAGGCTCTGGAGAAGGTCGCGGCAGCGGCCAGCTTCCCACTCTACCTGCTCGACCCTCTGCTGCGGGGGCTCCGCTCCTTCCGGACCGCGGCGCGGGGGCGCTCACGCGCCGGCCGCGTCTTTGGGGACGGGGTCTCCGCCGAGCTCATCGTCCTGGTCCAGAGGGCGGCGGACCTGATCCTGGAGCCCCTCCACGCAACGCCCGGGATCGTTCGCCCGGGAATCCAGGATCGTGCGGAGGCGGCGGCGCTCTGGGATCGTCTGCAAACGTGCACGGCCGCGGAGCGACGGATGCTGGTGGAAGAGCTGGACGAGTTCCGCACCTGGGCGTTGTGCGAGCGAGTGGCCCGGGAGAGCATCACCGCGGCACCCAATCAGCCTCGGCAAGCCCTGGAGCTGGCCGAGCTGGCGCTGTTCATCGCCGAGTTGACTCCTGCGGAAACGGTCTGGAGCTGGCGACTCCAGGGCTATGCCTGGGCGCACGTGAGCAACGGCCGCCGCGTGTGTAACGACCTGCCTGGCGCCGAGGAGGCGTTCGCCGGCGCGAAGAAACTGTGGGAGGCCGGCGCCGCCGCAGACCCGGGTCTCTTGAACGCAGCCTGGCTGCCGCGGCTCGAAGCGTCGCTCCGCCGGGAACAAAGGCGTTTGCCGGAGGCCCTGAAGCGGATCGACGAGGCCCTGGCCCTCGATCGGGGAGGAGAGCTGAGAGGGGAGATCCTTCTCAGCAAGTCAGCGATCTTCCAGATTCTTGCCGACCCGGAAGGCTCGGCTGCGGCGCTTGCCGAGGCGGCCCCCCTCATCGACTCCGCCCGCCAGCCGCGGAACGCGTTGGTGCTGCGGTTCAACCTCCTGGTGGATCTGACTTTTCTCCACAGGTTCGCGGAGGCCGAGCCGAGGCTGTACGAGGTGCGGGAGCTGGCCGAGCGGCTGGGCGAGGAGCTGGATTCAACGCGCGTGGTATGGCTGGAGGGGAAGATCGCCGCGGGGCTCGGGCGAATCTCGGAAGCGCAGACGGCTTTCGAGCAGGCAAGAGAGGTGTTCGGTCGGCGCGAGCTGACCTGGGACTACGCGGTGGTGAGCCTGGAGCTGGCCCTGATCCTCCTGGAGCAGGGCCGCACCGGCGAGACCCGTACGCTCGCCGAGGAGATGCTGCGGATCTTCCAGGCACAGAAGGTGGAGCGGGAGGCTCTGGCGGCGCTCCAGATTTTCTGCGACGCCGCCAAGCGGGAGGCTGCCACGGTCGAGCTGACGCGGCGGGTGGTGAAGTTCCTCTACCGCGCCCAGCATGACCCGGAACTGCGGTTCGAGAGGGCCTGATTCGGTGCCGCTCTGCGATACGATCCTCTGCGATGCGGAGCAGCGAAGGGTTCGTTTTCGTCCGGCCGGGGCTCCACCTCTACTACCACGTCCTGGGGGACGGGGAAGAGGCGGTGGTGGTGCCCAATGCCAACTGGCTGGCGGAGATCCTCCAGCCGCTGGCCGCCGAAGGGAGCCGGCGGCGGCTCATCCTCTACGACCCGCGCAGCCGCGGCCGGTCGAGCGCCGTCACCGACGGCCGCCATCTCAGCCTGGAGGAGGACGTCGCCGACCTGGAGGCCGTGCGGCGCTACTTCGGCCTGGAGCGCATGGCTCTCCTCGGCTCCTCCTACCACGCGGCCATCACCGCCCTCTACGCCCTGGACAACCCGGAGCACGTGGAGCGGATGCTCCTCGTCTGCCCCATCACCCCGCGGCGTCCGGGGGAGTGGCTGCAGGAGACCCCCACCTGGGAGGAGCTGACCTATCCGCCGGGAGTCCCGCGGCTGGAGGAGATGCGGCGCGAGGGGGTCGACCGCGACGACCCGGTGGCCTTCTGCCGCGCCTGGTTCACCTACTTCCTGCTCCCCGCCCAGATGGGCGAGCTGTCCGCCGCGGCGCGCTTCCCGCTCGACGACATCTGCTCCTTCCCCAACGAGTGGCCGCCGAACGTCATGAGCCTCTACTTCCGGCACATCATCCCCAAGATCAAGGGGTGGGACTTCCGGCCGCGCCTGGGGAGCCTGCGGCGGCCGCTGCTGGTGATGCAGGGGACGGACGACCTGGTGCCGGAGGAGGCGTCGCGCGAGTGGGCGGCCCACGCCGGCGACGGCCGCTTCCTGCGCATCGAAGGGGCGGGCCACCACCCCTACCTCGAGCGCCCGCAGGAGTTCTTCCCGGCGGCCGAGGCCTTCCTCGCCGGTGACTGGCCCCTGGGGTCTGAAGTCATCCCCCGGCCGGCGTGAAGCCGCCCCCGATCCCGCTCATCGGCTTCGCGAAGCCTCTCATCGGCTTCGCGAAGCCCGTCACCGGCCTCGCGAAGCCCGTCATCGGCCTCGCGAAGCCCGTCATCGACCTCGCGAAGCCCGTCATCGGCTTCGCCATGCCCGTCATCGGCCTCGCGAAGCCCGCGCCGGGCCTCGCGAATTCTCGTAACGGCCTCACGAATTCTCGTAACGGCTTCGCGGGGCCGCTGAGGGGCTTCGCGAAGCCCGCTTCAGATTTTCCTCCGTGGCGGCTCAGGGAGTGCATCGTCGCCGTGCTCCGGCTGGAAGGGATCGCCGCGGAGGCGGGCCTTGAGGCGCCGCCAGGCATCATAGACGCCGCCCACCCCTGCCGCGCCGTCCAGCAGGACGTCGAAGCGGGCGGGGTCGCGGGCGAGCGAGTCGGCGGCGAGCGCGTCCAGGCCCGTCTGCAGGCGGGTCTCCAGCACCGTCGTCCAGTCGGTGGCGGTGAGGCCCGCCTCGCTGGCGGCGATCTCCTCGCCGAAGCGGGCCAGGGCCTCGGGCGTCCGCTCCTCCCAGAACGGGTACTCCAACGCCAGGGGGAGGAGCACGGCCTGGCGTACCCGGGCGGCGAGATGGCCGATCCCGGAGCGCAGCCGCAGGGGGCGCGCCCGGGGATCCGTGAGCTGCCCCTCGGCGGCGATCCAGAGCGCTGTGTCGGGCCGCGACAGCACCTGCTGCGAGAGGGTGAGGAAGTGGCGGGCGCCGCGGGCGCTGCCGAGCTCGACGCCGAAGAACCCCAGGCGCTCGAACAACGGGTACTTGCGCAGCGCCGCGGCGTCCATAGGGGCGTAGCTCGTGCGGTCGGGGAAGAACTGCTCCGCCAGGCGCAGGCAGATCAGGGGGTCCCACCAGGACGGGTGGTTGAAGTAGACGATGAGCGGCTTGCCGCGGATGGCCACCGGATCGGGGCGCTGGGCCTTGGCCAGGCGAAAGGCGTGGAAGTGCCGGGCGAGATACCCCCGGACGTAGCGCTCGAACATGGAGAGCAGGAGGGGCGAGACCTCGGGCGCCTGCTTCGTCCGGTCCCGCTCGGGGACCTGTCCAGGGTCGTCTTCGTCCATGCGGTTCAGTCTACTCCCCGGCCTGGGACATGGCTGATAGCCGATCGTGAATGCAAAAGGCGAGCCCTGCGCGCTCTCCTGAAGCGTCGCCGCGGCCCGGGGCTGGCCGGCTAGATCGTCTACGGGTTGACCGAGGGGGTGAAGGGCTTGCAGTACGCAATGCTGCCGTCGGGCGACTCTGCACATGAGATGTCGGCGCCGCCATTATAGCTGCGCTCACACAGGTAACACGTGTTGCCTTGGCTATACGTGCATGCGGCGCCGGGGAAAGCCATGGTGTCTCTTATGCCGGTACAGCCGACAGCGTCGGCCACCACCGGCGAAGAGCGCACGAGCACGGTGGAAGAGATGGCCAAAGCGAGAGCCAGCAGCGCGAAGCGTTGGACACATCGATCTTCAGGCATGAAGAGTCCCTCCTGAGCGTTGAAGTTTGTTTGGTGAGCTCGTGTCACCGGATTGGCAGCTCCATGACGAGGAGCTCCCCGGGCATCGACTCGTCATCGAGGCTGGGGATCTGTTCTCTTCGCAGGATGACGATGCTGCTCCCGCGAGCATCCGCCGTGAGCCGGTCGTTCGGTCCAGCGTTCGACACAGGAATCGCGAAACTCCGGATCATCCCGTGCGAGCCGAGCACCTTCAGTTGCCACGTGGGTCTGCTGTTGACCATCGTGCGGACGATGACCGCCGGCCCTTGGGGCAGAGGGAGGACGGCGTCCACGACCCGGTGCGAGCTTCTCCAAGCACGGCACTTCAAGGGAGTCCAAGTCTTGGCAAAGGAATTGGTGACGCCTGAGCAGAGGTCGTCCACCCCCAGGTCGACGTTGGTCCAGGAGTGCAGCAGGGCGCCCTCGGCGTCGTAGAGGAAAGCTCCTGGCTCGACGGCCGGCACGATGAACATGGAGCCGTCCTGAAGAAAGCGGGCCCCACCGGCGTCCAGCAATCCGCAGCGGGAGAGATGCGGTGACCCTCTCCCTTCCGAGTCGAGCCGCAGGGGTTTCAGATCCTGAAGGTCCGAGGTGAGCTTGCCAAATCCTGCGAGCCCACCCTCGCTATCGTACCTGTCCTCCAAACCCTCCTCGAGCCCGACGCCCAGGAGGAGGAGGCGGTCGCCACGCAGGTCCACCCCTGCCGTGAGCGCCACGTGTCTCATTTTGAACAGGACCTTCCGGTCGGGCGACGCCTGGATGGGGCGCCAGCCCAGTTTCATGTCTCGATCTGCAAAGGCCAGGATCCCCTCGGAGGCGGCGACGTGCCAGAAGTACCTGGCCAGGTGGCCCATGGCCTGGCTCGGCACCAGCGTGCGAACGACGGGCAGACCCGGGGCGAGCTTCACCTCGGCCACGCCGTCCTCAAAGCGCGCGAGATAGACCGAATTCTCGCCGGCCCAGCGGACGTCCGTCGGCGAGGTCGGCTGCCCGGGGACGGCGTAGCGCGCGACCAGGCGGAGACTGGCCGGGGCCGGCGCGGCGAACAGCGCCAGGGTGCCCGTGAGGGTGACCAGACCGAGAGCTGCGCCCAGGAGTACCCGGGTCACGATGAGCTTTGCCCGCCGCGGAATGCCGTGCATGACGTCCTCCGGTTCATCGCCGAGTAGGTGCGCGTCTCTATCAGTAGAGAGAGGAGTTTCTATATATTAGTAGTAGTAAGTCAAGGGATAAACGAGCCGAGATCAGCGCCGCAGGCGCTGGAGCCAGCCCCGCCACCCCAGGTAGAGGTTGGGCTTCTCCAGGCGGGTGAGCGTCCAGCACTCCTCGCCGGGCTCGGTGAAGGTGCGGTGCTGGCTGCCGGGGGGGTAGGAGGCCCAGTCCCCCTGCTCGAAGGAACCGAGGTGGTCCTCGTAGCCGCCGGTGAGGACGAGGATGTCCTCGGGGCCGAGGTGGAGGTGGGCGGGGAAGCCGCGGCGGGGGGGCATGTGGCCGAGGAGGAGGACGCTGCCCGAGACCTGGTCCCGGAAGAGGACGGCGTAACGGCCGGGGTTGGCCGGCACCCGGTGCCAGCGCGGCGCCGCGATGTCGGGCATCTCCCGGCGCGCCCCCTCCGGCAGGGGAAAGGGGGCGAGGGCGGGGTTCTTCGCGGCGCCGCCTCCCGGCGGCAGGGCGCCGATGCCGACCCGCAGCCGCTCCCACAGGGCGTCCGGCGGGCGCGCGGCCGGGAGGCTGGCGAGCAGGAGGCCGCCCGGGGTGCTGACCTCGGCCAGGGCGGCGCGGCAGGGGGCGCAGGAGTCGAGGTGCCCCTCCACCATCACCCGGTGGGGGAGGTCGGCCTGACCGGAGGCGACGGCGACGAGGAGCTCTTCGGACGGGTGCATGGCGGTCAATGGCCCTCCAGCACGGCGCGCAGGGACTTGAGCCCCGAGCGGATGCGCGACTTGAGGGTCCCGACCGGCAGGTCCAGACGCCGGGCCGTCTCCTCGTAGGTGAGCCCCCCGAAGTAGGCCATCTCGATCGCCCTCCTCTGCTCCGGGGCCACCCGGGTCAGGGCCTGGTGCATGGTCAGACGCAGCTCGCCCTGCTCCTGGGCGGGATCCATCGGCTCGCTCAGCTCGGCCAAGTCCGCGGCGTCCCCCTGCCGCCGCCACAGGTCCACCAGCTTGTTGCGGGTGATGGTGTACAGCCACCCCGCAGGGTCGCCGCGGTCGGGCCGGAAGCTGGACGCCCGCCGCCACACCGCCACGAATACTTCCTGCACCACGTCCTCCGCCCCGTCCGGGTGACGGCTGAGCTGCCGCACGTAGGCCAGCACCCGGCCGGCGTAGCGGCCATAGAAGGTGTGGAACGCCTCCAGGTCCCCCTCCGCGATGCGGCCGAGGAGGAGGAGGTCGCTGGGGGGCGGCGAGGCTGCTGGCGGCAAGCGCGTGGTCTCCGGCACGGAATATACGCCAACCGGCCGGAGCGGACGAGGGGGCTGGATGAGCGTCGCGAGGTGCACGCCCTACCCTACGCGCGATTCCCGGTTCCGGATGACGCCGTGCGGGAGTCGAGCCCCGGCCGGCGAGCCGCCACTTCCCGTTCAGACCATTTTCCTTGCCGTCGAGCATCAGAATTTTGCGGATGCTGCGCCGTGAGCGGCAACAACTCGTCGCTCAAGGTAACGAGGAAAGCTGGTTAAATTCTTCAAGGAAAAGGACTTAGGTTGATGCGCGGGGCTGGGTCCGGATAGATTCGGGGCGTGGCCATGTTCGAGCTCATCGGCGAGACCCTGCGGCGGCTGCGCCGGGAGCGGGGCCTGACCCTGGAGGAGCTCGGCGAGCGGGCCGAGCTCGGCCGTGGCCAGCTCTCGCGCATCGAGAACCACAAGCAGGAGGCGACGCTCTCGACCTTGGCCAAGATCCTCACCTGCCAGGGGGTGAGCCGGCGCGAGTTCTTCCGCCGCTACGATCTGGTGGAGTCCGAGGCCTTGGCCGTCGAGCGCGAGAAAGGCGGGGTGGCGGCGGGCGCGAGCCCCTCGCCGCCGGAGGTGCAGGAACTCGTGGGCCGGCTCGAATCCTTCCTCCAGTCCACCCTCCAGCCGGCCGGCACGGTGGCCCAGGGAGCGATCGAGGTGGGCGACCTGGTGGTGCTCTTCCGGGTGATTCCGCGCTCCGCCGCTCCCCCACCGGCCGGCGGCGGCGAGGAGAAACCCGCCAAGCCGGGCCGTCCGGCGGGCGTTCGCAAGCGCAAGCGCTGATCTGTCGCCAGTGCCCGCTTTCAGGTCTTTGTTGCGCGGGGTGGGAACGCAGCCGGCTCTTATCCGTCGCACGCCGGCCATTCGTTGTCGAATCAGACCACGACCGCTGACGATAAGCTCCATGATTTCAGAGACTTGCGCTTGCTTTCGGTGGCGTGCAGCCGATACATTTCCTGCATGGGCATGTTCGCAAACCTGGGACGTACGTTGAGTCTTCTGCGGGAGCTGCGGGGCAAGAGCCAGGCCCGGGTGGCCCGCGAGGCGGGTATCGGCAAGAGTCAGCTCTCCAAGTATGAGAACGGCAAGGAGCTGCCCAAGCTGGACTCGCTGGAAAAGGTCCTCATCGCCTTGCAGGTGGGGTACTTCGAGTTCTTCTACACCCTCTACCTGGTCGATCGCCGGGCCGCCGATCTGGAGCTGAAAGAGGAGGGGGAGGCCGGCATCATCCCCGAGGACATCCTCTATCTGCCGCCTCTGATCAAGGGGGAGAGCCTGCTCGCCGAGACCACCGACCAGGCCTTCCGGCAGGTGTTCACCGATCTCCTGCTGCTCTACCGGCGGGTGTTCGAACAGGTGGTCCTGGCCGCGGTTCCGGAGCCGGAGGATCTCGAGCCCGCGCCCTGACCTCTCCCCTCTCATAGTAAGATCCCCGGCCTGGATTCCGGTCAGGCCGGGGGGCGTCATGAAGAAGATCAGCCGCGAGGACGCGCTCGCCTACCACTCGCGGGGGCGCAAGGGGAAGGTCCAGGTCGTCCCCACCAAGCCCACGGCCACCCAGTGGGACCTCTCGCTCGCCTACAGTCCGGGGGTGGCCATCCCCTGCCAGGAGATCGAGCGGGACCCCCTCCTGGCCTACGAGTACACCGCCAAAGGGAACCTGGTGGGAGTGATCACCAACGGTACGGCGGTGCTCGGCCTCGGCAACATCGGGGCCCTCGCCGGCAAGCCGGTGATGGAGGGCAAGGGGGTCCTGTTCAAGCGCTTCGCCGACATCGACGTCTTCGACCTCGAGGTCGCCACCACGGACCCCGAGGAATTCATCCGCGCGGTCAAGCTGCTCGAGCCCACCTTCGGCGGCATCAACCTGGAGGACATCCGCGCGCCCGAGTGCTTCGAGATCGAGCGGCGCCTGAAGGCGGAGATGAGCATCCCCGTCTTCCACGACGACCAGCACGGCACGGCCATCATCTCCGGCGCCGCCCTGCTCAACGCCCTGGTGGTGGTGAACAAGCGGATCGAGGAGGTCCGCATCGTCTTCTCCGGTGCCGGCGCCGCGGCCGTCTCCTGCGCCCGCCTCTACCTCCAGCTCGGGGCGCGGCGGGAGAACGTCGTCCTCTGCGATCGCACGGGGGTGATCTACCGCGGCCGCGCGGAGGACATGGAGCCCAACAAGGGGGAATTCGCCGCCGACACCCCGGCGCGCACCCTGGCCGAGGCGATGGCGGGGGCCGACGTGTTCGTCGGGCTCTCGGTGGGCGGCGTGGTGACGCCGGAGATGGTGCGCTCCATGGCCCGCGACCCCATCGTCTTCGCCATGGCCAACCCCGATCCCGAGATCGGCTACGAGGAGGTCCGCGCCGCGCGCCCGGACGCCATCGCGGCCACCGGCCGCAGCGACTACCCCAACCAGGTCAACAACGTCCTCGGCTTCCCCTTCCTTTTCCGCGGCGCGCTCGACGTGCGGGCCACCGATATCAACGAGCCGATGAAGCTGGCGGCCGTCAAGGCGCTGGCCGAGCTGGCGCGGGAGGACGTGCCGGACGCGGTGCTGCGGGCCTACGGCCTCGACTCCCTGCGCTTCGGCCGCGAGTACCTGATCCCCAAGCCGTTCGACTACCGGGTGCTGCTGCGCGTGCCGCCGGCGGTGGCCCGCGCCGCCATGGAAAGCGGCGTCGCCCGGGTGCCCATCGCGGACTTCGCCGCCTACCAGCGGCGGCTGGAGACGCTGATCTCCCGCCGGCTGGAGCTGATGCGCGGCCTCCTCGACCAAGCCCGGCGCTCCCCCCGGCGGGTGGTCTTCCCCGAGGGCGAGCACGAGCAGATCCTGCGCGCCGCCAAGATCCTCGTCGATGAGGGGATCGCCCACCCCATCCTCCTCGCCCGCCGGGAGATGATCGCCGACCGGCTGAAGGACCTCGACCTGCCCGAGGACCGGGTCACCATCATCCACAACGAGAGCAGCGAGCTCTTTGAGACCTACGCCCGCCGCTTCCACGAGCGGCGGCGGCGCGACGGCATCACCCTCGGGGATGCCCGCAAGCGGATGCGGCTGCGCAACTACTTCGGCACCATGATGGTGGAGAGGGGGGACGCCGACGGCCTGATCTCCGGCCTCACCCAGTCCTACCCGGACACGATCCGCCCGGCGCTGCAGATCGTCGGCACCCGGCCCGGGGTGCGCCGGGTCTCCGGCGCCTACGTCCTCATCCTCCAGGATCGCCTCTTCTTCCTCGCCGACACCACGGTCAACATCGAGCCCACCCCCGAGGAGCTGGCGGAGATCGCCCTGCTCACCGTGGGATTCGCCCGCCGCTTCGGCGTCGTCCCCCGGGTGGCCATGCTCTCCTTCTCCAACTTCGGCTCCAACACCCACCCGGCGGCCCGCAAAGTCCGCCGCGCCGTGGAGATCGTCGCCGCTCTGGAGCCGGACCTGGAGGTCGACGGCGAGATGCAGGCCGACACGGCCGTCTTCGAGCAGATCCTCCACGAGAGCTACCCGTGGAGCCGCCTCAAGGCACCCGCCAACGTCCTCATCTTCCCCGAGCTGCAGTCGGCCAACACCGCCTACAAGCTGATCTGGCGCCTGGCGGGGGCGGAGGCCATCGGGCCGATCCTGCTGGGCATGGCCAAGCCCATCCACGTGCTGCAGAGCGGCCTCGAGGTGAGCGACATCGTGAACATGACGGCCCTCTGTGTCGTCGACGCCCAGGAGCTGGACGGCTGAAGGAGACGGATAGCGGTGGAGCCTTCTTCCGGGGTAAACTCAGGATGAAAGCCGCTTTTCTCAAGGAGGTCTATCGTTATGAAGCGTTTTACCATTCTCGCCCTCTGCGGCCTCGCCCTGCTGGGCGTGGTGCTCGTCCCTGCCCTGTCCAGCGCGGCGGCCGGCGCCAAGCCCCGCATCGCGGTGCTGGAGTTCAAGAACAAGGCCGACAACCAGTGGTGGTACCACGGCGGCGCCACGGCGGCGCAGGACGTGTTCGTCACCGAGCTGGTCAAGAGCGGTAAATTCACCGTCGTCGACCGCGAGCAGCTCGACGCGATGATGCAGGAGAAGCACCTGACCCAGTCGGGGGACATCGACAAGAGCACCGCCATGAAGCTCGGCAAGCTCCTGGGCCTGAACTACCTGCTGACCGGCGCGGTGACCGAGTACGGCAACACCGACGTGAGCGGCGGCGGCGGCGGCGTCTCCGCCGGCAAGCGCAAGTTCGTGGCGGCGCTCAACGCCCGGCTGATCAACGCCAGCACCGGCGAGATCGTGTGGGCCGACGAGGCCAGCCAGGAAGAGTCGAGCATCAAGGTCTCGGTGTTCGGCTTCGGCGGCGGTGTGGACGACAACCGGATGTTCGACAAGGTCATGAAGCCGTGCATCCAGAAGCTGGTCGCCAGCCTGAAGCACGCCGATTTCTGATCGAAAAACAAGGGACGGCAGGGACTTCAGGGACAACAGGGACGAAGACGGGACGGGAGCTCTTTTCGTCCCTGCCGTCCCTGAAGTCCCTGAAGTCCCTTATGTCCCTGTCCTCAGCCTGCTCCTAGTGCACTGGCGGGCTGAAGTTCACCCGCAGCATCATCCACATTTTGACCTTCACGCCGTCCTTGCTGGCGGGCTGGAAGGTGGCCCGCCGGGCAGCCTCCAGGGCGGCCTCGTCGAAGCCGAAGCCGGCCTTGGCGCCGAGCCGCTCGGCATCCATCACCCGGCCCCGCTCGTCGACCAGCACCTTGATGTCCACCTGGGCCGCCCGGTTCAGGCGCTGGGCTGCAAACGGATAGCGCGGATCGAGCTGCCCCTGAAGCTTGGGCGGCGCCACGCCGGGGCCGGGCTGCACCAGGTCTCCCACCTGCACCTGCGCTGGCCGGGCGGGAGCGGCCGGCACCGGATTGGCGGGCGCCGGGCTCGCCGGAGTCGGCGTCGGCGTGGGGGCCTGCCGTTCGGCCGGCGTCGGCGTGGGTACGGCGATGGCGGGCTTCTCCTGGACCGGCGTCGGAACCGGGGGCTCGTTGCGCGGGGCGGGACGGGTCTCGACGGGAGCGGCCGGCACCGCCGCGGTCTGCGGCCGTTCGGAGCTCCCCTTGCGGGTGTCCTCGAGCTGTTTCTGGAGAAGCTTGATCCGGTCGTCGTACTGGTTCTTGAGCTTCGCCTCCATCTCCTTGCTGCGGGCGTCGAACATCTGTTGGATCTGGGCGTTGAGCTGCTCCTCGGAGGGACCCGTGGCGGCCGGGGCGGCGCCGGGCGCCGGGGTGGCCCCCAGGGAGGCGACGCGGGGAGTCGGGGCGGCGCCGGGGGCCGGCCCCCCGGCCTGGGCGGGCGCGGCCGAGCGCCCGAAGACGAAGTAGCCGCCGCCAGCCAGCACCGCGACGGCCAGAGCGGCGGCGATGCCCATCCACAGTCCCTTCCTGGACGGCTCGGGGGCGGCCTGGGAGCGGGTGCCGGAAAGGGTGCCGGAGAGCGTCCCCTCGCGCACCCCGGTGCCCTCGCGCAATGTCGCGGTGGCGGCGGCGGCCGCCACCACCGCCACGGGAGCGGGCGCCGGCTGCCGCTTCGGCAGCTCGAGCTTCTTCTCCGCCTGCATCTCCTGGCTCTCCCGCTCGATGTCGTCGCGGAAGAGGTTGTGCATGAAGAAAGCGAGGTTGAAGGTGGTGGGGCTGAAATGGCCGTCGATCATCAGCTTCGACAACGTCTTGTGCCAGGTCACGGCGTCGGCGATCCGCTGCTCGCGGCCGACCAGGCTCTTCTTGAGCAGGGCCGCGATGGGCGCGGGCATCGGCGTCCCGTCGTTGGGGAGCTCGGCACCGTCGATCAGGGCGCCGTACCCCTCGGGCGGCGCGGCTGACCCCGTGGGCAATCGCTCGCAGGTCAGCAGCTCGAAGAGCAGGGCGCCCAGGGAGTAGACGTCGTCGGCGCGGGAGGGCGCCGCTCCGGCCAGTGCCTCGGGGGCGAGATAGGGGCGGAGGGTCTCCTCCTGCCAGCCGCCGGCCGCCAGCTCGCGCAGCCCGGGGGCCACCTCGAAGCCCAGGAGGCGGGTCTCGCCCTCGTTGGAGATCATCACCAGTTGCGGCACCACGAAGCCATGCATCACCCGCTCGTCCTCGAAGCGGCTCTCGGAGGCCGCGGCCAGGGCCAGGGAGACGCGCTCGGCGATGAGCAGCGCATGGTCGGTGGGGATGGGCGACCGCTGGCGGGCGGACTGGGCGAAGACGCTCGCCAGGCTCTTGCCCGAGATGTAGTCGTAGGCGGTGTAGGGGAAGCTGCGGACGCGGCCCAGGTCGACGCCGTTGCCGATGTTGGGACTCTTCAGGATCTCCTGCAGGCCGGCCCGCCCCGAGACCCGGGCCCACAGCTTCTCGCCGTCGAGCCCCTTGCCGTTGAACACCCGGAGCAGCACCACCTGCTCCATCCCCTCCTGCCCCACCCTGCCGGCGCGGAAGGTCTCGCCAAGCGGATCCTCAGTCAGCTTCTTGAGCAGCAGATACTTCCCAAACTCCTCCGGGATGTTCATGGCATGCCTCCTTCAGGCCGGCGCCGCCGCCCGTCAGCGATTCCCCGTTGGAGAGGGGCGGCGCATCTGATGTTCGTGGACTTGTCCAGTCGCTTGATACACCAGCAATCGAGAACTGTCAATCAAGGAATGGCTACCGGCCGGCGGCGCGGCGGTCGCGCCAGTACTGGCGCTGCCAGATCTCGACGTTGCGGTTGTGCTCCGCGAGCGTCTCGGCGAAGACGTGGGTGCCGTCGTTGCGGCTCACGAAGTAGAGGTAGGGGACGTTCGCCGGCACGGCGGCTGCCTTGAGGCTGGCGAGGCCCGGCGAGCAGATGGGGCCCGGCGGCAGGCCGGCCCAGCGGTAGGTGTTGTAGGGCGAGTCCATGCGCAGATCGTCGCGCCGCAGGTTGCCGTCCCACCGTCCCAGCTTCTTCAGCGCATAGATGACCGTGGGGTCCGCCGCCAGGCCGATCTTCTGCCGCACGCGGTTCTGGTAGACGGCGGCGATCAGCGGCCGCTCGCCGCTCGCCTTGGCCTCCTTCTCGACGATGCTGGCCAGGATCACCACCTGCCGGACGTCGCGGGCATTGCGACCGGGCGGCCCCTGGGCGAGGAGGGGGCGGACGTCCTTCTCGAAGCGGCGGCGGAAGGTGCGCACCAGCAGGTCGACGATCTCCTTCTCGCCGGTGCGGGCGGCGAAGCTGTAGGTCTCCGGGAAGAGGTAGCCCTCGAGGTCGCGGGCCTCGGGGTCGAGGTCGGCGATCCGCTGCGGCGAGCGCATCGCCGCGAGGAAGGCCTCGCGCCGGCCGAAGCCCTGGGTGGCGAGCAGGTCGGCGGTCTCCTCCAGGGTCATTCCCTCGACCAGGGTGAAGCGGTGGGTGAGGGTCTGGCCGCGCACCAGCATGCGCAGCACCTGGGGGGTGGCGAGGGAGCCGCGGAAGAGGTACTCGCCGGCCTGGATCTTCGGGTCCCGCATGGAGTAGATGAGATAGACGCGGGCCAGCTTGGCGTCGGCCAGCACCCCCTCCTTCTCCAGGTTGACGAGCGTCTGGGTGGCGCTCGTCCCGGGCGCGATGGTCACCTGGCGCTCCGGCTCGGGGTAGCCCTTGTAGGGGCGCTGCAGCTTCCACCACGACCAGGCCACCATGCCGGCCGGGACCAGGAGCAGCAGGAGGAGGATGAACATCCCCAGGAAGACCCGCCGGCAGCCGCCTCTCGTTTTGCCGCCGCCGGTTTTGCCGCCGCGGGACCGCTTGCCTTTCGCCACAGCTCCTCCTCTAGGGCTTCCCGCTGTCCAGCGCGTCCTGGAGCAGGATCTGGGCCGCCAGGGCGTCGAGCCGCTCCGGCTGCCGGCGGGGGTCGACCCCCGCCGCGCGCAGCCGCGCGGCCGCCTCGACGGTGGTCAGGGCCTCGTCGACCCGCTCGAGCGGCAGCCCGGTGAGCTCGGTGAGCTTGCGGCCGAAGCGCTCGACCCGCTCGGCGGCCGGGCCGCGCCGGCCATCCAGGCCCACCGGCTCCCCGAGGACCAGCCGCTCGATCCCCTCGCGGCGGGCGATCTCCGCGATCTGCCGCACCGCCGAGCGGTCGTTGCGGCGCTCCAGGGTGGCGAGCGGCACGGCGACCCGGCCGGCCGGGTCCGAGATGGCCAGGCCGATCCGTTTCTCGCCGAAGTCGATGCCCAGGGAGCGCATGGTCACGTCCACCTCTGGGGCGTATTGTACCGTTGCCCGAAGCGGGAGAAGCTGGAGAAGCTGGGGAAAAGGATGTGCTAGCATCGCCCGAGTCCCGTCCGCCGGCCGCTGCCGTAAGGGAGGTATCGCGGCCAGCAACTCCCCCCAGCGCGACACAGGAGAGGCCATGGACGACGTCGTCATCTTGAGCGCGGTGCGCACACCGATCGGAACCTTCCAGGGTGCGCTCTCGGGCCTTCCGGCGCACGCCCTCGGGGCGCGCGCCCTGGCCGCCGCCATCGAACGGGCGGCCCTGTCTCCCCAGGACGTGCAGCAGGTCAACATGGGCTGCGTCCTCACCGCCGGCCAGGGGCAGGCCCCGGCTCGCCAGGCGGCTCTCGGCGCCGGCTGCCCGCCGGCGACCGGCGCCATCACCCTCAACAAGGTCTGCGGCTCCGGCATGCGGGCGGTGATGATCGCCGCCAACGACCTGCGCTGCGGCGACTTCAAGATCGTCGCCGCGGGCGGCATGGAGAGCATGAGCCAGGCGCCCTACCTCGCTCCCGGCACCCGCGACGGGCTGCGCCTGGGCCACGGCAAGCTCCTCGACTCGATGATCCTCGACGGCCTGTGGGACCCCTACGGCGACGTCCACATGGGCAGTTGCGCCGAGCTCTGCGCCGCCGACTACAAGCTCAGCCGCGAGGAGCAGGACGCCTACTCCCTCGAGAGCTACCGCCGCTCCCGCGAGGCCACCGAGAAGGGGCTGTTCGCCGAGGAGATCGTGCCCGTCCAGATCCCCCAGAAGAAGGGCGAGCCGGTGGTGGTGGACCGCGACGAGGAGCCGTTCAAGGCCGACCTCTCCCGCATCGGCTCGCTGCGCCCGGCCTTCCAGCCGAAGGACGGCACCGTCACCGCCGGCAACGCCAGCAAGATCAACGACGGCGCCGCCGCCCTGGTGCTCACCACCGCCGCCGAGGC